>NZ_AKJY01000043.1 GCF_000282115.1 Chryseobacterium populi
ACTACAAATTTTGAGACAGAAAAAAGACTGCCCCTTTTGAGACAGCCTCTTTTTTTCTTTATACTATTAAGATTTTAAAAAATCGGATAGTAAAAATAATGGGAACGCTCGGCAGAGATCATGGCATACAGTAATTCCATTGCAGTAATTTTTAATTGTTAATATAATCGGGTTTTCAGATTTCAAAGCTTTTTTGTTTTTTCATCGCGTTAAGAGCCCGTTTCCTGGCTTTTTTCACTTTATAGCTAAACCATTTTTCTTTAAAAAGATTCCGCATTGCATTATCAAAATGCCTCGTGATCACCAGGTTTTTAAAGCCCCGCCATTTTTCAAGCGGGCTTGAAGGTAATGCCCTTATAGAAACAGAGTATCCTTCCGTTTCATATTGTATATAATGCCACCATCCGGAAGGAATATAAAGGGTCTCTCCCGGTTTAATAACAGTTTCATAGCCATTCAGATATTGTAGAGCAGGATATTCTTTATAGTCAGGTTCTTTAATATTAGTAAGACTGTGGAAGTTATAAGGAAGTCTGTACATCAGGGCAGATTGTTCCCAGGGAAAGAGCCATATTCTTTTGATCCCCTGAAACTGGGTAATAAAAACATGGGACATATCGATATCAATATGATTCCTGGTGACTGATCCTTCACCTCCGAAGAACATAAAAGGAAGCCATTTTATAATCTTTCCTTTTGTAACATCATTATAATGGATATCATTCTTCAATTCAGGTTTTATACTCAGTAAGTTAAATAAAAAAAGGCGGTGTTCAGTAGGGGAGGCGCTTATCAGATCGAGGTATTCTGAAAATGTAGTTTGAGAAATGGGTTTGCTTGCGACTCTGTCTAAAGATTCAAGCTCGCTGCCATAAATATTCACCTTTTGATCTCCGGCTATTTTTTTGAAAAAGTTGTAATTCCATTTTTTGAATGCCGGGCTTTCAGAATCCACGAAATCTTCTAAGATTAATGGCAGGCGGGGTTTCATATATTGATTAAGGAATCCGCCGGATGATATTTTCTTAACTTTTGGTACAGGTGCTAGTCTCATTTTTTGGATTTAGAAAACAAATATAATTATTATCCTACTAAATTAATAGACTAATGATAAAAAATACAGCTACCTAAATTTTTTATTTGAATTTTTCAGAATAAAAATCATAAAGGCTTCGAGTTTACAGCCTTTTTATTAAATTAGCACATCTAAAAATTTACTAAAAATGATCTCTGAAAAATATCTTCAAAATTTACAGAACGAATTACAGAATATTGATAACGACGGACTTTACAAAAGAGAAAGAATCATTACTTCCCAACAGAGTGCTGAAATTGAAGCTAACGGGAAAAAACTGCTGAACTTCTGTGCCAACAATTATTTGGGATTATCCAACAATCCTGAAGTAATGAAAGCTTCTCAGGATATGATCGAGTCCCATGGCTATGGTATGTCATCCGTTCGTTTTATCTGTGGAACGCAGGATATTCATAAGCAGCTGGAGCAGAAAATTGCTGAATTTTTAGGTCTTGAGGACACTATTTTGTATGCAGCATGCTTTGATGCGAACGGCGGAGTTTTTGAACCTTTATTCACAGAAGAAGATGCAATTATTTCAGATGAATTAAACCACGCTTCTATCATTGATGGGGTACGTCTTTGTAAAGCAGCAAGATACCGTTATAAAAATAACAATATGGCAGATCTTGAAGCCCAGCTGATTGCAGCTTCGGAAAAGAATCACCGTTTTAAAATCATTGTGACCGACGGAGTTTTCTCAATGGACGGAATTGTAGCCGATCTGAAAGGAGTTTGTGATTTAGCTGACAAATATGATGCTTTAGTAATGGTTGATGACTCCCACGCAACAGGTTTCATCGGGAAAACAGGTCGTGGAACTCATGAGGCCAATGAAGTGATGGGAAGGGTAGATATCATTACTTCTACATTGGGAAAAGCTTTAGGAGGAGCTTTAGGAGGTTTTACTTCCGGTAAAAAAGAGATTATTGATATGCTGAGACAGCGTTCCCGCCCTTATTTATTCTCCAATTCACTGGCTCCCGGAATCGTAGGTGCTGCATTGAAAGTATTGGATATGATTTCAGACGACACCACACTTCGTGACAGGGTAATGGAAAATGCAGCATATTTCAGGGGAGAAATGAAAGCCAAAGGTTTTGATATTCCTGATGGTGATGCGGCGATTGTTCCGGTAATGCTTTACGATGCTCCGCTTGCCCAGAAAATGGCTGAGAAATTAATGGATGAAGGTATTTATGTGATTGGTTTCTTTTATCCGGTAGTTCCGAAAGGAAAAGCGAGAATCAGGGTTCAGCTTTCTGCCGCTCATACAAGAGAGCATCTGGATAAAGCAATTGCCGGTTTTGAAAAAGTAGGAAAAGAGTTGGGAGTGATTTCATAATAATAAACAATCTCTACAACTGTAGAATGAAAACAGAGTTTCTTATATTTACAGAAATTCTGTTTTTTTATGAAAAAAATATCCATTCTTTTATTGGTGCTTTTATCTGTAGTTTCCTGTAAGACTAAAATGAATCAATACATCAGAGATGAAAATAAAGTAAATAAAAGAGACGGCAAATGGAAGGAAGAATATTCTTCGGATGACGGAGTTCTCACAGCCATTGGGAAATATGATAAAGGAGAGAAGAAAGGAGTCTGGAAAACCTATTCCGATACTAAGGATTTTAAGCATAAGCTTTACCAGAAAGATAAAATCAAAAAAGGCCTTACAAAAACCAGGAGATATTTTCCCAACGGTAAAATAATGGAAGTGGGGCAGTCGAAACTGGATATTTCCAAGGACCAGCGCCACTGGTATTATATCGGAGACTGGAAATATTACAATGATAAAGGGGAGCTTCTGTACATTAAAAAATACCATGACGGAAAAAAGACAGACGGTATTTCCTATAAAAAGTAAGTTTACAGCATGGTTTTGAATTTAATTTTCAGATTTTAATAAAAATCGGTTATTCTTATTTTAAAATCATTTTTTCAGATTAAATTCTGTTTTTTTCTTAAATAAACTATCTTTGCAAACAAATTTTCAGGATGCTTTATACAATCATAAAAGCTTTACATATTATCTTCATGGTAAGCTATTTTGCAGGGATTTTTTATCTCGTGAGAATTTTTGTTTACTATAAAGATACCGATGAATTTGCCGAAGAAAAAAAGAAGATTTTAAGAGAGCAGTATACCTTTATGGCGAGAAGGCTCTGGAACATCATTACCGTTCCTGCAGGCGTTATCATGGCGGTTTGCGGACTGGCCATGATTGTTATGAATACCGGACTGATGAAAATGCCGTGGTTTCACTTAAAGCTTACTTTCCTGATTGGCCTTGCAGTGTACCATTACTGGTGCTGGAAAAAAGTGCTGAAGCTAAAAGCCCTTAACGGGAATACCCTTGAAACTGCCAATATAAAGCTGAGGCAGGCCAATGAAATAGCGACTTTCATATTATTCCTGGTCGTATTCACGGTGATCTTAAAATCTATGGTAATAGAATACTGGTGGCAATTAATCGCAGGATTTTTCGTTCTTGTATTTTTAATCATGATGACGGTAAAGCTGGTTAATAAAAATAAAAAAAGTAATAAATAATAGAGTATCAGTGCAGAGTATTGATGTACATTAATACTTTTTACATTTTACATTTTACAAAAAACTATGATTGCAATTTTTAAAAAAGAACTTTGGAGTTATTTCGGAAACTGGAGCGCGTGGATCATCATTGCAGCTTTCAGTCTGATAGCAACTCTTTTTTTGTTTTTTTTCGATAATGATTCTAACATTTTTGAGATCGGAATGGCTTCCTTACAGAGCTATTTTGTTTTGGTTCCGTGGTTGCTGATGTTTATCATCCCCGCATTGTCTATGAAAACATTTGCGGAAGAGCAGCAGACAGGAACATTAAACTGGCTGTTTTCCCAGCCTTTGAAAATTTCAGACCTGGTGTTGGGAAAATTCCTTTCGGTTTGGGTAGTCGGGATTTTATGCCTGATTCCGTCATTGATTTATCTTTATACCGTGTATGCTTTAGGGGTGCCTGAAGGAAATATAGATTTGGGAATGACTTTCGGAAGCTATATCGGTCTGATTATCCTGATTGCTGCTTTTTCCGGAGTAGGAATATTGGCTTCATCATTATCACAAAACCAGATTATGGCTTACCTGCTGGGCGTTTTCATGTGTTTCATCATGTATTTCGGGATCGAGCAGCTGGCGAGTTATAAATTATTAGGCGGTGCCGATTTTATCCTGCAGAATGTAGGCTTTTATCAGCACTTTTTAGGTTTTACACGAGGGCTTATCGATTTTAAGGATGTCGCTTATTTTGTTCTGGTCATCGGTATTACGCTAGCATTGTCTAATCATTTTATCAATAAAAAGAAGTAGAATTATGAAGAAGATATCATTTAAATCTCCGTTAGGAATTTTACTTTTTGCAATTTTACCGTTAGCCGTTATCCTGGCGGTTTCGGGAATACGTTTAGATTTAACGAAAGAAAAAAGATATACCCTTTCCGACAGTACGGTTAAAGTATTAAAGTCGGTGAAAAGGCCCCTGAAGGTTGAAGTTTATCTGGAAGGAGATTTTCCGGCAAGCTTTAAGCAGATTCAGAATGAAACGAAATTCATGCTGGAAGAGTTCAGGAAGATCAATCCGAAAATAGATTTCAGATTCATTGACCCTATCAAAACTAAAATGTCACAGGATACTTTGATGGCTATGGGTATGGAACCTTCTGTACTTCCGGATATCAAAGACGGGAAAGTGTCCCAGATCATGCTGTTTCCTTATGCGGTGGTGAAATATGACAAAAGGGGAGTTTCTATTCCGCTGGTGGTTCAGCAGACCGGAATTGATGCCGATCAGCAGCTGACAAAATCTATTGAAAACTTAGAATATAACCTGGTTTCAAATATCAAAAATATTGCAGCGGACACCAGAAAAAAAGTAGGGGTTTTGGTGAACCAGGATGAATTAAGTCCAGATGAATTCCAGGGATTCATGCACCTTGCCTTAGAAAATTATGATGCAGGACCGGTGATTCCTAAAAACCAGACCGAGCTTACCATGGCCGATCTTCCGATGCTGAAACAGATGAGTGCCCTGGTGATTGCAAAACCAAGAAAAGCATTCACAGATGGTGAAAAAGTGATCCTTGACCAATACATCATGAATGGTGGTAAAACCCTTTGGATGATCGATGCCGTAAACGCAGAAATGGATACGTTGACAAGATCGAAAAAAGTAATGCCGTTCCCTGTGGATATCAATATGACGGACTTCTTTTTCAACTACGGGATCAGGATCAATCCTGCCTTGGTAAAAGATGTAAAGAAATTTGCATTGCTGCGTCTTGTAACCGGAGAAGTAAGCGGAAACCCGCAATACACAAGCCTTCCGTGGCCATACTTCCCGTTAGGAATTGCAGAGCACAATAACCCGATCACGAAAAATATCAACCCTGTAAAATTTGAGTTCCCGACTTCAATTGATACTTTGGGAAGGAAAAATATCAAAACCAATGTTCTTTTTGAATCAAGTGAAAGAACGTTACTGAAGCAGGTGCCGAATTATGTTGATTTAAAAGAAATTTCGAGTGTAGACAGCCTCGGACAAATGGAAAAACCAAGTACCCCGAAAATCTACGCGGTTTCTCTGGAAGGTAAATTTACTTCTGCCTACTCCTCAAGAATTGAAAGAAAATCATATCCGGGCTTCAAGGCACAGAGCCCCGAAAATAAAATGATCATCATTGCAGATGGTGATGTGGGAAGAAACAAGGTGATCAAGGGACAACCTTTACCTTTAGGCGTAGATATGCTGACCAATGAGCAGTTTGGAAACGAGCAGTTCCTGAGAAATGCATTAGACTACCTTTTAGATGATAGCAATTTAATGGAATTAAGAAACCGGAATATTGAAGAAAGACTTCTTGACCGACAAAGAATTACAGAAGAAAAGAATAACTGGCAGTGGTTTAATTTGCTGCTTCCTTTAGTAGCGATAGGAGCGCTGGGAGGATTGTTCTTCTGGTTGAGGAAGAGGAAGTTTGGATAATATAAAAGAGAAACCGGGAGGTTTCTCTTTTTTTTTGACTATTGATTTGTAGTTCAGATATATTTATTCATAATTAAATATACTATTACCCAAATAAGGTGGAAGAATAATTTTTAAGGTAATTATATGATGCTTCAATATATTCACGCTTAAATAATTCTTTCTTGCGCATATTCCAATTTGCAATAGCTTGAGTTACTTCATCAATAGAATATTGTGGGTTTTGGGCAATTATAAAATCAACTGTTGCTAAAATTTCTAATGAAAGTTCTGAAGTAAAGCCTGCTAAAAATTGAATAAGACTTTTTACCCGTTGGGCATCTTCGTAAGAAAGTTCTCTATTAATATATTGTTTAACTTCTTTCCATTTTTCATAGTTTAATTGTAAAGGCTCAAATGGTCTTGTGTTTCCTTGTTCCATTCCCTTTAAGTAAACTCCATTTAGATGATAAAGCACTTTTTCTACACCAATAGCATATGGACCATAATGATGAGCTTTAAAATTAAGGTTCAATTTTTGTCCTTTTCGCTGTAGGAAATATGCTAATTTGTTTGCTGCAAATAAACTACTATATTCACCCATACTTTCAAAAGCGAATAAAGAATAAAGTAATGAAGCACGAGCTGGTGTCAATTTTATTTCTTTTTTTATTTCTTCTTTTTGTAAAATAGCCTTAATTGCAGCATTTGGCTCATAAATCATGATCTCTGTTTTCAATCCTTCCAATGCTTGTTCAATCATAGGTTTTACTTTGTCCCAATCCAAACCACCATTACCACTTCCTAAAGGTGGTATTGCAATACTTTTTATTTTTTCTTTTTGCAGTAACTCACGCAAGGTAATTAATCCTTTTTCAATATATTCATATTTTGAAGGATATCGCCAATGAACTTTTGTGGGGAAATTTATTATTAGCTTTTTACCTAATTGTAAATTTTCGTCCCATACAGTCAACAGCTTACCTGGTTCTAATTCTTTATTCTTACAAGCATCAATATATGCTTTATTATTATTTGGAAAAGCTTCTTTAAATTGTAATGCAATTCCTTTACCCATTACACCTACTGTATTTACTGTATTTACTAAAGCTTCCGCTCCAGATTGCATCATATCACCTTCAAATACTTTTATCATTTTAAAAAAAATATTGTGGCTGAATATTTACAGCCAGATTAATATTATATTGATTTAAAATATTGGTTACAATATCTGCTGAATGTTTGTTATAAACATTTAGTGATTCTATTTTTATCAATGGTACTTGTTCAAAAATCAAAAATTCTGCTTGATATCTTCTTGGTCGATCATAATCACCATCAGTTTTTGAAAAATCACTATTTTGTATGCTTTGCCAATCAATTTTTTCTAGATTTGTTAAATTATTATAATGATTACTTGCCATGTCATTGCCTTGTCCATCTGTGAAAAACCATTGTGATAAGGTTGCCAAATCATTAATTAAGCAACGTATAACCAATATTTCACTTCGGTTTCTTTTTAAAACTAGAGGATGCCTATAACCAGTTATTATATTAAAAAGCATCATAGATTTTGGAGTAAAATAAAACGGAACATAGTCGCCAATCATTCCATAATTACTAATTTTTACAGGCATTGCACTCCGAACATCAATAATTTCAGGATTGCCAATATCAACATAATTCTGAGAAGCATTGGGATGGTGTTTATTAACAATACCATTTTGCAATAAAAGAGATAAGTTGCTTATATGTGTGATACGATAACAATATGTTTTATGCTTGTTGATCATGTTGAAATTGTAATTGTTTATTCATTAATCTGTTTACTCTTTCAACTTCTCATTTTCCTCCTTCAAAGTTACAATCTTCTCCTCTAAAATTTTAATATAGCTTTGCAAATTTTCTACAATAGAATTAGGTATGCCAGTGAAGTTATTAAAATAGCTACCGGAATTACCATTAAAAGTGGTGCTGTCGTGATTATTATGAACTATAGCTATTAGCCTTTCCTCTTTTATCTCTTCCACAGGCACTTCCAAAGCTGCAGCCAGTTTTTCCCACTCATCATCAAACATTTTTATTTCGCCTCTTTCCTTGCGGGAGTAGTTGGAAGGATCTGTTGCAATGATACCGGCCATTTTTTCCTGGGAGAATCCCCTTTGTTTTCTTAGACTTCTTAGCTTTTCCATAATGATATTTATATCTGTGCTTTGTACAAATATAGAAAAATTTAAGACGAGATTTTCCAGATTAGTGGTAGAGACAGAATATTTTTTTAGTACATGGAAAAAATAATATTTCTGTGTATCGAAGAGCAAAGTTTTTTTGAAACCCAATAACTGCTGTTTTAGGTATTCAAATATTTAAACGGAAGATTCACGATGTCAATTACTTTTTCACCCTTGCTGTTTTTTCCGGCTTCCCATTTAACTTTTGAGGTGGTTTTTTCTGCTGCTTTTTTTACTTCAGTATTGAAAGCTTCATTGTCTCCGTAAGTCGAGACATTCAAAATAGTGCCATCTGAGCTTACTTTCAGGATGATCTTTGTTTTTAGATCTTTGCTGAGGTTTTTGAGCGCATCTTTATTTAAATTCTTTTTGACGTTATCAATAAATGCTTTGTTTCCTCCCGGGTACTGAGCCGGAAAAGCAGTCACTGGCGGTGGTGGAACAGACATATCCTGCGGCTGTCGGGATTCAAATTTATCTTTTACCTTTTCTGCTTTTTTTACTTTCTGGGCAAACCCGATTCCGAAGATCAGTATCAGGAAGAGTAATAATATTTTTTTCATATTTAATTGCGGTTTTATGGATGATAAAGCGATCATTTAAAATAATACGTAAAGAATGAATAGCTTATTGACAAACTATTCATTCTCATTGTTTCATTAGCACCAGAATCCACCGCCGCAAGCATAGTTGTGGCAGCTTGTACCTCCTGTTTCAGGCGG
>NZ_AKJY01000044.1 GCF_000282115.1 Chryseobacterium populi
CCCCGGAAGAAATGTCCGGTCAAAAAATCCTTTCATAATGGCGGGCATACCAAGCCACCACAGCGGATGTATCCAGACCTGATGTTCGCTCCAACGTATATCTTCCAATGCCTTCACCAGATCCGGTTCAAGCTCCATCCGCTGTTGATAGCCATATTGTAGATTTGGGTTAAAATCCAATTCGCCGATGGCAATGTATCGTACCTGCGAACCGAAGTTCAGAGCTGAAGTTATATAAGAATGTGCAATAGCACTGTTAAAACTTTCTTTGTACGGATGTCCGTTGATGACAACTATCTTTCTCATTTCTATTGGTTTAAAATATGTTTGAATAATGTTACCTGTTGTTCATAAAAAGTATCTGATAGCCGACAAGAGAAAAAGTCAAAGGCATGTACTGCTCCCTGTATTTCCAATAGGTTGACCGGAATATCCTCTTCTTTTAATTTTTGAGCGTACAATTTTCCTTCATCTTTCAACGGATCAAGTTCAAATACCACAACAGTTACGCTTGGTAAATCCTTAAAATTATTTTCCAACAAGGGAACCACATATTTGAGAGGATTGGTTATTCTATTCTGTAAATAATACTTCCACATCCATTCTGCCGATGTTCGGGTCTGCATAGGAGCATCGGCTAATTCATCCATCGACGGAGTTGCCAAAAGGTGGCTTGTCGTAAGATAAAGCAAATACTGATGTCGAATTACGACTTCTTTTCTGTCTCTCGCTAAATGTGCAATAGATGCTGCAATCGTTGCTCCGGCACTGATGCCACCAATAAGGATGTTGTTTTTGTCTCCATTAATCTGATTGGCATTTTTGGATAACCACAAGAGTACGTTATAACCGTCTTCCATTCCAGCCGGAAATGGATTTTCGGGTGCCAATCGATAATCTACGGAAACAATCAGCATACCAATATCCAGAGCCAACTTGAAAAATATGAAATCGTATTGTTCAGGTGTACCGAATATAAATGCCCCTCCGTGAAAATACAACAATACGGGTAAGTCTTGTTTACCTTTCGGTCGATATGTTCTCAGCCTGATGTTTCTTGACTTTTCAGTAGAGGAAATATGGATATTTCTCACATCAAGCCGTTTGGGAATGGCAAGAGGCTCTTCTTTTAGTGATAAATCCATTTCTTCTCTTCTCTTCTCTTCTGATCTGGATAGGATCATGTACCAATAAGGTATTGTAATCGATCTTATTGAAATTACTTTGGGACAGTACCCTATACAGTTCGCTATCTATTTTATGTTCTATGCCCATACATTTTATTATATAGTGTTCCCAAATGGATGGTCAATGATATAAAACCATGTGCCATCTTGCCGCTGGCGTACTACTTCCGAGGAAGAACCGTTTATAGAAATAGGCTTGCCATCTTTATTGACAGTATCTATATACCAACCAGCCCGCAACAATGCGATATTTTCAAACCTTATGGCAAACTGATTGACGGATGTCATCTTGCTATCCAATCCCAATAGATTGATGTGATCTGTCCGGACTTCTTTTTCACCGGTAAGGGATCGCCCTTCGATGGTCACGGTTATCGCTCCCCGTTCAAACAGATTTGCAATCCGTTCTATGTTGCCGCTGTTGTAGGCTGCCGCAAAACAGGCATTCATTTCTTCGGGAACAGTTGGTCGTGTTTTTTTCATATTCTTATCGTTTTATTTAATCCTTGTCTCCCAAACTAATCCTCAACCTGTTCAATGCATTCATTAACGAAATGCTTGCCGTTAGATCTACGATCTGCTTGTCGTCAAACAATGGCATTAGATCCGCTAAAATCAGATCCGTATCCTCTTTCAACAAGGTCAATGTCTCTGCCCAACGGAGTACGGCGAATTGTTCTCTCGTGAACGATTGTGAATGTCTGTATCCCGGAATTTTGTCAATGAGACGCTGGTCGATACCCATCTCACGGAGTTCATCGGCATGAAAGCTACAGCAGTAGGCACAACCATTTAGCTGTGATGTTTTTAGTTCTGCCAAAGCGATAAGTCCGGTATCTATTCCTGATTGACGGATACTTGCATGAGCCTTGTATAACAAACCTATGTTCTTCTTGGAAAGTTCTTTATAATCCATTTTCTTCTATAATTGAATGACTACTTTACCGACTGTATGTCCCGTTTCAATCTGCATGTGTGCTTTTGCCATTTCGTCAAATCCGAATACATGGGATATGTGGGGTTTCAGCACGCCTTTTGCCAATAGGGATGCGATATGTTGCATATCCTGTCCGCAGGAATAAACCGACATGAAATAACAGGCATGTAGCTGTTTTTCACGTGCTTTTAACTCATCTTCCTCTGTATGTCCCGAGGGCAATGTGACAATGGTTCCAAAAGGTTTAAGCACCTGCACGGATTTCTGGAAATTGGCACCTCCGATGGTTTCCAATACAAAATCAATATCCTGCAACACCTCCTCAAAACGTACGTTCCTGTAATCGATAAACTCGTCCGATCCCAATCCCAACACAAAATCCTTATTTGGGCCTGACGAAGTAGCGATCACAAATGCACCGATATGTTTGGCGACCTGTACGGCAAAATGCCCAACACCTCCCGATGCTGCATGGACAAGTACTTTGTCCGTAGATCTTAACTTGCCGTAGCTATCGAAAGCCTGCCAAGCAGTCAATGCTGCCAAGGTACTTGCGGCAGCTTCCAAGTGACTGATGTTTTTGGGTTTCTGGGCGAGATGCCGGGCAGGGACTGCGACGTACTCGGCATAGGCTCTGCCATGCCCGACAAAATTGACCATGCCGAATACTTCGTCCCCGATATTAAATTGGGTAACCTCATTTCCTATTTCCGTTACTTCGCCCGAAATATCCCAGCCCAATATCAAGGGATCGTATTTTGCCAGATCCTCTGCCAGTGGAGCCTGTCGGCTTCGGACTTTGACATCAACAGGATTGATGCTGATTGCCTTTACTTTGACCAGTACCTCATGTGCTGTTATTGTAGGTTTTTCAATGTCTTTGTAGACAAGGTTTTCGACACCTCCGAAATTTTCCAATACGATTGCTTTCATCTGTTCTTGATTGATCTATGCAAAAATAGACCGATAAAAAACTAAAAAACAGGTACATTTCAAGTCTATTTGGGTATCTTTGTCATTATGGCGAGAGAGAATATGCACAAATCATTGGAAGTTTATTACGAAAAGGTAGATAGTTGTCCTTTACGTGACCGCCAATTCAATTTTTTTGAATTTGTGTATGTATTGTCCGGTCAGGGATATCATTCGATCAATGGTAATTGTCTTCCTTTTAAATCCGGTGATCTTTTCCTGATTACACCAAAGGACAGTCACACATTCGATCTTGAAAACACATGCGAGTTTATAGTCATCCGTTTTGCTCCGTGCTATGTCAAGAGTTATAGCTGGCAAAGTATTGATCACATCGAATGCCTGTTATACTATGCTTCACATCTTTCAGGTTCGATTTTGGTCAATCCTGATGATAGACAGATGGTCGCTTCCATTATGGATGGAATACGGCGTACCCTTGACCACGATAATATATACAGTGAAGATTTGGTACGTCATTTTGTCAATGCCATTATCGTCATCGCTGCCAGAAATATTTCGGTCATAAAACCAGAAAACCTTTCTCCTAATGCCGATGTACGTATCCTGAACATTCTGGATTACATACAGGAAAATATCCGCCAACCCGATCGATTGAAAATTGCAGAAATAGCCGAAGAATTTGGATTGTCCCCCACATATCTTGGTAGCTATTTTCGAAAGCAATGCAATGAACCGATCCAACAGTACATTTCTTCTTATAGGATCCGGCAGATCGAGCATCGACTGCGTTTCAGTGACAAAAGGGTGCATGAGATAGCGGACGAATTTGGATTTGCCGATGAGAGCCATATCAACAAGTTTTTCAAACGCCATAAGGGAATGAGTTTAAAGAAATATAGGCAAATTTATCTCTTGCCTAATTCACTTGTATCATAGCTTCCTTTGTTTCTTTTTCATTCGGTTTGTAAACTGTTCTTCCTCGTAGTCTTCGCCCTGTGCTTGGAGCAATAGGCTGGATAATCCCAAATCAGAACTTTGCGAATGTTCCTTAGTGATAAACTCAAAAAGGTCTTTAGTCGGTTGGTGGCCTATGGTGTTCATATTAGAAACAGGGTTGTCTTGCATTTTCAATTCGGGTTTGTTTCCATTGTTCCACTAATCATTAAACCGATTTGCAGACAGGTTTCTGTCTAATTGTGAAGCGTTCCAGACACTTCGGCTTTCGTGGTCGATGAACATGATACCATAAATCCGTCCGCTCTCGTTCCTGCGGACAACCGCATTGATACCCTGCTCTTTGAGCTGCTTTTTAAATTCCGTTTCGCTGTTTGTGATGTGTATAGCCAATTCAACGGTATTTGTCTTCAAGAACGCTCCGTTCGGATATAGGAAAGAGGGAGAGCGGAAAGAACGTAGATTGGTCATTGAGGAAAGCTAAGATAGTACACTTATCTATGAAGCCTATTTAAGGGGACATCTCTCTATCCGATAAAACAACAGGCTCAAGAGTTAGGCTTCTCGACAAAAGGTAATATGGCTATCGAAAAAGTGTTTAAAAATCCGATCTATGCAGGATTAAGCCTATAAGGATTATGCAGGCGGATTGTTTGACGGCATATACGAAGCCATCGTTGACAAAACCACTTGGATAATGGTACAGGAGAAAATGAAACGCCCGAAAAAACAAGAACGGTTATAGACGATGAAATCCCGTTGCGTGGGGTATTGAAATGCCATTGTGGAAATCCACTGTCTGGTGCACCGCCAAGGGCAAATCGGGCAAGTATTATTACAAGTGCAGGCACTCCAAGCACAATAATATAAGTGCGATAAAAGCCCATAACCAATTTTTGGAAGCCTGTGAGCTGATGTGCCTGCCTGAATGCAGGGGTAAGAAAGATTAGGACGGTAACGAAAAGTTCGCTCGATTCGGAAATGGAAAACAACCGTAAAAAGGCTGTTGAAAAGAGAAGCCGATTACAGGAGGTCGAGGAAAAGCTATTTTCGGTTGAGGAAAAATGGATAAAGAACGAAATCAACAAGGATACCTTATTCAATATATAATAATGAGATACTGAATCCCAAAGGAGCGATTGAAAGGTTAGGAAACAACAAGAGCAAGGCATTTGGTATATTGGAAGACAACCTTAACCTTTTGACAGATATGCGACACGTATATACTACTTCCGACACCCTGCAAAAGAGGGAATTTGTAAATATGGTGTTCGACAGCAATCTGTACTATGAAAATGGTATTTATTGAACACCTACAATGCTCGGCTTGGCGTCGCATAACCATTTGAAAATGAAAGAAAAAGGATTGCTGATATACGAAAAAAAGAGGGTCTTCATCATGAAGACCCTCTCAGCAGAGAGGAAGGGATTCGAACCCTCGATACAGTTACCCGTATACTACCTTTCCAGGGTAGCTCCTTCAACCACTCGGACACCTCTCTATTTGAGATTGCAAAAATAAGGTATTTTATTGAATTACCAAACAATTAAAGCAATTAGTCTGTAATTTCTCCACAAAGACTCTTTGTAAAGTTATCGGCAAAGCTTTCCGGGTATTTCGGGTTGTTGATTAAATGCATAGCTTTTGTGATAGCACTCTCCGCTGTAATATCTTTTCCGCTGATAGCCCCGATTTTTGAGAAAATATTACTGTTTTCATATTTCCCGAATGAGATGCCCCCCGAAATACACTGACTCACCACTACAATCTCAGTTCCGTTATTTCTGATCTCCTGAAGAGTTTGCTGTGTTTTTTCAGTACTAAAAATGGTTCCGGAACCGAAAACCTGAAGGATCAGCACTTTCATTTTCGGGATTTCTTTAAAATGGCTTAAATGCATTCCCGGAAAGATTCTCCAGAATAAAATATCTTCGGAAACATAATCATCCACATGAAACTCCACCTTAGGATCACAGCGGTACAGATTATCCTTAATAATATTCAGATGAACACCGGATTGGCCAAGCATAGGGTAATTCGGACTGGAATAGGCATCAAAATACTCCGCAGAATATTTAAGCGTTCTGTTTCCCCTTAATAATTTATATTCGAAATAAATGGCCACTTCCTGAATTACTGCTTCATCATTTTCATACAGACTTGCATAATATAAGCTGGTCAGAAGGTTCTCTTTGGCATCCGTTCTTAAATCACCGATCGGAAGCTGCGAACCGGTTAAAATAACAGGTTTTCTCAATCCTTTGAGCATGAAACTTAAAGCCGAAGCGGTATAAGACATGGTGTCTGTACCGTGAAGCACCAGGAAGCCGTCATATGCGTTGTAATTCTTATGAATATAGTTAGCAATGATTTTCCATTCTTCAGGTCCCATATCGGAAGAATCCAGTGGTTTTGAGAAAGGATGTACGAATACCTCACATTCCATCAATTTCATTTCGGGCATTTTCTCAAAAATATTTCCAAAATCAAATGCGCGAAGGCTTCCGGTTTCATAATCTTTTTCCATTCCGATGGTTCCACCGGTATATATAAGCAGGACTTTTCGTTTCATGTAATACTTTTTAATAAAGAATCTGAGCCTGTTTGGTTCATAGCTTCAAAATTACGTTAATTTGCAAAGATTTGAAAATGAATGAAAGATTTAGCACAAACTTTTGAGTATTTAAAACAGTTTTTAACGGAAGAACGATTAAAGAAAATTGAACACTTCTCTCCGGAAAGTTCAGATTTTATTCTTCCGGTGATGGAAGATGTATATCAGTTCAGAAATGCTGCGGCGATTGTAAGATCGGTAGAAGCGTGTGGATTTCATAAAGTGGTTGCTCTGGAAGAAGAAAACGTATTCAATCCCAATCTTACCGTTACAAAAGGGGCAGAAACCTGGGTAGAGGTAGAAAAAATGCCGAAAAATATTTCATCACTACAGAAAATTAAAAACCAGGGCTATAAGATCCTGGCAGTTTCTCCCGAAAAAAATGCAGTGATGCTTCCCGATTATCAGATCACGGAACCCATTGCTTTGGTGTTTGGAACTGAGCTGGAAGGAGTTTCAGAGGAAGTGATTGATTTTGCCGATGAAACCTTAGCAATACCAATGTATGGATTCACAAAAAGCTTTAACGTATCTGTAGCGGCAGGAATCTGTATGTATGAATTAAAACAGAAATTGCTCAGATCAGATATTGATTATAAACTGAATGCAGAAAAGCTGATAAAAATGAAGATTCGCTGGGCAGTCAATTCTATGAGAAGCGGACAACAGATCTTTGAAAAATATATCCGGGATAACGGAATCGATTTTTAAGTCAGATAATTCCATGCAGCAACAAATATTCCTGCTGTTTCTGTTCTTAGTCTTTGATTTCCAAGAGAGACTGCTCTTATTTTAAGATCTGTTAAGTATTGAATTTCTTTATCGGAAAAATCACCTTCCGGACCAATAAGAAAAGTATAGGAACCTGTCTTAGAAATATTTTTCAATTCAATTCTTTCCAGGTTTTCATTGCAATGGGCCACGAAAGTGTTTTTTATTTCGGTATTCTTCAGAAAATCGGAAAACTTTACAACGTCATTAATAATCGGGAAATGAAATCTTAAGCTTTGTTTTGAAGCTGCAATAGACTGTTTTCTGATTTTATCAGTATTGATGTTTTTACGTTCCGTTTTTTCAGTCAGTACAAATGTAATTTCAGAAATACCCATTTCAACAGCTTTTTCTACGAAAAACTCAATTCTGTCAATATTTTTTGTCGGTGCAATCGCAATATGAAGTTTAGGCTCAAAATCCGGAAAATCTGTTTTAATGGCCGAAACATCGATACCGGCTTTTTTACCTTCAATCATCAGCGTTCCGGATGCAAGACTCCCTTTCCCGTCTGTAACATGAATTTCTTCTCCATCCTTCATCCTGAGGACTTTCAGAATATGCTGCTGCTCTTCATCATTAATGACTACTTTGTTATCTTCTATGTTGCCGTAAAATAATTTCATTCCTTGTTAACTCGTTAAATTGATGATTTGTAAAACCGTTGACTGCAGATAATAATCTATCTCCAGATTTTTCACTTCCGGAAAAGATCATATTACCAAATAACTTTCTTTGACCAACTTTCTTACATTTTGCTATACTTCGAATTTCTCAAAATAAAATTGATACATTTTCTATTATTTTGCGATTTTACAAATTTGCACTTCAGTAAAACCTACAAATCATACTTCGAAGTTGCACCTGTTCTTAGATCCGTAAATTCCCCTCTTTCAAATTTCAGTTGGGCAACCATGGCAATCATCGCAGCGTTGTCGGTTGTATATTCAAATTTTGGGATATAAATGTTCCATCCTGATTTTTTGTGATTATCTTCCATTGCTTTTCTCAATGCTGAATTGGCAGAAACTCCACCCGCGATGGCCACTTCTTTTATTTCTAAATCTTTTGCAGCTTTTTCAAGCTTGTTCATTAAAATCTCAATAATACATTTCTGAACCGATGCGCATAGATCTTTCAGGTTTTCCTTAATAAAATCAGGATTTTTTCTGACCTCTTTTTGAATGAAGTATAAAACAGATGTTTTTATTCCACTGAAAGAGTAATCATAATTTTCAAGTTTAGGCTTATTAAACCTGAAAGCATCGGGATTGCCTTCTTTGGCCAGTTTGTCGATAATAGGACCGGCAGGGTAATCCAGATCAAAGATCTTTCCTATTTTATCAAATGCCTCACCCGCAGCATCGTCAGTTGTTTTTCCGATAATTTCCATATCGAAATAATCCTTCACCAAAACGATCATTGTGTGGCCTCCGCTTACCGTAAGGCACAAAAAAGGAAATTTCGGCGGCATAGGATTTGCATCCTCAATAAAATGGGCTAAAATGTGGGCCTGAAGGTGGTTTACCTCAATTAAAGGAACGTCTAAACTCATTGCCAATGATTTAGCAAAAGAGGTTCCAACCAAGAGAGAACCTAAAAGTCCGGGTCCGCGTGTAAATCCTATAGCAGAAATTGCATTTTGTTGTATATTTGCTTTAGTCAGAGATTTTTCAACGACAGGGATAATGTTTTGCTGATGGGCCCGTGAAGCCAGTTCAGGAACAACACCTCCGTATTCTTTATGGATTGCTTGATTGGCAGCAATATTAGAAAGAATGGAATTCCCTTTGATGATGGCTGCTGATGTATCGTCACAAGACGATTCAATACCTAAAATTATAGACTCGCTCATAATAATGGCAAAGTTAGAGAATAATAACGAAAATGAGAATAAAAAATCTGTAGCTGACAACTTGGGAGATCAGGTACGAAAAACTGTTGAGAATGTTGAAGATAATGTAAAGGAAACGGTAAAAGAAGCGTCCGAACTGGCTTCAGATGCGATTCACCATCCGGTAGAAACAGCTCAGGAGTTTGGAAAGCAGGCAGCTAAAGATATCGCAAGCTATTCATGGTGGGCAAAACTTTTATTAATTCTTTTTTGGCTTGGAGTTTCTCTGATTGTTGCAGTGATTATTATCATTAACCTTCCTGTCACCAAACAATGGGCGGCAGATCAGGCATTACAAATCGTCAACAGAGACTTTAAAGCAGAAATGTCTACTGAAAGCGTAGAAGTGGATTTTTTCGGGGACGTCACCATAAAAGGCTTAAAAATTAAAGATTATAAAGGCTATGATTTTATTAAAGCCAGGGAATTTATTGCTAATTCTGACTGGTTTTCTTTAGCAACTAATATTGGGAAGAATAATTCTTTAAGTTTTAATTCCCTGACACTTAAAAATGCCGATATAAAAGTAATTACTTATAAAGGAGATAGTATTTCCAATTTTATCCGTTTCACAAAACTATTTGACAGTGGGAAAAAAAGAGATCCCAGTAAGCCGCCGTTTCAGTTAAATTCCAGATTGCAGATTTTTGATTCCAGAGTTTCTATTGTCAATCTGAATTCGCCGGGTGAAGCCGGAAAGTGGCTTACAGCAACTCATTTCAACCTGAAAGCGCCTAATGTGAAAGTGAATGGTGCCAATATCTCTGCACTCATAAACAATTTATCCTTTGTCACAAAAAGATGGGGAAAATCTCATATTGTAGACACTTTCTCCACAGAATTATCTATGACAGATGATTTCCTTTCTCTTAAAGATCTGACATTGAATACAGACCACAGCCTTTTGCAGGGAAATATAAAATTTAATCTTAATAAAGGTTCATGGGCAGATTTTGCCGATAAGGTAAGATGGGATATGAATCTTAATCAGGGAAGTCAGCTTAATGGATATGATATCAGCTATTTTGTAACTAACTGGGACAATTTCGAACCATTTAATGTGGCTGGAAAAATGACAGGTCCATTGAATAATTTCTATCTGGAAAACTTCCTTATCAGGAATCCGAGTGTGAATATTGCCACTCAGACCATGAAGGTTAAAAATATCCTTAAAGGCAATTTTCAGATTGAAACCAGTAACCTTGCAGCCGATTTTACTTATAAGGACCTGAAAGCAATGATGCCTTCATTTATTTCAACAAAGATGAAGAATTTTGCGGATGATTTCGGAAGGCTGAAATATAATGGGGCAGCGAGTGTAAATCCTAAGCAGGTGTATGTGCCCAATGGAAACTTAATTACCGGGATCGGACAGGCAAAAATTACCAAGTTTTTTCTTACAGATTACAGTACGGCTTTACCAAAATATTCAGGATATGCTGAAGTTACGGACCTGAATGCCTCTGTGATCACAAAAAATAAATCGGTAGGTTTAATCTCTGGTAAATTTGATATTAACGGGCAGAGTTTCGATGTCAACACCATGCGCCTGACCACAAAGTCCCAGGTTTCAAAGATTGAGATCATGAATAAAGAAATCAATAACCTTTATCTGGATGGCTTGCTTGATCATAAAAAGTATAATGGAACCATTACTGTAAATGATGAGCAGGCAAAAGCTACAATAAAAGGACTGATTGATTTCAGCACTTCAAGAATTGCAATGGATGTAAACGCCGATGTCAGTTATCTGAATATGAACTATTTTACTGATAAGCCCGGCAATCAGATTGTAAGTGGGCAGGTAGTCGGTAAAATGTCGATGTCATCCATTAATGATCTTATTCTTGATGTAGAGGCAAATAATGTAAATTTTGCTACGGCAACTCAAAAATATATTATTCCGAATGCTAAAGTGAAAACCTTTATAGAAGGAGGCAGCCGTGTCATCGATGTCAGTGCCCCGGGAGCTGTTAACGGAAAAATTTCAGGAAAATATAACCTGGCAGATTTAGCCGGAATGGTAGAAAACGGATTAGGAAAAATCTTAGTAGGCCCACCGCCGAGAAAGCTATACAGGGGGCAGGGTTTTGCTATGAATTTTGATGTTCAGCAAGGTCTGGTAAGTTACTTTATGCCGGATTTAAAGCTGCCTCAGGGAGCTGTGGTAGAAGGGCAGTATGATGGAAATTCAAACAATCTTATTCTGAATCTTGATGCGGCGTCTTTAAAATATGTAATGACAAAAGAAGTCGAAATTACAGAAGCCGATAAAGCCCTTGCAGAAGCCAATCCTGCCTATAAAATCAACCAGAGGGATAATATTACCCGCGATAGTGCTATGGTAGATAGCGTATTGGTCAGAATAAATACGGCTAACCTTAATGAGCAGCTTTATGCAAAAGTAAAAAGGGTAGAATATAATAAAAATGTGATCAAAGATCTGACCCTTAGCGGGAGAAATGAAAATAACAGTATCCTTCATCTTGCGACTGCTTTCAAACACGGAAGCCCTGAAGACGAACTGGATGATAAGCTGAAAGAATATGCAATTAATGTCAACCAGTCGACTAATGCAGCTGGGGATTATGTATTCAGGTTTGAACCGACGGAAGTCAAATTTAATGAGGTAACCTGGGCGATAGATACAAGCCCGGAACTTGACCATTCCATTACTTACAGAAAAAAGACCAGTGATTTTGAAATCAGGAACCTGAGGGTTTTTTCGGATAACAGCGAGCTGTTTATCAAAGAATCTACCTTTAAATCTGCTAAAGATTTCTATGTAGATGCGGATATTAAAGATTTTGCGATTGAAAAGCTCCTGGAAATGCAGTCCGGAGGGAATTCTATGGATCTCAAAGGTCTTGCCAACGGAAGTGTTAAGATCAGGATGGATAAGAGTACATTGCAGCCATTGATCGATTTGACCATTGATGATATTAAGATGAATGGCAATGATATGGGGGATGTTACCATCTCAGCAACCAACGGATTTTCATTGAATGTTTACGATATAGATGTAAAAGTAACTTCGGCAGGAATAATAGGCAATAATAATTTACATTTAACGGGCACCGTTAATAATAACACGGCTTCACCTACCATAGATCTTGTTGCGGAAATGCGTGAATTTGATCTTGCATTTGCCCAGCAGTTTGTACAGTCTATATTCGGGAACTTAAGAGGAAAAGCTACCGGAGACCTTAAAATAAATGGTAAACTGAGCGATCTGGACTACAGCGGGGATATTGCCCTGAAAGAATTCGGGTTAAAACTTTTGTTTACGGGAGTAGATTATTCATTTGATGACACGGTGATCCCTTTATCCAAGGGATTGGCGATTCTCAATAACATCGGAGTTCATGACGGAAGGTCCAACTCAAAAGGAACAATTTCCGGGGCGATACAGTTTGAAACCCTTTCTTCAATGGGAGTCAACCTCGTAATGAGAGCAGATAATCTATTGGTACTGAATACGACGCAGAAAGATTTTGATCTATTCTGGGGAAGGGTTTACGGGCAGGGTGATCTATATGTTGATGGGCCTGTATCGGGTTTAAGTCTTTCAACGCCTAATATGAAAGCGTTGAATGGAAGTACATTCACCTTTAATTCAAGCTCCACATCCAATGTTGAAGAATTTAAGATGCTGAGATTCCTGAAAGAAGGAAAAGACGGTTTAATTACGCTTGAAGAGAAGAAAAAAACCGGAGCCAACATGAATATTGATTTTGACCTTGATGTAGATAAAGGAACTACTGTAAATGTTCTGGTAGGTGATGACGTAGGAAATATTACGGTAAAAGGAACTGCAGATGATTTAAGGTTCCAGATGAGCAGGCAGGGGAATATTGCAATGAATGGGACCTACAAAGTGGATAACGGAACATTTGTATCCAAAGCCATTCTTAATAAAACCTTCCAGATTGAGAGAGGAAGCAGTATCCGCTGGGATGGTGACGCGATGAAGCCGGCATTAAATATTACGGCTAACTATGTGAGAATGGTCTCCAATGCCGGGGAATATCTGAATATGGGAAACATACAGCCTATCAGTATACTTTTACAGGCGAATATCACTCAATCTCTTGTAGACCCCAAGATAGATCTTGATGTGTCTGCTTTAGAAGTTTCAAGCCAGGTGAAGGAGACTTTAGCGGCAAAAATGAGTCAGGATGGGGAGAAAGTTTTACAATTTGGTTCCATATTATTGTTAAATAGTTTTAACGTTTCAAACTCAGGAGGAGTAGATGTAAATGTGGCCGGTGTTGCAGAGTCTTCCGGTTATAATATGCTGTTAAAACAATTAGGATCTGTTTTAAATACGATGAGTAATGAATTCCAGATTGACCTTAATTATGTGAAAGGAGATCAGAACTCAAATACGGGTGACAGGGCAAATGCAGGAGTTACCTTTGCTCTTTCCCCAAGAATAAAAGTGAAGACAGGATTGGGGATTCCTTTGACCAAAACGGAGAGTACAGAAGCTAATTATCTTTCGGGTGAGGGCTCAATAGAATATGATATTTCTAAAAAGAATGACGGAAGTCTGGTTTTAAGGGGGTATTCAAAACCTACCAATATCGGGATGGGAATTACAGGAGCCGGAACAAACGGTTCTGCGAATCAGGCCTATGGAGGGGGAATTGTGTGGAGCAAAAGCTTTAATTCTCTATTTAAAAGAAAGAAAAAAGATAAAAAACAGACTGAAGCTAAAACGGAAATAAAAACAGATTCTGTAAAATCAGACGGTAAATAATTTGAATATTTTAATGATTTTTATCATATGTGTTAATTATTGTTAATATTTAATATAATTTTCTTTGTTAAATTATTTTTTATAAATTTGCAAAAAATACATTGATTTTTTAAGAAAATTGTAATTTAACTAATATGAACTATCAACTTGACGAAATAGACAAGAAAATTCTTGACTTCTTAGTAGAAAACACAAGAATGCCTTTTACTGAAATTGCAAAACAGATGGATGTTTCTGCAGGGACAATTCACGTAAGAGTGAAAAAAATGGAGGATGCTGGTATTATCTTGGGATCTTCCCTTAATATCGATTATGGTAAATTAGATTATCATTTTACAGCTTTCATAGGAATTCTTTTAACCAAATCAAACCGTACACAGGAGGTTTTAAAAGAGTTATCAACTATTCCTAATGTAATCGAAGCGAGTGTAATCTCAGGAAAATATAATATTTTCTGTAAGGTGAGAGCTAAGAATACTGAAGATGCTAAGAGAATTATCTACCAGATAGATGACATTCAGGATGTGATGAGAACAGAAAGTATGATTTCTATGGAGGAGTACTTAAGCGATAAAAACAGACTGATTAACGCTATTTCTGTTTAATCAAATTTTAAACGAATAAATATAGAAGAACTTATGAAATTATTCATAAGTTCTTTATTTTTGTACCTATGGAAGAATACAGTTACTTTGACGAAAGTCCTAAAAAAGGATGGGGTTTTATTCTGGCATTTGCCTCTTTAATGCTGTTTACAATAATGGGCCTGGGAATAGATGTAGATGAATACTTACAGCATGAATATCTTAATATCCCAAGATGGTATTTTTATGTAATTTTCTCAATAGATCTGCTGATGATGATCAGTCTTGTACTGATGTTCTTTTACAGAAAGCCAGGGATCTTTGCCTTCCCGGTATTACTGGTGCTGCATTTTTTTATGCACAATTATTACCTGTCTACATTTTTATATACGGATGTGACCAACCTTTTCCTTTTTACAGGATTTGGAATGCTTGCAATCATCCCAAAATGGAAATTTTTTAAATAATATAAGCAGAGGCTGTCTCAAAAGGTAAATTAATGCTCTGAGAATCTCCTAAATAACAAAAGTTGTCAGACAGGAGTCTGAGAGAGGGGGTACTTTTGAGACAGCCTCTTTTTTGATCACATGATATTTTCAGGATGAAATGGTTTTAAAAAAAATAAAATAGTTGGAATTTGTTTAATAATTACTCGGAAAAGTCATCTGCTATTTTTTCTGATGTTTTAAATTATACATTCCTAGCTCTTTTCTGCTTCTGCTGATTGATGCTGAATCTTTTATTTTACATTCCATAATAACGGATGGCTTTTTGCTTTAAAGGATTAATGCTCCATGCTTCCCATTCTGCTGTGTAAGGATTATATCCACATTTTAATGGTTTGGAAACATCAAGACCATCATCATTTTTATGGATCTGTTCTGTGTAAGCTCGACAATCTGTACATATATATCTAAATTCACAATCTTTACAAACTTCGATATGGTCTTTGGTAAGGTTCCAGTATTTTTTTAAATCATTCTGGAGGAATACTTTTTCTAGAGTTGTATTTTTGATGTTACCAAAACTTTGGGACATTGCTGGGCAATTTTTGATGTTACCGTCTTTGTCTATGCTTATTTTCTGATGAAGACAAGAGTTGTAATTTATAGCTTCTAAAACTTTTGGAAGATTAGTATTAAAATATTGCAGATCAACTTTCCCACAAGAAGAAATTTTTAAATTTTCATCAGTAAAATTTATGGTAAATCTATATTCCTCATCTACTTCAAATAAATATTCTTTGCAATTAAAAAATATTATACTGCTTATTCTTATGGTGTTCTCATTAAGAGTTTGGATGAAGGTTTTATCAACGTTTAAATGGTATTGTGAAAATATTTCTATACTTTCAACAACAGAATCTTTAAAGTAATTTTCTATCTCTAAAAAGTCATTAATGCTCAGGCAGTTGTGGTAATAAATTACAATATACTTTATTTGTAAATTTTCTACTGAATCTTTTATTTTGCTGATGACAGAAAGATCATTTAATTCAATAAAAATATTGGATAAGATATTGTAATTCTTGTATTCATACGATAAAGGAGGAAAGTTCTTATCCTGTTTATTTTGAGACAGAAAACCATATTCTTCTTTTAATAGGAGGTCTATGTATTCTTTAATTATTTCTTTAGAATCGGTATCATAGTTTTTGATTATGTCTTCTATCGGTTTAATTTTTAACTCATCAATTAAATCGTTAAGTTCCAAAGGATATAATTCCGATATATTTCTTTGTAAATCTGAGATCAGGATTCTGCTTGCGCCTTTCGTTATTAAAATATTACTGAATAAATTAAAATAAGTCATAGCATTCTTGTTAGAGGTTTTACAGAAATATTTTTGCCATAAAAATTAGTTTGATATTTTCCACATACAATTATATTATCTTTATAACTCATATGAGCGGTTTTTGGTAAGAATTCTAAATATTTGAATATTAAAGGTAATTTGTGCTGTTCTTTGTTTTTTTTCATATTATTGGTCTTTCTTTGTGAAAAATTGTTTATAAATAATCAGCTATTTCTTTTTCTAAATAATAGTTGCAGTCTGCTGATACATTCCCAAATTGACCTATGGGATTGATTTCTAAAAAATAAAATTGATCATCACTTTTCAGAAGGTCAATTGAACCACAATTTAAATCTAAATCACCCATAAGTCTATGGATTTTTTTTTCAATACTTTGTGGGAGATTATAACGAATATTTCTGTTAGGTTTTCTCAAATTATATCTTCTTAAATCTATTTTAGTTTTGTCATCATTTTGTGAAAAAATAGCCATAGACCAAAATTTTCCGTTAAGATAAAAACTTCTGATTTCAAAATCCTTTTCAATTTTTTCCTGGAAAAATGAAATAAAGAAATTTTCTTTCTCTTGTTTATCCACTATAGCCGTATACATAATACCATTAGAATTTTTGTTTAAAGATTCCAATAGTACATTTCCCGTAATGGATTTTGTAATTGTATTATTTAGAATTAATTCATCAGTATTATCAGCAAGAAAGTGAAAAGGTACATCAAGTCCTACTTTTTGAGCTTGTTCCAATACTAAAAGTTTATTGACATGGCTATTACTTTGTTTGTTAATATGTTTTTTTGATTCTAAGGTTTTGATTACATAATCTTCAAGCCAATGCTGTGCTTCATTCATATGGATGTTTATCGATTTGTTCCCATATTGTAAACGTTTAAATTTTATTCCTCCTCTTCTATACCATACACTCGTAATTTCATCTAAAAAGAATTGATTTCTATAGCTTTTCACGAAGACATTTTTTTTATCAACCTTAATCTCAAATACTTCATCTTCGTGTACACGGATAAATTTTTTTTTCATAACAAAAAGCCATTTTATGACTTCTGTCGTAGTTTTATCATTGTTGTTAGAAATTATCAATATCATTTTTTTAGAGAATTTTTTGTAGCTGATTTTTTATGAAAAACTTCTTTAATTACTCCATAGTGCCTTAAACTTGGAAGCCCAATACTTCTTCTGTTGCGATCAAGCTGTGTAGAATCTAATTTAAAACCGATCGATCTGTAAGCTCCATACACTATATCTTCTTTATGATTGGTAAAATTTAGATTATGCTTATCAATCATGACGGCATAAAAGTAGGGAGGACACTCCCCGGATTTTATATATTCCAATAATTTTGTTTTGAAGTAGGGATAATAGGTTGATTCCGACATATGGTCTATTAAGGACTGCATTGCCAAAAACTCTCCTTCATTCCAAAGTCCTATTTTTTGGAGGGAAGGGAAACCGTAATGATTAAAAGTCCAGATTAATAGCTCGGCATTCTTTTTTAAAATTAAATGATGTTTAATAGAGTCATCTGCTTTGGCTCCTCGGTCCTGGATCATTGCAACTGTAAAAGAATCAACTAGTTGCTTGTTTAGGCTTTTCTTCCATTGTACTATTTCTTTTTCCACTGTTACGCTATCAATGCCATATTTTTTGTAAAGTTTCAGATAATCCTTATATTGCTTGTTATAAGGAGCAATTAGAGGAAGGAGCTTATAAAGGCTTTGTTGTCCTCCGAAATTTTTATGATATTGATCGGACA
This sequence comes from Chryseobacterium populi, assembly GCF_000282115.1. Taxonomy (GTDB): domain Bacteria; phylum Bacteroidota; class Bacteroidia; order Flavobacteriales; family Weeksellaceae; genus Chryseobacterium; species Chryseobacterium populi. The sequence continues at coordinate 18,219 of NZ_AKJY01000044.1, forward strand.
AAATTATATAGTTAGCATATTCATTAATGCGTTCTTGGTTTTTGGGTTCATACCTTCTGAATAATCTTCTGTATTTCCTGATTGCTTTTTTGGGTTTGTTAGCCATGCGGTAGATACTGTCAATTTTATTCACTTTATTGTAATACGTAATATAATTGACCTCTTTGCTTTTACATGACCAAACAACTAAAAGGATCAAAATTGCAGATGAAAAGATGATATGAATGTTTTTTACTTGCATATGTGAATCAGTTTTTTTAAAAAAAGTCATTTCTTATTTTTTTATAATGTTTCAGACCGGGTAGTCCAATGCTTTTTCGGTTATGATCGATTTGAACAGTGTCTTTAGAATTGCTGAAACTAAATCCATAAACCGTATTTTTTTTATAAATATAGTTGTAGTTATCCACCATCATAGCATAACTTACAGGAGGGCATTCTCCGGTTTTTACATATTCTAATAATTTATCCTGTATCAATAAGCGGTTTTCAGATTCATTCATATGAGTAAGGAAGGTGTGCATCGGTAAGAAAGTGTTGTTATTGCCATACAAACCAATTTTTTGTAAGGAAGGAAATCCATAATTTTTGAAGGTCCAAAGCAAAAGCTTGGCATTTTTCTCAATATTTTTTTTTACAGCTACGGTATCTATAGGTTGAGTTCTTCCTTCCTGATCCCTGATCATTGCTATTGTAAAAGAATCAATAAGTTGTTTATTGAGCTTTTTTTTCCATTCTGCTATACCTTTTTTTACCATTAAACTGTCAATACCATATTTTTGATACAGTTTCAAATAATCCTTGTATGCCTTATTATAAGGAGCAATTAAAGGAAGTAAGGTATAGAGGCTTTTTTGTCCTCCGAATTTTTTTTGGTATTGATCAGATAATATGATATAGGTAGAATACTCTTCGATGCGTTCCTGGTTTTTGGGGTCATAGTTTTTGAACAGTTTTCTGTATTCCTTTATGGCTTTTAAAGGTTTGTTGGAGATTCGATAAATACTATCAATTTTGTTTACTTTGTTATAATAAGTAATGTAATTAGCCTCTTTACTTTTACATGAAGAAATAAAAAGTGAAAACATAAGGATAGAAATTCCGAACGAAAGAGTGATATTTACGGCTTTTATAGTCATATTTATATTATATTTATATCTTTAAAAGTAAAGAGGGCAATGCCCTCCTTATCTTATCCATTGCAACACCATCCTCTGCTGATCCAGTTTCCATTAGCATCATAATAATCTGTATCATGACTTCCATTCTCATTTACCAAATTAGATGGTATAGCTTTCCCACCACCATAGATAAGACCGCCATTGATTGATTTTAAATTTTCTCTTTTTAGCTTTTTGTTTTCTGAAGAAAAATTCTTCATTCCAGTTAATTTTTTCATTTTGTTAATTTTTTTGTATTTAAAAATTTTTTCTGTCATATAATCCCTGACATTGGGTTTTGTTGATTTGATAAGTGTCTGTACTGCGCACATACAAAAAATACTTTTCATATCAACGGTGTAAATCCAAAACTATAAATAAAATTCTAACAGTAGAGAATTAAATTTTGCATTTTTTTGGTATTTTTCTTGCAAAATAGGTACATATTTTGCATATTTGTGTAAAGCCAATTCACAATGATTCAAGAAAAATTAAAAGATCTCAGGAAACAAAAAGGCATATCTCAGGAAAAAATGGCAAAAATATTAGGCACGGATACCTCTAACTATTCACGAAAAGAACGTGGAGAGGTTAAAATTTTTGATGATGAATGGGAGAAACTGGCGAAAACACTGGAAGTTCCGTTAGAAGATATCAAGGGTGATGAAACAAAGTTTTCTTTCCAATATGAAAACTCTACCTTACATGATCAATCCGGAAGTAATATTCATTATTATAATGTACCGGATTTCTTTTTGGAAATTCAAAAAAAGTACATAGAAAAATTAGAAAAGGAAAATACTAAGCTTTTAGATGAAATTGCCGCTTTAAAATCTCAGAAATAACAAAGTCCTCAGAAATGAGGACTTTGTTATTTCTGAGATTTTAGTTTTAATTATGCTAAAATTCTCTTTACAGCTTCTTTCACAGCAGCAGCGTCGATTTTATACTTTTTCATCAGTTCTGCCGGTGTTGCAGATTCTCCAAAAGTATCATTTACCGCTACAAATTCTTGTCTTGTCGGTCTTTTTCTGGCTAACATTCCTGCTACAGACTCACCTAAACCTCCAAGATAGTTGTGCTCTTCAGCAGTAACGATCTTCCCGGTCTTTTCAACTGATTTTAAGATGATTTCCTCATCTAAAGGCTTAATTGTGTGGATGTTGATTACCTCACAAGAGATTCCTTCTTTTTCAAGCTCATCAGCAGCAACAAGAGATTCCCAAACCAGGTGGCCTGTTGCAACGATTGTTACATCAGTTCCTTCCTGCAGCATAATTCCTTTTCCGATCTCGAAAGGCATATCTTCAGGAATAAATACAGGTACAGTAGGTCTTCCGAATCTTAAATATACGGGGCCTTCATAATCTGCAATCGCAAGAGTAGCTGCTTTGGTCTGGTTATAATCACAAGGATTGATGACAGTCATTCCCGGAAGCATTTTCATCATCCCGATATCTTCAAGAACCTGGTGGGTTGCCCCATCCTCTCCTAAAGTAAGGCCTGCGTGAGAAGCACAGATTTTTACATTTTTCCCGGAATAAGCAATAGACTGACGAATCTGGTCATACACTCTTGATGTAGAAAAGTTGGCGAAAGTTCCTGTAAAAGGAATTTTTCCTGTAATGCTAAGGCCTGCAGCCAATCCCATCATATTAGCTTCTGCAATTCCTACCTGAAAAAATCTTTCCGGTGCTTTCTCAATGAACTTCTCCATTTTCAAAGAACCGATAAGGTCTGCACAAAGCGCTACTACATTAGGATTTTTGTCAGCAAGCTCAGCTAATCCTGCTCCGAATCCTGAACGCGTATCCTTTTTTTCTGTATATGTATATTTCATTTTTTACTTATTATTTTTATTGCTAACTACCTTTTATTCATTACTTATGATTAGTAATCAGCTGGAGCTTCTAAATATAATTGTTTGAAAGCCGTGTCTAATTGCTCATCGTTGGGAGCTTTTCCATGCCATGCGTGAGTACCGGTCATAAAATCTACCCCATAGCCCATTTCTGTATGAAGAATGATCACAACAGGTTTTCCTTTTCCTGTTTCGGTTTTAGCTTTTTCAAGGATTGCAATCACAGCTTCAAGATCGTTACCGTTTTTCTCTTCCAAAACAGTCCATCCGAAAGCTTCAAGTTTTGCATGAAGATTTCCCAGGCTCAATACATCATCCGTATCACCATCGATCTGGCGGCCGTTGTAGTCGATTGTTGAAATAATATTGTCAACCTTCTTTGCAGCAGCATACATCAAAGCTTCCCATACCTGGCCTTCCTGCAATTCACCATCTCCATGAAGAGTGTAAACAAGAGAGTTATCCCCATCTAATTTTTTACCTTCAGCAACACCAAGAGCAACAGACAATCCCTGACCAAGAGAACCTGAAGCAATTCTGATCCCCGGAAGTCCTTCGTGAGTAGTTGGGTGGCCTTGCAGTCTTGAATCTAATTTTCTGAAAGTTCTCAATTCATCCACCGGGAAAAAATCGAATCTGGCTAAAGTCGAATAATAAACCGGAGAAATGTGTCCGTTTGAAAGATAGAAATGATCTTCATTTTTACCTTCCATCGTGAAAGGAAGATGATAGTTCATTACTTTTCCGTAAAGGGCTGTGAAGTATTCAGTACACCCTAAACTTCCTCCGGGGTGACCGGAATTTACAGCATGAACCATTCTTAAAATGTCTCTTCTGATTTGCGTAGTAAGAGATTTTAACTCTTCGATACTTTTACTCATTATATAAGATTTATTTGCACGCGAATTTACAATTTTTTACTGGCTTACGGAAATGCAAAAATCCGGATCTAAAGCCCGGATTTTTAATTGTTTAAAATGATATGTTCTTTTAGCAGCCTTCATCCAGATATACTGTGATTTCGACAATGATGTTATTTACAAATTTAAATGACAGTGCCGTTCCTGCGTCATGATCATTGAGCGTAAAATATCCGGCATTTTTTAATTTTTCCCCTTTATCATCGAAGGCAGGGTTTACACTGAAGCTCGGATAATTTTTATAGGCAGTGATCAGGTCGTCTCTGGTACTTCCAATCCCAATCCCGCTTTTTGTTTTAAACTTCTTACTTGTCGTTGTGATGTTCATAATAGTTGGAACACTGGGTTTGGCTTCATTCACATAGCCTTCATAAAGATCGATGAGTATCAATTCTCCATTGTATTTAACTGAATTTTTGGTCTGGCCGTCGGTCATTTTGAGTTTTGTTCCTGCCAGTTTCTCCGCTTCAGTTTTTTCCATAAAAATCTTATAGAGGCCGACTCTCAAAGTTGAAACCTCAAAATCCTGAGCTGAAGTCATACTGAATGCGAATACGCATAATAAAAGTTGAATAATTTTTTTCATGGTTAATATTTTTTGAGGGTGTTGGTATAATTTTATCCTTTGTATCAATAGGGGCGGGCTTTAGCCCGCTCGCAATAAAATATAAATCAAATGGTTTTAGCTAAAATTATTTTTTCCTGATAAGCCATAATCCAAAGAATGTAAGCAGCCCGTTGATGATCAATAGCTCCAGCCCGATCTTGAAATCACCGGAAATAGTTGACTGGTATTTATCGATAAAATAAGAAATAATAGGTGCGGCAATACAAACGTAGGGTACCAGTCTATCTTCAACTTTATATTTTGTAAAAATCCCGAAAGCAAAAAGCCCTAAAAGTGGTCCGTAAGTGAATCCTGCCATTTTTAAGATCAATCCGATCATGGAATTATCATTAATGATTTTAAAAATAACAACCATAATCAGGAAAGAAAGAGCCACAACCAAATGGATGTTTTTTCTGAATTTTTCTTTCTTTTTGGGATCCCATGGTTTTTCCTTCATCCCAAAAATATCAATACATAATGATGAGGTAAGAGCTGTCATAGCACCATCTGCACTCGGAAACAAAGCTGAGATCAGAGCGATAATAAATATGATGGAAATGAAAGGAGGCATATGATTTAAAGCGACTTCAGGGAAAATCTTGTCTCCGAAAATATCTTTTCCGTTTAATAAAAATTCTTTTTTAGCCACTCCGTCATTAATAACTTCTGTAAAATGTGCACCCTGATTTTCTCCAAAAAGATAAAGTAACCCTCCCATATAAAGGAATAATGAGATTACACCTAATAAGATGAAACCCAACGTAACCATATTTTTCTGGGAATCTTTAAGCCTTGTCACCGAAAGGCTTTTCTGCATCATCTCCTGGTCGATTCCTGTCATGGTAATCGTAATAAATGCTCCTGCAAGGATTTGTTTTATGAAAAATCCGGGAGAATTAAAATCCATTTCAAATATTTTGGTGTAGCCTTTATTACTCATTGCCGTTAAGCTTTGGCCAACACTTAAATCTAAATGATTCAGCATATAAACCGTACAGATAATCAATCCTAAAAGCATGCATGATGTCTGCAAAGTATCAGTCCAGACGATGGTTTTCACTCCACCTTCATAGGTGTATAGGATAATCATGGCAAGGATAATTAAAGTAGTGACGATAAAAGGCACACCCAGGCTGTCTAATATAGTTACCTGAAGAATATTTACCACCAGATACAGCCTTGCTGTAGCTCCTACCAGTCTTGAAACAATAAAGATCCATGCTCCCGATTTATAGGAAAGCTGGCCCATTCTCTGCTGAAGGTAGCCATAAATAGAGGTTAGTTTCAAACGGTAATATAAAGGAAGTAAAACATAGGAAACCACAATATAGCCGATGAGATACCCTAAAGTAATCTGCAGATAAGCAAAACTGTCTTTCCCCACGGCACCGGGAACACTCACGAAGGTAACACCTGAAAGGGATGTCCCGATCATTCCGAAAGCAACCAGCATCCAATTACTCTTACGGTTTCCGATAAAGAAACTTTCATTATCACTCCCTTTTCCTGTTTTATAAGCCACCCAAAGAAGCAGTGCGAAATAGACGATAATGATAGACAGTAATATAATTGGAGACATATTTTTGCAATTAAAATTTTACAAATATAGTTTTTTTATGGTCTGGTAAAAAAAGAAAAAACCTTTCAGGATATTTACTCTGAAAGGTTTATAATTGATTTTGTGTATTACTTATACCAGGACATCCTGAAGGTCTTCATTTTTCTGGAAAGTAGCTTTTGCAAAAGGGCAGAGGGCAATTACTTTTTTGCCTTCCTTTCTTGCAAAATCTACTGCAGCTAAAACCATTTCTTTACCAACACCTTGGCCGTTATAATCTTCTCCCACTTCAGTATGGTCAATAATGAATCTCTCATCTCCTGCCCAGGTATAGGTCATGAGCCCTGCGCGGTTTCCGTCTATGAAAGCCTCAAAACTTCCGTGTTTTTCGTCGTTGTTTTGTTTTACTTCTATCATACTATGAAAATTTGGTTTGAATTTCTATGTCGTGAGTTAATATCTTGTGTACCGGGCATGCATCTGCAATCAGATGAAGCCTTTTCATCTGATCCGGGTCAAGGTTGTTCCCTTCAAAGCTGATGTTTCTTTTAAAAACAGCAAGTTGGGTAAGCGGATAATTCTCCAGTTCCACTTCCACATTTATTTTTTCCACATCCCATTCTTTTCTGTCGATATACATTTTCAGAGTAGCAGCAGTACAGCTTGCTAAAGAGGTGGCTAAAATCTCAAAAGGATTGAAGCCTTTATTTTGTCCGCCCTTATCGATTGGCTCATCTGTAATAAGCTGGTTTTCTCCGGCCGTTACTTCAGTATAATATTTTTCTTTTCCTAAAATCGCTTTTACGGTTACTGCCATTACTTTTTTGTGTTGAATTTATAACTTAATGCTCCGGAAGGGCATAGGTCTATTTGATTTTTAAGTTCCTGGGGAGTTGCATTTTCTACTTTTATCCATGGTCTTTCTTTCGGGTGATAAACTTTTGGAAGAGTTTTTGCACAAATAGCCGAATGGATGCATTTCTGGGGTTGCCATACAACGGTGATCTCCCCGTTGATATATTCATGTGTTTCCATATTAATCTTCTTTTAATAATTTTTCAATTCTTTTGTCAGGAATCAGCCATATTAAAGCAACGATATAATAAAAACCTATGGCAATATAAGGATAAAAAAATGAAGTGGCGATCCCGGAAATATAAAATATAATTGAGATATATTCTTTAGATTTAGAATGTATGGCTTCTTTTAACCTCGAATTTTCACCTTCGGATTTTAAAATAAGATTCTCCAGAATAGTGTAGGCAATAGCGCACATGATCAATCCGATACCGTAAGCTGCCACGGGATTTTTTGAAAAACGGGTTGCCCCGATCCACTCTGTTGCTACCGGCATCAGTGAAAGCCAGAATAACAGATGAAGATTGGCCCAGAGAATACTTCCGTTAACCTTTTTTACAGCCTGAAACAAATGATGATGATTGTTCCAGTAGATTCCTACATAAATAAAGCTGAAAATATAAGCTAAAAATTTGGGAACAAGAGGTTTAAGGCTGGCCCAGTTACCACCTTCCGGCACCTTCAATTCAAGTACCATGATCGTGATAATAATCGCCAGAACTCCGTCACTGAAAGCCTCTAATCTTCCTTTTACCATCAGTTTTTAAATTGATTTTTAAAATTTTCCGTTTTATCTTTTAATTCTTTAAGCATATCGGGGTTGATCACACCGCTTTCCAGATCAAAATTTTCGTAAAACTTCGGTAAGGAAAACGTGTCTTTAATTTCGGCCCCGAATTGCGGAAAAAATGTCTTTGCTGTATTCATCACATTTCCGCCACCATAACCTCCGGGAGAAGTGCTCATCAGAAACATGGGTCTGTTCTGAAAAACTTTTACGTTGATCCGTGAGGCCCAGTCGAAAACATTTTTAAAAGTGGCACTGTAAGATCTGTTATGTTCTGCAAGAGAACAGATGATCCCATCACAGTCTTCAATCACTTTCAAAAACTGATGAGCTTCCTCAGGAAATCCTTTTTTTTCAAGATCTACAGAGAAGACAGGCATGGAAAAATCATTGAGGTCAATCAGGTTGATTTCTTCATCCTGAAAGCCTTTTAAAACAAATTTCACAAGTTCCCTGTTAATAGAAGTGGAAGATGTGCTCCCTGCAAATGCTAATATTTTCATTCTTTAATTCTTACTTTCTGTTCAGAATTGCCTTTGGAAGTGGAACGTATTCATTCTCATCGCCGGGTACCAGAGGAAAAGCATCATGATTCTGATCATTCCAGTTGACTTTAGCCTGGTCGAGTAATTCTTTGTCTGAATTTACAAAATTCCAGAATATAAAACGTTCCTCATCGAAAGGTTCACCACCGAAAAGATAAACCGTTCCGTTTTCACTCATCTCAAATTCGCAAAGCTTTGTGTCTTTGGCAATTAAAAGCTGTTTTGAGCCATAGGTATTTCCTTCGGTGTGTACAGTTCCGTCCAGAACATACATTGCCGCTTCGCCATACAGATCTTTTCCGATGCTTATTTTTTGAGGTGTTTTGGTTTTAATCTCGATAAAGAATAATTTACTGTGTACAGGAACCGGAGATTTTCTGCCGAATGCTTCTCCTGCAATTAATTTATATTGAATTTCATCTTCTTCCCACACCGGAATTTCATCTGCTTCAATATGGTGAAAAGTAGGTTCGCTCTGTTCCAGATGTTTTGGAAGTCCTACCCAGATCTGAAATCCATGAAGCTTTTTATCCGTATGCCGCAAATATTCGGGAGTTCTCTCCGAATGTACCACACCTTTTCCGGCTGTCATCCAGTTTACAGCTTCTGGTTTTATTTCTAAAGCACTCCCTATGCTGTCACGATGGAAAATAGATCCCTCAAGAAGATAAGTTAAGGTAGAAAGCCCGATATGCGGATGTGGCGGAACATCAAGGTTCTGATAATCTTTCAGCTCCGAAGGCCCCATATGATCTATAAAAACGAATGGCCCCACTGCTCTTTTTTCACGGAAGGGTAAAAGTCTACCCACCAGGAAATTTCCTATATCTGCTGCTTTCTCTTCAATGATAAGTCCTATATTTGACATGATTGCTGTTTATTTAGTATAGCTAATTTAGTTAATATTTTCAATGTTGATCGTATTTTTATGCCATTATAGCTGGGCATAACCTTCAAATCTTTCATCTACAATACGTTTCCATTCCGGATGTTTTTTAATGTAGGCAAAAACGTAAGGGCAAAAAGGAAGTAGTTTTTTGTTATTTTTCTCAATGTACTGTAATGTTTTTTCAACAACAGCGGCGGCAGCACCTGTTCCGGCTAATTCAGGCTCTGCTTCCGTATGTATCAGCGCGATCTGATGCCCCATTTCACGATAATCGATAAAAGCAAAATGCCCGTTGACTTCTATTTCAAATCTTTTTCCTGTTTTTACTAAAGGTATATTTTCAAATTCCGGTTTCATAATTCTTATTTTTTAGTTAAATACAAGGGCACAAAATAGATAGAATGTTATTTTTAAAAGCAATAAAATGAAAATTTTTGCGTCTTTGCGTTTAACTGGTTTATTATTAAGTTAAAGTTAAGGAAAAGTAATAATTAAATACTCTTCCTGAGTTTAAGATTAGTTTAATTTATCAGCCTTAATCTTCCAGATACCCGAATTTTCCGGTATTGTAATCTTCAAAAGCCTGCATGATCTCCTCCCTTGTATTCATTACAAAAGGGCCGTGCGGATAAATAGGTTCATTAATAGGCTCACCACTGATAATTAATACAATAGAATCTTCTGAAGTTTCAATGGTGAAAGTCTCACCTTCATTTTCAAATAAAGCAAAATGGTTGGCAGGTATGTTTTGTTCACCGTTTATTATAATGCTTCCTTCAATCACTAAAGCTGCAGTATTGAAACAGGCAGGGAAATGAAATTCAGCTTTTCCACCTGCTTTTAGTTTTGCATTCATCATATTTACCGGAGTAAAAGTGAAGGCAGGCCCTTTGTTTCCCTGATATTCACCTGCAATAATTTCAACAAATCCATTGTCTCCCAGATCTACCTTTTTCATTTCTGAATTTTTAATAGCCTGGTATTTAGGTTTGCTCATTTTATCTTTAGCAGGAAGATTCACCCATAGTTGGACCATCTGGAAAATTCCACCGTTCTTTGACCACTCTGTTTCATGATATTCTTTGTGAAGAACACCTCTGGCAGCCGTCATCCATTGTACGTCTCCTTCACCGATAATGCCACCTCCGCCCGCGCTGTCATGATGCTCGACTTTTCCCTGATAAGCTATGGTTACGGTTTCAAAACCTCTGTGTGGATGTACCCCTACGCCCCTTGAGACTTCTGATCCGTTAAAATGAAATTTGGCATTATAATCAAGCATAATAAAGGGATCCATCCTCTTCATGTCCAGCCTATTGACACTTGGAATAAAATTATGAACTCTAAAGCCGTCACCCACAAAGTGCGCAGGCTTTGGAGATACTACGATTTCTACTTTTTTAGTTGTCATAATGATGATGATTTTATAAAAGCAAAATTACCATTGTTAAATATCAATTGCATTGATCTGTGGTAAGTAGTTGGGGTGATACTGTGGAAGATGGAATGGTTAAAGAGCTATTGTTTTTACGTCTTTCGGTTCAAAATAATTATTCCTTCGATTTCATATTTTTCCCGTCCGAAATATGAAGCCTTCTGAAAACCAGTCCGGACAGAATGGTAAGAAGTCCTACGGTAAGAAATGTATAACGAAAAGCATTATGAATTTCGCCCTTAATAAGATCAGTATTTTCAAAAATTTTTAAAACAATTAAGCCGAAAGCAATTCCGAAACCAATAGCAAGCTGCTGGTTTACGGATAATAATGAGTTTCCGCTGCTCGCCTGGAAATTCCGTAAGTCTGCAATGGAAATTGTATTCATTGAAGTGAACTGAATGGAGTTGAAAAATCCCAGAACAGCAATAATAGGAACAAACCAATATAAAGAGGTGTGGATATCCGGAATGGCAAGAAGGCAAATCAAAGTGCCAATAATGAAGGTATTCACCATCAGGGTCTGGCGGTAACCGTATCGATCTAAAATTTTAATGACATATGATTTCCCGAACATTGCTGTTAAAGCCATTGGGGCAATGATCCAACCGGAAGTTACCGCTGATTGTTTGTAGGCGATCTGGATCATTAATGGCAATAATAGTGGAACGGAGCTTATCCCTAATCTTGTGGCAAGATTTCCTACAATGCCCACCCGGAATGTTCTTACCTGGAGAAGATTTAGTGGAAAAATAGGATTGGTATCTCTTTTTGCATGCCTGTAGTAATAATACATAAAAAGGAACCCTAAAATAAAGACGACCAAAACAGGGGTTGTATTCTGAAGATCACCAAAAAGCTCCAGGGAAATAGAGAGCAGGAGAGAAGCTGCTGCAAAGATCAGGAAGCCTTTTAAATCAAAATCTAAAACATCGGATTTGTAATTGGGCATGTACTTTAATCCTAAAACAACCCCTATGATCCCAAACGGGATATTAATTAAAAATATCCAGTGCCAGGAAAGATAATCTACCATATAGCCACCAACCAGAGGCCCTAAAACAGGTCCTATCAATGCCGGAATAATGGCAAAATTCATGGCTTTCAACAGTTCGTTTTTATCGAAAGTTTTAATCAAAGCCAGTTTTCCAACCGGGGTCATTAAACTTCCGCCGACTCCCTGAATGACCCGTGAAATGACTAAATGGGTAAGGTTTTGTGAAATGGCACAAAAAAATGATCCTAAACTGAAAAGTACCAATGAAAAAATAAAAACTTTCTTTGTTCCAAACCTGTCCGCCAGAAATCCGCTTGCAGGCATAAAAACTGCGAGGGTAAGAACGTAGCTGATAATGGCATTCTGCATATTGAGTGGCGATTCTTTCAAGTCCTTTGCAATGGAAGGCAGTGAAGTATTCAGAATTGTTGAATCAAGCATCTGCATGAAAATTGCGGTGGCAAGAATCAGAGGCAGGATTTTTTTTATAGTGGTTGGTGATGAATTTATTTCAGACATTTTGTATCAGCTGGACCTTTAAAATCAATCTAAAGGAATAATATATCTATAAAATTAAAAAAGTCCTGTGAAATTTCACAGGACTTTTTCATTTATTTTCTAGGTTTTTCTACTCCCTTCCATTCATCACCGGCTTTTCTGTACTGGCTCAGAACGAAAGTTTTAAAATCTTTTGTTTTGTATTCAATATTATCAGTGTTTTGCTCAAAAGGCATAATGTAATAATAATCTACATCGGTTTTGTCTGTTTTGTTTCCTTTTTTCACTGAAGGAACATATTTTGAAAATTTATAGCTTGGAAGGTATTGTTTCAGCCTGGCATAGAATGCTTTGTTTTCTTTTTCCTCAGGAATGATGTCAACAATATTAAAATCATCTTTTTTCTTATCGATCCAAAGATAATAGGTTTTCTCTTCCATGGTCTTCTTATTGAGAGAATTGAAAGCAAATAATTCTTTCGGAACCAGTTCTTTAATTTTTTCAGGATCTACTTTTGTAAAATATTCACCCTGAGAAGGATCAACGTAGGTTTCAAGGTTGTACATCAGTACAGCATTGTTCTCAAAATTTTTATTTTTAAAATACTGGTTTAAGGATAACTCAGCTGTTTCTCTCAGTTCTTTTCCTCTTTCATCCAGTTTTTTTGTCGGGTTCTGAGGATTTACTTTTTTTACAAACTCATACAAGACAACCGGTTTTACATCCTTAAGGTGCGGATATGCTTTTAATTGTTCAGCTTTTGCCAGCCAGTAATATTGTTGGTAGTAGTCTTCTTTTTCCTTATCCTTTACGCTTTTATAAGTTAAAGCCAGTTTTTTGGAGTTAAGATATCTGCCGAATTTACCTTGACCAAAAGCAAAATTTATAGATAATAAAGCAAAAAAGATAGTAATGTTTCTTCTCATTTTTATAAAATTGATTTTTTCGTTTTCCAAATATAATTATTTATTAGATAATATTTTTGATTGTCAGTTAAATTATGTGATATTATTGTGTTTAATTCAAAAGAAAATCCTGTATTGCTACAGGATTGATAAATTTTAGTTTTAAACGACGGGTTTTAAGGCTTAGAACCAGGATTAAATATGCTGATTTTTAAGGTCTGTAGCCTCATCCTAAATTGTGATTCCCGATTCTTTTTTTTCATAAGACGTCTGATGTACTTTTACTGCTCTTCCGCTTGGGTCATTCATCTTTTTAAATGCTTCATCCCATTCCAGGGCAATAGGAGTGGAACAGGCCACTGAAGGTACAGAAGGTACGGTTGCTGCAGCAGTTTCGCTTGGGAAATGCTCTTCAAAAATAGTTCTGTATCTGTATTCCTCTTTATTTTGTGGTGTGTTCAGCGGAAATCTGAATTTTGCATTCACCATCATTTCTGCGGTTACTTCTTTTTCTGCGACATCTTTCAAAGTGTCAATCCATGAATACCCGACTCCGTCTGAGAACTGTTCTTTTTGTCTCCATGCGATAGATTCCGGAAGAAGATCTTCAAAAGCTTTTCTTAATACCCATTTTTCAATTCTTCCTTCCGAAACATTGATCATTTTATCCTGCGGATTGATCGTCATTGCAATATCCATAAATTCTTTATCCAGAAAAGGAACGCGGCCTTCAATTCCCCAGCTCATTAATGCTTTGTTGGCTCTTAAACAGTCATAAAGATGAAGTTTCCCAAGTTTTCTTACCGTCTCATCATGGAATTCTTTAGCGTTGGGAGCCTTATGAAAATATAAATAACCACCGAAAAGCTCATCAGAACCTTCACCTGAAAGCACCATTTTTATTCCCATAGATTTAATGACCCTTGCTAAAAGATACATCGGAGTGGAAGCCCTGATGGTAGTAACATCATACGTTTCAAGATGATAAATTACATCACGGATGGCATCCAGACCTTCCTGAACTGTAAAATTGACTTCATGATGAACAGAGCCGATATGATCAGCTGCTTTTCTGGCCGCTTCCAGATCCGGAGATCCCACGAGGCCTACTGCAAAACTGTGTAGCCTTGGATACCACGCTTCCTGTGTATCTCCGCTTTCTATTCTCTGTCTTGCAAATTTTGCAGTGATGGCGGAAATCACAGAAGAGTCTAATCCTCCGGAAAGCAATACACCATAAGGAACATCACTCATCAATTGTCTGTGAACGGCATCTTCAAGGCCTTTTCTGAGTTTTGAAATGTCGGTTTCGTTATCTTTTACATGATCAAAATTCTCCCACTCCCTTGTGTACCATCGTTGAAGCTTGCTTCCGTCTTTACTGTAAAGAAAATGTCCTGGTAAAAATGTTTCTATGGTTTTGCAGATTCCTTCCAGTGCTTTTAGTTCAGAAGCGACATAATAGTTTCCGTGTTTATCCCAACCCTGATAAAGAGGACATATTCCGATATGATCACGGGCAATTAAATAAATATCATTCTCAGTATCATAAAGGGCAAAGGCGAAAATACCATTCAGTTTTTCAACGAAATTTTTCCCATACTTTCTGTATAGGGGCAAAATAACTTCACAGTCAGACTCTGTCAGAAATTCATAGTCCGGAAATTCTTCCTTAAGTTCTCTGTGATTATATATTTCTCCGTTTACGGCCAGAACGATCTTACCATCTTTGGTAAATAAAGGTTGTTTTCCTGAAGTAGGATCTACAATGGCAAGCCTTTCATGGGAAAAAACCACTTTTTCATTCTGAAAGACACCACTCCAATCCGGGCCACGGTGACGGATTTTTTTTGACATTTCTAAAACCTGAGGTCTTAATATTCCGGTTTTTTGTTTGGCATCAAACAAACATACGATTCCACACATTTTTTATCATTTTATTTGAAACAAAAATAGAATTGTGATTTAAAAGTAACAATAAAAATTATCTAAAAATTAAAAATTTTAATCAATTAATTAATTTTAAAGAAAAATATTAATTAATTTTACTGAAATGTATGATTTTGGTTGATTTTTTTCGTTTCAAAAATAAGACAACAGCACATACGAAATAATTATGACTTATTTCTTAATCTATGGTAATTAATTCTAGAAATTTTAGCGTTTACTTTGTGGCTCGAAATAATTTTTTTTCATCATTTGTGTTTTTACCTTCTTGTAATATTAGTTTGCAAGAAGGTTTTGTTTTATTCAGACCCCAGCAAAACACCTGACACATTCCATGCACTGAAGCTTGTACCTTCCGGGGCACCCTGAGGAATTTTTATCTGAATCGTATGTTTTCCGGCTTTTAAATCACCAAGAGAAATGAAATCCGGATTGGTAACTGTTCCGGGACACCAATTTGACCTGCTTAAATCAGATGAAGATAATCCGTCGGGGAAATTTCCTGAAGCCGGGTTGTATAAGCGGTAAGAGCCGCAGTCAGACCTCCACGGCACAAAAGAAAAAGACAATTTTCCGTCTAAGAAAACGGAATTGGCTTTGGGCATGAATTCATCACCGTTTTCCCAACCGCCGTGTCCGGTGGTAGTATATCTTAATTGTGCATTTTTCAAATCTTTTTTCAATGTAAATTCTACTAAAAGTCCTTTGTCATTGTTAAACATTGTTGCATAATCCTGACCGGCCATTTCCATGATATTTAATGTATTGAATAAAGGAATTACCGTATTGTTTTTATAAACGGTCTGATCACTTTTATGGATAGTGATCTCCAGGCTTACTTTATGGCCGCCTTTATCATAATTGCCAATAAATGTCCCAACCCAAAGCTCTTTTTCAGACAGGGCCGGTTTTAATTCTGTAATATCCTGACGGTAAGGACTGATTGTTTGCCAGTCTTTTCCCTTGAATTGGATGTGATTGAATTTTTGAATACCAAAAGCGGTAAAAAAGCGCATCATCTCTATGGCGGGGTTATAATTGTCTGTAGAAATGACACCATAATATTGTTTCCCGTTTCCATTTTCATAGACAGGGAATGTTTTGACTCCCTTTTCCAATCCATCAAAAAAAGATTGTGCTTTTTCCTGTGGAATTACAAATACGGTTCCGGTTCTGTCATAAGCGTCACCATTGGATTGTTGCCTTAATTCAACAAAAATATTTTCACCTTCGCTTATTTTAGGAAACTTAATTTTTTTAAGTATAATTGTTCCGTTGGCAAATCTTTTTATTTTTTCATCAGATTTTGATTCATCGGAAAAATTGATGGTTTCATTTTCAAAAACTTTCAGGGTGGTAAATCTGCTTTTCCATAGTAAATCCCTGTAGCCTAAAAGATCAGTAGTATTTACTGAGCCTTTTATGATATTTTCGATGTCGGTCTTCTTTACTTTTTTAATGGAGCTTGCTGTTGTCGCAGAATTTTTATTTCGCTCAATTTCAAGAACCAGCCCTAGGTTTTGTCCCAGGCTGGAAGGGCCGCCCTTTATTTTTAAATCATTGGTATACCAGACCTCGATGGTGTTGGAATTGATTTTAGTAACCGCTTTTTTACAGTTGTAACCTAATATTTTTTTTGTTTCATTAGTCGATTCGAAATTCTGCTTACCTACAGATTCTGTATCGGAAGTGGAAATAATTTCTCCGGGCTTTAAAAATCCGTAGGAAATAATAGTGTTAGATGGCTTTTCTATTTTGGTGATTTCAAACGGATAATCGTTTTTTTGCTCCCTGATTTTATTATTAAGAATAAAATTTTCTTTTTCATTGACCCAGACGAGAGCAGGAGATTGGTCTGTAAGGGTTTTTCCGTTGGAAGAACTGGTATATTGGATTTCGTATATCTGAGCGTATCCCAGATAAGATAAGAAAATAAGAAAAATGAATACCATTCTTTTGTACATAATAATGAAGTTTCCGCAAAGATAATTTTTAGCAGATGACCAATACAGTCTTTATCAGACTTTTAGCTTTCGTGTGAATAGGTAGATATCATTCATGTATATGTTACATTCAGTTATGTATTTTAATATGCTTAGCATATTTAATATTTTATTCTTAAAATCTGGTTAAAATAATAAAAAAAACTACTCTAAAAATAGAGTAGCTAGTATATTTTATATTTTTGAAGCCGCCTATGAGAGTCTTTCGATCAGGGCCATATAGAATCCGTCATAGCCTTGACTTGGCATTACTTTTTCATCTTTTATCATTTTGAAATCAGGGTTGTTCTTAAGGAATTCTTCAACCTGTTCAATATTTTCAGAAGGCAGGATAGAACAGGTAGCGTAAACCATTTTTCCACCTTTCTTCAGCATTTTAGAATAATCCTGAAGAATCTGCTGCTGCTCTTTTTTGATCCGGTCAATAAAATCCTGATCGATTTTCCATTTGCTGTCCGGGTTTCTTTTTAAAACTCCTAAACCTGAACAAGGGGCATCAATTAAAAGTCTGTCAGCTTTTTCATGAAGACGTTTAATCACTTTATTGTCAGAAATCATGCGGGTTTCAATGTTGTGTGCTCCGGCTCTTTTGGCACGGCGTTTCAGCTCGGCTAATTTCCATTCAAAAATATCCAGAGCAATAATTTGTCCTTTATTACCCATCAAAGCTGCTAAGTGAAGCGTTTTTCCACCGGCACCGGCACAGGCATCCACTACTCTCTGGCCTTCTTTTACGTCAAGGAAATAACCGATTTTTTGTGAAGATGCATCCTGTACTTCAAATAGCCCCTCTTTGAATGCAGTGGTAAGAAAAACGTTTTTCTTTTCTTCCAGCTGTATGGCATCAGGATAATTTTTTATAGGATAAGAAACTACATTCTCATCAGATAGGTCCGAAATAAGTTCTTTAGTCGTTGTCTTTAAAGAGTTTGCTCTTAAAACAGTCGGAGCCTGCTCGTTTAAAGCATTCATTTCTTTTTCCCAGTTGGCACCTAATTCTTTTTCCAGGGTTTCAGCCAGCCATTCGGGAATAGAAAATTCTATAGCTTTTGTAGGAACTTTATTTTTTTTAAGTTTTGTGATAATATCAGCGATTTTTATTCCTTCGAACTCTTCAAATCTTTTATAATTTGTTTCACTCCAAAGTAAATAAGCGATAATCAGCTTATAAATATTGTTAGGTTTTACGCCTTCACCCATATAATATTCCAGACGCCTTTTCCAACGGATGATATTGTAGAAAATTTCAGAAACAACGGCCCTGTCCTGGCTTCCCCATTTTCTGTTAGCTTTTAAAAGTCTTTCGATTACTTTATCGGCATATTTATTTTTCTCGAAAAATGTCTCTTGTAAGGCATCGTGAATTCCGATCGCTAAGTTTCTGTGAATAAGTTCCATAATTTGCTTCTGCTATTTCAATCTGCAAAAATACGAATTATAGTTGAGAGTTGATAGCTGGGAATTGGGGCTGATAGATTTGATTTATACTTTTTAAATCTTTCAATTCTTTAATCTTTTAATTTTAAAATTTATCTTTGCAAAAAATTAAAAATATGAGTGATACTGTACTTTGTCCGAAATGTAGCTCTGAATTTACTTATCCGAGCGATAATATGATGGTATGTTCCCAGTGTTTCTATGAATGGAATCCTGAAGAGGTATCGGCAGAAACCGGAAATACAGGAGCAATCCTTGATTCCAACGGGAATGAATTACACGATGGAGATTCTGTGGTGGTGATTAAAGATCTTCCTGTAAAAGGCGCACCAAAACCGGTAAAAGCGGGAACGAAAGTGAAAAACATCCGTCTGAGACCTGACAGCGATCATAATATTGATTGTAAAATAGATGGATTTGGGGCAATGGCTTTGAAATCTGAATTTGTTAAAAAGGCCTAAACGCTTTCAGTGATTAGTTTTAAGCTAGATATTACAGATCTGTAACGCTTAGCTTAAAGCTGATTACCCATAAAAAAAGGAAAAGATTGGACAGTGTAATCTTTCAAAGACTTGATTGCAGTAGAATGCTAATGTCCGTCTAAAGGCAGAAAGAGAATTAACCAAAAATTTCCTTATGCTGTGGAAAAACAAATGTAAGAAAAAGATTTATAAAAATTAGTTTCCTTGTTTATAATTTTATCCACAAATTGATAATAAGTGTGAGTAAATGTGTTGATTACGTTAAGCCGGGAGTTATGAAATCATGAAAAGGCAAAGAGCAGAAAGGCTTATTTTGCTAAAAAAACTTAGCGGTTTTGCAGTTTTACAATTTTACCTTTTAAACACTATTCAAAAGATATTTTAATAGGATTCTCCAGCTTTTTATGGGTGTAAATAATGAGATCTTTCTCTTTTACTCTTACTTTATTCCAGTAGTGATTTCCTGCAAATCTACTTTCTGTAAGTTCGGCATCAATACCCGTTTCAGAAATTCTGATTTCTTCCGGATAATATGAAAACCGTGATATCCGAAATACAGACATCTCAGCTTCACTGAAAATATTTACTTCACCGAAAAGTTTAGCTACATAAGGATTATAAGGATGTCTATAGGTTTCTTCCGGGCTATTATTCTGAATTAATCTTCCGTCCTGAAGAATAATGATTTGGTCCAGCCACGGCATGACATCCTGCAGCTCATGGGTTGAAATAATTAAAGATATATTGTGCTGACTGACATATCTGAAAAGTTTTTCACGAAGCTCTATTTTCCGCGGAAAATCCAGATTACTGAAAGGCTCATCTAAAATAAGAAGCTTCGGTAATACGGAAAGTGCCCTTGCAATGGCAACTCTCTGCTGCTGGCCACCGCTCAGATTTTTAGGGAAAACACTGGCATATTCTGCCAATCCTACAACCTCCAGAAGCTCTGTTACAGTTTCTTTTTTCTTAGCTAAATTAATGTTCGAGAGAAATTTCCCTACGTTATCAGCAACGGTAGAATAGGGCATCAGGTCAAAATTCTGGGCAACAAATTTCATTTCAGATTCACCGGGAACCAGATTTCCTTTCGGGCCCAGCAGTTGCTTTCCGTCGAAAATAATATCTCCGCTTTCCCAGTCTAAAAGTCCGTATATTAAATTCAGTAACGTAGACTTTCCGCAGCCGCTTTCTCCTGCCAGTGCAATGATTTTACCTTCTTCAAATTTAAGATTGAGGTTCTGAAACAGCGGGTTGTCTTTCGTATGTGAAAAGTATAAATTGTTTATTTCTAATAGCATATTACAAATGTAACATTTTTAGGAAAAAATATATTTTTTTATTATCTTAGCAGTTGTAATAAAAATATACCAAAAATGAGAAAAAAACTGTTTTCACTAGTTATTCCTGCACTTTTTGCGACTGCAGTGGTTGTTTCTTGTAAAAAAGATAAACCACTTACGAGCGAAAGTAATGAGGTTTCAACAACTAAGGACGGTAGCCAGTATACTCTGGATACTCTTAACAGTAAAGTGGAATGGAAAGGATATAAGGTATTCAAATCTGAAAGCACAAGCCACTTCGGAACAATTAAATTTGAAAGTGGTGACGTTACGGTAAAAGACGGAAAGCTTGAAAGCGGAAAATTTGTTGCTGATATGAATTCTTTAACATCAGTTGATTTAAAGGATGATGCTGATCAATTGGGAAAATTAAACGGTCATTTGAAAAGCGGAGACTTTTTCGAGGTTGAAAAATTTCCGACAGCTTCTTATGAAGTTACCAAAGTGACCCCTGCTGCCGGAGGTGATTATAATACATTGTTAGACGGTAATCTGACGATTAAAGGAATTACGAAGCCGGTTCAGTTTAAAGCCAATGTTTCTGTGAAAGATGGAGAAGTAAGCGTAGCTACAGAGCCGAAAGATATTATGAGAGAAGAGTTTGGGGTAAAGTTCCAGGCTCCTGCTGAAAACGGAGTCATTAAAGATGAGGTAACTCTTCAGATCAGCGTTAAAGCTTTAGAAAAAAAATAATTTTTTTATTTAAGTGAAATAAGTGATTGAAGTCTGCCTCCAAAGGGGGCAGATTTTTTTATCACAAATAAAGAAAGTTATTCAATTGAAAAACCGTATTTTTGCAAAACATTTGAAAGGGTAAAACAATGATAGAAAAGATCGAGGAACTACTGGTTGAGGTAAATAGCTTCAATACTACATCTAAAGAGGAAATAGAAAATTTCCGAATCAAGTATAACGGTAAGAAGGGAGTTTTAAATGATTTCTATGAAACATTAAAAGCTGTTCCCAACGACCAGAAGAAAGAATTCGGGTTGAAGATCAACTCTTTGAAGCAGGCGATTACCGTAAAATTGGAAGATTTGAAAAATGCTTCTGAATCTTCTATTATCTTGGAAAAAGAAGATCTTACAAAACCTGCCTTCCCGCTGGATTTAGGTTCGAGACATCCGATCAACCTGGTTAAAAACAGGATTATAGAAATTTTTAAATCTATAGGGTTTGCTGTAGCAGACGGTCCGGAAATTGAAGACGACTGGCACAACTTTACAGCCCTTAATCTTCCTGAATACCATCCGGCACGAGATATGCAGGATACTTTCTTTATTGAGCAAAATCCTGATATCCTTTTAAGAACCCATACTTCTTCCGTACAGATCCGTTATATGGAAGAAAATCAGCCGCCGATAAGAATTTTATCTCCGGGAAGAGTTTTCAGAAATGAAGCTGTTTCTTCACGCTCACACTGTATTTTCCATCAGATTGAAGGATTGTATATTGATGAAAATGTAAGCTTTGCTGATTTAAAGCAAACAATCCAGTTTTTCACAACAGAGCTTTTCGGAAAGTCTAAAATCAGAATGAGGCCTTCTTATTTCCCGTTCACCGAGCCAAGTGCGGAAATCGATGTATATTGGGGATTAAATTCAGAGACCGACTATAGAATTACGAAAGGAACAGGTTGGTTAGAAATCATGGGCTGCGGAATGGTAGACCCTGCCGTTTTGAAGAATGTGAACATTGATGCGGAAAAATATTCGGGATATGCTTTCGGAATGGGTATTGAAAGAATTGTAATGCTTCTTTACCAGATGAGCGATATCAGAATGTTCTTTGAAAACGATATCAGAACTTTAGAACAGTTTAAAACTTTATAATAACAGAAACCTCCGGAATTTCGGAGGTTTCCTGCTTTTAATTACTGACCATAGAAACAAAACGTAATTAAAAACTGATTCTGTTATTCAACAATGAGCATCTTAACTCATCTTAATGCTTTGAGAATTAACCATTACCTAAATTAAGCTGTTAAGTTCATTAAGATGGGACTTTATTCATGCATATTAATTTTTATGTTCCTTTTTTCTTTGTCCAGCTTTTTATACGATTGTAGTCTAAGAAATAAGTAAGCTTTAAAGAGAAATTATTTACCATTGGCTCATTGAAAAGCACATCATAATTATTTTTAACGTTCAGCCTTGAAGTCTCAAGATAATTTGATGTAGCGTTCCTGTATAATAAAGTCAGCTGGCTCCCGGGAGCGAACCACCAGGAAAACCTTAAATCTACATTCCAGGCGTTATAGGTCCCGTTTAGGTTTTTATTAAAATTATTGGTATCTGTGAGGCTTCCATCCTGATTCAGCGTATAAAACTGTTTGTAGGTGACATCAGAAAAATAATGACGGAAAGTTAGAGCTAAAGACATTTTTTCGTTGAAAGTATACTTTGATGTCAGTGCATTTTCATACGTATTTCTCTGTCTCCTCCCGATGAAAATATCCGTGTCATTCTTTCCTGCAAAACCGGTTTCATTGTTGCTGAAATCAGGATTGAAATTCCAACTTACATTGAATTTATCCGAAAAACGGTAACGAATGCCAAATTCTGTTAAAACCTGGTTTCTTCCTGTTTCGTTAAACGCATAATAATCTATTGTGAAATTATATTGCAGCTTCTTTCTGCTGTCACTTTCAAACCAGATCCAGGTATCGAAATAAGCCGGGATTTTCAGGTGTCTTCCAAAAGTCCGGGGTTCATAAATATCATTCTGTCCAAACGGGGTAGATTCAATTCCGCCGCCGTAGGTCCTGAAACTTTTGTCTGTAAAACTGTTGTTGTTATTAAATATAAGATTTGAATATAAAAATGGCTCAATCCTGTGAAAATAATTTACATTGAAATTCAGATAAATATTATTAAACTTCTCGGTTGGTTGTAAAATCCGGTACCCGTACCACGCATTATAATTGGCGAAATTTGTTTTGGTGGAGAATCCGAGATCATTGATATCCCAGTCTTTGGTCGTTGCATTGCCATTCAGTGAAAAGCGGTTTTTTCCTGCAATTTTATCGATACCGGCTTCTGCTCGGGTCCCGAATTTTGTTTCACCGTCTCTTACCCAGCTTCCTTTCAGGCTTCCGTAGGTTTTATAGATGTTTTTCTTATTGGTAAGGTCCCAAAGTAATCCTGTAGAATTGGCATCCCGAAAATTCCCGTCCCTCATCACATTGGTATTGACTAATGAGACAGAGGAGTTTCCGTTAAATCGCTGATCAAAAACCAACACATTATAATTGGTCCAGGGTTCTACTACTTCCTTTCTTATTTCACCTGTTTCGTGGTTCAGAATAGTGGCCTCCATCTTTTGGGTAACTCCATTGAAGAAGCCGATTCCCAATCCTTTTTTTGTTCTTCCTGAAATTTTAAAAGCATTGAACAGTTTTACTTTGGCAGGATATTCCACAACTTCTTCATTTTCCGAGACTGTTGGGTATCTAGATGGTTCTCCACCCACTCTCCGGGAGTAAAACATTCCGCCTTTGCTGAAAAGCTCTGTTCCCTCTGTAAAAAAGGTTCTTTGCTCCGAAAACTGTTGCTCAAAAGGAGATAAGTTTAAAATAGAATTATCAAAATTAGCCTGTCCGAAATCAGGTATTAAGGTCATATCGAATGTAAAAGCATCATTGATCCCATATTTTACGTCCATTCCGCCATTGAAACTGGAAGTGGTTTTTCCGTCAAAACTGTTGATATAAGTTGAGATATAAGGAGTAAATGATAACCGGGTAGGAGGATTGATGTTTTCCATCCCCTGTAAAACACCGTCAAAAAGCGTGTATGAATTTTTTTGGTTATCCACAAAATTCCAGTCATAAGAAGCTTTTATCCTTTGAATTCTCCGGAACATATTCATTCCCCATTCCTGAATACTGCTTTTGGGAAACCTCAGCTCTGAATACGGAATTTTCATTTCAACAGCCCAGCCCTTATCATTAATTTTTGCGGCGCTGTACCAGATACTGTTCCAGGTATCATCTTCGCCATCAGTTGTTAATTTAGCATCAAACTGCACACCGGCAGCAGTTACCACAAACTCCAGGCTCTGCTGTTTATCATTATATCCGTTCAGGGCCACACCGAAAAAATCATCATTATTAATTGCGTCCCTTTCTGTGAGTTCTTTTGCAATTTTCTTTGGAGTAGGATCATACATCTGTGCTCCAAAATAAACTCCGGTATCATCATATAAAATCCTGACTTCAGTCTTTATAGAGTCTTCCTGAGGTTTTCCATTATTGGGGGTTCTTTCAATAAAATTGGTTGCTACCGGAACATTCTGCCATTCGGCATCGTCCAGAATACCATCAATTTTTGGAGATGTCGCGGTTTTTGTAATGAGTATTTTTTTTCTTACAATATGATCGCCCTCCTTTTTCTGGGAATATATAAAACAGGAAAAGAATGATAATGCAATGAAAAATTTGGCCTTCATGTTCTTAGTGTTATATATTCATGACAACCCAAATATAAAGTTTATTACATGTGTCTGTGTAAAAAATGAAATATTTTCATGTTCTTATGTTGAAAAGTACAATAATTAGTCAAATAGTTGATGATTAGTTTTGGTTTTTTACTTAAATATTGCTTTTTTAATAAGAATCGGCGGCCCCTTTGGGGCCGCC
>NZ_AKJY01000045.1 GCF_000282115.1 Chryseobacterium populi
GTAGTATCAAACATTCTGGCCATAGTAGCCGTCCACAGCCCTATATGATGCTGGTCTGTATACTGGCCTGCCTGAGAAATCAAAGCCAGCTGTCCGGTTCCAGGAAATACTCCCATATTATAGCCGTTTACATTAGACAGATCAAATCCTATATTTGGATACAGCTTAAATCCTTTCATAAAATCTGGCATATTGCTGTCTGTAGGTTTTATAATATGATAGTTGTTAAATTCAAAGGTATTTTTAGAAAGACCGGTTCTTACTCCATAAGGGGAAAAATCAATTCTGATGTCATCTACATATGTCCCTGAAGCAAGATTGGCAACAAGTACCGATGGAACTCTCCATCCGTTAGGGCACGGATCATAGGAGGATTTATTCCTATAAGGCCTGGCTCCATTATCTGAATTGTAATTTACATCAATAATCCCTTTAGAATTATCAGACCATAAATTAAGCTCCGGAAGCCGGTTATCTTTCATGCTCATTGACCTTCCAAACCAGTTGACCATTAAATTGGTATTGTTATTATAGTAAGCAGGACCGGAATTATCATCTTTATTAACGTAGATAAGGCTTAAAGGATTTTTCACCGACAGTTTAATATTAGCTGTCACCTCAGCATTGGAAAACAGGACAAATTTTCTGAGATCATCAATCCTTACCGCATTGGTGAAATTTTTAGCTCCTCTGTGCCTTACCCGTCCTATGGAACCTGATACTTCATAAAAGTCGTTGCCACGATATACAAGAGGAGGGATAGGATCTTTTCTTCCCCATTGGTACAATAGTCCTCCGTTTCTGTTCCATTCCGTACCGGTGATTGTTCCGCTTAGCGCTCCTAAATTCCGGTCCATCCATTGCCAGTCGGAATCTGGTATTAATTCTACCGTTCCGTCATCTTTTTCTCTTTTTATTCCTGCAAAGCTTTTGTAGGCAGGCCCGTTGGCAGGATCATCGGTTACCCAGATATGCCATGACCAGAACACTTCACCATCTACCCTGAAAGCAATAACTGCATTTCCTTCTTTAGCTTTATTGACAGGTACTTTTATTTTAGCATCCTCTCCTGAGCCCAATACTTCCAAAGAATAATCTACACCACAGATAATCAACCCGGGAACATCTTCCCACAGAACGTCAGCAGTTATTTTTCCTGCAGGAATTCCGCTTCCACCGATGTATTGGTCACTATCCCACATGGCATAAGCTTTCCGTACCGGAATATACAGTCCGCCATCATTCTGGATGGGATCAAATAGGTAGCTGTTGGGAGCTTTTGTCCAATCCTGAACAACAAGTCCGCCAGCTATCAGATCTTTTGAATCAGGGGAATTAATGTGGCTTTTAGTAAAAAGTATAGTTTTTTCTCTATTGGTTTTCTTGGTTTTAATTAAAGAATCTGCTTTTTTTAAATATCTGTTTTCTGATTGCTTATTTAATAACAAATTCTCTTCAGAATCAAGATTACTCCTGGAATAGGCATTGATCGATACAAGGCAAAAAACTGCCATCACATTTTTGATTACATTCTTTTTCATATCCTTAAAGTTTGGTATTAAAACACAAATACAAATCTTAAGCCTTCACCAATAGTTATCAATTAATTATATAAATAATTTCACAATAACTAAATTAAAATATAAATAAAGCAAAGCAAATATTATATGAATGAAAAATTAACTTTCAGCTACGGCAGCACAAAAGTACATTTTTGCCATTGTATATTTTGAATAACATTGTTAATTTTCAGACATACTGAAATCTTAATTTATTCATCATAAAATAAGTAACAATAAAAAGACGGCCTTTATTTAAAAGCCGTCCCAATATCTTGAATTAAAAAAATTAAGGTAAAATATGATTTTTGTAGAGGTCTATTGTAAACCTCCCCGCCTTAATATTTTTAAAAATTGCAAATACAATGAAATTAAAAATAACGAGTGCAACAATAAATATGTGAATCAACTTTTTTGTACCGGCATTCACTACATACATTGAATTAGGAATCAATATGTAAGCAAAACCGATAAATGCGCCGGCAAGCCTTGAAGAGAAAACAGGATTATTCCTGAAAATAAAATAAAAACATATTCCTATTACCGCATACATCCGGTGGTATTCATAGTAAGGATATTTCTCAACCATTTTGGTATCGAAAGTAAACAGAAAGAAGGTTAAAATAGCCATCATTGCTTCCGGGATTCCAAGCCCTCCGTTGAGCCGTTCTGCCGTCTCATCCACATATCCGTTAAATCCTTCAACAAGCATATTATCCGAGGCTATATTATTTAAAAAATCTCCGAATATTCTGTAGACTTCAAATGGAGACGCAAGGATGGAAGCAATAATTAACCCCAGCATCCAGGCTTTGTTTAAAGGAAAACGAACAAGCCAGTACATCGGAAGGAAAACATAACAAACATTATGAATCCCGCCCGCCAGATATATACATAAGAGGTAATAAAACAATTTTCGCTCTTTGATGAACCTGATGGCAAAATACACAACGAAAGAACCTAAATTCTGCCTGATCTGCCCACTCTCGCCAATAAAGAAGCCGGGAATAAACATAAGCGCAATGAAGGTAAACGGGTAAAATGTATTATCATTGATATATTCAACTTTAAAAAAGATTGCAAGTGCCGCAATAACAAGAGTAAGCATATAAAACGGCGCATTGAATACATTAAGCAATATTTTATTGATCAGTACGAAGAGCCATTCAAGCTCCATTGGCTGTGGAGGTTCCAGATGAAGTGCCGCAAAAAAGATAGAGATATAATCTTTGGTATCAGAATATATATAAATCCCTCTATAACTTCCGAAATCCGGCCCCACATTATCCCTCAGCCCTGCCAGTACAATAAGATAGCCTCCTAAAAACCAAAGCCATTTTTTATCTACCCCGCCACGATATACTTCCTGAAAGCTAAAAATAAGCATGTAGATAATGGCAATTATATAGTATGGATGTAATAAACTCATTGTGATACGTGGGTGTTTTTAAACTGATATGAAGCCAATATCAATCCCGTAAGAATCAAAGGCAGGAAAAGCCTTGTCTCCCAGAACAGTCCTACTAAAGTAATCATTACGAGATAAGGCGAAGAGAAAAAAAGATATTTTTTAAGAACAGCCTTCCCGCTTTCATTGCATAGCAGGAACATAAAATACAATCCTATTACTCCAAACATCAGCCCTGCCAGATTGTAAGGGCTTGTAAAATTTTTAATAAAATAAACTCCTTCAAAGAAAGAGGTTTCCTGAGGAATCGCCAGCCTCAACCCAACATAGGGCACAATAAAGGCAACGACAAGCATCAGCAATTCTTTTATATAGATTAAGTTTTTCTTTTTCAGCAGATTAAAATCAATAAAGAGTGCTGCAAAAAAAGCAATATTCAAACAGGCTGTTTCCCTTACGAACGTTGAAATAAAAATAATAAGGCTCAGTGTCAACAGATCTGATGATTTTCTGTCCTCATAATATTTCAGGGTAAACAAAACACCGGCCAGATAAAAGAAAACCGCAATACAATCGCAATTAGTAGGAACGTACTGCACAATAACGATGATGAAAACAGCAATCAGATGAAATAACCTTCTTATCTTAGTATTGAGAAGAATCTCAACAGGCTTAAGTTTTAAAACAGAATTCAATACAATGGAAGACAGAATAAAAAAGAAGCTGTTGATCAGAAAAATGCTGTGGTAAAATACCGTTCCGTTTTTCAGCAGGAAACTTTTAATCGAATAAAGATAATGGTCTATAATATAATTCAGAACATCCGTGACATAAATGCTAAGGTAATTGGGGATAACCCTATAGGCATACACCGATGAGAACATAAAGTCCGGAGCCTTTTCCATAGATTTCAATCTTACATAGGAAGATTCAAACCCATAATAGGACATAAAGAACAGCAGAAAAGGGAAAATTATTACAAATAAAAATCCGTTCAGTTTTTCATCAAATATTTTAAACATACTAAAATCCAAGTTTCCTCACTTAAGGAGTTTTTTGTTTTAAAATGTATTTTATTAATAGGGAACTTTTGCAAAAGTAGAAGTTTTTTTCATTTCACCTAGAAATATTTTACTGATTTTCAGTTAAACTTGTCCTTAAAAGTTTTGATCTAATTCTTAAAAATTTAAATTTGCAAACTTGATTTTATAATATAATGCACCGCTTTTTTATATTTTTATATCATCTGATTTCCAAAAACAGGCTGCTGGCTGTACTGGCTGCAACAGGAATTGCCCTGTTGTGTATTTTTTTTGCTTCAAAAATTAATTTTGAAGAAGATATCAATCAGATTATTCCTAAAAGCGAAAAATCAGACCTTACGGCGAAAGTTCTTAAACAGCTCAACTTTTCGGATAAGATCATCGTCATCATAGAAAATAAATCTGCTGAAAACAATTTTCAGCTTTCTGAAACCGCTGATCGCTTTTTAGAGGAAATTTCACCTCTTCAGAAATATATCAGTTCCGTTCAGGGCAAAGTAAACGACAATGAAATCTCTGAGACTTTCGATTTTGTCAATCAAAACCTTCCTTTATTTCTGGATGAAAATGATTACCGGGAAATCAGCAGGAAGCTTCAAAAAGACAGTATTGTAAAGCAGGTAGAAAGCAACTATGTTTCACTGGTATCACCTACCAGTCTTGTAACAAAAGAATTCATTAAAAAAGACCCGCTTGGATTTACTTTTTTAGGGATAAAAAAACTGAATGCACTCAATATCAGTAAAGATTTCAGGCTTGAAGACAACTACATCGTTACAAAAGACGGCAAAAACCTTTTACTCTTTATTGATCCCGAGAATAAAAGTAATGATACCAGGAACAATGAAGCTTTTGTAGATAAGCTCAATGGGATAAAAGAAGACATCAACAAACAGTTTAAAGGAAAAACAGAAATAAGCTATTTCGGATCTCCGGTCATTGCAGTAGCCAATGCCAAGCAGATAAAAAAAGACATTCAGAATACGGTGATTATTTCAATGACAGTGCTTCTGATTCTTTTAATTTATTATTTTAAAAATATCTTTACTCCGCTCATCATTTTTCTGCCTACTGTTTTTTCAGTTTTGCTGGCACTGCTGATCCTGTATTTTATTAAAGATAAAATTTCCGCCATTTCATTAAGCGTGGGAGCCATTTTAATAGGAATCACCATCGATTACGCCCTGCATATCCTTACCCATTATAAACATAACAACAACATTGAAGAGCTTTATAAAGAGATCACGCAACCGATTATTTTAAGCAGCGCTACCACAGCGGTGTCTTTTCTCTGCCTGATTTTTGTACGCTCAGAAGCTTTAAAAGATCTTGGACTGTTTGCTTCAATAACCGTTATTTTATCTTCCATATCGGCTTTAATTATTGTACCTCAGCTTTACCAGCCTAAAGAGAAAGAGGGAAAACCCAATACCAATTTTATTGATAAAATAGGCTCGTATCCTTACGAAAAAAATAAACCTCTGATCATTGCCTGTTCATTGGTGATCATTGCCTGCCTGTTTGGTTTCAGACATGTAGGTTTCAATGAAGATATCGGAGATTTAAATTATATTCCGAAAGATATAAAGGTAAGTGAGGCCAAACTTCAGCAACTTTCGGATCTCACTTCAAAATCTATTTATACCATTTCTTATGGTGATTCCGAAGAAGAGGCTTTAGCACGAAATTCTCAACTGAGCCAGTTTCTGGAAAAAGAAAAGCAGCAGGGAAAAATTTTAAGCTACAACTCGTTGGGAAATGTCGTTTTATCAGAAAAGGATCAGCAGAAAAAGATTGAAATCTGGAAAAAATTCTGGGATATTCAGAAAAAAAACCAGACTGTTTCCGAATTAATCAGTGCAGGAAATCAATTTGGATTCAACAGTTCTGCCTTTGCCCAATTCAACGAAACTTTAAACAAAAGCTATCCGACCCTAAGCCTTAAAGACTATGAAAAAGTAAAAGCCCTGCAGGTTTCAGAGTTTTTAAGTAATGAAAAAGGATTTTACACTGTTTCAAACATCGTAAAAGTAGATGAAAATAAAAGAGACGCTTTCATAAAAGATGTGGAGAAAAAGCATGATGCCCTGGCAATAGACCGTCAGCAAATGAATGAAAACTTCTTAGGATTATTGAAAAGAGATTTTAATACCCTTATCAATTATTCATTGCTGGCCATTATCCTGACCATTATTGTTTTTTTCAGAAACTTTGAACTGACCGTCCTTACCATGTTCCCGATTGTTTTAACGGGAATTGTAACGGCAGGTATTCTCTATTTTCTGGGATTAGAATTAAATATTTTCAGCACGGTCGTTTGTACGCTGATCTTCGGAGTCGGCGATGATTTCAGTATATTTCTTACGAAAGCCATGCAGAAAGAGCATACGACAGGAAAGAACGAACTTCCTACCTATAGAATTTCGATTATTTTGGCAGTTTTCACTACCATCCTTTCGATCGGCTCCTTAATTTTTGCTAAACACCCTGCATTGCATTCCTTAGCTTTGGTCGCTTTGATAGGAATGTTCTCCGTAATCATTATTACCTCTACCTTATATCCGTTCTGGTTCAGACTTTTAATTATCAACCGGGCAAAAAAAGGGCTTTCACCTGTCACATTCAGGTTATTCCTGCGCTCTGTCCTTTCATTTTTATATTATGGCCTGGGCGGACTTTTCTTTTCATTTTTCGGACATTTCTTTGTCAGAAAGGCCAAAGGAAAAACTTTAGATATCATTAAAAAATGCATCGCCTTATTTTTAAAATCAGTTTTACACCTTACTCCGTTTGTAAAGAAGACCATCATCAGAAATCCTGAAGAAGATTTCAGCAAACCGTCTGTCATTATTGCCAATCATACTTCTTTCCTGGATACGCTGGCTCTTGCCATGGCAACCCATAAGATCGTGTATTTAGTCAATGACTGGGTATATGATTCCCCGGTATTCGGAAAACTGGTAAAAGCATTGGGTTTCTTCCCGGTTTCCCAGGGTATAGAAAATGGGATGTCTCAACTCAAAGAAAAAATAAATGAAGGGTATTCTTTAATGATCTTTCCGGAAGCAGAACGTTCTTATACCAACGATATCAAAAGATTCCATAAAGGAGCTTTCTATATTGCCGAAGAATTTGGTCTTGATGTGGTTCCTGTTTATATACATGGAAATTCAGAAGTACTGCCGAAAGGAGATTTCGTTATTTATGACGGAAGCATTACGGTAAAAGTCGGAAACAGGATTAATAAAGATGATCTTAAATTCGGGAAAACATATTCCGAAAGAACAAAAAAGATCAATGCCTATTTCCGGGAAGAATTTGCAAAGCTCAGAAATGAAATTGAAGATGAGAATTATTTCAAGAAGAAACTTTTCTTAAGCTTTCTCTACAAAGAAACTGGAGTAGTACAGCAGGTAAAAGAAGACTTCAAAACCAATAAATCTGTCTATTTTGAATTAAACAAGCATATTCCTAAAGATGCTACCATTCTTCATATTGCAGATGATTACGG
Organism: Chryseobacterium populi; assembly: GCF_000282115.1. Lineage (GTDB taxonomy): Bacteria > Bacteroidota > Bacteroidia > Flavobacteriales > Weeksellaceae > Chryseobacterium > Chryseobacterium populi. Next base: position 7,522 of record NZ_AKJY01000045.1, read on the forward strand.
GCAGACGGACGTTTTACTCACTCTTCAACAGGCAGGCAGAAAAATATTCAGTCTAATTGCCAATCGTGAAAAGAGGGAAATTGCAGCACAGAATTATATTGTCAAAAGAAGAAAGATCAATTATATAGAAGATATTTCAGAGCCGGGCAAAGAAATCAATATACTTTTGGTTTCAGATGAAAGCTACGACATCAGTATGATTCCAAACCTTCCTGAAACGATCATTTTCATGAATATTAAAAATAATTCATTTAACAGTACTGATTATTCATTAGAATTTAGTTCAGAATCATTAAAAATATTTAAGACTAAATAATAAATATGAAAAGCATATTTTTGTAAACGCTAAAAAATAGTAATGAAAAAAAATATACTGGTTATCTATTACTCACAAACCGGACAGCTGGAAGATATTGTGAAGAATGTAGCTAAGCCTTTTGAAGCAAAAAAGGATGAATATGATGTTAGCTATTACAATATTCAGTTAAAGGAAGACTTTGCTTTTCCGTGGTCGAGTGATGTTTTTTTCAATACATTCCCGGAATCTTATCTTCAGATTCCAAGTGAAATTCTTCCACCACCTGAGGAAGTATTGAGTAAAAAATTTGACCTGATTATATTCGGATACCAGGTTTGGTATTTAACACCATCCATTCCAATCATTTCATTTTTAAAAAGCAGTTATGCAGATGGCATTTTGAAAGACACACCCGTTGTTACCATCTCCGGAACAAGAAATATGTGGATGCTTTCCCAGGAAAAATTAAAAATCTATCTGAGAGACCTTAAAGCAAAACTGGTTGGAAATATTGCTTTGGTAGACCGCCATGACAATTATACAAGTGTACTGACCATCCTTCGCTGGATGACAACAGGGCAAAAAGAAAAATCAGGAATGCTGCCGGCTGCCGGAGTATCTGATGAAGAAATCACCGGATCGGTAAAATATGGAACAATTATTGAAAAATATTTCAGCAATAATGATTTAAATACCCTTCAGCCGGAGCTGGTAAAAAACGGAGCCGTCGAAATCAGGCCCTTCCTGGTAAGAGTGGAAAAAGTAGGGAATAAAATTTTCACCGTATGGTCAAATCTGATTATAAAGAAAAAAGAGAAGCGACCATTGCTGATAAAATTCTTTAAGGTATATTTGATGGCAGCGATATGGATTATCTCACCGGTAGTTTTGGTTTTACACCTGCTCACAACACCAATTTTTTGGGTTAAAAGAAAAAAACAGAAAGAATATTTACAAGGAATTAATTTAAAATAGAATGAACGACGTATTTATAACAAAAGCATCAACATACCTGCCCAATGAACCGGTTTCTAATGATGAAATGGAAACGTATCTTGGTTATATAAACGGCGCTCCGTCAAAGGCTAAAGCTATAATTTTAAGAAACAATAAAATTACAACAAGGTATTATGCTTTAGATAAAGAAGGAAACCCAACGCATACCAATGCACAGATCACGGCAAAAGCCGTAGAAGGACTTTTTGATGAAAATTTCAGAAAAGAAGATATGGAATTATTATCTGTAGGAACCACTTCCCCGGATCAGATCCAGCCTTCCCATGCATCTATGGTTCACGGGGAATTAAACGTTGGAAAATCCTTGGCAATTAATACCTCAACAGGTCTTTGTAATTCCGGGATGAATGCCTTGAATTACGGTTTTCTTTCTGTAAAAGCAGGTGTTCACAAGCATGCAGTGTGTGCAGGATCTGAAAGAATGTCTGCCTGGATGACTGCTGATAAATTTAATCACGAAGCAGAAAATTTAATCTTATTGGAAGAGAGACCTATCATTGCTTTCAAAAGAGAATTCCTGAGATGGATGCTTTCTGATGGTGCAGGTGCTTTTTTATTAGAAAACAAGCCGAGAGAAAATGAAGTTTCTTTAAGGATTGAATTTATTGATTTTTACTCATATTCTCACGAAATTGAAGCCTGTATGTATGCCGGTTGTGAAAAGCAGGAAGACGGAAGCCTGCAATCATGGGCAGATTATCCGTCAGACGAATGGCTGAAGCAATCTATCTTTGCTTTAAAACAGGATACAAAACTTTTAGATAAATATATTCTGGTAAAAGGTGCTGAAAGTTTAAGAGCATCTTTTGATAAACACAATCTGGATCCCGAAAAAATAGACCATGTTTTGGCACATATTTCTTCAGGCTATTTTAAAGAAGGTTTAAAAGACGAATTTGCTAAAAAAGGAATGGATTTCCCTTGGGAAAAATGGTTCTACAATCTTTCTGAAGTCGGAAACATTGGTGCCGGATCTATTTTCATTGCTTTGGAGCAACTAATGAATTCAGGAAAACTGAAAAAAGGAGAAAAAGTACTTCTTTGTGTTCCCGAAAGTGGAAGATTTGCGTATTCTTGTGCATTATTAACGGTTTGCTAATGGAAATAAAACTCCCTACATCAGACAAAAATTTTGTAGAAAGCCTTATTCCGCAAAGATTTCCTTTTGTAATGGTAGATGAAATTTCAGATTATTCTGAAAATCACCTGATATCAGGATTCAAAATACAGGAAGACAATATTTTTGTTCATAACGGAATTTTTCAGGCTTCCGGATTAATTGAGCATCAGGCTCAGAGCGTAGCTTTACATACCGGATACAAATATTATCTGTTGGGCAAAGAAGCTCCGACCGGATATATTGGTGCCATTAAATCTTTTGAGACAGAAACCCTGCCAAAAGCCGGAGACCGGGTGACTACCGAAGTTACCATAATCAATGAAGTAATGGGAGTTACATTGGTGAACATCGTTACTAAAATAGATGATAAAACCATTGCCGGATCCCAGATGAAAACCGTTGTAAAATAAATTAATGGATATAAAGGAAGACCATATCATCAATATACATCAGTTTTTACCCCATCGTACTCCCATGCTGATGGCAGATTACATATTGGAGCTCACCAAAGAAAAAGTGGTTACTTCCTTTGAAATTCTTAAAGACAATATTTTCGTTCACCAGAATGAATTCGTTGAAGCTGGACTGATTGAAAATTTAGCCCAGACCTGCTCTTCAATTCTCGGGCAGAGTTTCTTCGAAAACCCTGAAGCCGATACCAAAGTAATTGGTTTTATCACCAATATCAAAAAGATTGAAATTTTCGCCTTACCAAAAGTTGGCAATAAAATCATTTCAAAAGCATCTCTGATCTCCCAGTACGAAAATATCTGTCATATTTTTTGCGAAACCTTTAATCAGGATGAATTATTAATCAGAGCTGAAATTAATTTGTTTATTCAGGAAATAAAACAATAATACGGATGAAAAAGCAAAATCTTCCCCAGGACGAAAGCAATCTGAAGTCAGCAAACATGACAGAAATACTGTATGTGACTGATGAAAACGATAACTACACCACTGCAAACAGCATCGGATGGGATGCCAAAAAAGCAGCTTTGGATGAATCAATGGCTCTTATCAATGAAAGAATAGAAGAAGCGAGACAGAATGTTGCCAGCCATATAGTAAGTCCCGTTATTTATTTTATGGAACTGAATAAAATGGATTTAGGTGTACTTGCATCTTACGTAGGAATGTGGCAATGGCGGGTAAAAAGACATACTAAACCAAAAATATTTAAAACACTAAGCGATACTGTGCTGAAAAAATATGCAGATGCATTTGGAATCACAGTGGCAGAACTAAAAAATTTCGACGGAAAGCAGGAGCAAACATCCTCATGATGCATCCCCCTGAATCTCCGGAAAAACAAAAATGTACCGATGAAACTGAACTTTGAACATCACCAGACCGCCCATTGCGAAAACGGTGTTGCCTCCAATTTATTACGCTATAAAGGTTTAAAACTAAGTGAACCTATGATCTTCGGAATCGGATCCGGACTATTTTTCGTGTACCTTCCTTTTCTGAAAGTGAATTTCGCTCCCGGATTCAGCTATCGGCCGATGCCCGGAGCTATTTTCAGCAAAGCAGCCAAAAGGTTGGGAATTAAAATCAAAAGACAAAAATTTTCAAATCCTAAAGATGCGCAGACCGCATTAGAAAGAAATTTAGAAAATAATATACCCACAGGTTTGCAGGTAGGTGTTTTTAACCTTACTTACTTCCCGGAAGAATACAAATTCCATTTCAATGCCCACAATCTTGTCGTATATGGAAAAGAAGACGGCAGATTTCTGATCAGTGATCCTGTCATGGATTATGTGACCTCTCTTTCCGAAGCAGAACTGGAAAAAGTGCGATACGCCAAAGGAGCCCTGCCTCCTAAAGGACATATGTATTACCCTATCTATGTTCCTGAAAATGTAGACCTTGAAGGCGCCATCAAAAAAGGAATCCATGATACCTGTAAAAATATGCTGGCTCCTGTTCCGCTTATCGGAGTAAAAGCAATACGTTGGGTGGCAAAAAGTATCCCCAAATGGGCAGAGAAGAAAGGGACTAAAGTGACCAATCATTATTTAGGACAGCTCATCAGAATGCAGGAAGAGATCGGAACCGGCGGTGGCGGTTTCAGATTTATATATGGCGCATTTTTACAGGAAGCCGCAGAAATCCTTAAGAATGATCAGCTCAAAGAACTATCCAAAGAAATCACTTCAATCGGAGACCTTTGGAGAGACTTTGCCGTAGATATTGCCCGGGTTTATAAAAACCGGAATTCAAAAAGTAATATTTATCAGGAACTGTCAAAATCGATGCTTCATCTTGCCGATCTGGAAGAGGCTTTTTATAAAAAACTTAAAAAAGCGATTTAAGGTGGAGCATATCATTGAAATAAAAAACCTGTATAAAAAATACAAGCACGCAGAAGAATTTTCTGTGAATGATATCTCGTTGAATATTGAGAAGAATGAAATCTACGGAATTCTGGGGCCAAACGGTGCCGGGAAAACGACTTTGATTTCTATGCTTTCGGGATTGATAAAACCCACTTCCGGCCAGTTCAAAATCAACGGATTATCTCCACAGAAACACAGCTTTAAAATAAAGCAGATCATAGGAATCGTTCCACAGGAATATGCACTTTACCCTACTCTTACCGCTAAAGAAAACCTGCTGTTTTTCGGAAGTTTATATGGCTTAAAGCATAAAAACCTCCATAAAACTATTGATGAATCACTGGAGATTATGGGTCTGTCAAAATTTGCAGATAAGAAGGTAGAACAGTTTTCAGGCGGAATGAAACGCCGTTGTAATCTTATCGCAGGAACATTGCACAATCCTAAAGTTCTTTTCCTGGATGAACCAACCGTAGGCGTAGACGTACAATCTAAAAAAGTAATCATCGACTTCCTTCAGGAGCTCAATAAAAATGGGACATGTATTATTTATACTTCCCATCACCTTTCGGAGGCAGAGGAATTCTGCACTAAAATCGCCATTATCGATAAAGGGAAAATCCACGCGGTAGGTACACCGGAAGAACTTGTTTCGCAAATAGCCAATGCAGAAAACCTGGAAGACGTTTTCATTTCATTAACCGGAAAAGAATTAAGAGATGTTGTTGTATAAATTGTGGAGAAGCTTTATCAAGGAAATCCTTTTATTAAAAAGAGATATTGGTGGGATCGTGATTATTTTCGTAATGCCTTTGCTGCTGATTGTAACGATTACTTTAATTCAGGATTCCACATTCAAGAACCTTGAAGGCTCAAAAATTCCGGTCATTTTTATTGATAAGGATCAATCTGAAGTGTCAAAAAGTATAAAAAAAGAGCTGGAAAACAGCAAAACATTTCAGTTACTGACTAATTTCAACGAAAAATCGGCTCAGGATGCCGTATTTTCAGGAGATTATCAGATGGCCATTGTGATTCCGGAAAACTTAACAAAAGATCTCAACTCCAACATCGATTCCAAAGTACAGACGATTGTAAGTTCGTTTGGAATAGAAACCGACTCCTCGGTGGAAAAAAAAACAGTTGCAAAAACCAAGGAAATTCATTTGTATTTTGACCCCGCAACCAATGCCGGATTCAAAAATTCCGTAATGAATTCTGTGAATAAAATGGTCTTTGAAATTGAAAACAAAAAGATTTACAAAGCTTTTCAGGATCAGCTCGGAACTACAGACAATCTTGAAGAAAATAAAAACTTAATCAGTTTTAAAGAAATCAGCCCTAAAAAAGGAGATACCGAAATCATGCCTAATTCAGTTCAGCATAATGTTCCCGCATGGGCACTTTTTGCCATCTTCTTTATTGTTGTTCCGCTTTCCATTAACCTGGTAAAAGAAAAAAGCCAGGGCACCAGTGTGAGGGTCAGAGTAAGTCCTACTCCATATTATATTCATATTCTGGGAAAAACATTTACTTATCTTATCATCTGCATCATTCAGTTTTTGCTGATGGTTGCCGTAGGAATCTATCTTTTTCCTTATATGGATTTACCGCAGTTTGATGTTACCGGAAAAATGTTTCATTTAATCGTGGTTACTGTTTTTGCAGGATTGGCAGCAATCGGTTTTGGGGTTTTATTGGGAACTTTAGCAGATACCCAGGAACAGTCTGCCCCTTTTGGAGCGACTTCGGTTGTGGTTCTCGCTGCTATCGGAGGAATCTGGGTTCCGGTATTTCTAATGCCTGAATTTATGCAGCATGTTGCCAAATTCTCCCCGATGAACTGGGGCTTGAATGCCTATTACGATATCATCCTTAGAAACAGGGGAATTGGAGGGATAGCCAAAGAACTGGCTTTATTATTTTTATTTTATCTTGCCATGGTAACCATTTCCATTTTTTATGAAAGAAAACTCCATAATGTTTAACCTATAAAGCATTTACAGATGTCAGGAGTTTCCTGACTTTGATAAAAATAAAATACATACACCGGAAGAAAACAAAATGCAGTCTAAAGAGAAAATAATACAATGTTCTGAAGAAATCAGGGTAAGATTTAATGAAACAGATCCTCTGGGAATTGTCTGGCACGGGCATTATATTGTCTATTTTGAAGACGGAAGGGAGGCTTTCGGAAGACAGCACGGGCTTACTTATCTCGATATTCAGAACGCGGGTTATGTAACCCCGATCGTAAAGAGCACCTGCGAGCACTTCCTGCCTTTAAAATATGGTGAAACATTCAGGATTGTAACGACTTTTGTCAACTCAACATCTGCTAAGCTGATCTATAAATATGAACTTTTCAATCAGGAAAACAAACTGGTCTGTAGTGGAGAAACCATCCAGGTATTTTTAGATTCCGACGGAAATTTATGTTTGTATAATCCTGAGTTTTTTCAAACCTGGAAAGATAAAATGGAATTATAATGAAGCAGGAAATTTATATTACAGATTATAACTGCGTTACCCCTTTAGGATTTGATGTTACTTCCAACTGGAATGCATTGTTAAAAGGTAAATCCGGTGTGGCAAAACATAAAATCATTGAAAATCAGGACGCTTTTTACGCATCTGTGATTGATACTGAACAACTGGAGAAAGAATTCAGCCGTAATTTTGATCATCAGGATTTTACCCGGCTGGAAAAAATGTTGCTGTTAAGTTTAAAACCTTTAGCAGAAAAGCACAATATCACAGAAGAAACAGCATTTATACTTTCTACAACAAAAGGTAATATCAGCCTGTTAAAAAATCAAACCGAATTACCGGAAGGCGTTTATCTTTCTTCCCTTGCTCAAAAAATTGCTGACTACTTCGGATTTAAAACAAGCCCAATTGTAGTCTCCAATGCCTGTGTTTCAGGGGTAATGGCAATTTCGGTTGCTAAAAACATGATCCGGGCAGGAAGATATAAAGATGCCTTTGTTATCGCCGGAGATGAAATATCAGAATTTGTTATTTCCGGATTCAACTCTTTTCAGGCGATCGGCAGTGAGCCATGCAAACCTTATGACAAAAACCGTAACGGAATTAATATCGGTGAAGCCGCCGCCTCAGTGTACATTACTTCAACACCCGGAAATGAAAAGTTCAGGTTTAAAGTTTCCGGAGACTCGGCCATCAACGATGCCAATCATATTTCCGGCCCGTCAAGAACCGGCGACGGATTGTATGCAAGTATTAAAAATGCGATTACGGAGGCTCATGTTTCAGCAGAACAGATCGATTTTATTTCTGCCCACGGAACAGCTACTTTATATAATGACGAAATGGAAGCAGTTGCTTTCAACAGAATGGAGCTTCAAAATATCCCTTTAAACAGCATGAAAGGCTATTACGGGCATGCTTTGGGAGCTTCCGGGTTACTGGAAAGTATTATTTCCATGGAGAGTGCCCTTCAAAATACATTACTTCCTTCCAAAAACTTTGAAGAAACGGGAGTATCCCAACCCCTGAATGTGATCAGGGAAAATCAATCCGCAGAAATCAGGTATATCCTGAAGACAGCATCCGGTTTTGGGGGTTGTAATGCAGCAATTGTTTTAGAAAAATCTTAGAGTGAATATGATGAAGAGAACAGACATCTGCACGATAGAAAGCTCAAAAATAACAGTAAATGAAGAGGTTATTTTTGAAAGTCAGGCTGAATTTTTCTCAGATTTCGCGAAAGAAGCCTATAAAAGTTTAGAACTCAATTATCCTAAATTTCATAAAATGGATAACCTGAGTAAGCTGGCTTTTCTTGCTTCCGAAATGCTTTTGAAAGATGAGGATAGCCACAGAACAGCATTGGTATTGGCCAATAAGTCGTCCAGCCTCGACACAGACTTCAGATATCAGGAAAGTATCAATTCTCCGGAAAATTTTTTCCCGAGCCCGGCCGTTTTCGTTTACACATTACCCAATATCTGCGTAGGTGAGATCAGTATCAGACATCAGATGCAGACAGAAAATGCGTTTTTTGTTCTGAATGAGTTTGATGAAAAATTTTTAAACGGTTATTCCCAACAGATTTTACAATCCGGAAAAGCCGACAAGGTATTATGCGGCTGGGTAGAACTCTATCAGGAAAGTTATAAAGCTTTTGTATATTTGCTAACTTTATAAAAAATGTAATAATATATCAATGTACCAGTTTACCAATTATAAAAACCGTATATATTATACTGATACATTGATACATGATTAAAGAAATTAATATTTATGGAAAACTTAAAAACCGAGTTAAAGCACAAAATTATTGAAGTCCTTAACCTTGAGGATGTTTCTGCTGATGAAATTAAAGATACAGATCCGTTATTCGGTGGCGGATTAGGCTTAGATTCTATTGACGCTTTAGAACTGATCGTTCTTCTTGACAAAGATTACGGAATCAAATTATCCGATCCTAAAAAAGGAAAAGAGATTTTTCAGTCCATCGATACTATGGCAAAATTTATCGAAGAAAACAGAACAAAATAATTAATGAGTCATAAAATTGCCATAACAGGAATGGGCATTATTTCTTCCATTGGAAACAATGTGGAGGAAAATTTTATTTCACTAAAATCCGGCAGGCATGGTATTTCAGACATTCAGGTTTTTGAGACCCGTCATGCCGGAACAATAAAAACTGGTGAGATAAAAAAATCTAATGAAGAGCTTGTACAACAGCTTCAGCTTGATGAAGACAATAATGTCACAAGAACAACTTTATTGGGTATGGTTGCTGCAAAAGAAGCCTTGGAAAGTGCCGGAATTTCAGATATCAATGAATACAAAACCGGATTGATTTCCTCAACCAGCGTAGGTGGGATGGATATCACTGAAAAGTATTTCTACTCTTACGAAGACTTTCCTGAAAAGCAAAAATATATTGACGCTCATGATGCCGGGAATTCATCCTTAGCTATCGCAGATTTCCTGGGATTAAAAGGAATGGTTTCTACCATCAGTACTGCCTGTTCATCTGCTGCCAATGCCATTATGATGGGTGCAAAGCTGATTAAAAATGGGGTTTTAGACCGCGTGATCGTGGGTGGTACAGATTCTCTTTCAAAATTTACTTTGAATGGCTTTAATACCCTGATGATCCTTACAGATTCTTATAACACTCCTTTTGACAATGACAGAAAAGGATTAAACTTAGGTGAAGCAGCGGCCTTTTTGGTGCTTGAATCTGATGCAGTCATAAAAAAAGAAAACAAAAAAGTATTAGCTTACCTTTCCGGTTATGGAAATGCCAATGATGCCCATCATCAGACAGCTTCCTCAGAAAACGGACAGGGAGCTTATTTAGCCATGCAGCAGGCTTTAAAAGTTTCCGGACTTCAGAAAGAAGAGATTGACTATATCAATGTTCACGGAACCGCTACTCCTAATAACGACCTGTCGGAAGGAATTGCAATGATCAGGATTTTCGGGGAAAACAAGGTCCCGGAATTCAGCTCTACAAAAGCATTTACCGGCCATACTCTGGCCGCCGCCGCAGGAATTGAAGCTGTTTATTCAATCCTGGCCCTGCAACACAATATCATTTTCCCGAATCTGAATTTTAAAACCCGGATGGAAGAATTTGATTTGACGCCCGTTACCGAACTGAAAGAGAAAAACATCCATCATGTGCTTTCCAACTCGTTTGGGTTTGGAGGAAATTGTTCAACATTAATTTTCTCTAGATCATGAGTGCAGTCTACATCAACAGTGCATCCTGCATTTCTGCTCAGGACACTCTAAATGAAAATTTATTCCAGCATTTAAAACCTCAAAACTGGGGTTCGATTATAAAAGCTATTGATCCCAATTACAAGGAATTCATTCCCCCTGCCATGATCAGGAGAATGTCTAAAACTGTAAAAATGAGCTCTGTAGCTTCCCAACATGCTTTAAAAGAAGCCGGAATTGAAAAGCCGGATGCCATTATTGTTGGCACCGGAATGGGCTGTTCCCAGGATTCTGAAAAATTTCTAAAAAATGTGATTGATAATCATGAAGAGTTTCTTACTCCTACTTATTTTATTCAATCCACTCACAATACTGTAGCAGGACAGATTGCTTTAGGCCTTCAATGCCACGCTTACAATTTCACTTATGTAAATACCTCATCCTCACTGGAATTTTCTATGCTGGATGCAAAGCTTCAGATCACCGATGGAGAGTCTGAGAATATCCTGGTAGGCTCTACTGACGAACAGACCGAAAGAACAATGGAGCTTTATCAGCTGAATAACACCATTAAAAAATCTGAAGATCTTCCGTTTGATTTTTTAAATTCAAAAACAAAGGGTGTTATCTGGGGAGAAGGCTCAAGCTTTTTCGTCTTAGGAAAAAATAAAACAGAAAACTCTTATGCCCAATTGAATGACATCCAGATCAGTAACAGACTGGAAACTGATGGAGTTCAGGGATTTATTGTGGATTTTCTGAGTAAGAACAATCTGACAGCACACGATATTGACGCAGTGATTCTGGGTTTCAGCGGAGATTCGGATTCTGATGAATATTATATAAAAGCGATGAACGTATTTCCTGATTCAGCTTTATTGTATTATAAACATCTGAGCGGTGAGTTTAATACAGCGAGCGGATTTTCAATATTTATGGCTTGTCATATCCTCAAGAATCAACAGATTCCTGAAGTCATGATGATTAATTCAACAAAGAAAGAAAGCATTAAAAATGTGCTTATTTATAATCACCTGTTGGGAAATGATCACAGCTTGGTGCTGTTGGGGAAAGTTTAATAGCTGAAAGGTGAAATCGCTTAAAAAATTAATGACTAGATTTTTAAAACATTAAGAATCAGTTAGAAGTTAAGATTAGATTCCACGCTATACTTCGTTTTAGAGTCAAATTCAAATCATAAAAGATGAAACATTATCCATTCATTTTCTTCTACCTTTTCTGTAACGTATTTATTTATGCGTTTCAGGGGAGTTTCTGGGTTTATGTGTTTTGTTTCCTGGCTTTTTCAGCGGTTATGGTCTGGGGTTCTTTTGATATTGAACTGGGATATTTTGTCAACAGCATTACCCATAAAAGAACGGAGATTAAAGAAATCGCCCTTACTTTTGATGACGGCCCGACTGAGTTTACACCAAAGTTTTTAGATCTGCTGCAGGAATATGAGATTAAAGCAACATTTTTCTGCATCGGCAAACAGATTGAAAAATACCCTGAAACTTTTGAAAGGATCATCAGAGAAGGCCATACTGTTGGAAACCATACCTTTTCCCATTCAAACCAGACAGGATTTCTATCCACACACAAAATGGTTGCAGAAATTGAAAAATGTGATGAAATCATTTCGGGGGTCGGTCATATTAAAACTGATTTGTACAGACCACCTTTTGGTGTTACCAACCCTAATATTGCAAAAGCAATAAGAAAGACAGATAAAAAAAGTATCGGCTGGAATATCCGGTCGCTGGACACCATAATCGATGATGAAAAGAAGATCTACAAAAGAGTGACCGGAAAAATAAAACCAGGAGGCATCATTCTGCTGCATGACACTTCAGAAAAGACCTACCATGTTTTGGTAGATTTATTGCTATTTTTGAAGGATAAAAAGTACTCGACTTTTACCATCGATTCAATTATAAATTTAAAGAAAAAATGATTAAACATATAGCTCTCGGAGCATTTTTACTGGTTACAGGTTTCTTTTCTGCCCAGAACACGGCAATGAACGGAGCTGAAGCAAAAGCCTTTGTAACGAAAATTTCTTCCGATACCAAAGAGATCAAAACCCTGCAAAGTGATTTCACCCAAACCAAAAAACTGGATTTTCTGGATAAAAGTATCGTTACATACGGGAAAATGTCTTTAAAATCTCCGAATACGCTAAGCTGGAGGTATACTAAACCTTATCAGTACAGCATTGTTTTTAAAGAGAATAAGATTTTCATTAACGACCAGGGAAAAAAATCTTCTGTAGATGCCAAAAGCAAAACATTTGAAAAGATCAATAAACTGATTGTAGGAAGCTCAAACGGGAAAATGTTCAATGATCCTGAATTTACAGTAACTTATTTTAAGAATGCCGGTTATAACATCGCTAAGTTTGTCCCGAAATCTTCTCAGTTATTAAAATATATCAAGCAGATTGAACTGAGTTTTCCTAAAGGACAGTCTACTGTTTCACAGGTAAATATGACGGAAGCATCCGGAGACACTACCAATATTGTTTTCAAAAACACAAAGATCAATGCGCCCATTCCTGCTTCAGAGTTTTCTTTATAGTTTTTTTCTTTTAGGTTTGCTTTCCTGTAAAACTTATCAGCTTACAGAGGCAACCCCAGTTTCAGGCTCTGAGGGAACCGTTGAAAACCTGTATTTTTCTTCTAATGAAGATTATGTTTATAAGTGCCAGATGGATATTTATAAGAATCATGTGAGCGGAATTTTGATTATCAAGAAACTGAACGATACGACGCACCGTGTCGCATTGACTTCTGATTTCGGAAATAAGCTGATTGATTTTGAGATTTCAGATACTGATTTTAAACTCCATTATGTTCTTCCCGATCTGGATAAAAAAATCGTTATCAACTTTTTAAGAAACGATTTTCAACAGCTTCTCAAGCAGAAATATCCTGTGACCGGAAGTTTTGAAAATACAAATTCTAAAATTTATCTTTCGGAGATTGGTAAAAGAAAACATTACCTGTTTTTCAATAAAGAAAACGGATTGCTTCATCAGTTGGTTTACACTAAAAACAATAAGGAAAAAATCGTTTTCAGTTTTGAAGCAAAAAAACATATCTTCGCGGATAGTGTGAATCTACAGCACAAAGATTTTAAAATCAATATAAAACTATTTCAAATAACCGAAACCGAATAAATTATTCATGAAAAAACTATCTTTTTTACTCATCTTATTAATATCAGGTCTATCTTTTGCTCAGGTAACTTTCAATCCCGGGATCAGAGGCGGTCTTAACCTTGCTAAATTTACAGAATCCGACAGAGGCGTTTATAACTGGTTTGATGATGACTATTATCCGAATGACCCCGGATTACAGAAAGAAAAGACAGATTTTATTGCAGATTTTTACATCGGTTTTTTCGGAAATATCAGATTTGCAAAATTTTATGCGCTTCAACCCGAATTGAATTATTCGAGACAGGGAAGTAAAATAAAGCTTGGCAATGAAACGTATGAGCCGAAGATCTCATATATGTCATTTCAGGTGGTTAACAAATTTTATTTCGATAAATTTAATATCCATGTGGGACCTTCCATTGATTTTGCCATTGAAAACAAAGGTTTTGAGCCTTCCAATAATGTAGACTTAGGCTTTTTACTGGGTGCAGGTTATGATATTACTCCTAATTTCGGAATTGAGGCAAGGGTGAAAAAAGGAATTATAGAAGTGGCTTACAGCAATGATGAAAACAGAACCAATGTTTTGCTTCAGGCTGGAGTTTATTATACATTTAACATGAAAAAATAGGATTATGCAGACTATTCTTACGGATTTTTACACTTTACAATCACACGATAAAACGGAAAACGGAAGCTTTATTGCCCATATCACCCTGAATAAGGACCATGATATTTTCAAAGGTCATTTTCCTGGAAATCCTGTTACTCCGGGAGTTTGTATGATGCAGATTGTAAAGGAACTTACAGAAGAGTTTACAGGCTTAAAATTATTTCTGAAAGCAGCGTCCAATGTGAAGTTTATGGCAATTATCAATCCGTTTGAAACCCCTGATTTAATACTCCAACTGGATATTGATCAGAACGAAAATGAAGTTAAGGTAAAAAACACCACTTTATTTGGCGAGACTATTGCATTGAAAATGTCAGTAAACTATAAAAAATTGGCATCATGAAACTTATCCTGTCATTCTTAACTACTTTTATTTTTTTCTTTCAGACTGACCTGGAAGCTTTAAGAAACAGCTATGCAAAAGCAAACCAATCTAGTGAGAATACCCGGAGCTTCATCAGTATTGCTGAAAAACAATCAGGATCTGATCCTGTGACAAACGGTTACAAAGCAGCTGCCCAGATCATGGAGGCTAAGATCACTACCGAAAAAGGCAAGCGGAAATCTTTTGTGAAAACCGGAGCCACTACTCTTGAAAACCTGGTCAAAAACAATCCCAACAATATCGAGCTGAGGCTGATAAGATTAAGTGTTCAGGAAAACATCCCAAAAATTGTAGGATACAGAGGAGGTTTAAAAGAGGATAAGGCATTTATCCTTAACAATTACAACAAGCAAAGTACTGCATTAAAAAATTATATCAAAAAATTTGCTGTGCAGTCTAAGACCTTTACGGTAACAGATAAAGCTTCATTAAAATAAAACAATGACTCTTCCTGAAGTACAGAATGCAATCATCGAAAAGAAAATCTGCATTTTAATACCTACCTACAATAACGAAAAAACTCTGAGAAGAGTGATTGATGGTGTGCTGGATTATACCTCCGGTATTATTGTGGTTAATGACGGTTCCACAGATTCCTCTTTTCAGATTTTAGACGGTTATACAGGAATTACGGTGGTTAATTTACCTGAAAACAAAGGAAAAGGGAACGGCCTGAAAACAGGATTCAGGAAAGCAAAAGAACTGGGTTATCATTATGCCATCACAATCGATTCGGACGGTCAGCATTATCCGGATGACATCCCCGTTTTTGTAGAAACTTTACTGAAGGAAAAGGAAGATGTTTTACTGATCGGAAACCGTAATATGTCCCAGGACGGAATTCCTAAAAAAAGCAGCTTCGGAAACCGTTTTTCCAACTTCTGGTTCTGGTTTGAAACCGGGATCAAGCTGGAGGATACCCAGTCCGGATACCGTCTCTATCCTCTGCTCAGAATCCCTAAAAAATATTTTACCCCGAAATTTGAATTTGAGATTGAGATCATTGTAAGATCGGCATGGAGACATATCCCTGTAAAAAATGTTCCGGTAAAAGTTTTATATGATCCTTCCGAGAGAGTATCTCATTTCAGGCCTTTTAAAGATTTTACAAGAATCAGCATTCTGAATACGATTTTGGTTACAATCACTTTGTTTTATATTATTCCGAGAAATTTTGTGAATAATTTCAAAAAAAAAAACTTTAAGAGATTTTTAAAGGAAGATGTTCTGGAAAGCGACGGAAGCAACCGTACGAAAGCTTTTTCTATTGCTTTAGGGGTTTTTATAGGATTGTCACCTTTTTGGGGATTCCATACATTACTGGTCATTTCCCTTGCTGTTCTTTTCAAGCTGAATAAGGTACTGGCTTTTGTTGCTTCCAATGTGAGCTTGCCACCATTTATTCCTTTTATTATTGCTGCAGCACTGTTTTTAGGAGCTCCTTTCGTGCACGGCAACAGTGATATCCTCAGCCAGGAACTGAATTTTGAACTGATTAAAAACAACCTTCTTCAATATGTTATCGGAAGTGCTATTCTGGCCAGCACCATGTCTGTACTCTCGGGGGTAGCTGCTTTTCTTTTCCTGAGCAGATTTAATCCTGAGAACAATTAATCTTTATCTTAAAAAAATAAAAAAAATCCATGAAGCAGAGCTTCATGGATTTTCATACGTACCATCTTTATTTTTTATTTTGAAACAATAATTTTCTGGCTGTAATCAATATTGTTACCACTGATTTTTACCATATAGCCTCCATTCAGAAGTTTGTTGACATTAATTGTAGTTTGTTTATTAAGATTAATCCTGTCTGTAGAAACTAATTTCCCTGTAAAGTCATAAATTGAAACCGTAGTAATTCCTGAAAAATCCTGCCCTGCCGGAACCTTAATTGTAAATTCTGTTTTTACAGGGTTGGGATAAATGGATATTCCCTTGGTTTTGGAAATATCGTTTACAGCTAACAAAGTATTGCATTCTGCAGGGACGGTAAAGTCTTCCACCTGATCGCTTAAATCGGGAGCAGGATGATCAGCTCCGGGATACTGGCCGTTCAGACCACCAGGAGCAGCATTAACCCCCAGACCTCTTTTAGCAAAAACCTTCCAGATCATGCATTTATCTACTCCGCCTGTTTTTGCCTGGTCTGCAGCTAAAATGGCATCTCTTCCCTGTATAAAGCTAGGGTTGCACGGCTGCAGTTTAAGAGCATCAGTTACCAATTGTAGAACCCTTGCACTTCCGCTGTCCGGAGCTGCCAGCACATTGCTGTTGTAACCATATTTCTCTACGTATTTCCAGTTAAGGTCCCAGAGCATCGTGCACCATATAAATCCTATACTATGGACAGCAGGTATGGTCATAATGCCAAAAATCCCGGTATCAAAGTTCACCTTCATTCCGTTAGTTTTTCCATAGGTATAGTCATTAATTGCAAAATCAGGAGAATATTTCGCAAGTCTCATCCCTGTCCCATTAGTTGGCTGATCAGTAGCAAATGTAGCCATTCCCCTGGGAACAGAGGCATTGTCTCCAGGCCTGTTTGTCAGCATCAGGGCAAAGAAATCAGACCATCCTTCCCCCATCTGTTCATTGGAGGCTCCGGCATTTAGACAGTTACTTCCGGTACCTGTCATACGGTTGGTGATACCGTGCCCGTATTCATGAACAATAATACCGTTGTCCAGACTTCCGTCTTTATATATATAATTTGCTTTGTCATATTTTAGCGTTGCATTAATAACTGCACCATTGCTTATCTCACTAACAAGGAAAGCCCCTTCACTATTTTCAATTAATACAGCCGGTATTGTAATAGAGGTATCCGCTCCGCCCATTGTTCCAAAATTTGCAGATGTGGGTGTGTTGTAAATGACAGCTCCTACAGCTCCTTTCAACTGTGCGTTCTTAACCTTAGCTGTGAAATTACATGCTCCTCTTTGTATTACGGCAATTTTCCCGGTCAGGTCTTCCAAAATAGAACTACATCCATCTGCCGGCGTTGTAAGGGCAAGATTACCAGTTTTAGGGGGATTGCCGTCTAATTCATAGCCAAATTCTGCAGACTTTCCTGCCGGGGTCCTACCTGTGTAGCCTGACGGTGAATTATAAAAAAGCATCTGCATAGTGCTCGGTTCAAACAGAAACATCTGCATTCTAGGGGCAGTTCCATCAGAAAGTGAATAGAAATTGGCATTGTTGTACGCTCTGCCGTCCCGGGCTTCAGCCAGTACCTCATCATTTCCTGATCCGCCGTTGCTGAAATTATTTTTCTGAAAATTCCGGGCAGTCTCAGTAAACCCCAATTTATAAAATACATCATGCATTTTATTGTTAACATAGAATAAATTGGTTACAGCTGCAGAGGTATAGTTACTCACCGGCAACGTTACGTCCATTGGAAAATCAAAAGACCTCGCAACTCCCCCATCCGGAGAAAACTGCGGGGTGTTTGTGTTATTTTCGTCAGTGTAGGCAAAGACATTATTTCCTCTTGTATTGGTATAGTGAGTGGTTCCGTCAAAATGCCATCCTTCGGGGGAAGCCGCCAGGTCCCAAGGGTTAGTGAGCAAAGCTCTGTTCCCAAATGTAGGTGCTTCTACAGGAAAAGGCAAAATATTATAAGAGGCATTGTCAGGGGTAGTCAGGACAAAATTTTTGTTCTGGTTATTTTCAACGCCCATATAAGCCGGCAATACGGAAGGCCGGATATCCTGCCCTGTATGAGAATGCCCGTAAGCATCAGGGTAAAAATTGCAGGAAAGCGTAAGGTTTTCCTGATACAAAACTGAACCGTCATCTGTACTGATAATAACACTCCAGAAATTACCGGTTTCCTTTTCCTCAATATTGAAACGATATCCCAGAGTCAATGTGTTATTTTTCGCAAAATACACTACCTCTGATTTTATAGGCCCCTCTTTCCCTTCGCTGTTTTTAGCTGTAGGTAATCCATTCAATTTTTTAACAGCTTCTACTACCAAGGCATCTTTTCCTGCATTCTGCTTTCCTTTAACACTGGAAGGGTATGTTTTAATAAATGTATCTGCAAAATTCAGAACTTTATTTTCCCTGATCAGGGCATTTGCCGAGCTTCCAAAAACAGGAATCCCGTTGATGGTCTGTTGTATTCCCACAACTTCACCTTTTAAACTTGCAGACGGATCCACATTTACTATTCTGAATGTTTTCAGGTCTGCACTTAATTTTTGAAGCGGCCCTTTCGCAGTATTCATATAGCCGCTTATGATCTCTTCATACTTCTGGGCAGAAACCACTCCAAAATAAGGTAGGGAAGAAAGAAGAACAATTTTAACAGTAAGTTTAACTTTCATCATAATGTTTTAGTATTTAGATAATAAATATACAATTTTAGTAAAAATAAATGCAATAAATACAATAAAATAATATCAAATTAATAATTTAAACTCATTAAATCGTTATGATGTGTTTTTTTATTTTTAACCGATAAATCAATGTATTTTTTTCATATAAATTCAAATTATTTTTTTTTATGCCGTCTTATAATTTTAAAATAATCTTCTTTCTTTTAACATTTTGCCAACCTAAAACCGGAGCAAATAAAAATTTCAGGAATGAAATCAAATAATTATGAGATTCAGTCCTGAAAAAATTTAGCTGATAAAAAAACTGCAAAGCCTTTCGACTTTGCAGCATTGGTTATATCAATTAATTGGTTGTCAGCTTTATTTTTTAGTTATTTTCTGCGAATATGTTTTTCCATTTTTATCTGTTACCACTAATACATATATTCCGGAATTTAATGATTTAACAGATATTGAATTTCTCTCCACTTTGGCCTGTAATGCCAGTCTTCCGCTTGTTTCGTACAATTTTGAATCAACAGGTATAAAATCCTGCATTGGTTTGAAATTGATTATATCATTCACCGGGTTCGGATAGATCGTAAATAATTCTTCAGGACTTTGAACATCATGTACACCTAAAGTTGAGCCTTCCAAAACAAATATTGTTGTATTGGGAGTTACATTATTAATAACATCCACTACCCCTGAAGGCCATCTTACAATTACTTTGGTGATCTCCGTAGCCTGACCTATTCCGAAATGAGCATTTAGTGTATTCATATTTCTGAATCCCACACCACTCTGTACATCCCGGATCTGTTTTCCCCAGGCTCCATAGATTTCTACTCTTGTTCCGATTCCGTTTCTGTTACTTTGAGTTCCCTGTAGGGTTACTTTTAGCCATTTATTGGTATTCCCGTTATTCATCATGATGGTGTTCCCATTCTGAATATCTAAGAAACCGTCATTATTCAGATCCCCGATTGGCCTGTTGTTGAAATTCAAAGTATAGGTATTGGCATTTGGGGTGAACTTAAAGGTTCCGTCACCAAACATAATTGTATTTCCGGCTCCCAATACATCAAGGAATCCGTCATTATCAAAATCATAAGCCACATATTCCCTGCTTAAGCTATTCGTTGTATCATAACCTGAACCTGCGCTTACATCGGTGAAAGTTCCATCGCCATTGTTTTTCATTACCTTACTCAATCCGTTAGATATGGAATTGATTCCAACTACAGCATCCATCCATCCGTCATTATTAAAATCTCCCCATGCCGCAGACCACGTTTGAACCGGATTTGCCATATTGGTTGTAGAAGCTACATTTGTGAAAGTTCCATTACCATTGTTCCGGTGGAGCTCGTCAATATTTCCTCCCGGCCCTGACCCGCCGCCACTGCACTTGGCAATAAACAGATCCTGATCTCCGTCATTATCGTAATCCATCCATATAGAACCGTAATTTCCACCCGAAGGGAAATCCCCTAATCCTCCCTGGTTATGGTTCATATTGGTTCCGTCATTGATATAAAATCTGTTCGGAGCATTATCATCACATACAAAAGCATCCAATTTTCCGTCATTATTAATATCGATAAAATTGGTACGCTGGGTAAGATATGACTGAGGCTTTCTGTCGGATGTAAAACCTGTTCCGTTAGCATTGGCTTTTACAAAAGTTACTCCACTGCTTGAGCCGTAGATAAGGTCATTAAACCCGTTATTGTCATAGTCTCCCGCAGCGATACTCCAGCTTGGGGTTATGACGGTATTGGGTACCGTATAGGTTATATTATTAAATCCACCTCCTGACTGCTGATACGAGATAACGATCTGTGTAGCATTTACTACAGAAACAATGTCATCCAGATAATCTCCGTTCATATCCACCACACAATGATTCATATTTCCGGCAACAGTGACCGGTGTCGGAGTAAAAGAAAGCCTGTCGGGTACAGCTATCGTTTCGGTAACTGTAAAGTTAAATCCTGAGCTTGACCATCTGTTATCAAAGGCTATATAATAAGTAGTTCCGGCAGTTCCGGCAAAGGTAACCAGTGCGGATGTCCCCGAAAAGTCATCGTTGGAAGCAAGACAGTTTAATGCTCCGCAAGTTCCTTTGTATACCATGACACGTGTATCAATATTCTGTCCTCCAACGACCGTAGAAACGGTGATGTTTGCATCTTGAGTAGCAGTATATTTATACCATAATCCTGCTGAGCCGGCAGTTCCTAAACCACATGTCGCAGTGGGAGCAGTTCCCGTAACCGGCGGTGCGGTATGGGTTCCTTGTGTGAGATCTATGGCAGAGGCACACGTCAATTGGGCAAATCCCCATGCTATATTAAATAATACAACAAAAAAGGATAAATTTTTTCTCATGTTTTCTTCAATTTGATTATATAAAGTTATGGACAGGATTGATTCAGAGAATTAATCCATTGTTGCAGCAGGGCAACACCTTCATCATGCACTACTGTTCTTCCCAATAAAGGCATTCTGTTGCTTTCATCTACGGAATTAAGCCTGAAGTTCATGACCGATTTATTATGATTTCCCGGGGTTATAATTTTTTCTAATGATTGATCTATAGGCTCATCTGCATTGACGCAAACTCCCATATTGGCAAGATCGGCTGTCTGGCTAAAGCTTAATCTTATCGCCCGGTAATCACATCGTGCATTTTGCTGATGACAATGGGCACAGTTGATATCCAGATACGACCGTAACCGAATATCTACAGGTTTACTGGTATCTCTGTAGTTTACGGTAGAAACGATATTGGATGGATAGCTTACCAGATAACCTTCATCTACTAATTTTTGCAGCTGATTTTTAATTCCTCCGGAATAGGGGTAACCTGTATTCAGGTTCTGAGGTTTTACGCCGATGGGTACAGGTTTGTTGTTGAGTTTATGACAGGCAAAACATTCTGATTCTGACGGTATTCTGTAATCTGTTGTAATCACATTATTATTCTCTTTTTTGAAGGTGATATTCTTAGAGCTTCCGCTTGTAAAATCAGTTCCTGTTATTAAATTTGCTTCCGTCTGATCGTCATTCCACAGGTATTCCGCAAATATCCATCCGCTGGATTTTCTGATCATCAGGCGGGTTTCAATAATTTTAGTGGTATTATTCGGCTGTATGGTTGTATAATAGAAGCTCTTTATTAACACAGTCCCTACAGGGAAATTCAATGTTTTATCATCTGCATCATAAGTAGCTTTGGTACCTTCAGGCATCCAGACAAACCTTTTTTTAGAGGCATAATCTGTAAATAATGAGCTGGCAGGCTCATAAGGAATCACTTTGCTTGATGGGGTCAGGTTTTTCAATTCTCCTGTAAAAAAAGAATAGGTAGATAATTTAGTATAAGGAACAGCATTAATATCAAAATTAACGAAAGAACTTTCAACTTTTACGCCTTCTATTTTCTCGTCATCCTTACAGGAAAACAGCATTAAAAAACATAAAGCAGTTAAAAAATAGATTTTTATCATTCAGTGGGTATTAGCGAAACGAATATAAATAATTATTCAATACTTAACAAAATATTTTAACAAACAATAGATTAAATAATTAAAAATATCAAAACAAATAAATCATATCGATACAAATCCCATAAATAAACATAAGAAACTGTTCAAAAAACAACAAAATTGAATTAATGAAAATTAAACATCAAAATACTAATTTTAATGTTTATTGTAAGAATAAAAATTTTTGGAATCTAAATGAGAAAAAGACAGAAAGTCTTTATTAATCTAAATGTTTCTGCGTTTTTTTCAGATACTTTTCAACAGCTTTTTTATCAGGAACAGTTGTGATTTCCTTAGTCAGTGCTTTTTTAAACTCTGCTTCAGCTTTCTGATATTCTTTTCTGCTGAAATAATATTTTCCCGCCTGATAATACACCAACCAGAAATCAGGATTCAGAGACTGATAGTAAGGTATAAAATCATCTGTAAAAGCCATCCCTTTTACATTGTCAATGGCTTCATTTACTTCCGAGCTCATTATTTTATACTGCTCATAATTTTCAAATTCTTCAGAGTCTGCGAAAGGATCTTTGGCGATATTCAGTTGTGATGTAGCCAGTTCACCGGCTTTCAACCGCTGGTCAGAGAAAATCTTATTTAAATCATAGCATACGAATTCACCAAGCTGATATGGGTTAGAAGATACCCAGACCAACTTTTTCTCCGGAGAAAATATAACTGCATGATGCGCTAAAAGCTGATTGATCGCTTTTTCATTTCCATAGCCTATTTTTTCACCCTTCAGCCCTGACCTGTCCCTTAAAATGGCAGCCATTTTTTCAGGATTCAGTTTTTTATTTTCTTCCAAAAGCTCCTGAAGTTTTTCGTAACGATATTCAGAATGGCTTTCCAGAATATGTTTCTTATTTTTTTTATCATCTTTATAAGCCTCTGACTGAAAATGATTGGTACAAAAAACCCGGCTTGAATTCTGTACTTTATAAACTCCGAAGTTCTTTGGTGAAACTTCAATAATAACAGCATTTTTATCATTTGCACTTCCTACCAGAATCGACTCCGAAACAAAAACTTTCCGTTTTTCTGCGATGGCAATTGCTTCATCAATATTTTTCGCATATTGCAGAATTTCCCTTGTCACCAGAGAAATCGGTGTTTTTGCAGTCAATGGGATTTTAGATTTCCCGGCATTAATGGTAACGGTAATTCCTTCCTTATTCATCCCGGATACCACCCCTATCATTCCCGGCCAGCTTACTGACATATAGGGAATTCCCCGGTCCGGCTCTATAAATTCTACCAGCTTATTTTTTGCAAACTCATCTCCCACATAAAAATCAAAATTTCTTCCGATCAATAAATCCCCGTCTTCCGTATTATCGTTCCAGACTGCTAAAGAAGTACACCCTACCATGGCAAGATCCTGCATCGCGTGCCCTATATCATGTGCCCCGTGCAGGTATAAACTTCTTAAATATTTCGGGGCGATGAAATTATATTTATCCGATGAATACTGTGACAAACCATATAATTCAGCCTGATAATCTTCCCTTACATTCAGATACATTTTCCGGTTATACCATTTCAGAAAACCGCGCAACAGTTTCTGCTTAAATTTTGAGGGAACAAATCCTTCCACTTTGGAAAAGAAAATCTCTTCCTGCTTCTGCATTAAATTCTGAGTCAGGGCTCCGTTATTATAGCCCAGCTGAAGTGGGTTTCCTTTCATATAAAGTTCCCAGAGCTGCTGCTTATTCTTGGTTAAATAATTTTGTTTATACGTAAAAGTTGAATCATTGATGGTATTGATCTTCGGAACTTCTAAAGAATACTGCTTTACATCCGGAATGTGACGAACCGATTTTCTGATTCCACAAGAGGCAAGGCTGAGGGTAAGGAAAAGGCTGAAAAAAGCCAGGGACAAACACTTTGCTTTATTCTGAATGACAAACGGGCTACTATTTTTCTTCATTGTTCTTTTTAATCATTTCTGCCAGACGTTTATTGATCAGCTCTTTTCCCAAAATCTCTGCACATGTACTGAAAGCACCGATTGTACAACCCAGAATTCCGTGCATATTAACCGATTGCCCTGTCAAAAACAGGTTGTTAATTTTAGTTTTGGGTGAAACCATTGTTTTCAATGGGTTTTCAGAGCTTTTGTTATAGCCGTACATATTCCCTTCAAAACTTCCGATATAATCACGGTAAGATAATGGTGAAGAGGTATATACGTTCCTGATTGATTTTCTCAGATCCGGAATTTTCTTTTCCAAAGCATCAATCATTTTATCTGCTTTTTCTTGTTTAAACCTTTCGTATTCCTTTCCTCTCTCGTGCTCATCAGCAACAGTATTCACCGTATTTTCCCAGGCTTTAACCTCGTCAAAATCCATATAGGAAATGGCAGTCAGACTTTCCGCAAATCCGGGATGATGTCTGGAAGGGGTAGAAGAGAGCATATATGTTTCCGGCCAGTTTTCTTTCTGATAGCGGTGCGCGTTCCATACCAGGTTTTCAGAGGAATAATGATAGATATTATAATTGAATCCCGCAATACTGCCCGGTTTTAATACCAGATAAACACTAAAACAGGATGAAACAGGTTCCCAGCTCAGTACCCTGTTGAGAAAAGATTTTTTCAGTCTTTCTTCTCCTATCAGCCGGACAACAGAACGAATTTCTATATTGGAAATAAATTGCTTTGCAGTATATTCTTTGCCGGATTTTGTTCTAACGGAGGTCAGCGCTTCATTTTCATTAAAAAGCATTTCAGAAACCTCAGAGTGCTTATGCACATCTGCCCCATATTCCCGTAGTTTCCGGATCAGTAGTTTTGAAATCCGGCTTCCTCCTTTTACACATTTATAAGCACTCTGTATATAAGAATTCACTGTCAGTGCATGCACATAAAAAGGAATATTTTCAGAATCCCCGGCATAAAGAAAATTCGAGCCCAATAAAACCGACTGCAGTTTTTTATCTGAGGTAACAGATTCTATAAACCTTCTGGTATTAAGGTGTAAAATTTCTTCGTTATAATTGTCTTTTCCGATCAGATTGTATCTCGGAAACTGGCTGCATACATATTGGATTTCTTCACAATATCTTTCCAGGTTATCTTTTTCAGCAGGAAAAAACCGGGTAAGCTGTGAAACAAAATTTTCATAACCCTGAGCGTGGAGATATTCTATTTCATCTCCATCAAACGAAATTCTATCAAAACCGTTTTCATCCATTTTCTCAATTTCCAGGTCATCTATGATCTCCAGGTAAGAAAAATACTGATGCAGATTCTGCCCTTTGGAAAGCCCGCCAAGATAATGAACACCGGTATCAAAAATCAGTTTATCCCGTGAAAAGGTCTGTAAATTACCACCATATTGATTGTTTTTCTCCAGGACACATACTTTTAAGCCTTCTTTAGCCAAAATCAGAGCTGAAACAAGGCCTCCCAATCCGCTGCCGATTACAAGTATGTCGTATTCTTTTTTCAAAGGAGAAATAGATATTAGGGGATGAAGATATGATTTTAACGCAAAGTCCGCAAAGATTCAAATACTAAATGCTTCTTTAAGGGTACAAAGGACCGGCATTCAGCAAAGTAAACCTAATGATCTTAGCTTTCAACACATCTTGATGGTTTGAGTTTGTTATTGTTTTCGGGGTAAAATTAGAAAAATTAATCAATATCGTCCCAAAAATCGAAATAATTGAACCATTGAAGGGGATATTTTTTCAGCATAGATTCCAGATTCTGCACATAAGAGTTCAGAAGTCCCTGTGCATCACGTTTTTTTACGTTCTGAGCTACCCTTGCATACAAATGATAATGAAGGTTGGTTTCTTTCATTACGTAAACATATACTACGGGGACTCCAAGCCTGGAAGCAATCAGGAAAGGGCCTGCCGGAAATTTGGCATTTTTTCCCAGCAGCTCCGTTTCCAGATATTTTGAGCCTTCAAAATAGCGGTCGCCTGTGAAGCAAATCAGTTCGTTATTGGATAAAGCTTTATTGATATCGAAAATGTGCGACATATCTTCTTTCACGTAGATAAATTTGATATTGCTTTTTTTAACAGTAACACTGTCAAGGTATTCTTTAATTACCGTCACCTCCTGATCTGTTGTTACAAGATTGATCTGGCAATCAAAATCAATATCGGCAAAAAAATGTTCTGCAATTTCAAAGTTTCCGATATGGGCACTGATTAAAACACCCCCCCTTTTTTCGTTTAGCAGGTCTTTAAGGTTTTCAACCCCATCGAATTCATAGGTAAAACGGTCTCTCAGCCCTACCGAGATTGCGGTTTTATCAATCAGTACTTTTCCAAAACCGAAATAACTTCTGAATACCGAAATTTTTGCTTTCCAGAAGCCGTAATTTAATCTTTTGCGGAAATAATAAAAAATGTACTGATTGCTTTTTTTCAGAAATAAAAAGTAGTAGCTTGCTACAAAATACAGTACAAAGTAAGAACTTCTGATTCCGATATTTCTAATGCACCAGACAAATATTTTATATCCTAATATGGTCCCTTTAGACTTACCCTTCCACTTGTTCATAATTGTAGTTTACCAATCTATCAGTATACCAGTGTAATAATGAATTAAATTATTGTTACACTGGTACACTGTTCTATTGTTACATTATTAAAAGAATAAAGTTTTAATCAATAATTATGCGTTTTTGTTAGCAATTTTATTTTCAATCGTTGTATAAAAATCATCAAATGTGATCATTTTTTTAAAATCAGCTTCTCCTAATTTCACGCCGAAATTAGATTCAATAATTACAACCATGTCAATATAATCCAGGCTATCTAATCCTAAAGTGGTTTTAAGGTTGGCTTCATTGCTTATTTCATCACCATCCACTTCAAATTCGTTAACTAAAAAATCATTAACAATGGCAACAATTTTTTCTCTTTCCATGTTTTTAATCAAACTTTTTAACAATTAATGCGGAATTGGTTCCCCCAAATCCGAAAGAATTCGACAAAAATACGTCAATTTTTTGACTTTTTGTTTCAGCGACCAAATTTATCCTTTTCGCCTCTTCATCAGGGTTTTCCAGGTTGATATTCGGAGCCACGAAATCATTCTGCATCATCAGGACAGAATAAATCACCTCACTTGCTCCTGCCATCCAGCATTCATGCCCTGTCATTGATTTCGTAGAGCTCACCGGAACTTCACTGCCAAAGATTTCAAAAATAGCCTTGGCTTCATTAGAATCACCAATCGGTGTGGAAGTCGCATGGGCATTAATATAATCTATATCTTTTGCGGTTAAGCCAGACTGTTTCAAAGCTCTGTCCATTGCTAAGGCCGGTCCGTCAACATTCGGTGTGGAAATATGCCCGCCATTGGAAGAAAAGCCATAACCTATAATTTCCGCTAAAATCGGCGCTCCTCTTCTTTGTGCAGATTCCAGGCTTTCAACAATTAGGGTCGCTGCACCTCCACTTGGAATCAATCCGTCTCTTCCGGAGTCAAAAGGTCTCGATGCTTTTTCCGGCTGATCTTCTCTTACTGAAAAAACGCCCAGTCCATCGAAGCTTGCCATAGAAAATTTATTGGTTTCCTGAGCCCCGCCACAGATAATCATATCCTGAAGACCGTTTTTAATCATCATATGAGCTAGTCCTAAAGAATGAGATCCACTCGCACACGCTGCACTGATGGTAAGATTGATCCCTTTCAGGCTGAATATGGTTGAAAGGTTCATGGTAACGGTAGAGTTCATCGATTTAAAAATCGCACCCGAGCCCATCAATGTTGTATCTTTTTTTTCTCTCGCAATATCAATTGCTTCAACGACTGCCTGAGAGACACTGTCGTTTCCATATAAAATACCCACTTCATGGGCCTCCAGAAAATCCTGTCCGATCTGCGCCTGCTTCAAGGCATCTATGGTAGCAAGGTAAGCATATTCGCTTTCTTCCCCCATGCTTACACGTTGTCTTCTGTTGAGCAAACCTTTTAAATCAGGTTTTGGGACACGTCCCGTTAAGCCCGATCTGTAGCCGAACTCTTTTCTTTCTTCATCCAGAACAATTCCAGATTTTCCTTGATACAGGGAATCTTTCACCTCTTCCAGAGAGGTTCCGATGCAGGAATAAATTCCCATTCCGGTAATTACTACCCTATTTTCCATTTTTTTATTAATTTAACAATGTAACAATAGTATTAAAGCTAAACCAGCATTGTTACACTGATACATTGATATATTATTTTAAGAGTAAATTCCACCGTTAATATTGATCACTTCGCCTGTGATGTAAGAAGATTTTTTAGACGCCAAAAACGCAACTAAATCTGCGACTTCTTCTGCTTCCCCGAATCTGTTGGCGGGAATCATGGCTTTTAATTCATCTTCATTAAACTCCTGGGTCATATCTGTCCTGATGAATCCCGGAGCTACGGCATTTACCGTGATGTTTCTTTTAGCAACCTCCTGTGCCAATGCTTTTGTAGCCCCTACTACAGCTCCTTTTGCCGCCGAATAATTGGTTTGCCCGGCAGTTCCCTTTACCCCGGAAACCGAAACCATATTGATGATTCTGCCGTATTTATTACGCAACAATCTCTGGATAAAGAAATTCGTTACATTGAAAAAACCGTTTAAGCTTGTGTTGATCACACTGTTCCAGTCTTCACTCTGCATCCACATAAATAAGCCGTCTCTTGTAATTCCGGCATTATTCACAATCACCTCAACAATTGAATCGGCATTTTTCTCCTGCCATTCCGTTAAAACTTTTTGGGTTTCCTCTGCATTTCCAACATCAAATTTCAGGATTTCCCCGGTGGATCCAAGTTCCTGAACTTTAGCTAAAGTTTCTTTGGCTGCAGCTTCGTTTGAAGTGTAGTTAATGAGTATGTGATAGTTTTTCTCTTCGGCCAGTTTTATACAGATTGCTCTTCCTATTCCTCTTGAGCCTCCTGTTACAATTGCACATTTCATGTTTTAGTGTTAGTTTTTTTAGTCTGTCGTTTTCCTCCTTATTTATTGACAATCAATTACAGATAATAATTACACTGTTTTTAAATATTTTTTCACTTCCTCCAGATAAGGATACATTACCATATCATTGGTGAATGCAGGAATAATTTTTCTTATCTCATCATACAATTCTCTTGTAGAAGATGAAACCTTATCTTTAAACTCAAGATATTCAATCGCCTGAACGATGGTAATGGTTTCAATTGCCAGTACTTCGAAAGCATTTTCAATTACTTTTCTGCAGATGACTGCAGCATTCGTCCCCATGCTCACAATATCCTGATTATCATTATTATTAGGAATACTGTGTACATACATTGAATTAGACAGCATCTGGCTTTCCGCTGTTGTAGAAGTCGCTGTAAACTGAACTCCCTGCATCCCGAAATTGAATCCTAATTTACCCAAATTTACAAAAGGGGGCAAAATTTCATTGATTTTAGCATTCAAAAGGTAATTCAGCTGTCTTTCTGCCAACATGGTCAGCTTGGTAACAACAATTTTCAGCTTATCCATTTCTAATGAAATATAATCTCCGTGGAAATTCCCACCGTGATAAACATGCCGGTCTTCCACATTGATAATCGGGTTATCGTTGGCCGAATTGATCTCATTTTCAAGAACTCTTTCAGCATACTCCAATGTATCCAGAACAGGTCCCAGAATCTGCGGGACACATCTTAATGAATAATATTCCTGAACTTTTTCTTTGAATACTTTTTCCTGTTCTTCAAAATGGGTATAAAGGTGATCTTCTCTTTTTCTGATCAATTTGCTGTCAGATAAATGCGCACGCATTCTTTCTGCAATTTTCTGCTGCCCGTAATGTTTTTTGGTCCCGTTCAACGCTTCTGATAAATGGTCATCATAAGCCTGAACAATTTCATTGATTGCACAGGAAAGTTTAATGGATATTTCCGTTAACTGATTAGCTTTATATGCATTTACAATTCCAATTCCGGACATTACGGAAGTTCCGTTCATTAAAGCAAGCCCTTCACGGATCTCTACTTTTATCGGCTCTAAACCTTCTGCTTCAAAAACTTCTTTTGTAGCTTTTCTTTCTCCTTTATAGAATACTTCTCCTTCGCCGATTAAAACCAAAGCAAGGTGAGCCAGCTGAACCAAATCACCGCTTGCCCCAACTCCTCCGTGCTCGAAGATCAACGGCGTAACATTCCTGTTGATCAATTCTTTAAGTAAATTAACTACAGTATGATGTACTCCTGAATTTCCTAATGATAAGGTATTCAGCCTTGCCAGCATACAGGCTTTTACTTCCTGTGCCGGTAGAGGATTTCCAATTCCTGAAGAATGGCTTCTTATTAAATTATATTGGAGCTGATGGGTGTCTTCATCACTAATTTTGAATTGTGCCATCGGACCGAAGCCGGTATTCACCCCATATATTACCTTATTCTTCGAAAATTCTTTCAAAAACTGAAAACTCGCGTCTACTCTGGCTAAAAGCGTATCATCCAGTTCTATTTTTTCATTATTTATGACGATATTCTGAAAATCTTTCAGTTTTAAAAAGCTATTTATTTTCATCAATTAAAAGTAATAATATATAATTTTATAAAATATTGATTATTTGTCACTAATTTTGCGGCAAAGATAGAAGTTATTATTAAAATAAAAAATCAAAGATGAGCAAAGAATTTGTTGATGTTCTTGTAATCGGTGCCGGACCTTCCGGATGCGTATCTTCCTCATATTTAAAGAAGAACAACATCAACGTAAAAGTCGTTGAAAAAACAAAATTCCCAAGACTTGTTGTCGGTGAAAGCCTGATTCCCCGTGTAATGGATCATTTTGACGAAGCCGGGCTTTTCCCTGCGTTGGATAAAATGGGCTTTGAAAAAAAGCTGGGTGCACGTTTTTTAAGAGGCGACGAAGTCTGCATTTTTGATTTCAGTGATAAATTCGGTGAAGGATGGGATTGGACGTGGCAGGTACCGAGAGCTGATTTTGATCATACTTTAGCTAATGAAGTCATTAATAAAGGTATCGATCTCGAGTTTGAAACTGAAGTTATTGACATTAAATTCGATGGGACAGATTCTATCACTACCGTAAAAAATAAAAACGGAAAAATCAAAGAAATTCATGCCAAATTTGTAATTGACTCGAGTGGCTACGGAAGGGTTTTACCCCGTCTTCTTGATCTTGAAAAACCATCAAAACTTTCTCCACATTCCGCCATTTTTGCCCATGTAGAAGATATCAACAGAGAAGAAGGAGAAGAAGGAACTTTGATTTCTTTTGATATTATAGAAACTGAAGTATGGCTTTGGGTAATTCCTTTTTCTAACGGAAATACAAGCGTAGGAATTGTGGGGCCAACAGATTATATAGAAAAATTATCCGAAAACGGAGATCCTGCGGAAGCTTTGAAAAAAGCAATCTCTCTTTCCGATTATTATGTAAAACGTTTCGGTGGTGTAGATTTCCTTTTTGAGCCAAAACATCTGAAAGATTATTCCTGTTCGGTTAAAAAATTATTTGGTGACGGATTTGCTTTAACAGGAAATGCTTCGGAATTCCTTGACCCCGTTTTCTCATCAGGAATGGCTTTTGCAACCGAATCGGGAATGCTTGCTGCAAAATTAGCTTTAAAGCAATTGAACGGTGAGAAAATCGACTGGCAGACAGAGTACACGGATTATATTTTATATGGTGTAGATGTTTTCACTACGTATGTGAAAGAATGGTATACCGGAAATCTTCAGGAATTATTTTTCCATCAGCCGGAAAACCCGGACGTAAAGAAAAAAATATGTGCCGTTTTAGCGGGTTACGTCTGGAATAAAGACAATCCGTTTGTAAAAAAACATGATACTGTAATTAAAAATCTTGCCAACCTGATTAAACTGGAGAAACAGGAACAGCAGAAACAGCAATAAAAAAATGGTCTGAAAATTCAGACCGTTTTTATTTTATTTTAAATCTCTTTCGATTCTCTGGGCAAGGGTCTTACCTGTTTTAGCAAAACCTTCTCCTACTCTGGTTTCATTATTAAAATTACTTCCCCACTGATCTCCCGGAGCATCTACGCTTTCTATGTCACACAGTACCTTTTTAGAATCCGTTTCCACAAAAGTAAGCTGTGTTGTCACTTTTGCAGGCTGCTTCATAATCCCGGCATCCCAACCCGGATAAATCCATTTTACTTTAACAATAAGAGTATATGGACTTTGTGTATTTTCTTTAAGCTTTGTGTTAATATTCTCTTTTGACAAAATTTTATTGAATAACATGATAAATTTGGGA
Organism: Chryseobacterium populi; assembly: GCF_000282115.1. Taxonomy (GTDB): domain Bacteria; phylum Bacteroidota; class Bacteroidia; order Flavobacteriales; family Weeksellaceae; genus Chryseobacterium; species Chryseobacterium populi. The sequence continues at coordinate 40,349 of NZ_AKJY01000045.1, forward strand.
TTCCAAAGTTCTTCTTTACTTCTCTCCCATTGTTTTTTCCAGATATCTCCGCTTCCTTCGGTCTTTTTATTCAGTTCTTCAATTCTTTTTGGAATATATTCTGCTTCAGTATAATTTTCTTTCAACAGCTTCATATCTGTGTAATCAAAAACAACATTTACAGTTTCAGTTCCCTTTAAGAATTTTGCATCCCCGCTCTTAATCTTAAATTTTTGAGCAACAACAGTTGTTGACACTGCAAAAAGAATCAACAAAAATAATTTTTTCATGGTTTATTTATTTAGGTCCACAAATATATTAAAAAAGCAATTCAATAGAACTGCCGTATTTTTATTTTTTATTAATATTAAAAATCATATTTATCTTAAATCTATAAATGTAACCGGTTTTCTGCTGTTCGGATTGTGAACAATTTTTGCCAGAATATCAAAATCAATAATTTCTATTTTCGGGCTTACTCTCAATTTGGCGCGAAAATGGTCTCTTACTTCATTTACAAAACCTTCAGATTCGCTGTCTGTACTTAATCTGATGATAATTTCATCCAACCCGATTTCATTGGACTGGATAACAATCTGATAGCACCGGATCGAATTGAAATCATTCAGGATATCATTCATTGCGGGCGGATACAGCGTTGTTCCTTTATATTTGATCATGTGTTGCTTTCTTCCGACCACAGGGCCTAACCGCATTGTATTTCTTCCACATTGGCAGGGCTTATAATGTGCTTTTACAATATCTCCGGTTTTAAACCTAAGCAAAGGAATCGCTTCAACCCCCAATGTTGTAATGGTCAGCTCTCCGCTTTCACCTTCTTTCACCGGGCTTTCGTTATCATCAAGAATTTCTGTGATGATTAATTCAGGATGGTGATGGCCTCCGATCTGAAATTCACATTCAGTAAAGGCTGTACTCATTTCTGTAGAAGCATAGGTAGAAAAAAGTTTTATGTCCCATTTTTCTTTAATCTTCTGTGAAAGGATATTATCTGTAAAATCCTGGTTTTTGATGCTTTCTCCAATGCAAACAGCGCCATAGACGCTGGAGTTTTTATAGTCTAATTCATATTTTTCGGCATAGTCGATCATTTTCAGAAGAAAGGAAGGTACCGTAATCAGGTACTTCGGCTGGTATCTGAAAATAGAATCCCACTGAAGTTCCGGAATTCCCGGTCCCATCCTTACAACACTTGCCCCCATTTTCCTTAAACCTAAAAAATAAGCCAGGCCTGCCATAAATCTTTTATCAATTGTTGTAATCATCTGTACAACATCTCCTTTTTGTATGCCGGCACAGGCAAAAGAAATCGCTTCATTGTAGGCAAGTCTTTCAAGATCATTGTCGGACAGACCGAAAGTAACGGGATCACCTAACGTTCCTGATGTCGTGCTGTAATCAACAATTTTATCGGGAGTAATACAGAAAAAATCATGATTATATTGCTGCAGGTCATTTTTTGTGGTTGTAGGGATTTTCCGCAGATCTTCCAAAGTACGGATATCCCCGGTTTTGATATTATTTTCCCTGAACAGCTTCTGGTAAAAAGGGGAATTACCTTCGAGGTAAGTCAAAAGTTCCTGAAGTTTTTCCTCCTGGAATGTTTTTATTTCCTGAATACCTGCTTTCTCGATTGACGGATGAAATTCCAATGGTTTTAATTTTAAAGAGCAAATTTATTAAATAAATATTGTAGAATATATTCATGTGAAATCTATTCACGGTTTTCAGCTACTGATCTTATCTATGGAAGGTAAAAGTTTGTGTATTTATATTTCCAGCCGTATTTTCTATCGTTATTTTTAAAATATGTGAACCTGAGCCTTTCGGGCATTTTTCATCAAAAGTATAGACAAAATCATCTTTTATCCGGGCAAAACGAAGCCATTTCCCATCCAATTCTGCACGGAACGAAACAATATCGCCGGTACTGGTTGTTCCTTTTAACCGTAAAGAACTACTGTTGATAAGAACACCATCCTTCCAATTCGGTGAAACAGACGGAAGACTAGTGTCTAAGATCAATTTTACAGTTCCTAATCTGTTGAATTGTCCTTCTGCCTGATTTCCACTCCATTTTCCTTTTACCACATCCTTATCGCTTCCGTAGTCAAGCATAATGACCGCTTTATCCTTTTCTTCGTTGGTTAGTTTTTTATTGGGCTTTATTCTCAGCGTATAATTATCATGAACAGGAATGTACAGACTATGTAAAACAATGCTGTTTGAAACCGCATTCAAATCAGTGCCGGGGTTTTCATAGGCATTAAAATTCAAAGCATCATAGACTGCATTTCTGCTAAAATTGATCTCTGCATTTTCAGTCACAATCGTTTTTCCTTCGCCCGGCATTATTGTTTTATCTGTGAAGGAAACTTTATCTGATGCTGTATTGAACTGAACTTTTGTGATCAGCCGGCTTGTATTTCCGTTTATATCTTTTAAAATAATTTCAATATTATGAATTTTTTCATCCTGAAGATCTATAATTCCTGACAGGTTTGGGGCACTGTAATGCTGAAGTTTCATCCCGGGTAAAACCGACAGATGCTGAATACTCATTTTATCTCTGATAAATTTGGTATAGTCTATACAGCCGTTCTGGTAACGGGTGTCATCGTAACTTATCTTATCAATGGAAAAACCATACACCAGCTTTCCATCCATCAATAATTCTGCCTGATAAACCCCAAGGTTAAATCCTTTATTGGCTTTATCCACAGCTTTAACAGCAAAGCTTATTGATGGTGAATTTACCTGAACAATATTCGTTGTATACGTATTTCCTTCTTTTTTAACAGCAATACCGTTTGCACCCGGCTCATACGTGCTGAAGCGCCGGTCGTACCAATAAAGTCCGCTGATCACCGGAGCAATGCTATCCGGAATATCAAAACCAAAAAGCAACGGATTGAGACATTCCTCTGTTTTAGTATCTCTTATCTCAAAATGTAAATGGGGTCCTGCCGAGCCGCCCGTATTTCCACTCAAGGCGATCAGCTGCCCTTTGGTTACAGGAAACTGTCCCGGAGAAAAGATAATATCCTGTTCCCATTTTTCATCTTTGTATTGTTTTTCTTTTACATATTCATCCAGCCTGTCGAAATATTTGTTTAAATGGGCATAGACGGTTGTATATCCATTGGGATGGGTAATATATACTGCATTTCCAAAGCCGTACCGCTCTACTTTTATCCTGCTTACATAGCCGTCTGCTGCGGCAACCACTGATAAGTTTTCCTGGCTGTTGGTTCTAAGATCCAATCCCATGTGAAAATGATTGGTCCGTACTGCTCCAAAGTTAGCAGCCAACTGCATGGGAATGTTTAAGGGATTCCGGAAATAATTCTGTGGATAATTATTCTGAGCCTTTGTGATGATGTTATTGATGACACAAACAAAAAGCATCAGTTTACAAAATATTTTCATACAGCATTAGATTTATATCTACTTAAATATACAAATTTTAATAATGATGGAATGCTTTTTTGTTCTTGCAGTTGGTTTTATTTCCAACCACAGATTGCACAAATTCTCACAGATGATCATGTATAGAAGTGCATCATTTCTAAAAAGTTACCGGAAATCTTACTTCAAATTTCCGGCTAAAAGTGTCATTGAAACTTACGTCAAGAATTAGGCAGAATCGGCTTATTCATCATTGGCAATCCACGGTCAAAAAACAGCCCGCCATTATATTTCTGAAATTGAACTTTTTAATAGATGATATCAAAATAAAACATATCTTATAAACCGACAAATTTTAGTAAATTTGCCAACTTAATTAATCAACGATATTGAGATATTTACAATGAGCCAGTTTAAAGAATATAAAAACCTCAACCTTATTGATATAGCCGAGAATGTATCGGAATTTTGGAAACAAAATAAAACGTTCAATAAAAGTGTTGAAATCCGCGAAGGTCAGCCTGAGTTTATATTTTATGAAGGTCCGCCTTCAGCAAACGGTATGCCCGGAATTCACCACGTCATGGCGAGAGCGTTAAAAGATATTTTCTGCCGTTACCAGACCCAGAACGGGAAACAGGTTTTTCGTAAAGCGGGTTGGGATACACACGGGCTTCCTGTGGAGCTGGGTGTTGAAAAGGAATTAGGGATTACAAAGGAAGATATTGGCAAAAAAATTTCTATTGAAGATTATAACAAAGCATGTCGTGAAGCAGTAATGCGTTATACAGACGTGTGGAATAACCTTACTGAGAAAATCGGATACTGGGTAGATCTTGATGATCCGTATATCACCTATAAGTCAAAATATATGGAGACGGTTTGGTGGTTGCTGAAACAATTGTATGCCAAAGATTTGCTGTACAAAGGATATACCATCCAGCCCTACTCTCCGAAAGCAGGAACAGGACTTTCTTCTCACGAGCTAAATCAGCCCGGAACATACCGTGATGTTTCGGACACTACGATTGTGGCTCAGTTTAATGTAATAAAAGAATCTTCTGAACTGTTCAATGATGTTGACGGTGATATAAATATCCTGGCATGGACGACAACTCCATGGACATTACCTTCCAATACTGCCCTTGCAGTAGGAAGAGATATTGAATATGTTGTTGTAAAGACATTCAATCAGTACACATTTGAACCTGTAACCGTTATTTTAGCGAGAGTACTTTTAGAAAAGAACTTTGGTAAGAAATATGTTGCCGGAACTGATGAAGATTTTGCTAACTATACTTCTGAAAGCAAAACAATTCCGTATCAGATTTTAAAAGAATTCACCGGGGATAAACTTGCAGGAACTCAATACGAACAGCTGATCCCTTGGTTTACACCAACTGAAACCCCCGAAAAAGCGTTCAGAGTGATTTTAGGAGATTTTGTAACTACGGAAGACGGTACCGGTATCGTTCACATCGCGCCGACTTTTGGTGCAGATGATGCCAGGGTTGCAAAAGATGCAGGAGTTCCGCCGATGTTGGTAAAAGATGAGAATGACAATCTGGTTCCATTGGTAGATTTACAGGGTAGATTTATTAAAGGAAATAATGTTCCGGAAGTTTTCTCAGGAAAATATATCAAGAATGAATATTATGATGACGGAACCGCTCCTGAAAAATCATGGGATGTAGAGCTGGCCATCTTATTGAAAACTGAAAACAAAGCTTTCAAAGTAGAGAAATACGTTCACTCGTATCCACACTGCTGGAGAACTGACAAACCTGTATTGTATTATCCATTGGATTCATGGTTTGTAAAAATGACCGCTGTAAAAGACAGACTGGTTAATTTGAACAAAGAAATCAACTGGAAACCGAAAGCAACAGGAGAAGGACGTTTTGCCAACTGGCTTGAAAATGTAAACGACTGGAATTTATCCCGTTCAAGATATTGGGGTATCCCGTTACCAATCTGGAGAACTGATGACCTGAAAGAAGAAAAGATCATCGGTTCTGTAGAAGAATTATACAACGAGATCGAAAAATCAGTTGAAGCTGGATTAATGAAAGAAAATCCCTTCAAAGGATTTGTGATCGGGAACATGTCTGAACAGAATTATGCTTTGGTTGATTTACATAAAAATGTGGTTGACAAGGTAGTTCTTGTTTCAGATTCAGGAAGAGAAATGAGACGTGAAAGTGATTTGATCGATGTTTGGTTCGATTCAGGTTCTATGCCTTATGCACAGCTTCACTATCCTTTTGAGAATAAAGAATTAATCGACAATAAAAAAGCATTCCCTGCAGACTTTATCGCTGAAGGTGTTGACCAGACCCGTGGCTGGTTCTATACTCTTCACGCTATCGGAACTGCGGTTTTTGATTCGGTTGCTTATAAAAATGTAATGAGCAACGGCCTTGTTTTGGATAAAAACGGTCAGAAAATGTCAAAACGTTTAGGAAATGCTGTAGATCCTTTCGAAACACTTTCTGTTTACGGGCCGGATGCTACCCGTTGGTACATGATCTCAAATGCAAATCCCTGGGAAAACCTGAAGTTTGATATCGAGGGAATTGATGAGGTAAGAAGAAAATTCTTCGGAACTCTTTACAATACGTACTCATTCTTTGCTCTATATGCGAATGTTGACGGCTTCAGCTATTCAGAAAAAGAGGTTGAAAACCGGCCTGAAATCGACAGATGGATCCTTTCTGAATTAAATTTATTAATTAAAGATGTAAAAGAATTCTACGAAGATTACGAGCCAACAAGAGTTGCAAGAGCAATCAGCAATTTTGTGAATGATAATTTGAGTAACTGGTATGTAAGATTATGCAGAAGACGCTTCTGGAAAGGAGATTATTCGGAAGATAAAATCTCTGCTTACCAGACTTTATACACCTGCCTGGAAACTGTTGCTAAACTATCCGCACCAATCGCTCCGTTCTTTATGGATCAGTTGTATCAGGATTTAAATAAAGTAACCGGAAAAGAAAACTGCGAATCTGTACACCTTACGGATTTCCCGGTTGCCGATGAAAGTCTGATCGACCAGGATCTGGTTGAAAAAACACATCTGGCACAGAACATCACCAGTATGGTTTTCTCTCTTAGAAAGAAAGAGAACATAAAAGTACGCCAGCCATTACAAAAAGTACTGGTTCCTGTATTGGATTCTAAAGCAGAGGAACAGATATTGGCTGTTGCAGACCTGATCAAACAGGAAGTAAATGTAAAAGAATTACAGTTAATTAATGCTGAAGAAGCATCTCATTTAATTGTAAAGCAAATCAAGCCCAACTTCAAAGCTCTCGGACCTAAATTGGGAAAAGACATGAAAGTAGTGGGTGGTGAAATAGCAAATCTTACCACAGAACAAATTTCAAGCCTTGAAAAGGAAGGAAAAATTGATGTTCAGGGATATGAAATCACCCTTTCCGATGTTGAAATCTCTACTAAGGATATCCCGGGCTGGACGGTAACTTCCGACGGAAAAACAACTGTGGCACTAGATTTGAAGTTAACAGACGAGTTAAAATCTGAAGGTATTGCAAGAGAATTCATCAACAGAATTCAGAACCTGAGAAAAGACAAGGATTTTGAGTTGACTGACAGGATTAATATTCTTGTGGAAGAAAATTCACCTTTCCTTGATGATATTAAGAAAAATGAAGAATATATTTCCTCAGAGGTCTTGTCAAATAAAATAGAAATTGTATCTTCACTTTCAAATTTTAACGAAATCGAAATAGATGAGGTTAATTTTAAGATAAATGTTGAAAAAAATTAACATATAGTTATTGGATTTCAAATTCCATTTCATAATTTTATTAAAAAGAGAAAAAGAACATGTCAGACGAAAGAGTAAGATATAGCGATGCTGATTTACAAGAATTTAAAGCTATAATAAAAGAAAAAATAGAAAAAGCAGAAAAAGATTTACAGCTGATCAGAGAAAGTTTTATCAACGACCAGAATAATGGAACTGATGATACCTCACCTACATTCAAAGCTTTTGAAGAGGGAGCGGAAACTCTGAGCAAGGAACAAAATTCTATTCTGGCAGGAAGACAGGAAAAATTCGTGCGGGATCTTAAAAATGCTTTAATCAGAATTGAAAATAAAACCTATGGTATTTGCAGAGTAACAGGAAAGCTGATTCCTAAGGAAAGACTTTTAGCCGTTCCTCATGCCACATTGAGCATCGAAGCGAAAAATATGCAGAAATAACCGTAAGGTTTGTAAAATAAATTTGGGTTTATATCGTATTTCATGAAATACTTTATAAACCTAATTTTTAATTTATATCCATGAGCGAACTATTAATTTTAGGGATTATCATTGCTGTAATTCTTTTGTTTTTCAACAGGAATTGGATCAAAAACAGATTCTTCCCGGACAAACAGAAAAATTACACCATAGATGACCGGTTTAATTCCGATAAGCGCGAAAGGGAAAAAGAAATCGACCGGCTTTTAAGTAAAATGGGCGAAAACGGCATCAATGACCTGTCTGCAAAAGACAGAAAAAGATTGGATGAATTGTCCAGAAAATAAATTAAATTGAAGAGAATGGAATCTATAATAGTACACACTAAAAATGCAATGGAACTTAATGCCCTGAAAAGTGTTTTAAAAGAGATGAACATTAAGTTTGAAAAGTTTCATATCAAAAATACCCATCACAACCAGAAAACAATTAAAAAAATTGTTGACAGAAAAAACGAGAAAATAGCAAAACCGTTTAAACCAAAAGGATTGTAATGAAAAAAATATTAGCTATCACTTTTTTGGTGTTATTAATTGACCAGGCTTCAAAAATATATATTAAAACCCATTTCAATCTGGATGACAGTGTTACCGTTTTTCCGGGCTTCAAACTGACTTTTGTGGAAAATCCGGGAATGGCTTATGGCCTTCATTTCGGAGGGGTTATCGGAAAATATTTTCTCGTAATTCTAAGGCTTTTCCTGATCGGCGGAATGGTGTATATGTTTAAAAAATGGTTAAAGCAGGGAGCTTCCAACTATCTTTTAATTCCGATGGCAATCATTTTTGCAGGAGCTATCGGAAATATTATTGACGGTATGTTTTACGGACTGATCTTTGACAGCGGAACCGTTTATGACCCAAGCATCGACCGATGGATCGGATATGGCGGGGTTTCCAAAATTGTTCCTTTCGGTGAAGGATATTCTACTTTCATGAAAGGCTGCGTGGTCGATATGCTGCATTTTCCTTTGGTAGACTGGAACGTTCCTGAAAATGTACCTTTAATCGGCGGTAAGCATATTGAGTTCTTCAAATATATTTTCAATGTTGCTGATTCAGCCATTACGGTAGGAGCTGCTCTTTTATTAATATTCAGAAAGAAAGCATTCCCGAACGGACTCGAATTTTAGAAGATATTATCAAATGAAAAAAATAATCAGAACTCTGTTTAAAATTTTCCTGCTTCTTCTCGTTGCAGGAATTATTTTTATTGCCTGGGCCAATTATAGCATCAAAAAGGAAAGTGACGCATTTGTATCCTATAAAATTTCAGATATTCCCGAGACCAAAACTGCATTACTTCTGGGAACCGGTAAAAACCTCAGCAACGGAATGCCCAATGCCTATTTCTATAACAGGATTCAGGCAGCTATAGATCTGTATAAAAGCGGAAAGATAAAGTACATCATCGTAAGTGGTGACAACAGCACGAAAGATTATAATGAGCCCGAAGATATGCAACTTACCCTGATGGAATATGGTATTCCGAAAGATAAAATTTTCATGGATCATGCAGGTTTCAGGACCCTGGATTCTGTAGTAAGAGCGAAAGAAATTTTCGGACAAACCAAGCTGGTTATTATTTCACAAAAGTTTCACAATGAAAGAGCAGTCTTCTTAGCCCGTAAAAACGGAATTGAAGCTTACGGCTACAATGCCAATGATGTGAATAAATATGCAGGCTTTAAGACGAATATGCGGGAATATATTGCCAAAGCGAAAGTGTATTGGGATCTCATTCTGGGTGTTGAACCGAAATTCGGTGGGGATAGGATTTTAATTCCTTAATTTGGAGATTCCGGTGGCTTCGAGTGCCTCAGCCACCGGAAGGAGTTTTAGCTGTTTTAATTTAGATTTCGGCTAAAGCCTGTTGATGGATTTCAAATTTTGAAAACGGGCTAAAGCCCGTCCCTATTGAATATTAATTATGTCCTATTGACATTTATCAAAAAAATATTTTTAATATTTTTAATCCTTTATTCCCCACAAACCTCTTAAATTTGCAATTCATTAATTTTTATAAACAATAAAACAAATGTCAAGAATTCTTACCGGCATACAAGCCACCGGAACCCCGCACCTAGGAAATCTCCTTGGGGCAATTATTCCTGCTGTTGAGCTATCAAAGCAGGAAGGAAACGAATCATTTTTATTCATTGCCAATCTGCATTCACTTACGCAGATTAAAGATGCGAAAGAATTAAAACAAAACACCTATGAGATTGCTGCGGCTTGGCTTGCTTGTGGATTAGATACCGAAAAAACATTTTTTTACAGACAGAGTGATATCCCTGAAACCTGTGAACTATCTTGGCATTTATCATGTTTTTTTCCTTATCAGAGATTAACACTTGCCCATTCTTTCAAAGATAAGGCAGACCGTCTTCAGGATGTAAATGCCGGTTTGTTTACTTATCCTATTTTAATGGCTGCAGATATCCTGTTGTATGATGCGGAGATCGTTCCTGTGGGAAAAGATCAGCTTCAGCATCTGGAGATTGCCCGTGATGTAGCTTCAAGGTTCAATAATCAGATGGGTGAAGTCCTGGTACTTCCTCAGGCTGAGCTTCAGGAAAACACGAAATATGTTCCCGGAACAGACGGTCATAAAATGTCTAAATCCAGAGGAAACATTATTAATATTTTCTTATCTGATAAAGAACTGAAAAAACAGGTAATGAGCATTGAAACAGATTCCAAATCCCTGGAAGAACCGAAAGATCCTTCTACAGATAAAGTTTTTGCTATCTATGAGCTGATCGCAACTCCTGAACAAACGGAAGAATTAAGAGTAAAATACCTTGCCGGAAACTTTGGTTACGGGCATGCAAAAGCAGAGCTTTTAAACCTGATTCTAATCCGTTTCGCCAAAGAAAGAGAGGTATTCAGCTATTATATGACCCATCTGGATGAATTGGAGGTAAAACTACAGGAAGGCGCTGAAAAAACCAGAACAATAGCTACTCAAACTATAAAAAGAGTAAGAGAAAGTTTAGGAATTTAATTTCTCGCTTTAAAATTATAAAAAACAAAGACTGCTCAAAAGGCGGTCTTTGTTTTTTGAATTTCAGAAGCTACCAAGTGAAGATTTAGCAGCGGGTCAGGAAGAAGCCCTGATTATAATAAAATAGAATTACTCAAATTCTCTTCTTTCATCAGAAGTAAGATTCATGTCATTTAAGATTTTTTCTTTTGATGGCCTTAAAGTTAAAAAATAAAGGACCATCATGGCTGACAGCATCAGAAATACCAGGTTTACTTCTTTTAAATAGAAAACAATTCCCAATAATGCAGGCCCTTCAACAAAGGCAAATCTCATAATTATTGCGCGTTGGATTTTTGTCACCTTACTTTCTGTGCTATCCTGAATTTCAATTTTATTTTTAAGGGAATTATACATCAGATTACTTCCGAAAATTCCACCGATCATAACAATTAACATAATTGCCAGAAAAGGATTCTTAAGATCAAAATTAACATCGGTAACAGGACTCATTACATAGATCATTGTTCCCATAGTAACCATACCGCCCAGGAAAGCCAAAAAGATGAATGGCAAAACCTTGAAAAAATAGGCTGGTGTTTGTCTTTGAGCTTTCATATTTATAAGTAATCTTTAATCTGTAAAAGATGCGTGATTGATTTTAAATTTTCTTCCTGTCTGTTTTCTTTATACACATCAAAAAAAATCACATCCATCCCGAACCTTCTGGCTCCGACTACATCAGCAATCCAATCATCTCCGATCAGAATACTTTCTTCTTTATCTGCACTGGAAAGGCCTAAAGAATATTCGAAAATTAAAGGGTTAGGTTTTCTTACCCCAACAGAATCTGCGCTGGTGATGGTTTGAAAATACTTATCAATTCCGGATAAGATACATTTTCTCTCTGTAACTTCCTGAAACCCATTTGAAATGATGTGCAATGTGTAGTTTTTTGACTTCAGATAGTCTAAAATATAAACTGCCCCTTCCACCAATTCATTATGGTAAAGCATTTTATCTAAAAAATGTTCTTCAAAGAACTCTGAAAGGTTTTCATCTTCAACCCCGAAATGCCTGAAAGTATCATAAAAGCGATGTTTCCTCAGGTATTCTTTACCGATGATACCATCTCTTATTTGTTCCCAGAGCCTTTCATTGATATCATGATAGACGGAATGAAATTCTTCAAAGTCAATTGAATATTTTAAAGTGATTTCTTCTTTTTCAAAAAGATTTTTTATAGTAAGGTAAGCATTCTTACGGTGATCCCAAAGTGTATTATCGAGATCAAAAAAAATGTGCTGAATTTTCATACAGCACAAAATTAATACTTTTAATTTTTGGAAATCGGATAATTCTTGTTTTTAGCTTTAACTATTTCAAGACTTTTTGAAAAGTTGAGTAAAAAATCAATTGTTTGTTTTTTCGGTTTCAAAGCTTTCACTTTTAAGGAATCATTTTTTTTCATAGGCTAAAATGTTTTCCTTAAAACGAGAAATATCAAGAATTATTATCTCGTCAGTATAATATTATTCTCTTCCATGATTTTTCTCAGGTTAATTAAAGCATACCGTACCCTTCCTAATGTAGTATTGATACTCATATCAGTGTGGTCTGCGATTTCTTTAAAACTTAACCCGTCAAAAAATCTTAATTTAATTACTTCCTGCTGATTCTGAGGCAGGAATTGAAGCATTCTCAGCAAATCTTCCTGAATCTGTCTTGAAACCAATTGGTCTTCAATGTTTTCGGAAGGTTCTCTGATCAAATCAAAAATAGAATATTCATCAGTCTCGAAAGTAGTTTCTGAAACTTTGATATTTTTGGATTTTAATCTGAAATGGTCGATGATAAGATTGTGAGCAATTCTTTTTGCCCAAAGAATAAATTTTCCTTCTTCATTATAACGTCCTTCTTTCAGCATTACGATAATCTTCATGAATGTATCCTGAAAAATATCATTGGCCAGATCTTCATCATTAATCTTATAAAAAATGAATGTAAACAGTTCTCTCTGATGACGATGAATAAGTGCTGATAAAGCACCTTCGTCTCCTTTTTGATAAAGGGAAATTAATAGGCTATCCGATTTTGATTTCATAACTCTTCTCAATAATAAAAATTTGCGGTCAGGCAATCTTCCAGATATTTCATCTGATTCTAACCATAAATGCAAAACAGTTTTAAAGAATAGAGTCCAATCAATAAGCGGTACGTTTATTATGGATGTAAATATAATAAAATTTTAATAACTGTTAACCCATTATTAAATTTTTCCAGAAAATATTTAAAAAAACTTACTTAAACATATCATGAATGAATACAGTAGGGATATTTAATGTGAAATTAACATTCACTCCTTTCAGCTTCTTTCCGTTTAATTCGGCATCTCCGACAGGAAAAGCATACCCTGCAGTAAGATCCAGCAATCCGAAAAGGGTAACTCCAACTTTAGGGGCCACATATTTATTAGTTCCTTCTGCGCCGATCAAAAAATAATAGGAGTGGTAAAAATCCACATTTTTTTCAAAATTAAGCAAAACATCAGCCTGAAGTTTAGGCATAATAGCAAATTTGGAATGGGTAGAGCCCATTAATGCAGAGCCTCCCAACCTGTAAATAACATCATCATTTTTCAGGAAAAGCAATTTCCCTCCTATTTCCCCGAAGCTTTGATTCTGGTACACATACCCTACATTAATCATTTTATGCATGGTATACTGGGCTTTTGCAAATGTACTCAGGAAAAACAGGGACAGAATGGTTATTGCAAATCGAAAATTCATCATCTTTAATTTATTTAAGGTGTAAAATTAAAAAAAACTGCCTTATCTGATGAAGATAAAGCAGTCTATTTATTTCTTAAGAGAAAAATTAAATACCGAAAGCGGTTTTAATTTCTTCTACTTTGTCTAATTTTTCCCAGGTGAAAAATTCAAGATCTTTTAATGTGATCTCATTTTTGTGTCCTTTATTGAACGTTTTATCAGCTATATAATGCTCTTTCCCCATATGTCCGTAAGAAGCTGTTTCCTGATAGATAGGATTTCTCAGTTTAAGATTCTGCTCAATAGCATAAGGTCTTAAATCAAAAATTGCAGAAACTTTTTTAGCGATTTCACCATCGTGAAGATCTACTTTTGAAGTTCCGTAAGTATTAATGTATAAACCACATGGCTCAGCAACACCGATTGCATAAGAAACCTGTACAAGAACTTCATCAGCAACACCTGCAGCTACTAAATTCTTAGCAATATGCCTTGTTGCATAAGCTGCACTCCTGTCTACTTTTGAAGGATCTTTTCCTGAGAAGGCTCCACCACCGTGAGCTCCTTTGCCGCCATAGGTATCAACAATAATTTTTCTTCCTGTAAGACCGGTATCTCCGTGAGGACCACCGATTACAAATTTCCCAGTAGGGTTGATGTGATATTTGATCTGGTCGTTGAATAATGCTTTGATTTCTGCTGTCTGCTGAGCAACAACTCTTGGAATTAAAATATTTTTAATGTCTTCACGAATTTTGTTCAACATTTCTTCTTCTGATCCGAAATCATCGTGCTGGGTAGAAACTACGATAGAATCAATTCTTACCGGCTTATGATCATCAGAATATTCGATCGTAACCTGGCTTTTAGCATCCGGACGAAGATAAGCAATCTCTTTATTTTCCCTTCTGATTGCAGAAAGCTCTTTAAGAATAGTATGTGCCAGATCCAGTGCTAAGGGCATATAGTTAGCCGTTTCGTTAGTTGCATAACCAAACATCATTCCCTGGTCTCCTGCACCCTGTGCATTGGCTTTGCTTTCAAAAGTTTCGTCAGATACAATTCTGTCAACTCCCTGATTGATATCCGGTGACTGCTCATGGATCGCAGAAATAACACCGCAAGAATCCCCATTGAACATATATTCACCTTTTGTATATCCGATTCCGTTAATAACTTCTCTGGCAATCGTCTGAACATCAAGATAGGCATCTGACTTCACTTCTCCGGCCAAAACTACCTGTCCTGTAGTAACAAGCGTTTCACATGCTACTTTTGATGTTTTATCATAAGCTAAAAAATGATCGATTAAGGCGTCGGAAATCTGATCGGCAATTTTATCCGGGTGTCCTTCTGAAACTGATTCAGACGTAAATAAATAAGACATATTATTCTTTTGTTTTATTAATTAATAAATGAGGAAAATTCAAATAATTGCCCGGAAAGCTCAAAAAGAAATACTGTTTTAGCTTTTTTTAAAGAGGTTGCAATCAGGTCAAATTTTTCCTCGTTCGTAAACGTCTGCAAAGTTAAGTACTATTTTCTTAATACTCAAAACTTTTGCAGGTTAATTGCAATTTTCTTTAAACGAGAGGCTTATCCTCAAATAAAAGAAAAAAACTATTGCGGTTTTATGCTTACGAATTCTTTTGGATTTTCATTATAATTCAATCTTTCTTTCAATGATAATTGTATAGAAGAAGATAATTCATCAATGATTTTTTGCTTGAAAGTCGGTTTATAATAAATGATACTTATTTCTCTGTAAGGGAAAGGTTTTTTAAATCTGAAGACTTTACTTTTCTGTTCATCAGAAAGCTGGCTTAAAGCTAATTCCGGTAAAATACTGATTCCTCCTACTTTATCCACCATATGAACCAACGTCTGAATATTAGAAGCTAAAAAGTCTAAATTCTTTGGTTTCAAAGTATTTTCCTTCAAATGGCAAATATTCTCAAACTGGCTTCTCAAACAGTTTCCTTCTTCCAAAAGCCAAACTTTTTCCACATTCAGCTCTTCAGGAATTACATAGGTATTTTTCTTATTGGCCTCAGTATCCGAACTGTAAATCATTAATTCTTCATTGAATAAGAAATCCTGATAAAATTCATCAGCGGTATCGTAAGGTGTAGAGATAATTCCGGCGTCAAGCTCTCCGGCTTTCAAAGCTTTGATAATATTATCCGTAGTCATTTCTTTTACATTCATCTGGATTTTCGGATTTTCTTCCAGAAAGCTGAAGATCTCACTTGGTAAAATAAAAGAAGAAACGGTAGGAATAATTCCAAGATTGATTGTACCTCCTAAAATATTATTTAACAGGTTGGCCTTATTCTTCAGCTCATTGACAGATTCTATAATAACCTTAGCCTGATCAATGATCTGAAGCCCTACATCTGTGGTACGGATAGGGTGGGTCGTACGGTCAAAAACCTTTACATCCAGTTCGTCCTCAAATTTCTGTATCATTGCACTTAGCGTAGGTTGCGTAATGAAGCATGCTTGAGCTGCCTTACCAAAATGTTTATACTTATCTACAGCGATAAGATACTCCAGTTGCTGAATGTTCATTTGATTAATATTATCTATTACAAAGATATGATGTTTTTGCTTTCAGCAATTAAAAATTGAAGTAAATTTGATAATTCTTACCCGTAGTATGCGTTCTTACGACACTCATAAATTAAAAAATTCTTAAGTATATGGATTCTAAAAAATTAACATTAAGCAGCGGAGCACCCTATTTTGAACATCAGGACTCCCAGACAGCAGGCCCGAGGGGTCCCGTTTTATTACAGGATTTTATCCTTCAGGAAAACCTGGCTCATTTTGTAAGAGAAAGGATCCCTGAAAGAATTGTTCATGCAAAAGGAACCGGGGCTTACGGGACTTTCACTGTAACCCATGATATCAGCCAATATACAAAAGCAAAACTTTTTTCTAAAGTTGGAAATTCCTGCAGAATGTTTGCCCGTTTTTCCACGGTAGGAGGAGAAAAAGGGAGTGCAGATACGGCAAGAGACCCCCGTGGTTTTGCTTTGAAATTTTATACGGAAGACGGAAACTGGGATCTGGTAGGAAATAATACTCCTGTTTTCTTCATCAAGGATGCTAAAAAATTCCCGGATTTTATCCATACCCAAAAAAGAGTTCCGAAAACCAATCTGAAAAGTGCTACGATGATGTGGGACTTCTGGAGCTTGAATCCTGAATCCCTTCATCAGGTTCTTATTTTAATGTCAGACAGGGGCACTCCCCACGGATATAGGCATATGCACGGCTTTGGCTCCCATACATTCTCAATGATAAATGCAAACAATGAAAGGGTCTGGGTAAAATTCCATTTTAAAACAAAACAGGGCATAAAAAACTTCACCAATGAAGATGCCGTAAAAATGGCCGGAGAAAACCCGGATTTTGCTCAGGAGGATCTTTGTAATGCCATCGGAAACGGTGATTTTCCTAGATGGACTTTATACATTCAGGTAATGACCGAAGAGCAGGCCAGAGATTTCAGGTGGAATCCTTTTGATGTAACCAAAGTATGGTTCCAGGGAGATTTTCCTTTAATTGAAGTTGGAGAAATGGAGTTGAATGAAATTCCTGTTAATTATTTTGCCCACGTAGAGCAATCTACTTTTTCACCCAGCAATCTAATTAACGGAATCAGTTTTTCTCCTGACAAAATGCTGCAGGGAAGGTTATTCTCCTATCCGGATGCACACCGGTACAGAGTGGGAGTCAATGCCCATCAGCTTGAGGTGAACCGTTGTCCTTTTGCAACGAATAATTATCAGAGAGACGGTTTTATGGCAGATGCTAAGGACTATGGTGATCAGCCGAATTATCATCCGAACAGTTTTGACAATATTAAAGCAGATTCTGCTTATAAAAGCTATGATTATGAACTTGACAGTGCCCATGTTGCCAGCTATAACAGAAATGAGAACGATGATGACCACTATACACAGCCGGGATTATTATATACGAAAGCAATGAATTCTGATGACAGGGAAAATCTTATCAATAATATAGTAGGAAGCATGAGAGGAATTGACGGACCAAAGAGAGATGAAATCATCAACCGACAATTATGTCACTTTTTCAGGAGTAATATAGAACTTGGCATGAAAGTAGCATCACAGTTAAACATCAATATTGACGCAAATATGATGAACCATTCCAAATAATTATATTGAACATAAATTCAATTAAAAGGAAAAAAAGTCAATATTTTTTCCTTTTTTTTGTAAAAAAATTATAATTTGCAGAAAATAATATTTTAAATTGGAAAATGAGCTACGAAAATATATTATTAAATAAAGAAGATAAAATATCTATTATTACCATAAACAGACCTGAAAGTCTTAATGCATTAAATGCTAAAACCATTCAGGAACTCAGTGCTGCATTCGATGAATTAAATTCAGATACAAACTGCAGGGCTATTATTATTACAGGAAGCGGAGAGAAATCTTTCGTTGCCGGAGCAGATATTAAGGAGTTTAGTGACTTCGGACAAGATAAAGCAGAAGAGTTGGCCAGAACCGGACATAATTCTCTGTTTAACAAAATAGAAAACCTGTCTAAACCTGTCATTGCAGCAGTTAATGGCTTTGCTTTAGGCGGTGGATTAGAGCTTGCCATGGCATGCCATATCAGATACGCATCGGAAAATGCGAAGCTCGGACTTCCGGAAGTAACGTTGGGATTAATTCCCGGTTATGGAGGAACTCAGAGACTTCCGAAGCTTATCGGAAAAGGCCTTGCCAACGAAATGATCTTCTCAGCCAAAATGATTCCTGCGCAGAGAGCAAAGGAAATCGGATTGGTTAATGAAGTATACCCTATTGAAGATTTATTATTAAAAACAAAAGAATTAGCAAAAATTATTGCCTTTAACTCACCAATGGCAATATCAAAGGCTATCCATGCCGTCAATTTATCAGACACGGATAAAGGTTTCGATACTGAAATTAAATATTTCGGAGAACTTTTTGAACTGGACGATAAAAAAGAAGGAGTTACTGCTTTTATAGAAAAAAGAAAGCCTGGCTTCTAAAAAAAATTAAACTCAAATTATTTCGAAAAAAACAATGTTGCGGTATGAATAAGTTTGATAAAGCTTATCTTAAGATGGCTCAGGAGTGGGCAAAGCTCTCCTACTGTAAAAGAAAGCAGGTAGGTGCTCTTATCGTAAAAGATAGGATGATTATTTCAGATGGTTACAACGGAACTCCTTCGGGATTTGAAAACTGTTGTGAGGATGAAGACGGAAAAACACACTGGTATGTACTGCATGCAGAAGCAAACGCTATATTAAAATTAGCAGCTTCCACTCAGTCTGCAAAAGGGGCGACGTTGTATTTAACGCTTTCCCCCTGTAAAGAATGCAGCAAGCTGATTTTACAGGCAGGTATTACCAGACTCGTGTATATCAATGAGTATTCGGATGACGATGGAATATCGTTCCTGAGAAACCATAATATTGAAATAGAGCAAATTTCTGATTGTGAACTAAAAAAATAAAGCACAAATGACTTGGGATGAAAAAATTAAGGATTTTGAAATCTTTCTTCGTTTCGAAAGAAATTTTTCAGAAAACACTCTCGACGCCTATGTTCGGGACATTAAAAAATTAAAAGAATACGCCGAGGAAGAACTTGACAGTATAGCTCCTGATAAAATCGGGTACGAAAACCTTCAGGAATATATCTTCAATCTCTCCAAACAAAAATTCAGCGAAAGATCTCAGGCACGATGGATCTCTTCCATAAAAGCTTTTTTCAAGTTTCTGCTTGAAGATGAAGCCCGTGAAGACAACCCTGCCGCATTGCTGGAGGGGCCTAAGTTGGGATTGTATTTACCTGACACTTTAAGTCTGCCGGATATCAACAGGATTATCGGAGCAATAGAAATCTCATCGGATCTTGGGAAGCGAAACCAATGTATTATTGAGGTCCTTTATGGCTGCGGGCTGCGGGTTTCTGAGCTTATCGACCTGAAAATTTCAAATATCAATTTTAAAGAAAATTATATTAAGATACATGGAAAGGGAAATAAAACCCGTTTCGTTCCTTTAGCCGATTACACTGCAGAATTACTGGGAAATTATATCAGGGAGGTGCGTTCGAAAAGTAAAATAAATAAGAAATATGAGGACACTTTATTTCTTAACAGCAGAGGTACCTCTATGTCAAGAGTTATCGTATTCCTTATTATAAAAGAACTTACCGATAAAGCCGGTGTAAGCAAGAAAATATCTCCGCATACCTTCAGGCATTCTTTTGCTACCCATTTGCTGCAGAACGGGGCAGATCTTCGTTATATACAGGAAATGCTGGGACATTCCAGCATTACCACTACAGAGGTTTATACGCATCTGAAAACTGAAGAGCTCAGGGATGTTATCCTGACTTATCATCCGAGAAATATTAATATTGTTTAATGAAATTATTGAAATATTGCCCTAGCTGTGGTAAAGAATCTTTACAATGGGATGGTGAAAAAAAATGGAGCTGCCCCAATTGTGACTTCAGGTTATACAATAACGTGGCCGGCGCTGTAGCTGTAGTCATAAGATGTGGGAACGAAATTTATCTTACCCGAAGAAATCAGGACCCTAAAAAGGGTAAGCTGGATCTTGCCGGAGGTTTTGTAGATCCCAGGGAAAGTGCTGAAGAAAGCTGTAAAAGAGAATTATTTGAAGAGCTTCAGCTGGATATCAATATTTCAAATTTAAAATATTTAACAAGTCTTCCTAATATTTATCATTACAAAGAAATTGATTATAATACGATCGATCTGTTTTATGAATATCGGATTTCAGAAAAATTTGAGGCAAGCCTGGAGCTTTCAGAAATCTCAGAAACACAGTGGATTCCTTTAAGTGAAATCAACCTGGAAGATATTGCTTTTGATTCTCAGAAGAGATTTTTTGAACAGTATCTGAAATCTGTTTAAAAATTTATCAATAAAAAAGCGGACCTAGGTCCGCTTTACTCTTTATATAAGTTGGCTTTATTCAAGCCAGATTTTCTTTTTTACAGATTTTTAAAATGCAATCATTTGCGAAAATCAGTGATATTTGTAATTGAAAACCATGTATTTATAACTCACTCAGATTTTGCAAATTATGCAGAATTAACTGTAAGTAAAATTTAAAAGACCTGAAGAAATTGATTTAATAGGTTTTGGATTTCAGCATTTCTTCAAAATAATTTTCAAGCAATACTCTTTCCGCTTCTGATAGATTAGCCTCTTTGTGATAAACAATATACCCGGGCATCGGCATTGTTTTGCCCTGAAGCGTCTGAACAACATTTTTAAGCATATTGGCTTTCAGGTCTGTATTATAAGTTTCCCAAACAGAGAAATTGATATGCTCCCGACCTTCATTGACATGGCTTTTTACAGACCAGGAAACCGGTGCTATATAGGCATATTTCGGGTAAACCGTTTCATTGGAGTGACAATCGTAGCACGCTCCTTTAATCAACGCCGAGATTTTCACCGGAGTTTTTTTTGAATCAACAAAATTAACTTTGTGGTCAACAGGCTTATTATTTCTGTCTATAGGAATAAACTGAATGATCGCAAAAGCCACCAGGCTCCAGAATAGAATCTTCTTTACCGTCTTCATGAACTGGTCTTTTATCTTACAGGTTTAACAAGGGCATTCCCGGATTTCAGATCCTGATCTTCTTTTTCAGTTTCCTTGACAGGTTGCTTTGGAATATTCAGACTTTTGGTATCCAATACCCGTGGGTCCTTTAGGTCCCAGTTTTCATTGGTATCCCATAATGGCCTCACCACAGCAACTTTATAGAAAACATAGGAATCTTCTGCAAAAATTTCATTCTGGAAATCAGCCTCATCCCAATATTTATTATCATTATTGTCTACAAGAATCCTTACGATATACTCGGAAGGTTTTAAAATATCGAATTTAATCTCATTTCCATTCGTATATTTCTGGTAAACCACTTTTTCTGAAGTATCCAATAGCTGGATCCAATAATTGGTAGCAGGAGCATTCTGAAGTTTAAAAGTTACACTGCCGTAGTTTTCAATTTTATCTGCTTCAAAGTCAAAACGTTTCGACTGGGTATTTTTAGCATAGAAAGATGAAACCGTTTCTTTAGGAATCGTCAGCTGGTATTTTTTTCCGGTTATGAAATCAGAATGGACCAAAATCTGGTAAGGGTTTGTTTCCGAAATTTTTGCTGTAAAAGGTAAAGTATTCAGACTGTCTCCCTCTGTTTTAAGGATCCATTTGTCTGAATTGATTTTATCCAGGTAATAATTGGAACTGATTTTAAAGTCGGTCTTTGGAGCTAACAATGATCCTCCGTTATCACTGATCACATCCATTGCATTCTTCGTATTATACTTGTAAAATACAGAAACGGTATCTTGCTTCTTATCGGCATCGTAACTGAACTTTAAATTTTCTGTCGTGCTTTGTCCCACATTATTTTTTACCGCATCGAACCAGATTCTCACTGAATCCGATTTAGACTGATGGGTAACTTTTATATCCTGAAGCTTATCATTTAAAGAAAGAACTTTTACATCATTCGGATGTCCGTCAAAGGTCATTACAATCCCACCCGGTATTTCTTTCATTTCACCATATTTCAATGGCTTTTTAGACGGATAGATTTTTAAATTCAAGCCTGATATGGAGGTCTGCACATCTACAGGATCTTTCTGGAAGCCTATTTTTTCTTTTCCAGGATCATATATTGAATTTCCGTTTTCATCTTCAAATGCAATGATCTTATATTTTCCCGGAGATAAATAATTAAGCTCGTAATAGCTGTCATCATCCACTTTGGTGATATAATACGGTTTCTGCTTATAGTTCATTGTATCCTGTACCTTATATAAGCCCACAACAAGTTTATTATCCGATGTAGATTGCGGCTTTATTGCTACGGCATCTTTTACTTCTCCACTGATGTATAGATCATCTAATTTATCACCGGTTGAAAAAGCAAAATTAAAGTAACGCAAAACATTAGCTTCATTATTATCCGTAATAGAGTTTCCGAAATTAAAATTATAGGTCGTATTGGCCTGTAAAGTATCTTCCCATTGAATAATCAGGTATTTATTCGCGATATTGGAAGGTAAAATACGTTTGATCTTTTTGATCGGTGGTGAGATGATCAGATTTTTGTTGATATCTTTCAACGTTACATATTCATCAAAATCAATACGGAGCTCTTTAATATCCCTCGGAACATTGATTCTTGTTGTATCAATATTTGAGCTTAAAAATTTGGGAGCTAATGTATCTTTCGGCCCTCCTACAGGCGAACCCACTCTTGCACAGGACTGCACAAGAAAACCGATAATGAATAATAAAAAAAATCTTTTCATGAATACGTTTAAGCAAAAATAAACATTATTCTCCAAAAACTTCATGTCCGTTTTTCAAAGAATCCTGATTATCATTCATTACGCTGTGAAGCTTGTCTTTCTGTGCCGGGAAATCCTCAAATAATCCGGATAAAGCAAGTGCAGTATATACTCTGTTTGAATATTTATTACCGATTGCAATAATGGTTACTTTAGATTTTAATAAATGGGCAAAAACTGAATTGGTTCCATGCCACCAGCCATTATGATAGGTCAGCTTCTCTCCGTTATCAAAAATTTTCATTCTGAATCCTAAGCCGTAATTATTCATTCCCGCCTTTTCATTGCTGTATGGCGTGAAAACCATCTGCATCAGCTCCGGCTGAAGGAAATCTTTAGAATACATTGCTTTTGAAAAATTGAGAAGGTCTCTCGGCGTTGTATAGACATTTTTATCTCCATAAATAAGGTCCAGCCTGTCTAAAGGATATAACCTGTTTCCACCATAATAAAAAGACTGGGCTGCGGTAGGAATATCTTTTTCCTGGAAAATATAAGTGTGGCTCATTTTTAAAGGAGTGAAAACCATTTCTTTCATGGCCTGCGAAAAAGGAATTTCCGTTACTTTTTCGATCAGTAATGCCAGTAAGGCAAAATTGGTATTACAGTACATAAATCCGGTTTCCGTATCTCTGGCCAGTTCAGGCTTATACCTGATAATCATATTCAATACATCCTGGTTGGTAATATAGGTTTTTGAAAGCTCAGCCGGCGCCGGTTGAATTTTGGTGATAAAATACTCATATTTCGGAAGCCCGCTTCTTTGGGAAAGCAAAGACTTCACAGTCACTCCCGGATAAGGAAACCCCGGAAAATATTGTGTTATATGATCTGTTAATTTTATTTTCCCCGCTTCTATCAGCTTCATCATTGCCATTGCCGTCATTGTTTTTGAAACTGAAGCCACATGTAAAGGAGTATCTTTATCAATAGGCATCTGATTTCCATCCCGTCCGAATCCCCTGTACTTTTCATACAAAATATCATCTCCCTTAGCCACCAGAATTCCACCGCTAAGGTCACTCCCTTCCCAGACTTTTTTATAATACTGGTCAATATACTGAATAAGTGAATTTTTATCAGAAAGCTGTTCATCATCTTTTGTAAAGACTTTGCTTAGATCTACGTTTCCATAATTAGGAAGACCCGTCGTATTTTCAGCAACAGATTCTTTTGATTCGGATTTATTTTTACAGGAAAAAAGAAATAAAAAAACAGTGATAACTAATACAAAATTACGCTTCTTCATGAGTTTCAAAAATGAGCGGCAATTTAATAAAACTCAAAATAAATATTAAATACTCGGAGTATATTATGAATTATTTAACATAAAGAGAATTATCAATTTGCAAAATTGCTAAAAGGCAGAGAAGCCTAATTGTAAAACTGCAAAACCGTAAACAACAAGGATGATTTTACAGTTTTACAACTTTAAGACGCTAAAATCTTATCTACAATCACCTGAGCCAGTTTTTCCTTGCTCTGATGGGTCCATCCTGCGATATGGGGAGTAACAATCACTTTTTCAGAGCTCAGAAGGTATTGTAAATCTTCATTTTCGGTTTCAAGATTTTCAAAAGAAGACTTTTCATATTCCAGGACATCAAGACAAGCTCCTTTTATTTTCCCGGACTTTATCGCTTTAACTAAGCTTTTAGTTTCCACATTTTTCCCTCTTGCTGTATTGACGAAATAAAATTCTTTATCCATTTCAGAAATAAAGTTTTCATCAATCAGATAATGGGTTTCAGGGGTGATAGGAATGTGCAGGCTCAGAATATCTGCTGTTTTTTTCAATTCTTCCAGGCTAACCTGTGTGGCATATTCATCCGAAAGACCAGAAATAATATCATGGAAAATCACTTTACAGCCAAAACCTGAAAATCTTTTGGCAGTGGCTTTTCCCATATTACCATAACCTATCAGTCCTACTGTTTTTCCCAACAGCTCATCACCTCTGTTTTCTTCTCGTTTCCATATCCCGTTTTTAACTTCCTGAGAAGCAATGAAAAGACGGTGCATCAGGAATAATAACATCCCTATTACATGCTCTGCAACGGAGTCTCTGTTTCCTTCCGGAGAATTGATGAGCTGAATTCCCAGTTTTTCAGCTACCTCAACATCGATGTTTTCCATTCCGGCTCCTACCCTTGCAATGAATTTAAGATTTTTTCCTTTTTCAAGGAAATTTTTATCCAGGGGAATCCTACTTCTAATGATTATTCCGTCATAATTTGAGATCTTAAGACAAACCTCATCGTAAGAAGACGAAAAATCCTCTTCCAGAGTATAGTTCTTTTCCAAAAGCTGTTCGGTAATAAGAGGATGGTTTTTATCTAAAAGGAGAATCTTCATTTTTAATATTTTTAACGCAAAGTCCGCAAGGATAAAAAAAACAAAAATGCTTTTAAGTTCGCAAAAGCGTTAGCACTTAGCAAAAATTAAAAGCATTTGATTTATTTTAAATATAAGTTATTTTTCTTTTTTAGGCTCCTGAGGTTCCTGGAATAATTTTTTCAGCTCCACGGATTCCAAAGGCTTCATTCTTCCGGAAAGTATTAATGATAATTCTTTTCTACGGAAAGCAGCAGCAAATCTTTCTTTTTCTTCTTCCGTTTCGGGAACCATTTCAGGAATCGGGATCGGGCGGTTGAATTCATCTACTGCCACAAAAGTATAAATACCCGCATTCGTATGGATCTTCTTCTGATTAATAGGATCATCCAACCAGACATCTACATACACTTCCATCGATGTGGAAAAAGCTCTTGAAACTTTGGATTCTAAAACCACAACTCCCCCTTCAGGAATCGGATGATTGAAAGAAACGTGGTTTACAGAAGCTGTTACCACTCTTCTTTCACAGTGTCTTGCCGCAGAAATAGATGCACAACGATCCATTTTCGCTAAAAGCTCACCTCCAAAAAGGTTTCTTAAAGAATTGGTTTCGTTCGGAAGTACGATATTAGTCATAATGGTCAGGGATTCTGACGCTTTTTTTATTTTTCCCATTGAGTCCTAGTGTTATTTTCTGGAGTTTGAATGAATTCCCGTTGCTTTCCCGGCAGGCTTTATCAATGAATCTTTTTTCAGAGAATCTGATTTTTTGACCTGTGTCGAATCTTTTTTAATCGATGCCGTATCCTTTTCTATTCTTTTTGTTTTGGTCTGTACGGAAACTTTATCAAAAGATTTTTTTCCGAAAATAAGCTCCTGTTGGGTATACCCTACATAAAGCAATCCTAAAACAGGCACAGCAAAAAGAAAAATCCACAGAACAGATTTATTGAACTGATAATCTTTTTCTTTGTTTTCCGGGGATGCTGAATTTTCAGCATTATTCATTTCAGAAATCCGGATTTCTTCCAGACCATAAAAATCAGGATGATCGGATTGCAGCCTGTTTCCTTTAAAATGGGTCTGTCCGTCTTCAATAAAAATCGTTCCGAGATTCTGAATTTCCAAAATCTGCTCTGACTGAAGTTTTTTCTTCCAGAAATCGGTCTGAATCTTTAAATCACTTTTCGCAACCGCCACAGACATCTGTTTTTGAGTATTCATGAAAGTAATAAGCTCATCAGACTGAACCTCATAATCAGAAAGAAAAGCAATCCGGCTTGCAGGCGGAAGGATGCTTCCGTTTTCCGAGTTGATAATTGCCTTGGAATTTTCAAGAGAAAACACACCAAAGCCCGGAACTGTAACAGAACCAAATTGTTTCAGATATTCTAAAATGTAAGCTGAAATATTCATCTGGCAGCAAATTTATAACTTTTTCATGACTTTTCGGGACATTTATTTGTATAAAAAAGGCCTGTAACAATGGCTCTCTAAATGTCATTTTCTGAATTTATCATCTGATTTTAATTATTTCTTTTACATCCTTAGTTTTGAGGATTAAAATATTTATTCTTATCATAAAACATTAAATTCCATTGGATTTATTATTAATAAAAAAAGACCGCCGAAGCAGTCTTTAAAAAAAATTGAATCTAACATTTTACTTTATATTAATGTAAAATATCCATAATGAGTATTACTGAATTTTCCAGCTGATCCCGAACATAAAATTAGTTCCGGCCTGGGAAAAATAATAGGGTTCTCCATCATAAACCGCACCATTATTCACATATTTTTTATTGAAAATATTGTTCACCAGTAATTTCAAAGCAATGTCATTATTTGCAATCCTGAACTGATACTGGGCATTAAAATCGGTAAGAAGGTAATCTTTAAGCTGTAAATTTTTGTCTTCCGTATTATCGAGATACTGCTTTCCTACATATTGATTCATCAAAGAAAACTGGAATTTTTTGTTGGGATTAAATTTCAGTCCAAGATTGGCGACAACATCCGGGGAGAATGAGATTTGTGTATTTCCTAATTCTTCAACTGCCGTTTCATTTTCTATTTTAAAATCCTGGTTTCTGTTCTGGCTTAAACTTACGTTTCCGGAAACTTCCCATTGCTCGGACAGCTTTGCCAATGCCCCGATTTCAATCCCTCTCCTGTAGCTTTCTCCTGAATTCGTTCTGATGAAAGCCCCTACATTATTAAGTTCACCATTTAAAACCAACTGATTCACATAATACATATAATACAAATTGGCCGTCACAGATACAATTCCGAACTGTTTTTCCAATCCGGCTTCAAAATCGTGAAGCTTCTCTGCCTTTACATCATTGTTGGCAATCAGGTCATCCCTGTTCGGCTCACGTTGGGCATGGGCATAAGACAGGAATACTTTCCCGTTTCCTATTTTATAATTTACACCGGCTTTTGGATTGAAGAACAGCCAGCTTTTTTTCAGATTTGCCCCTTCATCATCACCTGCCATGATGATTTTTGTATCGTAATCGATATTTCTAAGCTGCAAATCACCAAAGAATTCAAAATTATTGACCCTGAATAATGCTTTTGCAAACCCGGCCACTTCGTTTTTCACAGAACGCCCTCTGTAATATTCATGCTCATCGATCGGATAAAAAACTCCGGTCACGTTTCCGAAATGTCTTCCATAGTACTGGTTCCCTACAGCTCCGAAATTAAGATCGAGATTATCAAACTTCCCGTATAAAGTGGAAACGATCCCATAAAAGTCATTATCCAGCCATTTTTTCCTGATAAAATCAGAATATTCTATGGTCTCATTGCCTTCAATAATATTCGGCAAATTATATCTTGAAAAAGGGTCGCCCTGCTTATAATTTTCATAATAACCTTTTCCTTTTGTATAGTGTAGCGTTGTTTCCAGGTTCCAGTTGTCATTGATTCCTTGCTCCCAAAGCAACTGATAATGATTTTGTCTGTAGTTATCCGTTTCATTATTGTAGAACCCGACAATATTCTCCCAGTTGGCATCATAAATCGCTCCCGAATAATTGAATTTAGGATCATTTTCCCAGGTTTTCCGGTCAATTCCGTTCCATGCCTGGTAAGTTTTTTCCTTTCCTCCAAAAGCCATTAAACGCAATCTTGTTTTTCCTTCTTCAAATAATGCTGTGAAATTGTAAGAATCTAATTTTGATGAAGCCCGGTCTATGTATCCGTCAGACTGGATATGAGTATACCTTCCCATCACGGAAAGACGGTTTTTCCAGAACTTCCCGGAACCTATTTCAGCGGAATACTTATACGTACTGAATGATCCGTAGCTGTCATCTGTTTTTACATAAAACGTTTCCTCAGGATCTTTGGAGATCACATTGATACTTGCCCCAAAAGCTGAAACCCCATTATTGGAAGTTCCCACTCCCCTTTGAATCACGATCTGTGAAGCAGAGCTCGTTAAATCCGGAACATTGACAAAAAAAGTCCCCTGGCTTTCAGAATCATTAAATGGTACTCCATTCATCATTACATTAATTCCTCTACCGGCAACTCCACGGATCCTGAAGCCTGTATAACCCACTCCGTTTCCTGCATCGGAAGTAGAAATAACGGATGTCTGATTTTTTAAAAGAATAGGCAGATCCTGTCCAAGGTTCTTGCTGTCAAGATCTTTTTGAACGTTGATGATTTCTTTAGCAACGGGAAGCCTTTTGGTGAAATTAACAGCTTCAATTTCCTTGATTTTTAAAGTGTCCCTGTTTTGAGTCTGGGCAAAAGCCAGTGAACTTGCCGTAAGCCCTAAAAAAAATAATCCTTTCATTCTATAAATTTTAAAATTTAATGAATAAAAGGGGATCGATAAGATATTATACAATTCCGACGCCCTGAAGAGTCGAAGTCTCCCTAAACGGCATTACCCGTTCCAGGTTCTTTGGGTATAATCTCAGCCTTTTACAGCACCCCTTTATTTCAGCTGCAAAATTACAAAAAATATTTGAGCTATGCGGATTAGGAATTTAAGCTAAGTTTAATATGCCTTATTCGAAGAGTCGATGTAATAATAGTTGGTTCCGTCTTTGGTTACTTCAAACATTTTCCCAAGTTTCCAGCTGAAGTTTCTTTTGATATTAGTATATTCAAATGGAATAACAACTTTATTATGTACGTCTATCACACCAAACATATCATTCTGAGAAGCTACAATCATCGGGTTTGAGACATCATCTCCTTCCATAATATGAAGATATTCGTATTGGGGATAAATCTGATATTGCCTGTAATCGGCAGCATTTACAAACTGTGAGGGCTCTATAATCCCATAGAATCCGTTTAAAATATAAGCCTGATATTGTTGCTTCTTAAATTCTACTTTGCATTTTCCCAGGTCTGAGCTTTTGTATTGATAAACTCTTTTACCGGCCTTGTCTATTCTGTATGAAATAAGATCTTTTTCAACAGTTCCATAATTTTTAGTCCCGTATTTTCTTATTTTTTCATTCGGTGAAGCCAGGAGGTTGCAATCTTCAGCAAAAAAAACCGCGATATGGTATTCCGGCTGAACAATAAATTTTCCCTTCTGATTAATGTAACCAAACTTTTCGTCTCTTTTTTGTGGAATCAGAACGGGAACTTCCTGATTGATCACAACCAAATCAGGATTGGGTTTAGGTTCCGAAATTTTTTTAACAGCTGTCTTAACACCGTTTTTCACCGGAATTTTCTTTACAGATTTGGTCTGTGAAAAAACAAAAACAGAAATAAAGATTCCAAAAAAACACGCACTATTTTTCATATTCATCATTTGTCTGCAAAAATACGACCAAAAATAGAAAATATAAAAAACATATTTATAAAGAATCTAAATAATTTAACTTAGATAAAATATTAGAAATTCGTAAATTTGGGAACACTTTTTAAGCGTTTGATAATTTCTAAAACGTTTTTGAGACAGATATTATCTTACAATTTTAAACGGGGTGTAGGTTATACTCATTCTACTCCGGTTCGTGTTGTGATTCAAAATGCGACATCTCAAAATAGCATTATTGTAATTTTTACAGACTGGTATAGAAAAAATGGCAGTACAGAAGACTGCTTTAATAACCTAAATTTAATATTGAAAAGACTTCTATATGAATATTTATAAGGATTACATCAAAGAGATTGAAGAAAGAAAAAACCATGAGCTTCATCCAAAACCGATTGATGGTGCTGAATTATTAAGCGAAATTATTGCACAAATCAAAGATTCAGGTAATGCAGACAGAGCTGATTCTCTTAAATTTTTTATTTACAATACTTTACCCGGAACGACAAGCGCAGCAGGTGTAAAAGCTAAATTTTTAAAAGAGATCATTCTTGGTGAATCCGTAGTAGAAGAAATATCACCGGCCTTTGCCTTTGAACTGCTATCTCACATGAAAGGAGGTAAATCGATCGAGGTATTGCTGGACCTGGCCTTGGGGAATGATGCAGCTATTGCTAAAGAAGCAGCAAACGTTCTTAAAACACAGGTTTTCCTTTATGATGCAGATACTAACCGTCTAAAGGAGGCATTCGACAGCGGTAACGAAATCGCAAAAGAAATCATTGAAAGCTATGCAAAAGCAGAGTTTTTCACTAAACTACCGGACGTTGCAGAAGAAATTAAAGTGGTTACATTCATCGCTGGTGAAGGTGACATTTCGACTGATTTACTTTCTCCGGGTAACCAGGCTCACTCAAGATCAGACCGTGAGCTCCATGGTAAATGTATGATTACTCCTCAGGCACAGGAGGAAATCAGAGCCCTTCAGGCTCAACATCCGGATAAAAGCGTGATGCTGATTGCTGAAAAAGGCACCATGGGTGTAGGCTCATCAAGAATGTCTGGAGTAAATAATGTGGCTTTATGGACCGGTAAACAGGCTAGCCCTTATATTCCATTCGTAAATATTGCTCCTATTGTTGGAGGAACAAACGGGATTTCCCCGATTTTCCTTACTACAGTAGACGTTACAGGTGGTATTGGTATTGACCTTAAAAACTGGGTGAAAAAACTGGATGCAGAAGGTAACCCGACCCGTAATGAAAACGGAGAACCAATTCTTGAAGAAGCATACTCTGTTGCTACAGGAACCGTACTTACCATCAATACAAAAACAAAAAAACTTTATAACGGAGACCAGGAATTAATCGATATTTCGAAGGCATTCACTCCACAGAAAGTTGAATTTATCAAAGCCGGCGGATCTTATGCGATCGTGTTCGGTAAAAAGCTACAGACATTTGCCGCGAAACTTTTAGGAATAGAAACACCTCCTGTTTTTGCTCCATCAAAAGAAATTTCCCATGACGGGCAAGGTCTTACAGCAGTAGAAAAAATCTTCAACAGAAATGCTGTCGGCACAACACCGGGAAAAGTATTACACGCCGGTTCGGATGTTCGTGTAGAAGTGA
Organism: Chryseobacterium populi; assembly: GCF_000282115.1. Lineage (GTDB taxonomy): Bacteria > Bacteroidota > Bacteroidia > Flavobacteriales > Weeksellaceae > Chryseobacterium > Chryseobacterium populi. The sequence goes on from NZ_AKJY01000045.1 coordinate 71,980, forward strand.
ATATTGTTGGTTCACAGGATACCACAGGCCTCATGACTTCTCAGGAACTTGAATCTATGGCAGCAACAGTGATTTCGCCAATTGTTGACGGTGCTTACCAATCAGGATGCCACACTGCTTCAGTATGGGATAAAAAAGCTCAGGCAAACATTCCAAAGCTGATGAAATTCATGAATGATTTCGGTTTGATCACTGCCCGTGACCCGAAAGGTGAATACCATTCAATGACTGACGTAATTCACAAGGTTCTTAATGATATTACTGTAGACGAATGGGCCATCATTATCGGTGGTGATTCTCATACAAGAATGTCTAAAGGAGTTGCTTTTGGAGCAGACTCCGGAACTGTTGCTCTTGCACTGGCTACCGGTGAGGCATCTATGCCGATTCCTGAATCTGTAAAAGTAACCTTCAAAGGAAACATGAAAGAACATATGGATTTCCGTGATGTAGTTCATGCAACCCAGGCTCAGATGCTTAAACAGTTCGGTGGAGAAAACGTATTCCAGGGCAGAATTATTGAGGTTCACATCGGAACTCTTCCTGCTGACCAGGCATTCACATTTACAGACTGGACTGCAGAGATGAAGGCTAAAGCTTCCATCAATATTTCCGAAGACAATACCCTGATTGAATCATTGGAAATTGCGAAAGGCAGGATCCAGATCATGATTGACAAAGGTATGGATAATCACAACCAGGTTCTTCAAGGGTTAATCAATAAAGCGGACAAAAGAATTGCAGAGATTAAGTCTGGTGAAAAACCTGCTTTAGCTCCTGATGTGAATGCCAAATATTATGCTGAAGTGGTTGTAGATCTTGATGCAATTGTAGAACCTATGATCGCAGACCCTGATGTAAACAACGACGATGTTTCTAAACGATATACTCACGATACGATCAGAGCTCTTTCTTACTATGGCGGGGATAAAAAAGTAGATCTTGGCTTTGTAGGATCTTGTATGGTTCACAAAGGGGATTTGAAAATCGTTTCCCAAATGCTTAGAAACCTTGAAAAACAACAAGGTAAAGTAGAATTTAATGCTCCACTTGTGGTGGCAGCACCTACCTATAATATCATTGATGAATTAAAAGCGGAAGGAGACTGGGAACTGCTGGAAAAATATTCCGGCTTCGAATTCGATGATAATGCCCCTAAAGGCGAGGCCCGTGTGGAATACAAAAACGTAATGTACCTTGAGCGTCCCGGATGTAATCTTTGTATGGGTAATCAGGAAAAAGCTGCTAAAGGAGATACGGTACTGGCAACTTCTACCCGTCTTTTCCAGGGAAGAGTAGTTGAAGATTCTGAACGTAAAAAAGGAGAATCTCTACTTGCATCAACACCTGTTGTTGTTTTATCTGCTATCATTGGAAGAATTCCTAATATAGATGAATATAAAGCTGCAGTTGAGGGTATCGACCTGACTAAGTTTACACCTCCTATCAAGGAATTGGTTAAAGTTGGCCATTAATACTTCAGCTGTAGATAAGCATAAATGTATAAACATTAATTCTAAGAGATATGACTTTTGATATTGATATGATCAAAAAAGTGTATGAACGTTACCCGGAAAGGATTGCTGCTGCAAGACAAGTTGTGGGAAAACCGCTTACACTTTCAGAAAAAATCCTTTATACCCACCTTTGGGAAGGGAATGCTACCCAGGCACATGAGAGAGGAAACTCTTACGTAGATTTTGCACCGGACAGAGTAGCTATGCAGGATGCAACTGCCCAGATGGCCCTTTTGCAATTTATGCAGGCCGGAAAATCTAAGGTAGCAGTTCCTTCAACAGCACATGCAGACCACCTGATCCAGGCGAAAGTAGGTGCTGATAAAGATTTACAGGAAGGTATCAACAAAAACTCCGAGGTTTTCAACTTCCTGAGTTCTGTCTGTGATAAATATGGAATCGGGTTCTGGAAACCGGGAGCAGGGATCATCCACCAGGTTGTTTTGGAAAACTATGCATTTCCCGGAGGTATGATGATCGGTACTGACTCTCACACCGTAAATGCCGGCGGACTTGGTATGGTAGCCATTGGTGTAGGTGGTGCTGATGCAGTAGATGTAATGGCAGGAATGGCATGGGAGCTTAAAATGCCTAAACTTATCGGTGTAAAATTAACCGGTAAAATGAACGGATGGACTTCTGCAAAAGATGTTATCCTTAAAGTAGCCGGAATCCTTACAGTAAAAGGAGGAACAGGATGTATCGTAGAATATTTCGGAGAAGGGGCACAATCTCTTTCTGCAACCGGAAAAGGTACTATCTGTAACATGGGTGCTGAAATCGGAGCGACCACTTCCACTTTCGGATACGATGATTCAATGAGAAGATATCTGGCTGCTACGGGAAGACAGGATGTAGTGGATGCAGCTGACAAAATCGCTGACCACTTAACGGGTGATGCTGAAGTATATGCAAACCCTGAGCAATATTTCGATCAGGTAATTGAAATCAACCTTTCTGAGCTGGCTCCCCATTTGAACGGGCCTTTCACTCCGGATCTGGCAACTCCTGTTTCTGAATTCAGAGCTAAAGCTGAAGCTAACGGATGGCCGCTTGAGGTTGAATGGGCATTGATCGGATCTTGTACCAACTCTTCTTATGAAGATTTATCAAGAGCTGCTTCAATTGTTGAAGATGCAGTGGCAAAAGGGGTTAAGCCTAAAGCAATCTTAGGAATCAACCCTGGATCTGAGCAGGTAAAATTTACAGCAGAAAGAGACGGTTTCTTAGATTCTTTCAGAAAATTTGAAAACGCAAGAATTTTTACTAATGCCTGTGGACCTTGTATCGGGCAGTGGGACAGAGAAGGGGCTGAAAAAGGAGAGAAAAACTCTATTATTCACTCTTTCAACAGAAACTTCGCAAAGAGAGCTGACGGTAATCCGAATACCCATGCATTTGTAGCCTCTCCGGAAATGGTAGCTGCTGTTGCCATCTCAGGAAGATTAGACTTCAATCCGATTACAGATACTTTAACGAATGAAGCCGGTGAACAGATAAAATTAAATGAACCTCAAGGTTATGAGCTGCCTGAAAAAGGATTTGCTGTAGATGATAACGGATACCAGGCACCATCTGAAGACGGATCTTCAGTAGTGGTAAATGTAAGCCCTACATCGGACAGGCTTCAATTATTAGAAGAATTCCCGGCCTGGAACGGTAAAAATATTGAAGGAGCCAAAGTTTTAATTAAAGCTTTCGGAAAATGTACTACCGACCACATCTCTATGGCTGGACCATGGCTGAAATACAGAGGTCACCTTGATAATATTTCAAATAACATGTTAATTGGCGCAGTAAATGCCTATAACATGGAAACCAACCATGTTAAAAACGAACTGACAGGTGAATACGGTGAAGTACCTGCCGTACAGAGAGCCTACAAAGCTGCAGGAATCCCTACTATCGTTGTGGGAGACCAGAACTACGGTGAAGGGTCATCGAGAGAGCACGCAGCCATGGAACCAAGACATCTTGGAGTAAAAGCCGTATTGGTAAAATCTTTCGCAAGAATCCATGAAACAAACCTTAAAAAACAAGGTATGCTTGGATTAACTTTTGCCAATGAAGCTGATTATGATAAAATTCTGGAAGATGACACCGTTAACTTCTTAGATTTAGATCAGTTCGCACCCGGAAAACAATTAACTTTAGAGTTTGTACATGCAGATGGAACCAAAGACATCATCATGGCCAACCATACTTATAACGATCAGCAAATTGATTGGTTTAAAGCGGGTTCTGCTCTGAACTTAATCAAACAACAGGAAAAATAAGATTAATTGTTAGATTAATTAATATAAAGGCGACTTCATTTGATGAAGTCGTTTTTTTTTGTTGGACTATGGTAATAAACCTTATAGGTTTTAAAAAACAATAAGGTTTATAATATCAGTTTTAAAAAATCTCATTTTAATTTATCCAGAAGACCTGCCCTGTAACTCTCTCCAATAGGGATCTCATACTCAGGAAGAATGACTTTTTTAGCCCCGATACTTTTAACTTTTTCTATATTAACAATAAAAGATTTATGAATCCGTACAAATTTTTCAGAAAGCTGGCTTTCCATAGATTTAAGCGTATCCAGAACAATATATTCATCATTTTCCGTCCGGATGTTAACATAATCTTTGATACTTTCAACGTAAAGAATTTCATGAAAACCGATACGATGTCTTTGTCCGGAGGATTTCACAAAGAAATGGGTATTTTCTCCCTGTGGAAAAGAAAATCGTTCCTGGGCTTTCAGTACACTTTTTTGAAACCTTTCAAAGGAAATAGGCTTCAAAAGGTAGTCTACAATATTATGTTCATAGCCTTCCAATGCATATTCGGAATAAGCTGTTGTTAAAATATATTTTTGATCAGCTCCCACAATCTTCATAAAATTGATTCCTGTAAGCTCCGGCATCTGAATATCCAGAAAGATAAGGTCTGAATCATTTTTCTGCAGATATTCCAAGGCCTGAATAGGATTTTCTGTAGAGTAAACCAATTCAAGAAAAGGAATTTTTTCTACATAATGTTCCAAAAGAGAGATTGCCAATGGCTCGTCATCCACAATGATGCATTTTATCCTATCCATTTCTTAAATCAATTTTTAAATCTACAATAAATTCCGTTTCCGAATCTTTGATCTTAAGCTCATGCTTGGGGTACAAAATTTCCAGTCTTTTTTTCACATTCTGAATTCCAATTCCCGAAACAACATCCTTCATTTTCTTTGTTTTATAATTAAAAAGATAAAAATGCAAAACCTCATCATGATCTGAGATCTTCATTTCAAAACCGTTGTCACGGAAATCACCGTGCTTGAAAGCATTTTCCACAAAAGGGACCAGCAGCATCGGTGATATTTTCAGGTGAGAATGTTGAATATTTTTCTCTATGATCAACAGTTCCGGGTTTCTGATCCTAAGCTTCTCCAGGGCAATAAGACTGTCAATATATCCAATTTCCTTATCCAAAGAAATGGTGTCTTCTTCAAGATCTTTTGTGCTGTATCTCAACAGTTGTCCAAGCTCTTCAATAGCAGGGAGCGCTTTATCCGACTTCTGATAGACAAGTGAGTAGATATTATTTAAAGAATTAAAAATAAAATGCGGATTGATCTGGGTTTTCAAAGCCTGAAGCTCAGCTTGTTTTTTTTCGATCAGAAGCTGCTTTTTATCATTTTCAGCCACTCCATATTTCTCCAGTATCCATAGAATGCCGGCAATAAAAGTAGTCAGAGAGCTATTGTATATATTATCGAAGAGATAGTAGAGAAGTCCCGTATTTTCATCATAATTGCGAAAGCCAAGAGTAGAAGGCAGGATCAGTTCTTCCAAAATATATCTCATACTGGCAAAACACAGCAGCGTCAGAATAAAAACGAAAACTGCCGAATACAATTTCTCAAGTTTAAAAACCTTTGGGAAAATAAAGAAATACGAAATATAGAATGTCGTAATTTTTACAATAAAAAATGTAATCCTCAGAATGTGCATTTCACGACGATTGGTCTCCGGGACAAAAAAATTAGGAGTAATGACAGTTCCTATAAAATTGAACCCCCAGTAAATAATTTGAAGCCAGATAATTTGCTTTTTACTCATATTCAAATATAAACCTCTAAAGGCATAATTCATCTATTGTTTTCGACAAAAACCTGTTTTTTTCCGACGAAATTTATTTGATACACAGAATTCTGCACTTCATCTAAAATCTGTTTTATCGACAATTGTCATCCCATATTTTTGCCAGAGAAATGTAATATAATTATCATTTAATCTGTCATTTATAATATGAAAAAACACATTTTATTGATAGCCAGCCTTGTCTGTTTTTTTTCAACAGCACAAACCAAAGACACCGTTAAAGTCTACAAAATAGAAGCAGTTACTGTGAATGGTAAAAAGGCTCTGGTAGAACGTAAAGTAGACCGGCTGGTTTATAATGTTCAAAATTCTATGCTTTCACAAGGAAGTTCCGGAACTGAGGTTCTTGCCGGCACTCCTTTACTGCAGGTAGATGAAAATAAAGGTCTTCTTTCCATAGCGGGGAAAAATGGGGTTTCTGTAATGGTCAATGACCGGATACTTAATCTTTCCGGGTCTGAGCTGATCAACTACCTTCGAAATCTGCGCTCTGAAAATATTCTGAAAATTGAAGTAATAACGACTCCTCCTGCCAAATACGAAGCTCAGGGAAACAGCGGAATCATCAATATCGTTCTTAAAAAGAACCAGAATCTTGGATGGAACGGCTACCTGAACACCAATTATATTCAAAAAACATATGCTGCTTTCAATAGTGTCGCAGGTGTGAACTATCAGAATGAAAAGATAAAAGCTTCGGTGAAAGTCCAGGGATATGACGGAGACAAAAGATCAGTGGAAAATTATAAAATAAACGGTCAAAATTCCTCTATAAGCAGAGATGAAAGGAGGGATATGAATGACGGATTGGGACTGAATGCTAATTTTGATTATTCTCTTACTAAAAACTCCAATATCGGATTAGTATATGATATTTCGAAGGGACATTCTAATATGGATATCAATTCGAAACAAAACTATTTCACCAACAATACTCCTACTTTACAAACAGATACGGATTCCAAGCACCGTTCTGCCTTTACTTCACAAATGCTGAATTTATATTTTGACCAGAAATTAGGAGAACATAAGCTAAGCCTAGGTGCCAATTATTATGGAAATCTACCGGATACTGAAGTTAATTTTACCACAAGAAATATTGCCAACAATTCAACACAGGTCGTAAGAAATCTTTCATCTGTGGATTATAAAATATATTCCGGTCAAGCAGATTTAACATTAAATTTCAAAAAAATCCAATTGGAAACCGGAGCAAAATACAGTCAGTTTTCAAATAATTCGAACATCAGATATTTCAATTTCACCAATGGTGATTATATTATAGATCCTGCCAGAAGTAATCTGTTTGATTATAAAGAAAAGAATTATGCTGCGTATCTTAGTGCCAGTAAAGATCTTGGAGACAAATGGTCTGTGAAGGCAGGGCTTCGTTATGAATATACACAAACCAACGGATTCTCACCTACTACACAATCTCAGTCCGAAAATAATTATGGTAAATTTTTCCCGACAGCCTATCTGTCTTATAAAGTCAATGATAACAATCAGTTCAGTGTTAATTATTCCCGGAGAATCAACCGTCCTTATTTCCGGGCTTTAGATCCGTTCCGGTGGTATTCCAATCCGAATACCTATTATTCCGGAAATCCAAGTCTTCAGCCTTCTTTTAATCACAATATCGAACTCAACTATATCTTTAAAAATAAATTTTCTGCCAATCTTTATTACCAGAGAACAACGAATAATTTTGACCAGATTACATCCCTGACCGGAATTGATCTCATTAGCACATTTGAGAATTACTACAATCAGGATAATTACGGGATCAATTTGAATTATACAGATATTTTCTTCAAGATATGGGAAAGCAATATTTCAACTTCGTTCAGTTATAATGAGACTCAGATTACAAAGTTCAATGCAGTTCCTAAAAACGGACAGTCTTTCTATTATTCCATTAACAATACTTTACAGCTGAATAAAGCTAAAACATTCATGCTATTTGTCAACTACTGGCAGAACCTTCCTTCCCGTGATGGCTATACTGCTGTAAGAAACAGAGCAAGCCTTGATGCCGGAGTAAAGATGAGCTTTGTGGGAAAAACACTTCAAGTTAACCTTTCGGTGAGTGATATTTTTAAACAATCCGGATATAAGGGAGATATGTATTTTACAGATAATACACAGTCATTCAACAACTATTGGGATGCCAGAAGAATGACGCTCAGCATTACCTATAATTTTGGAAACCAGAAAATAAAATCAAATACCAGAGCAGTGAATTTCGAAGAGAAAAACCGTGCACAATAATTTAATACTAATTAAAAAAAATAAACTCATGAAAACTTTTATTTATATTTTTCTTGTATGTCTTTCTACATCGGTATTTGCTCAAAAAAAGCCTTCAGATTATTTTAAAAATTCAAAGACGAAAGTTTTGGTTGTCGGCTCATTTCATTTTGATTATCCTAATCTGGATGCCCATAAAACCAATAAGGAAGATCAGGTAGATGTACTTTCTCCAAAAGCAGCAAAAGAAGTCACCGAGCTTGTAGAATATATCAAAAGATTTAAGCCTACAAAGATTACAATAGAAGCCTGGCCAAGCTGGAACGCCAATCAAAAGCTGAAGGAATACAACGAAGGTAAACACCGTGACAAAAGAGATGAGCGTTATCAGCTTGCTATGAGAATAGCCAATGAACTTAAAATAAATGAATTGTTCAGCATTGACGCAGAATCCATTCTGGATGACCTTGAAAAACATTTTGGCAAAACTGATTCTGCATTTTTTAAAAATCTCAGCAAGGATTATGATTTCAGAAGTGATGATCCGATATCTCAGCAATTTATTGCCTTCTACAAGAGTTCTGAGCCTAAAAATTTCAAATCTCTTTTAGACACTTTTACTTATATGAATTCTAAAGAAAGTCATCAATACGGATACGGTGCCTATTTGAGCGGTGATTTCAAACTGAGAGAATATGATGGTGCAGATATGCTTGCGCTTTATTGGTACAGCAGAAACCTGAGAATGTTCCGTAATATTCAAAACATCCCTCACAACGGTGAAGACAGAATTCTTGTGATTGCCGGAAATGGGCATGCGGCGGTATTACGGCAGCTTTTTACCTCTTCCGCAGAATATGATTTCACTGAGTTTTCTTCACTGAAATAAATAAAAATGACGGGCAATGACTTTTGTCTAACAAATAAAAAAGACAAAGATTCGATCTCTACAATATCTGCATCGGTCACCACCTTACCAAAGACAGAATTACACAGTACGAAAAAGTAAAGCCTGGAACCCTTACCGTGTTGGCTTACCAATTTAGGAGACAGATGGATATCCCCGGCTCTTTTGGTCTGATTACCGGGAGCAAGTTGGCAAATGAAGCAGAATATAAGTAACAGGTTATCCTTAACAGATATTCTATAAACTTAATATTGAAAATATATAAACTTAAACAAGTTCTGATATTTCTTAAAATTTTACAGTAACAAATGATTTTTTTACGCCTAACTGAAAAGTAGTAAAAAAACATTATGAAAAAAACTATATTCATTTTATTATCCTTATGACTTTTGCCCAGGAGAAAAACTGCAACCGGTAAAAGAGAAGCAGATAGATGGCGTTACGATCACTAAAACTAAAAAAATCGTTGAACAAAACCCCGAACCATACCATATTCGGTTTTTCTGAACAGCCACAACTTAATAACGGCAATGTACTTGAGGAAATTAAAAAACTTCCGGGACTTGTTGCTGCTACAGATATTGCGGGAATGATGTACCAAGGGAAAAATGCTGGACGTATATCTTAAACAACATCAAAAAAAGAAAATAACAGAGTGATGATTAATTTTAATATAGCTTAAGATTCGGCGGCGGGCAAAGCCCGCCGCCGAATTCTTTTAAAACAATATAATTTCAGAAATCTATGGTCTGGAATTGCCAGTTTAAAGTATCAGTCAATGTGATCTGATTCGTCGTTACCGGCAGACCTGTGATTATTTTTAAAGCCAGATGTGCCATCATGCTTCCTACAATTCCCGGCAATGATCCCAGCACTCCAAGGCTGTCACAATCGGGAACATCTTCATCAAACGGCGGTTCAGGGAAAAGGTCTCTTAAATTTTTACTTCTTTTATAATTGAATACAGCCACTTGTCCTGAAAATCCCTGTACACTTCCATAGACTAAAGGTTTATTTATCTTTACACATACATCATTGATAAGATACCTGCTGGTGAAATTATCTGAGCCATCAACAATAATATCATACCGGGAAAGGAGTTCTTCTGCATTGAAAGTCTGTATTTTGTCTTCAATGCCGATGTAATTGACCTGATGATTCAGTTTCTTAACAAAGCTTTCTGCACTTTTCACCTTTGAGGTTCCTACACTGTTTTCATTGTGAATAACCTGACGATTTAGATTATGCAATTCTACCGTGTCAAAATCTACAATTCCTAAAGTACCCACACCTGCAGCTGCCAGATATTGAATCACAGGGCTTCCCAGCCCTCCGGCACCGACAACGAGTACTTTTGCAGCTCTGATTTTTCTCTGCCCTTCTATACCTATTTCATCAATAAATATCTGGCGGCTGTATCTGGAAAAAAGATCTTCATTTTTCATTCCCAACTATATTTTACACCCGTTATACACCGGATCCCAATCCTTCATTACGGGATCATAACCGGCTGCTTTGATCATTTGTTTTACCATATCCATGCTCCTTTCATCGCTGGTCTCAAATTGTTCCAAGGACTGCTTGTCAACTGCATATCCTCCGGGATTGGTTTTTGACCCGGCACTCATCGCTGTTGCTCCTAAAGAAACAATGTGATTCCTGAATTTTTCATTTTCCCTGGTGGAAACGGATATTTCAAGATCTTCATTCCATATTCTGTAAGCACAGATCAGCTGTAAGAGATCTTTATCTTCCATAATGAAATTGGGTTCAATAATTCCTTCCGCGGGCCTCAGTCTTGGAAATGATACGGAAAAACGGCTCTGCCAGTATTGTTTTTGCAGGTGATCGATATGTAGGGCATTAAAGAAACTATCTACCCTCCAGTCTTCTAGGCCAAGTAATACTCCCAGACCGATTTTATGAATTCCTGCCTTTCCTATCCTGTCCGGTGTTTCAAGGCGAAAATCAAAATTTGATTTCTTTCCTTTCGGATGGTAGTGTTTATAGACTTCCTGATGATAAGTTTCCTGATACACCAATACCGAATGCACTCCTTCCTGATGCAGCCATTCATATTCTTCTTCTGACAAGGGTTGTACTTCTATTGAAATATTGGCAAAATGAGGTTTCAGTAACCGCACAGCATTAAGAAAATAATCAATCCCCACAGTTTTATTTGCTTCTCCACTTACTAATAGTACATGGTTGACACCCATTGATTTGAGGACCATTGCTTCTATCATGATCTCTGTATCAGTAAGGGTTTTTCTTTTAAGCTTATTATCTAAACTGAAACCACAATAGGTACAGATATTCTGACATTCATTGCTCAGATACAGAGGTGCATAAAGCTGGATGGTTTTACCGAAACGTTTCCGGGTAATTGAACGTGTCATATTAGCCATCACCTCGAGCTTTTCAGCAGCTGCTTCTGAAATTAAATTTAAAAAGTCATCAACTGTTTTCTGCTTTTTCTGCAGGCTGTATTCTACATCAGAAAGAGTAACATTTTCAAGCTTCAGCTTTATTTCTTCCCAATGGTACCGTTTAAAAACCTCATCAAACTTAATCATAGCCAATCTTATTCAAACAAAAAAGAAGTTAGCGGACTGGAAGCCTCGGCATGCCGGCTGATCATTCCTAATCCTGATTCATAAGCCCTTCTTCCTGCAATAACACCTTCTTTAAATGCCAATGCCATATTCACAGGATCTTTTGCCACCGCAATTGCCGTATTCACCAAAACGGCATCAGCTCCAATTTCCATTGCTTTTGCAGCATCGGAAGGTGCTCCTATTCCGGCATCTACCACAACAGGAACATTGCTCTGACTGATAATAATTTCTAAAAAATCAAGCGTACGAAGTCCTTTATTCGTTCCTATCGGAGCTCCCAAAGGCATCACGACTGCCGTTCCTGCATTTTCCAGACGTTTACATAAAACCGGGTCTGCATGAATGTATGGCATTACGATAAAACCGAGTTTGGCCAGCTCTTCAGTGGCATAAAGGGTTTCAATCGGGTCGGGTAACAGATATTTCGGATCGGGATGAATTTCCAATTTTACCCAATTTGTTTCCAGGGCTTCTCTTGCCAGCTGGGCTGCTAATACTGCTTCCTTTGCAGTACGGGCACCCGAGGTATTGGGCAGGAGATGTGTATTTGCCGGCTTCAGCGCATTCAACAGGTCATCTTCAGACGAATTGATATCGATTCTTTTTAATGCCATTGTTACCATATCTGTTTCTGAAGCAATGATAGATTGCGTCATTTCCGTTAAATTTCCAAACTTGCCGGTTCCCAGGAAAAGCCTGGATTCAAAAATCCGGTCTGCTATTGTTAGTGTCTGATTCATTTCATGAGTTTTATAAATTCATTTACGATAGATGGCTGGCTGGTAATCTGTCCGGAAACAGCCACTCCGTAAATTCCGGTTGATTGTAATAATTCTATATCGTTTAAGACGATTCCGCCTATCGCATAAATTTTTGGAATGCTGATAGACGACTCTTTTAAATCCCTAATAATCTGCTGATAGCCTTCAAATCCTAAAACAGGACTAAGTTTTTCTTTTGTAGCCGTAAATCTTAACGGTCCAAGACCGATATAATTGCATTGTTCTTCTATTCTCTGAAGCACATCAGCCAATGTATTCGCTGTACCGCCGATTATTTTATTCCGTCCAAGAATTTTCCTCGCTTCGGGGATGGAAGTATCATCTAACCCTAAATGTACACCGTCTGCATCCATTCTTTTAGCCACCTGTACATGATCATTAATGATACATACCGCCTGATATTCTTTGCATAGTAGCTGTGTTTTAACACAAAGCTCTTCAAATTCCCTTTCAGGAGCATTTTTCCAGCGTACCTGCACCCATTTTACACCGGCATCCAGTGCTTTACGGATATTCAATTCCTGATCTTCTTTTATATTTCCATGAGAGATATATTGTATTTTTTCCATGATCAATTTTGAGTGGCCATTATATTCCTGCATTTCCTGAAAACTTCCACAGGACGACGGTCCTGCCACACCGCTCCCAACAGAGCTATTCCATTGATATTCTCAGTCAGTAATTCATTACAATTGGTTTCATTAATTCCGCCTAAAGCAATTAATTTAACATCCGGATTATTCCGTTGCCTGCTTTTTTCCCGGATTGCTGCTCTGTTGCCATAACCCTTTTTTGAAATACTCGGATAAAATGGACTCAAGAATGCATATTCCCAATGATCATCCAAAACGTTGAAAGTCTCAATATCATGGACTGATGTGGATCGTAAGTAATCCGGGAAAGACTCCGGATACTTTTTATTCTGACGGTCAGCTTCCCTGATGTGTACTCTGGAAATACCGTATTTTGATGCTAATTCAAAATGACTGTGCAATACGACCTGTGAAAGAAAAGCTTTATCAATTTTGTTTAAAAAAGCTTCCATCTCCGGGCTATTCATCAAAGGTTTTCTCACATGAAGCATATCCAGCCCCTCCTGAAACATTTCATTGATATGATATATTTCATCGGGGATACATTCTTCAGGGGTTATCACGATAATCATAGGTAAATTTCCTTTCCGTTCTCAATAAACTCCATTGATTTATCAAGCATTCCTTTTTCTGCTGATTCCCTGATTTCCTGCGTAATTTTCATCGAGCAGAATTTTGGCCCGCACATTGAGCAGAAATGAGCGATTTTAGCACCTTCAGCAGGCAATGTCTCATCATGATAAGCTCTTGCCGTATCGGGATCTAAAGAAAGATTAAACTGATCTTCCCATCTGAATTCAAACCTGGCTTTACTTAAAGCATTGTCTCTGTATTGTGCTCCCGGATGACCTTTTGCCAGATCTGCCGCATGTGCCGCCAGCTTGTAGGTAATTACCCCGTCTTTTACATCTTTCTTATTCGGAAGCCCTAAATGTTCTTTCGGAGTTACATAACAAAGCATGGCACATCCGAACCAGCCTATCATCGCTGCTCCTATCCCGGAAGTAATATGATCATAACCCGGAGCAATATCCGTTGTCAATGGCCCGAGCGTATAAAATGGCGCTTCATGACATTCTTTCAACTGCTTATCCATATTTTCTTTGATCATGTGCATGGGTACGTGCCCTGGTCCTTCAATCATTACCTGTACATTATGTTTCCATGCAATTTTAGTCAACTCTCCCAGGGTTTCCAGCTCTGCAAACTGCGCCGCATCATTGGCGTCTGCTATGGATCCAGGACGAAGGCCATCGCCCAGAGAAAAAGCAACATCATATTTCTTCATGATTTCACAAATCTCCTCGAAATGAGTATACAGAAAATTTTCTTTATGATGATAAAGACACCATTTAGCCATTATAGAGCCTCCTCTGGAAACAATTCCCGTTACACGGTTCGCGGTCAGGTGGATATATCTCAATAAAACTCCGGCATGAATTGTAAAGTAAGAAACTCCCTGCTCCGCCTGTTCTATTAAGGTATCTTTAAAAATTTCCCACGTCAGGTCTTCAGGAACTCCTTTTACTTTTTCCAGGGCCTGGTAAATCGGAACGGTTCCAATCGGTACCGGGCTGTTTCTGATGATCCATTCCCTGGTTTCATGAATATTTTTCCCGGTGGACAAATCCATAATGGTATCTGCTCCCCAGCGGCAGGCCCAGACTGCTTTTTCCACTTCTTCCTCAATGCTTGATGAAACGGCACTATTCCCAATATTGGCATTTATTTTTACCAGAAAATTCCGTCCGATGATCATCGGCTCGCTCTCGGGATGATTGATATTATTGGGAATGATCGCTCTTCCGGCAGCAATTTCATCTCTTACAAATTCGGGAGTGATCTTATTTTTAGGAGTATTTGCTCCGAAGCTATTCCCTGTGTGCTGGGAAGACATTTCCCTGGAAACAGAATCAAGCTGTTCAATCCGTTGATTTTCCCTGATGGCAACATATTCCATTTCAGGAGTAATAATTCCCTGCCTGGCATAAAAAAGCTGGGTTACTTCATGTCTGTCTTTTGCTACTTTCGGTTTATGATTATAGGAAAAGCGAAGCTCATCCAAACGGGAATCTGCCAGACGTGCCCTTCCGTATTCTGAGGATATCTGGTCTAAAATATTTACATCTTCCCTGTTCAGAATCCATTGTTCTCTTATTCTCGGGAGGCCTTTTAAAATATCAATTTCTGCATTTTCATCGGTGTAGGGTCCTGATGTATCATAGATAGTTACGGGAGAATTATGCTCAAGCGTTCCATTGGTAAGCTTTGTTGCACTTAAATGTATTTCCCGCATTCCTACATTGATAGGATATAGTGTTCCTTCAATATAGATTTTCTTAGAGTTCGGAAAAGGCGAACGTGTAATTGAATGCGCCATAAGTAGTTTTGGTATTAATGAGTATGAATTAACCGCCTTGTGTGGCAGCGATAATTAAAATTGAATCCTGATCCTGAAGCAAAGTGCCCGGCCATAACGATATAGGGATAATGCGGTTGTTGAGAGCAACAGCAATCCCTTTCTTCCGGCCCGGAGCTTCCAGGGCCATCAGTGCTTCCAGATTTTCAGGAAGTACATCAAAAGTTTTTCGGTTGTGGTTGATTATAAGTTCCATTCCTATGTTGTATTATATCAACTTCAGGAATGGCTATGATGGTACAATGGAATGTACAACAAAAGTCATCTCACTTTTCCCTACGCTGGTATGATCCAGATCAGGTTCAAAGGGTAAAGTCTCAGTCTGTTTGCTACAGACACCCCTAAAGTATGGGACGAAATTAGGTTATTTTTTTAGAATGGACAAAATTTTAAAATAAAAAAGACTGTTTCAGGTTTGAACAGTCTGTATTTTTATTTAATAACTTATTTATCGCAAGGTCATACAAGGATAAGCCAGCAGAATCTAAATTAAAGATAAACAAAGCCGTTTCACTTATTGATGAAACACAAATGAAACCTGATCAGAATTTATCTTATTGATTATCCAAATTATTCTTCACAGGCTCTCCAGATTGCATCATTCTGCGGAACAGGAGCTATGATTTGAATGTTTTCTTTTGTTACCGGATGAATAAATTCCAGTTTTCTTGCATGAAGATTGATTCCTCCATCGGGATTAGAACGGGGTGCCCCATATTTCAGGTCTCCCTTTATCGGAATTCCTGTTTTAGATAATTGTGCCCGGATCTGATGATGCCTTCCAGTTTCAAGGTCAATTTCAAGAAGCAGGTAATTATCTAGACTTTTAATAACATTATAGGTCAAAATAGCTTCTTTGGCTCCCTCTGTTGCTTTCGGATAAACGATTGCTTTATTATTTTTTTCGTTTTTCTTTAAATAATGAATCAGTCTCAGGGTTTGAGGGATCATTTCTTTCGCTACAACTGCCCAATATGTTTTTTTTATTTCCCGGTTTTTCACCATCTGGGTAAGGCGGGAAAGCGCTTTGGAAGTTTTAGCATAAATCACCAATCCTGAGGTTGGGCGGTCTATACGATGAACCAAACCGAGAAAAACATTCCCCGGTTTGCCATCTCTTTTCTTTATAAATTTTTTTATTGACTCCAGTAATGATTCATCGCCGGTCTTATCCCCCTGTACAAGCTGGCCGACTTTTTTATTGATCACCAGAAGATGGTTGTCTTCATAAACAATCTGTTCCTCCATTTATCTGTTGGGTCTGTTGGATAATGATAAAATAATTCCGCCAAGAAGTCCTAATGTTTTCATTCCTGCCAATCTCGATTCTAAGGGTAAAAATGCTCCGATAATACAAAGTGCTGCGGCAGCATACATCGGATAAACAAAATTTCTGTTTGAAAGAAAAGGAGCCTGAATGGCAAAACTTATTCCTATCAGGATGTAAAATACTCTTCTGGAAAGTATATTGCTGATCTCCGGAGAGAAGAAATTAAACCATCCTGCTGCAAGACAGATCAATGCAATAACGGAAATAACTCCCTGTATAGTCTGTTGGTTTTTCATCAATTAGTAGCTTTCTTTTTCGTTTGGAAAATCTACGTTTTTCACATCTTTTACATATTGGGCAACCGCACCTGTAATTTCCGTATAAAGATCAAGATATCTTCGTAAGAATTTCGGACTGAAACCCTGGTTCATTCCCACCATATCGTGGTATACCAAAACCTGCCCGTCACAATGAGCCCCGGCTCCAATTCCGATGGTTGGAATTGAAATACTTTCCGTTACCTTTTTAGCCAGCTCGGCAGGAATTTTTTCAAGAACTATGGAAAAGCATCCCAATTCTTCCAGAAGCTGTGCATCGCTGATCAGTTTTTCAGCTTCTGCTTCTTCTTTTGCCCTTACTTTATATGTTCCGAATTTATAGATCGACTGTGGGGTCAACCCTAAATGCCCCATTACCGGAATTCCGGCATTAATGATTTTCTTTATCGATTTTGAGATCTCTTTTCCACCTTCGATTTTCACTGCATGTGCACCTCCCTCTTTCATCATTCTTACTGCAGATTCCAAAGCTTTCTCCGGATTACTCTGATACGTTCCGAATGGTAAGTCTGCTACCACCAAAGCTCTGTCGGTACCCCGTACCACACTCTGGGCGTGATAGATCATCTGATCTAAAGTGATGGGAAGAGTCGTTTCAAAACCGGCCATCACATTCGCAGCAGAATCTCCGATCAATACTGCATCAATTCCACCGGCATCTACCATTTTGGCAGTTGTGAAGTCGTATGCCGTAAGCATTGTTATTTTTTCCTTGTCGAATTTCATTTTACGCAAGGTTTCAGTTGTAACTTTTTTAATTTCAGAATGAACAGACATAATGTATCTATTTTTTAAAAGTTAAAAAGTCGGCTTCCGCCGACTTAAGTTTTTTGTATGATTTATAAAACTACGTGTCCCAGTTTCATGAGTTTATCGTGATTCAGGATTTTGATATTTCTCCCGTCCACCTCGATGAGACTGTCCTGTTTGAATTCGGAGATTAAACGGATGGCACTTTCAGTAGCTGTCCCGATAATATTGGCAATCTCTTCTCTTGTCAAAGAGATCTTAATAAACCCTTCCGGATCAACGCCTAATTTCTGTTCTAAAAGCAACAGAATTTCTGCTAATCTTTCTCTTACGGTTTTTTGAGCCAGGAAGGTGATCGTATTTGAAGATTCACCTAACTCGTATGAAATTTTCTGAAGCATTACAAATGACAGCTGGGAATCTACTTCCAGAAGATACATAAATACATCTGCAGGAAGAAAAACACAGTCAATATCTGTCATGGCTTCTGCTTTAGCCTGGAAATTTTCCCCGCAAAGAAGGGACCGGTATCCAATGATATCCCCTTCTTTGATAAACCTTAAGATCTGATCTTTTCCGAAAGCTCCGGATTTTGAAAGCTTGGCCGCCCCTTTTTCCAGAACGTACACACCTTTCGGGGTTTCTCCATCCTCAAAGATGGTATCGTGTTTCTGAAAACTCAGTTTCTTTTTGGCATTAATGTATTTCTCAAAATCTGTGCTAGAAAGTCTTTCTTTAAATGATTTATCATTAAAAACTCTGGCAAATCTTTCCTCGATAGCGATCTGTTGTTCCTGCGGCATTTTTTATGACATTTATCACAAAAATAGAACATTTTAACTCGATAAACAAAAAAAAATGTTATAATTTTGTACGTCAATAATTTATGAAGGTGAGCGAGAACTGTTTTCATTGTGGTCAAGGGATAGAAAAGGAGAGAATTCTTTTTGATGAAAAAATTTTCTGTTGCAACGGTTGTAAATCGGTCTACGAAATTCTGAATACCAATAATTTAAGTAATTTTTACGAATTAAATAAAAGGGCGGGAATTCGTCCGAATGACGAAAACTCTTCACAGTTCGATTATCTGGATACTCCTGAAATTTTTGAAAAGGTAACTGATTTCTCTGAGGGAAACACAAGCCTGATCACTTTCAAAATCCCTGTAATACACTGTTCTTCCTGCATATGGCTATTGGAAAGCCTTCATACTTTAAACGAACACATTAAGTATTCCCAGGTCAACTTTACCAGAAAAACCCTACAGGTCTCATTCAATCATAATGATTTAAAATTAAGCGAATTAGCTAATTTTTTAACCAATCTTGGGTATAAGCCCGTTATCAGCCTTGAAACCGCAGATAAAAATGTAGATCATCTTGACAAATCACTGCTTGTAAAATTTGCAATTGCCGCTTTTGCTTTTGGTAACGGAATGTTCCTTGCCTTCCCCGAATATGTGGGTGGAGAAGACTATTGGATGGACCATTACAAAGGGCTTTTCAGAACACTGATGTTTTTATTGGCTTGTCCAGTCGTATTTTACTCAGCTTCTGACTATTACAAATCTGCATGGTACGGACTGAAAAACAAGATTGTTAATATTGACGTTCCGATTGTTCTGGGAATTCTGGTTCTTTTCGGAAGAAGCGTTTATGAAGTGGTAACAGATTATGGCCCGGGCTATTTTGACACTTTATGCGGATTATTATTTTTCATGCTTTTAGGTAAGATTTTCCAGAAAAGAACATACAATGCTCTTTCCTACGACAGGGATTACAAATCATTTTACCCGATCGCCGTTACGAAAGTAGACTTTGAAGGCAAGCAGGAAAACATTTTACTTTCGGAAATCAAAGTCGGGGATAGGATTTTAGTAAGAAATCAGGAAATCATCCCGGTTGATGCCATTCTGATCAATGGAGAAGGGAATATTGACAACAGTTTTATTACCGGAGAAAGTGTAAGCATCAGCAAACAGCCTGGAGATAAAATTTTTGCGGGCGGTAAGCAGATCGGTTCTTCTTTAGAGCTTGAAGTGATTAAAAATGTTGATCAAAGCTATTTGACCCAGCTTTGGAATAAGGAAGCATTTAAGAAACATGAGACCGGATTGGATACTCTGACCAATAATATCAGTAAGTATTTTACATTCATCATTTTAGGCATCGCTTTAATTTCTGGAACCTATTGGGCAACTGTAGATTTAGAGAAAATGTTCCAGGTGATTTCCGCAATTCTTATCATTGCCTGTCCGTGTGCGCTTGCGTTATCTGCACCGTTTACTTTCGGACACATTATGAGAATCTTAGGCCGGAATAAGTTCTATGTAAAAGATACACTGACAATTGAAAAAATCGCAAAACTTAACACCATTGTTTTTGATAAAACAGGAACAATTACCCACAGAAAAAAATCAAACATCAAATATGAAGGATCTGAAATTCCTGAATTTGATTTACTTAACATCAAGACTTTATTAAAAAATTCCAATCACCCGCTTTCAAAATCACTGTATGAGTTTTTAGAAATTCAGGATGCTTATTTTCCGGTTGAAAACTTCCGGGAAATTTCAGGGAGGGGTTATGAAGCAGGTGTAAGGGGAAATATTTACAAAATAGGTTCCGCAAGATATAACAATCAGGAATCTAAAAACCTCGAAACAGCGGTTTACATCAGCAAAAACAACGAATTTATTGGCAAATTCATCTTTAAAAATGAATACCGTCAAAATCTGAAAGACCTGTTCAGAAAACTTACGAATTATAAAATCTTCATTCTGAGCGGAGATAATTCTTCCGAAGAAAATCAGCTGAAGGATTTGATCCCGAATTATCAGGCCATGGCATTCAACCAAAGCCCTGAAGATAAGCTGAATTATATTAAAACGCTTCAGGAACAAAACCTTAAAGTAGCAATGCTTGGAGATGGCTTGAATGATGCGGGAGCATTAAAGCAAAGCAATGTGGGGATTGCCATTTCTGATGACTCCAACAGCTTTACTCCTTCTTCAGATGTCATTATGAATGGTGAAAAAGTGGGTGCCCTTGACCATTATCTCAACGTTTGTAAAGGCTCGATAACCATTGTAAAAATGACATTCATAATCAGTTTCCTGTACAATATCGTTGGTTTAAGTTATGCAGTTACAGGACATATGCATCCTCTTTTTGCAGCAATCCTCATGCCAATAAGTTCTATAACAGTGGTTACATTTACCACACTTTCGACCTGGATCCTGGGTAGGAAATACTTCAAAAAACAGGTCTGAAAGCCCTTATTTAGACTGATTTTAAATTAGCTGAAATCCGCATTTCGTGATGAATGTCATTATTTTTCACTAAATTTGAACCCCGAAAATAGGTTAATTTTGTTGTCAAATGGATATTCTATATTTAATGATCCTATGCAGTGTTTCTTTAGCTGCAATTTTCTTGGTCGTTTTTATAGTCAACGCCAGGAAAGGACAGTTTGAGGATGATGAATCCCCTGCTGTAAGAATTCTCTTTGACTCCGGTGAAATAAAGGAAAAAGAAGATACTGGCAACAAATCAGACGAGAAAGAAAAAGGAGAAAATAATAAAATTGAAGAAAAAAGTGAATAGTTGATATGGAAACACAAAAGTTTAGTTATGACAACAGTATTGTTCGGGCATTCCTTTATGCGACCATAGTTTTTGGGCTTATTGGGTTCACGTTCGGGCTTACGGCGGCATTAATGCTTTTCTACCCTGAACTCCCTGAATTTTTATTCGGAACTGATGATACGACCATTAAAAGTTTGGCCTCAGGTAATATACAGGGTCTAATAAACACTCATGGTGCATTTGGATTTGGTAGAATCAGAATGTTGCACACCAACACTGTAATCTTTGCGTTCGTATGTAATATCGTTTATACCGGTGTTTATTACTCATTACAGAGATTATTAAAAGCAAGAATGTACAGTGATACATTATCGTGGTTACATTTCTGGACCTGGCAATTTATGATTGTTGCTACGTTCGTTACTTTCTTTATGGGGATCAATACCTCTAAAGAATATGCAGAACACGAATGGCCAATCGATATCCTGATCACATTCTCATGGGTTATTTTCGGTATCAATATGTTCTTAACGATTGCAAAAAGAAGGGTAAGACACCTTTATGTAGCCATCTGGTTCTATATTGGTACATGGATCGCAGTAGCCATGCTTCATATCTTTAATAATTTAGAAGTTCCGTTATCATTCACTGGCTGGAAATCTTATTCAGCATATGCAGGGGTAAAAGATGCAATCGTACAATGGTGGTATGGTCACAATGCAGTGGCATTCGTATTGACAACTCCGGTTTTAGGTTTGATGTACTACTTCTTACCAAAAGCTGCAGACAGACCAGTTTTTTCTTATAAACTGTCTATTATTCACTTCTGGTCATTAATTTTCGTATATATCTGGGCCGGTCCTCACCACCTTCAGTATACTGCACTTCCTGCATGGGCACAGGCTGTGGGAACAGGTTTTTCAATCATGCTTATTGCACCGTCTTGGGGAGGTATGTTAAATGGACTCCTTACTTTAAGGGGAGCCTGGGATAAAGTAAGGGAAAATCCTATCCTTAAATTCTTCGTGGTAGCGGTTACCTGCTATGGTATGGCTACGTTTGAAGGGCCTCTTTTAGCAACTAAAAACATCAACAAAATCGGTCACTTTACAGACTGGGTAATTGGTCACGTACACTTAGGCGCACTTGGGTGGAATGGTTTCATGGCATTCGGAGTAATCTATTACCTTATCCCGATTATGTGGAGAACAAAACTTTGGTCTGTAAAATTAGCTAACTGGCATTTCTGGTTAGGTACTTTAGGAATTATTTTCTATGCAGTACCAATGTATATTTCAGGATTTACTCAAGGTTTAATGTGGAAACAGTTCAACCCGGACGGAACATTATTGTGGAAAAACTGGTTGGATACCGTAACGGCAATTATTCCTTATTTTAAAATGAGATTCTTAGGAGGAGCTTTCTATATTTCAGGAGCTATCTTAATGATCATCAACGTTGTTGCTACCGTAAGAAAAGGATCATTCCAGAAAGAAGTTCCTGCAGAAGCACCGGCTTTAGCCAACATCAGCAAAAACAGAAAAGAGGGCGAAGGTACCCACCTTTGGTTGGAAAGAACACCGGTATTATTAGGGATCCTATCATTCTTAACGATATCTATCGGTAGTTCAGTAGAAATTATTCCTACTCTGTCTCTTAAGAAAAGTGTACCAACAATTTCAGCCGTGAAGCCTTATTCACCACTTGAATTGGAAGGTAGAGATATTTATATCCGTGAAGGTTGTAACGCTTGTCACTCTCAGATGGTAAGACCGTTCAGAGATGAGATCGTAAGATTTAACGGTAAAAACGGACAGTATTCAAAAGCCGGGGAATTCGTTTATGACAGACCATTCTTATGGGGATCAAAAAGAACAGGACCGGATTTACATAGAGAAGGAGGTAAAAACCCAAGTTCTTGGCATTACAAGCACATGTATAACCCAAGATCAACTTCTGCGGGTTCCATCATGCCTCGTTATCCCTGGTTGATCGCTACCAACTTAGACAGATCCAAAATGGTTGCTAAAATGGAATTAATGAAAAATACTTTCGATGTTCCATATACAAAACCACAGATCGATTCAGCTAATAAGTGGGCAGATAACCAGGCAGCGAAAATTGTAAAAGATATTTTCTCTGAAGCGGCAGATTTAAAAGACGCTTATGCCAAGAGACCTAAAGGAGAATTAGAGAAAAAAGAAATAGTAGCTCTAATCTCTTATCTTCAGAGATTAGGTACTGATATCAAAACAACGGAAATAAAAACAGCAAGTAATAACTAAAAACATTAAAAGGTTCACATGATTCCTCAGAACTTTAAAGATATATTATCAAATACAGAAAACGCTGGTTTTTACCAGACGCTGGCTCTGATTTTCTTTATGCTGTTCTTCGTAGCCTTAGTAATATATGTATTTAGCAGGCCTAAAAAGTATTACAAAGAAGAAGAAGAGGCACCTCTGGGAGATGATGATGAAGACGATTTTAATTTAAAAAATTAAACTATTTATTATGAAACAAAGAACACCGGTTGTTGTAAACATTTTAATAATAATTGGACTTTTAATAGTTTTTTATTATTTATTTGTACAAAGCTACTCGTTTTTAGCTTCACCATATTTCTGGGGTACTGTTGTGATAAGTGCTATTTTAGCTTACATTCACAGTGCTATCGGAGATCTGATTGAAAATAATAAATTCAAAAGCCTTACTGCAGAAGAAAAGGCAGCTTATTTAGCAGAAAAGAAGATTCCTTTCTTAAGAAGAATGTATGATGCTGCTTTCAAAAAGCAATCCGAAACAGAAGAAAAAGATATCCTTATCGACCATGGTTTCGATGGGATTATGGAGTTGGATAACCAGCTACCAAAATGGTGGGTAGGTTTGTTCTATTTTGGAACCGCTTTTTGTATTGTTTATGTTGCAGCTTACTCTTTCACAGATTTCGCTCACCCGTTAAGCGAATATGAAAAGGAATATAAAGAACAGATTGCAAGCATCGAAGAATACCAAAAGACCCAGCCGCCTGTAACAATTGAAACAGCAAAATATTCGGCTGATAATATTGCAGAAGGGAAAGAGTTATTTAAAACAAACTGTGCATCTTGTCACAAAGAAGACGGTAGCGGCGGTATCGGACCCAACTTAACAGATAACTTCTGGATCAACCAGCCTGAGAAAACTTTATTCAAAAACGTTTTCCATATGGACTGGAATGGTTCTCCTACCAACCCTTCGATGAGGCCATTCGGTAAAAACGGGGAGGTTTCAGGTGCTGAGATTGAAAAGATTGCAGCTTATGTATATCACATCAATCAGGAGCAACCTCCGGTAACACCGGCTCAGGGTGGAGCAGCTCCTCAGGGAACAGAAGCTCATTGGGAAAAAGAATAATTAATCTTAAAAAGAATTAAAAACATATGAAAAACATAATTTGTTATTAGAATAAAAATAGTAACGAATTATGTTTTTCTTTTTTTAAATACATTACAAAATGTCAGAAATAGAAGAAATAGAAGCACGCGGTGGACAGGGACAAGTTCTGGACCCTGAGACTTACAGAGATTCTATCGGGACAATGGAGCAATCCGGAAAAAGAAAATGGGTATTTCCAAGAAAACCAAAAGGGAAGTATACCAATTATAGAAACATTGTAAGTTATATTTTACTGGTTATTTATTTTACCGTTCCTTTCCTGAAAATCAACGGCAACCCATTCTTTTTATTCAACGTCATCGATAGGGAGTTTTTTATCTTCGGACAGCCTTTCTATCCACAAGACTTTTTCATCCTTACTTTAGGGGCTATCGCATCTTTAATATTCATTATCATTTTTACGATTGCATTCGGAAGAATTTTCTGCGGGTGGATATGCCCTCAGACAATTTTTATGGAATCTATCTTCCGTAAAATTGAATATCTTATTGAAGGCGACCGAAATAAGCAGATGAAACTGGACAGACAGGAGTGGAACAGCGAAAAGATCTGGAAAAGAAGCTTAAAATGGACGGTTTACATTATCATTTCACTGATCATCACCCACTTTATGCTCATGTATATTGTCGGTTATAAGGAAATATTCAGAATCATATCAGAAGGGCCTTTTGCCCACCCTACCAATTTTATCATCATGGTTCTCTTTACCTCAGCATTTTACTTTGTATTTGCATGGTTCAGGGAACAGGTTTGTACACTGGTATGCCCATACGGAAGATTGCAGGGAGTTCTGATTGACAAAGACACCATCAATGTCTTCTATGATTTTAAAAGAGGAGAAAACAGATCTAAATGGAGAAAAGGAGAAGACAGAAAAGCAGCAGGGAAAGGAGACTGTATCGACTGTCACCAATGTGTGGTGGTCTGCCCTACCGGAATTGATATCAGAGACGGACAGCAGCTGGAATGTATCAACTGTACGGCCTGTATTGATGCCTGTGATGAAGTCATGGAAAAAGTAGGGTTACCGAAAGGACTGATCAGATATGCTTCCGAAAATGAAATTGAAAAAGAAACCCGGTTTAAATTTACCGGAAGAATGAAAGGCTTTGCCGTTGTTCTTGGTTTATTGGTGGTGTTCTTAGGATTCTTATTGTACAACCGTGGTGAGATGGAAGCTAAATTCATTAAACCGGCAGGAAGTACATTCTTTGTAAGAGACGGTAAAATTACCAATACTTACAATTATACCTTCCTGAATAAAACAAACGACAAGAAAGTCGTAACCATCAAAGTAATTGAGCCTGTACATGGTGAAGTTATTTACAGTGCATCAAGCAAAATACCTGTAGAAAGAGATAAAATTTCAAAAGGGACAATCAATATCAGCTTCCCGGAAAACGAAATGAAATTGTCTAAACAGAATATTACCATTGGGGTCTATGATATGAAAGGTAAGCTCATAGATTCTTACCAGACTTATTTTGAAGGACCATTCAAATTACAATTTTAATTATCAGCAATGAAAAACTTTAGTTGGGGACACGGTGTAGTAATCGCATTATTTGCATTCATAGCTTTTATTTTATCCATGCTGTTTCTCTTTCCGAACGGGCAGAAAAACTCTGAAATGGTAACCGATAATTATTATGAAGAAGAATTGCAGTACCAGGATGTCATTGATGCTAAAAAAAGAGCAGACAACCTTCAGGAAAAGCCGGTTTACAGCCAGAATGTAAACGGGATATTAGTCAGTTTTCCTAAAGATTATAATAATTCAAACACAACGGTAAAATTTGTTTTAAACAGAACCGACGACCAGAACCTGGATATAAAAAAATCTGAACAGCTGGATGCCCATCAGTCTATTCTAATTCCTGCAAAGGTATTAAAGCAGGGCAATTATACTTTACGACTGATGTGGACGAAAGACAAAACAGACTATAGAATGGATTATGATGTGATATGGAAATAGCACTTATTTTATCGGCTATCGGCTTAGGCTTTGCTTCCGGCTTTCACTGTATCGGAATGTGTGGCCCTATTGCTTTGTCGATGGGGTTAACGAAGAAGCAGGCTACCAATTTCTATCTTCAGAATCTTACCTACCAGTTTGGCAGAGTCTCCACTTATTCTTTTTTAGGAGGTATCCTGGGAATTATTGGTCAGGGTTTCGAAATGGCGGGCATTCAGCAATATCTTACGATTGCCGTTGGAATCCTTTTAATTATAATGGCTGTATTTTCTTTTGGTGGAAAAGATTTTGCTTCAAAAATCCCGTTTTTCTCTAAATTTTTGTTTTCAGTGAAATCAAATTTAGGAAAGCTGCTTCAAAAGGCCGATTACCGTTCTAGATTTACCACAGGCATTCTCAATGGTTTTCTACCCTGCGGAATGGTTTATATGGCGCTTACAGCAAGCCTGGCAAGCGGAGGAATATGGCAGGGAGCTTTATATATGGCTTTATTCGGTTTGGGAACCCTTCCATTCATGTTTGCGGTAGTTCTTGTCGGAAACCTGATGAATCAGACCTTCAGGGTAAAAGTTTTAAAAGTGATCCCTGTGATCATGATTATTTTAGGAGGTCTGTTTATTGTACGGGGACTGGAATTAGGGATTCCTTACATTTCTCCGAGAGCTGAAGCAATGACCATTTCTAAAGATAACAATGGTGACTGCCATTTGCCCGGAGATCACAGCACTCATGAGCACAGCTCCGTAAACTGTCATTAACTCAAATTAATACCATGAAAAATACATTCTTTTTACTGCTGATCAGTTTTTTTGTATTGCAGTCCTGCACAATAAATTCTGAAATTGTTTATCATAAAGACGCCGCCTCATCTACCATTATGGATATTGATGTAAGGGAATTTATGTCGGAAATGAAATCAATGGCACCGGATTCTGTCAGGAATAAGGAATTTGATGATATGAATAAAATACCCACCACATGGACGAGTATTTATGAGATAGATAAAAAAGAAGGTACCCTGAAAACCAGTAATCCGGATTCCATCAGAATAATGAAGAAAATTTTCATGAAGTCTAACAAGGAAAATAATGATTATGCCGGGTTTTCCCTAAAGCTGGATCATTTTACCCAATCTGAATACAGCTCATTAAACAACCTTTCAAAAGATGAGCCGCTTCCGGTAGATCAGAATGTATTTAATGACTGGGATGGTAAAACTTTAACCATCAATACAGAGAATTTCAACCTTAAAAATATTGAGGAAGCACTCCGTTCAAAAGGATCACAAGAAGAAACCCAAAGTACGGAAGGAATGCTGATGATGCTTTTTAAACAGGTGGGAACAACATTGAGATTTGAAAATAAGATAAAGTCGATTACAGGAAAGCATGACTGGCTCAAGCAGATTGACGATCATTCCGTGCGGATAGATTATGATCTCAAAACAATGTATGATAAAGAGGCTAAACTGAAAAATTCAGATAAAAAAATAAAGATCGTAACAGAATAAAGCAAGAGGCTGTCTCAAAAGGGGCAGTCTTTTTTCTGTCTCAAAATTTGTAGTTTACG
>NZ_AKJY01000046.1 GCF_000282115.1 Chryseobacterium populi
TTTCTTTTTGAGCATAAAAAAAAGACTGTCTCACTTTTGAGACAGCCTCTTTTTTTGACAATATGAAAAAAATAATATGCATCTTTTTATATTTTTGTTTTTGCATTTCCAATGGACAAGTAAAAAGATTTATTTACGAATATGAGTTTATTCCGGATTCTATAAAGTCCAAAAATATTTCAAAGGAGATTATGTTTTTGGATATAATTGATAACAAATCTGAGTTTTATGGTTATCAGAAATTTCAAATAGATTCAACTATTATTGCCGATGCTAAAAAAGGTTTGTTTAGCATGCCTCCAAATAGAGAATTTGTCGATTATAGAATAAAAAAAAATATTACTTCTAATGAAATAAATTTAATTACTGGTTCACATCTTTATGAAATTTCAGATAGAAGAAGGCAAGAATGGAGAATATCTAATGAAACCGATAAAGTGCTGGGATATTCTGTACAAAAGGCAGAATTGGATTTTGCTGGTAGAAAATGGGTTGCTTGGTTTTCGAAAGATATACCGATTCAAGACGGTCCATATAAATTTCATGGATTACCAGGATTGATTTTAAAAATGCAGGATTCAACAAAAAGCCATAATTTTATTATTAAAGGAATATTTTCATTAAGTGAAAATGAAATGATATATCCCCAACGGGATAATGATAAAATTATTAAGGTTAATGAAATAGAATATAAAAAACTATATACTGAATACAGAAATGATCCTGTAAAAAATTTAAGAGGAAGGATGCCTGATCAAACTGATGAAAATGGTAATTTTATCAGTGGAGAACAAGCTCTACGAAGAAGTGAAGCTGCTTTTAAAAAAAGGCTAAATGCTGATAATAATGTTATTGAATTAGACTTATTAAAAAAAAAGTTTCAAATATTTATTAATCATTAAAATATTCCCAGATCACCTTTGCTTTGGTTTTTCCTAAAATTTCTTCCAAAGTTTCCAGATTAGATTCTTTGATCCTTTTTACAGATTTCAGTTTTGATAAAAGCAGTTCAATTGTTTTTTCACCAACACCAGGAATTTCTTCCAGCTCGGTTTTGATCGTAGAATTTTTTCTTCTCGTTCTATGATGCCTTACCCCGAAACGGTGCGCTTCATCCCGTACCTGCTGCAGGATTTTAAGGGTCTCTGATTTTTTATCAAGATATAACGGGATAGGATCTTCAGGGAAGAAGATCTCTTCCAGCCTTTTTGCAATTCCCACGATAGTAATTTTTCCGTACAGGTCTAATAGCTTTAAGCTTTTCACAGCAGAAGACAGCTGTCCTTTTCCACCATCGATCAGGATGAGCTGCGGAAGACTTTCTTCTTCGTCCAACATTCTTTTATAGCGTCTGTAAATGACTTCTTCCATGGTAGCAAAATCGTTAGGCCCTTCTACGGTTTTGGGATGGAAAATCCTGTAATCTGCTTTGCTTGGCTTTCCGTTTTTAAAAACCACACAGGCGGAAACCGGATTGGTGCCCTGGATATTCGAATTGTCGAAACCTTCAATATGTCTCGGTTCTACAGGCATTCTCAGAAGTTTCTGCATCTCTGCCATAATCCGGGTGGTATGTCTCTCCGGGTCAACAATCTGTACCTGTTTTAATTTTTCCAGACGGTATTCTTTTGCATTTTTTTCGGAAAGCTCAACAATCCGTTTTTTATCCCCGACTTTAGGAACAATCAGCTTTACATTTGGAATTTCCACAGATAAGTGGAAAGGAAGCAGCACTTCTTTTGAGTCGGAACCGAATTTCCGGCGGATTTCGATCAAAGCTTCTTCCATAATATCCTCATCTGTTTCTTCAAGGATCTTTTTGATTTCCGTAGTAAAGCTCTGGATGATATTTCCATTTCTTATTTTAAAGAAATTTATATAAGCTGCGGTTTCATCGCTTGTCATTCCGAAAACATCCACATCATCAATATTCGGGTTCACTACTGTATTTTTAGTCTGATAATCCTCCAGGAGATCCAGTCTTTCCTTGATGATCTGTGCATTTTCAAACTGAAGGTTGGAAGCATGTTTCATCATCTGGGCAACCAGATAATCTTTGGCTTTCCGGAAATCTCCTTTGATGATTCCGCGGATGGCATCTATTTTTTCATCATATTCTTCCTTACTTTCGAGGTCTTCACAAGGCCCTTCGCAGTTTTTAATATGATATTCCAGACAGACTTTATATTTTCCCTCAGCAATTTTCTGGGGAGATAAATTAAGATTACAGGTTCTGAGTTTATAGATATGTTTAATTGTATCTAACAAGATCTTGGCAGGACGTACCTTTGCATAAGGTCCGTAATATTCTGAGCCGTCTTTGATCTTGTTTCTGGTCAGGAAGATTCTTGGGAAATCCTCATTTTTAATGCAGATCCATGGGTAGGTTTTATCATCCTTAAGCATCACATTATAAAAAGGCTGATGCTCTTTGATCAGGTTGTTTTCCAGTAACAGGGCGTCATATTCGCTGTTTACAATGGTGGTTTCCAACCGCTGGATTTTCCCGACCATTATTTTGATCCTGTATCCCGACAGGTTTTTATTAAAATAGGAAAGAACCCTTTTCTTCAGGTTTTTAGCCTTTCCCACATACAGCAACTGTTCGTTTTTATCATAGTAACGATAGACGCCAGGTTCTGAAGGTAAAGTTTTGAGCTGTAATTCTAAAGAAGGATTCATAAAACAAAATTACGGAATCCTTCTGTGATTTAAAAGAATAAAAAAGCCGTAGAATTTTCTACAGCTTTATCGTCTATCTGATGTATTTTATCCGTTGCTCATTTCGGTGTATTGCTGGATCAGAAAGCTGAAATAATCCCATTCTGCAGATTTTTTGGGATACTTTTTCATAAACTCTGCATTGTCCCCGAAAAGAAAATCATAATTGTCTTCAAAGTCATCTTTGTGAAGCCACATCACTTTATCGCCTTTTTTTACGTAATAAGATTTAATAATGCCACCACCAAGCTGAGGTGATCCCATTACTGAAAATCCAGTTGTTTCTTTAGCTCTCGGATCATGGTAGACAGAAATAATTTCACTGAATTCAGGGTTGATCAGCTGCATTAAAAACTCTTTGTCATCTTTCTTGTTCTTCAGGGAAACAGTCTGGTTTACGAAATGAATACGTCCGTTTGTCGTGTTCTTATTCAGGCTTTTTGTTCCGAAATTTCTGATATTCCCCATATATTTTGCCACTTTTGCAATTTTTTCCGCATTGCTCGGGTATACATACATTTCACTGATCTCATCTGCATTGAAAACCATATTTTTCTTCGAGATGCTGTCTTTGATAGAAACTTCATAGATCTGCCCTTTTTTAGTTTCAATCCTATTACAGAAACCTTTCTGGGAAGTTCCATCTTTTAGGATCACGGTAGATGTTTTTTTTGGAGACGGAGTATTGAACCCTTCATTGAAGAGATACATTTCCATTTTTTTGATTTGTTCTTTAGGGTATTTTACTTTGTCCTGGGCAAAAGATGCCGTACTTACAAAGCATAATGTAAGAAGTAAAGTTTTGAATTTCATGGGTTGTTATTTTTTATCGGGCGTAAAAATAATAAAATAAAATGCTTGCTGATAAAATTAATTGGGTATAAAAATTAGTTTTTGCAATTATGGTTAAATGTGTAATTTTAAGAAAATTTTTAGAATGATATACGGTGTAGATGTTTTCAGCTTCCATGATGTTTTGGAGATCTGTAAAAAAACAAATAAAGCTAAGCTTAATAAAGCGGCAAAAGATCAGATTTTAAAATCCCAGAAAAATGTTCAGAAAATTGTAGAGTCAGATCAATGTGTATATGGTATTAATACAGGTTTCGGTCCGCTTTGTGATACTAAGATCTCTGCTGATGAAACGGCTCAGTTGCAATATAACTTGATTATCTCTCATGCAGTAGGGGTAGGAAAACCAATTGATAAGCAGCTTTCAAAAATCATGATGATTGCTAAAGTTCATGCCTTATCAAAAGGATTCTCAGGGGTTTCCCTGGAAGTTATTGAGAGAATGATCCTGATGCTTGAGAAAGATATTATTCCTGTAGTTCCTGAGCAGGGCTCTGTGGGAGCATCCGGTGATCTTGCCCCGCTGGCTCATCTGGTACTGCCCCTTTTAGGACTGGGACAGGTTTGGGAAGGAGATCAGGTTTCAGAAACGCCGGAAGTATTGCAGAAACATGATCTTGAACCATTAGCTTTAGGCCCTAAGGAAGGTTTGGGATTAATTAACGGGACCCAGTTTATCCTGGCCCATGCGATCAAAGGGCTGGAAAAATTTGAATATTTATTAGATCTGGCAGATATGACTGCCGCGATGAGTCTTGAAGCATACAGAGGCTCTCAAAGCCCGTTCAAAAAAGAGCTTCATGAGATCAGACCGTTTGAAGGGAGCAAAAAAGTAGCAGCAAGAATGCTGAAGTTCCTGAAAAATTCCGAAAACATGAAAGCCCATGAAGACTGTGAAAGAGTACAGGATCCTTATTCCATGAGATGTGTTCCGCAGGTTCACGGAGCGAGCAGAAATGCTTTTGAGCATCTTAAGGCAATGGCTGAAACGGAATTGAATTCTGTGACAGATAATCCTATAGTTTTAAGCGCCGAAGAATCTATCTCCGGAGGAAATTTTCACGGGCAGTTAATGGCTTTACCGTTAGATTATGCAACACTGGCGGCGGCAGAGCTGGGAAACATTTCAGACAGAAGAAGCTATCTGCTGTTAGAAGGTAAATACGGACTTCCAAGATTACTGACGGAAAGCTCAGGACTGAATTCAGGATTTATGATTCCGCAATATACGTCTGCAGCCTTGGTGACGGAAAACAAAACATTATGCTTCCCGGCTTCTGCGGATTCAATTCCGACAAGTTTAGGGCAGGAAGATCATGTTTCTATGGGAAGTATTTCGGGAAGGAAATTCAACCAGGTTCTTGGAAATTTAGTGAATATTTTAGCTGTGGAACTGATGTTTGCTGCACAGGGACTGGAGTTCAGGAGACCTGCAAAATGTTCAAAAATAATCGAAGAGAATTTTGCCATTCTCCGCTCTAAAGTAACCAAGCTCGAAGATGACCGGTTGATAGGAAAAGATATGCTGGCTATCGCAGAACTGATTAATGAAAGACAATTTATTGTGAATTAATCTCACATATAAATAATTTAAAAAGCTTCCTTTTTTAGGAAGTTTTTTTGTTAAAAGGTACCTGTATTATTTCAATTTTAAATCATTAAGTGCCCTTCAATTTTTAAATATTCCCTTATATTTACTATAAAAAATAGGAATGATTATAAAAAGAGTAGACTCTACAGATAGGGATTTTCAGGATCTTGTAAAACTTCTTGATGCAGATTTAGCCGTTCGTGACGGGGAGGACCATGCTTTTTACCATCAGTTCAACGGGATAGATCTGCTTAAAAACTGTGTAGTGGTATATCAGGAAAATAAGGCTGTGGCCTGTGGAGCCTTCAAACCGTTTTCTGAAGATACTGTGGAAATTAAAAGAATGTACACTGATCCTGAAAGCAGGGGAAAAGGATTAGCTTCAAAGAGTTTAAGTGAATTAGAAATCTGGGCTAAAGAACAAGGCTATAAAAGATGTATTTTGGAAACAGGCATTAAACAGCCGGAAGCAATTGCATTGTATGAAAAACAGGGTTACAGAAAAACGCCTAATTATGGTCAATATATTGGGATAGAAAACAGTGTTTGTTTTGAAAAGTTAATACAATTTTGATTTTAAAAGGTATTGCCTTTTTTTCGATATAAAACTGTAAGTGCTCATATTCAGTGAAGTAAATTAATATTCTTATAATACTAAATTCATTTTTTTCGGATTCTGTTTCACGTTAAAGTGTTATAATTGTAATACCAAATCAAAATTATAATATTATGAGAAAAAATGTATTTTACTTTTTACTCCTGTTTTTTGCTGTCATTTCGTGTAACAGGGAAGGTATTCAAAACGAAGCAGCAGACATCGAAGTGAATCAGAGAGATCCTTTAACAGTCAGGGAAATCAATGCCGGAATCAATCAGTCTATCAAAACCAGAGGATCTTTTAAATGGAGCCAATCGACGGATCATTTTCTCTGGAGTGCTATTTTCCGGGGAAATAAAGTAGCTTCTATCGGTTTCGGAACATCAGAAAAAGATTTTGACCGCAGCCTCTCTCCGGATAACGGGAAAATCCAGAATGAAATTCTTTCCATTATCCAACAATATGAAGGCAAGGAAAAAGGAAGGATTTTATTGGGTGCAGACCAATATCTCAACCAGATTGATGTGAATATTGAAAAACAGGAAACAATCGTTGCCTTGCGCCGTCTGAAAACATTACGCTATCTGGAGCCTGCAGATTATCAGTATTTCAAAAATGAAGGGGCTTTAAATACCGGAGGAGCAGCTAAATCAAGCAGCAGTGGCTCTTCAGGATGCGGATTTGATTCTGAAGCTTTAAGCTCTGCAGATTATACTACCGTATCACCTAATGCAAAAGCTCCATGGTCTTTCTATAAACATAATATTACCAATGCCTGGAACTACAGTACCGGAGCCGGAATTACCATCGGCTTGATCGATACTGGAGTTTCGCCGGAACAGACTTTATTGGGAAGCAGTTTTAATAATGGGGCTTCATCAGGAAGAACGATTAGTAAAGTCGGAGTGCATGTAGATTCTGTATGGCCGTGGAGTACGGGTTTCGACGGACCAAACGATCAATGTGGACACGGAACAAGCATGGCTTCTACTATGGCAGCACCAAGGAATAATCAGGGATTGCCGGTTGGAGTTGCCTATAATGCCAATCTGATTGCATACCGTGCTGCTACAAATGTTGTATTGGATGGCTATCATGAACAAAACGGAGTGAAAATAGCTTTTACCGAGCTTGCTAACAATACTGCTGTGAAAATTATTTCCATGTCGATGGGCCACATTTTTTCAGTAGGAAAAATTGAAGATGGTGTACGGTATGCTTATTCTAAAGGAAAATTGATTTTCTGCGCAGGTGGAACCTCTACAAGCTTTACCAATTTTGCAGGTGTTATTTTTCCTGCATGGATGCCTGAAACACAGGCTATAACAGGAGTGAAAGAAGGTACTTCAAACCAGAAATGTGATGTCTGCCATTCGGGAGGTGAAATAGATTTTACCTACCAGATGGAAAAAGCTTCAGGAAACTCAGTTCCGGTCCTGAGTTATTATAACGGACAAACCAAATATGTAGGCGGCTCTTCTGTAGCTACTGCATCTACAGCAGGGATTGCAGCTTTAGTATGGTCTAAAAATCCTTCATGGACAAGAGACCAGGTACTCAATAAAATGAGACAGTCGGCCAGTTATTACCCAAATCCTGATGCCAATTACGGATATGGAAATATTAATGTCTTAAATGCTGTTCAATAGAAAAATATCAAAAAATTATTTAAAAGACGGTAATAGCTTAAAGAGGAAATCTCATCAGTCTCCCAACTGATAATCCAGGGGAAGCATATTCTTAATTTTATTTTTTGTGAAATCCCCCTTCATTGATGAGCAGGTCCGGGTTTGAGATATTACCGTCTTTAGAAAATTCAAAAGGGATATGAAATGATTTTACCTTTTCAATACTGTTTATTTTAGTTAAAATTATTTTCAATGTTATATTCAGCACCCTGGAAATATCGGTTATAAAAGTTTTGTAATGACCTTTTTGAAAAACAAGATTGGGTTTAACCTATCCTTACGCTGGTCATACTTAAAGATCCGGCTATGAGCTCATCATTAAACAGACTAAGACTTTCAGATTTATCTTTTAATCCTAAGGTATAGAGTAAAGGCAGATAATGATCCGGAGTCGGAACGGCATACTGTAAGAATGTTCCCTGTTTCTGATAATCAATAATAGGCTGGAAATTGCCGTCAACGAGCCAGTTGTTTGTTTTCTCACGGGCTTCAATGGCCCAGTCCCATCCGGCACCAACTGTGTTGATATTTCTCCAGTCGATCAATCTTAAATTATGCACAATATTTCCGCTTCCGATAATTAAAATACCTTTTTCACGGAGCTTATTTAATTTTGCAGCTAATTCATAATGATATTGCGGAGGCTTTGTATAGTCAATACTCAATTGAATCACAGGGATATCAGCATCAGGATACATATGTTTGATTACTGACCATGCTCCATGATCCAAACCCCAGTTGTGGTCTTCTTCCACCGGTACCGGCACCAAAAGTTCTGCCGTTTCCCTGGCAAGCTCAGGGCTTCCGGGAGCAGGATACTGCACGTCAAATAATGCTTTTGGAAATCCTCCGAAATCATGGATGGTTCTCGGCATATCCATTGCAGTAACAAAAGTTCCCTGTGTATACCAGTGAGCGGAGATGCACAGAATAGCATTCGGTTTTGGAATTTCTGTAGCTGCTTTTCTGAATCCCTGTACAAATTGATTTTCTTCAATAGCATTCATCGGCGAACCATGTCCCAGAAACAGGACAGGCATTCTTTGGGTATTTTGAAAATGGTTACTGATATTTTGTAGATCGTTGAGGTTCATAATGTAATGATTAAAAAAGAAAAAGGTTCAAGGTTTTTAGAAAAATCCCTGAACCCTCCGATATGTTTAAATGAAAACTATGCTTGTTTTACAAACTGTAATTCTCCGCCTAATTTTACATCATCACTTACCATTACACCACCTGCTTCAAGAGCGGCATTCCAGTTCAACCCGAAATCTTTTCTGTTGATTTTTCCTTCAAAAGAGAAACCTGCTTTAGTATTTCCCCATGGGTCAACATTGATTCCGTTAAAATCTACATCAAGAGTTACAGGCTTTGTAATTCCGTTGATCGTAAGATTTCCGGTCACTGTTCCGTTTAATGCAACAGATTCGAAGGTAATCGTAGGATTTTGTTCAGCATTGAAAAATTCAGCAGACTTTAAATGATTATCTCTGTCGGTATTATGAGTGGAGATAGAATCAGTCTGAATGGTAGCTGTAGTTCTAGCATTAGCAAAAGTATCATCATCAGCTTCGATTTCTGCATTGAAGTTAGTAAAATTTCCTTTAATGTTAGAAATCATCATGTGTTTTACTTTAAAAGTAATTTCACTATGTGCCGGGTCTAAATTCCATTTTGTTGCCATTGTATTTTGTATTTTGTTTGTTATTAATGATGCAAATTTAGGGCAAGACATAGGTATGAATCATTGATTTAGGATAAGAAATGAGACTAAATATTGGATGTCAGTTACATGTGTCTTCAACTGTAAACTGTCAATCAAAATCTGATATTAAGTTAAGAAAATACACAATATCATTGTATGAGTGTTTTTATTTTAACATTTATTAACGATTGGGTTTTATTTCTTATTTTTGATGGATTCAATTTTATACAATGAAATTACATAAATTATCTTTATTGATGGTAGTTTTGGGTGGATCTGTTTTTGCCCAGACCCAAAAATTTACGATGGCGGAGGCTGTAAATGGCTTAAGAACCAATTTAGCAGTAAAAAATATTACTCAGTTTTCATGGTCTGCAGATGGTAAATCTTATATCCAGGGAGTAAAAGGAGGCTATATGATCACAGATCTGAAAACCAATAAGCAGGATACTTTAATTTCTTTAAGCCAGCTGAACAAGCATATTTCTGATAAAAAATTGGACGTCTTCCCACAGATGAAATTCATCAGCAGCTCTCAAGCTTATTTTAATGCGAATGATCATCTGTTCTGGGTAGAAAAATCCGGGAACGATTGGAGAATAAAGAATTCAGCTGCATTGGAAGAAAACAGCTCTAATATAAAAGTTTTCGGTGACAACCAGACTTTAGCCTATACGGTAAAAAATAATTTATACATCAGTAAAGACGGGAAATCTGTAGCAGTAACGAATGATTCAGATGAAAATATCATCAACGGACAAGCCGTTCATAGAAATGAGTTCGGAATAGATACCGGGATCTTCCCTTCTCCGGATTCTGAAAATGTAGCTTTCTACAGAATGGATCAGACGATGGTTGCCAATTATCCGGTAATTGACTGGTCTGTAACACCTGCTGTAAATCACAATATCAAATATCCGATGGCTGGACAGACCTCTCATGAAGTTACTTTGGGTGTCTATAATATTAAAAACCAATCAACGGTTTTCTTAAAAACTGAAGGTGAAAAAGATCAGTATTTGACGGCGGTTACCTGGAGCCCGGATTCCAAATATATTTTTGTAGGTGTTTTAAACAGAGGACAGAATCATTTAAAAATGAATCAGTATGATGCAGCAACAGGAAATCTTGTGAAAACTTTATTTGAAGAAACAGATAGTAAATATGTAGAACCTCAGCATCCCTTGGTGTTTTTCCCGAATTCTACGACTGATTTTATCTGGCAGAGCCAGAGAACAGGATACAACCATCTGTTCCATTACAATCTTGAAAAAGGATTAATTTCCCAGATTACAAAAGGAGACTGGCTGGTGACTGATATTCTGGGATTCAACGAAAAGAAAAAAGAAATTTATTTCGCTTCGACCAAAGAAACTCCTTTGGAAAGACATTTATATAAAATCAACTGGACAAATTTCAAGATGCAGCGACTGGACGATGCTGAAGGTATGCACTCGGGAATTCTGAGCAATGACGGGAATTATGTGTATGATATGTACAGTAATGCCAATACACCAAGAGTAGCGAATATCATCAACACCAATACATTAAAAGATGACAATATCCTGACCGCTGAAAATCCGTTAAAAAATTATCAGCGGCCCGAAATTAAAAATGTAAACCTGAAAGCCGATGACGGAACTCCATTATATGGGAAGATCATCCTTCCGACGAATTTTGATCCAGACAAAAAATATCCGGTTATTGTTTACTTATATAATGGTCCGCACCTGCAATTGGTCACCAATACTTTCCCTGCTTCCGGAAACCTTTGGTATGAGTATATGACCCAAAACGGATATATTATTTTTACAATGGACGGAAGAGGTTCTTCCAACCGTGGAATGAAATTCGAACAGGCTGTTTTCAGAAACCTGGGAACAACCGAGATGAACGACCAGATGAAAGGAGTGGATTATTTAAAATCCCTTCCCTATGTAGATGCGGAAAAAATGGGTATTCACGGATGGAGCTTTGGTGGGTTTATGACAACAAGTTTCATGCTTCGTCATCCTGAAGTATTTAAAGTAGGTGTTGCAGGAGGTCCTGTAATCGACTGGAAAATGTACGAAATTATGTACGGGGAAAGATATATGGATACCCCTCAGGAAAATCCGCAGGGTTATGCCACTGCCAATTTATTGGATAAAGTACAGAATTTAAAAGGAAAATTATTAATGATCCATGGAGCACAGGATGATGTGGTAGTTTGGCAGCATTCAGTAAAATTCATTAAATCCGCAGTAGATAACGGAGTTCAGTTAGACTATTTTGTTTATCCGGGGCATCCGCACAATGTAATCGGTAAAGACAGGGTACACCTGATGCAGAAAATCACCGATTACTTTGACCAGAATCTGAAGAAATAATCTTCATAAAATAGCTACATACCATTCCCCGTTCTGAAAACAGCATATGGTGTGAATTGTAAGGAACAGGGATTGGCGTTTTTACGAGATCCGTTCTTATCATTCATCAATGCTTTTGATAAATGATTGTCCTAATTTTGTTTCATATAAAATCAATAATATGGAATTAGGAATTGGAATGTTCGGTGATCTGGCTTTCGATCAGGTAACCGGAAAATATAAAGATGCGGGAGTTAAGATCCGTGAAATTCTTGAACAGGTAAAACTGATGGATGAGGTGGGAATTGATGTTTTTGCAATGGGAGAGCATCACCGCCCGGATTATGCAGTTTCATCTCCGGAAATGGTATTGGCCGCAGCTGCGAGTATTACAAAAAATATAAAACTGGCAAGTGGAGTTACCGTTTTAAGTTCTTCAGAGCCTGTAAAAGTATACGAAGACTTTTCAACACTGGATCTTATTTCAGACGGAAGAGCTGAAATATTTGTAGGCCGCGGAAGCTTCATTGAATCATTTCCGCTATACGGATATTCTTTGAATGACTACGAGCAGCTTTTTGATGAAAAATTAGAATTATTACTGAAAATAAATTCAGAAGAAAATGTTTCCTGGTCAGGACAGCTTCGGGCACCAATGCAGAATCAGACCGTCTATCCGAGAGCAAAAAATGGTGGGAAACTGGCCATTTGGAGAGCCGTTGGGGGAACTCCGCAATCCGTTTTAAGTGCGGCAAAGCTGGGAATGCCTTTAGTGGTTGCCATTATTGGTGGAATGCCCGTTCAGTTTAAAAATTTAATAGAATTCTACAAACAGGAATATCAGAAAGCGGGACATGACATGTCTGAAATGCAGATCGCAATTCATTCCCATACTTTTGTAAGTGATAATCCTGAAGTGATTGACGGATATTTCCACAATTATAAATCACAGATGGACAGAATCGGGGCTTCCAGAGGCTGGGCTCCTTACACCAAAATGCAATATGAAGGCGGAAGAGGTAAAGACGGAGCATTATTTATCGGGAACCCACAGGAAGTGACTGAGAAAATTGCATATATGAAGGAAATTTTCGGGATTACAAGATTTATCGGTCATATGGATGTCGGAGATCCTTCTCATGATATTATGATGAAATCAATTGAACTGTTCGGTGAAAAAGTGAAACCAACCATTCAAACATTGTAAAATTAAGCTCTTTTGAAATTTTTCAGAGGAGTTTTTATATAAGAGGAGCCACGAAGTGGCGACTTAATAAAGGGGCGGGATGAAAGTCCTGCCCTGAACAAATGAAAAGAGGAGTTTAAATTATTACTTCTTTATTCTTACTTTTACAAAATTATGCAACAACCATCCAAAGACCCTTTACACGGAAAAAGGCTTGATGCTATTCTTGAAGAATTAGTAGAATATTATCAGGGCTTTGAGAAGCTGGGAGAACAGATCAATATCAAATGTTTTACAGATAATCCCAGCATCAGTTCCTCTCTGAAGTTCTTGCGGAAAACACCCTGGGCAAGAACCAAAGTGGAGAGTTTGTATCTTTTTGTACAGAGAGAAATAAAACGAAACGAAACAAGGCGCGGAAATGGAGTATAGAATTTATTTCAGTTCCTCTAATTAATATATTCCGCTCTGCCAATCATTTCAAAATAGTATATTTGTGCCATTAATCGTGAAGAACATCGCGAAAAAAAGAAAATAATATGACAATTGAAAGCAATCATGTTGTAGCAGTAAGTTACATCCTTCACACAATCGAAGAAGATGGAAGTAAGATTCTTGTAGAAGAAACAACAGCCGAAAATCCACTTACATTTTTATATGGTGTGGGAATGATGATACCAAAGTTTGAACAAAATATCTTAGGCTTAAAAGCTGGTGATAAAGCAGCTTTTACCATCCAGCCTGAAGAAGCTTATGGTGAAAAACACCCGGATTCTATTGTGCAATTGCCGGTTGATATGTTTAAAGAATCAGGGCTCCCGCCTGTAGGTGCTATTTTGCCTTTAACTGATAATCAGGGGAATAACTTTCAGGCATTTGTGGTAGAAATAACGTCTGACGCTGTGGTGGCAGATCTTAGCCATCCAATGGCAGGGAAAGTTTTAGATTTCCAGGTGGAAATTTTAAATACACGCCCTGCGACAGAAGAGGAATTGGCACATGGTCATGCTCACGGAATTGACGGAACTGATGCTCATTAAAAAAACATAAACGTCTGATTTTTCAGACGTTTTTTTATGAAATAAATTTTAATCTAAAAATTCCCCTGAAACATAGTACCATCTCTCATGCATTTTCTGGAATATGGAAAATTCATGGTGAATTAGAGGATTTCCATCCTGATCGGTATAATACGCTTTAAATTCAACCTGGTTCAAAGCCGGAATCCTGATAATTTCCAGTTTTGTCCATTGATTGATTTCTCCCCACTCCTGAAGGTCTTTTTTATGATGAAGTTTCCGCTTTCCGGGGTGCGTGGTTTCCATTAAATAGTCCCCGTTTGGGATGGCAAATGCAGAAAACCGTGAGCGCATTAAAGCTTCAGCTGTCGGTGCATGTTTTTCCCCTGTGTGATAAGGTTTACAGCATTCTTCATAAGGTTTTCCGGAGCAGCAGGGGCAGTTCATTTCTTGAATTTTTAAACCACAAAAGTCGTAAAAGTTTTTGAAAAGTTTTTGTTTAAGCTGAAGTTTTTATATTAAAGGTCAAACAAGAGGAAAATCAAGATATTATTTGTTGGCCGCAAAGACGCAGGTTATGAGTTGATGCATTACATTTTTAAGATGCGGGGCTTTGTCTTCAATAAATTGATAAAGTTAATGTTTGCTGAAAATTTTTGATTTTCTTGAGCCTTATTAATATATTCCTTAGAAAACTCTGCGCCTTTGCGATTAACAAAATTTAAATGTTTAAACAATCGGGTTATTTGTGAACTCCCTTAATGACATTGTGTTGAAGTCAAAAAAAGAAAGCATTCAGTCGAATGCTTTCCTGTATGGTTTACTTAATAAAACCTCTGTTTCTTAATAAAGGCTTAATATCCGGATCGTGCCCCGTAAAGTCTCTGAACGCCTGGCTCAGATCTACAGAATTTCCTACAGACAGAATATATTTTCTGAAACGATCTCCGTTTTCTCTTGTCAATCCGCCATTCTTTGAGATCCATTCCCAAGCGTCATTATCCAACGTTTCTGACCATAAATAAGCATAGTATCCTGCAGAATATCCGCCACCCCAGATATGGGCAAAATAAGGAGTATGATATCTCGGTGGAACTGTTGCCAGGGTAAAGCCATGTTTTGCCAAAGATTGTTTTTCGAATTCTAAAACAGGAACCAGCTGACTTTCATTGGTCACTGTATGCCAGTCCATATCAAGCTCTGCAGCAGAAACCAATTCAGTTGTCATATATCCCTGATTAAAAGTTCCCGCTTTTTTAATTTTATCTACTAAAGCTTGTGGAATAGGTTGTTTCGTTTCATAATGAAGCGCATAATTTTTCAGAATTACCGGATCTAAAGCCCAGTGCTCATTGATTTGAGAAGGGAATTCCACAAAATCTCTCGGAACGTTGGTTCCGGAAAGAGAAGGGTATTTCTGGCTTGCAAACATTCCGTGGATAGAATGCCCGAATTCGTGGAACATAGTAGAAACATCATCATAGCTGATTAAAGAAGGTTTTCCCGGAGCTGGTTTCTGATAGTTGAAACAGTTGACAATAACCGGTTTTGTTCCTAATAAATAAGACTGTTCTACAAAATTACTCATCCATGCACCACCGTTTTTAGAATCCCTTGTATAAAAATCAAGATAATAAATAGCAATAGATTTTCCATCATGATCAAAAACTTCATATGCCACTACATCCGGATGATACGTTGGCAGATCGGTTCTCTTTTTAAAAGTGATCCCGTAGAATTTTTCAGCAGCATAGAAAACACCTTTTTCCAGAACGGTTGTTACTTCAAAATACGGTTTGATCTGGTTTTCATCCAAATCAAATTTAGCTTTTCTTACCTGTTCCGCAAAGAAATTCCAGTCCCATGGTTCTACTTTGAAACCTCCTTTCTGCTGGTCAATCAGATCCTGGATATCTTTTGCTTCCTGTCTTGCTGTTTCTACAGCTGGCGTTGCAATCTGATTCATTAATTGGGTTGCAGCTTCAGGTTTTTTTGCCATCTGATCCTGCAGCTTCCATTCAGCAAAGCTTCTCTTACCCAGAACCTGGGCTTTTTTAAGCCTTAATTTTGCCAGTTTTTCAATCGTTTCTCTTGTATCATTTCCATCGCCTTTTTCAGCTCTAAGCCATGAAGCTTTGAATAGTTTTTCTCTGGTTGCCCTGTTTTTAAGGTTTTGCAGTAAAGGCTGTTGTGTTGTATTTTGTAAAGCTAAAAGATATTGTCCCGCTTTTCCGGCATTTTTAGCGTCTGTAGCAGCCGCTTCGATCTCATCGGCAGAAAGCCCGTCTAATTCTTTTGCATCGGTAAAGAAAACGCCACCCTGTTTTCTCGCTTCCAATAATTTGTTTGAATACTGCGTAGAAAGTGAAGCCAGCTCCTGGTTAATCTGCTTTAATTTTTCTTTATCAGCTGCAGACAGGTTAGCCCCTGCAATTTCAAAGTTTTGCTTGTAAAACTGTAATAACCTTTTGCTTTCAGAATCCAGACCTTTTTCAGTAAT
Source organism: Chryseobacterium populi (assembly GCF_000282115.1). Lineage (GTDB taxonomy): Bacteria > Bacteroidota > Bacteroidia > Flavobacteriales > Weeksellaceae > Chryseobacterium > Chryseobacterium populi. Next base: position 16,209 of record NZ_AKJY01000046.1, read on the forward strand.
GGATTTAATTCTTTTATAAAGATTTTCGTTAAGGTACATTTTATCAGAATGAGCTGCGAAAATCGGAGCATACTCTTCATCCAGTGCCTGTAAAGTAGGATTGGTGTTGGCACTTGTTAAATTTGAAAATACAATGGTGGCTCTTTTCAGAATTTCACCACTTTTTTCAAGTGCAACGATTGTATTTTCGAAAGTAGGAGCTTCGGGATTATCAGCGATTTTTAAGATTTCAGCATCATGTTGTTTTAAGCCGAAATCAAAAGCCGGTTTGAAGTGTTCATTTTTAATTTTATCAAACTCCGGAGCTTCATATTGAAGCTTGCTTTTTTTCATGAAAGGATTTGATGAGAGGGAAGCATCAGGTGAAGGAGCTTCCGTGTTTGTATCGGTTTTTTTCATTGTAGTACAGGATTGATTAAGTGCTAATGCAGAAATTAATAATACCGATGTAATATTTTTCATAAATTAGTTGTTATTAAAGTATAAAGATATTAAAACTTAAATTATAAAAATAAATAAACATGAAACCAACAAGTCTTTTTATTCTTTCAGCAGTGGCAGTATTGTCTTCATGCAACGAGAGACACGACAGAAGAAATAGCGGAAACAATAGGAACAACGACAACAGCGAAAATAGTGGTTGGGTAGAAAAGGTAACGAATAAAGACCACGGCCCGGTAAGGGAAAAGGAGTTTAAAGGTAACTTTGACGAAATAGAAATTTCCCAGGCTATTGATGCTGAAATTATAAAATCCGAAACAGAAAGGGTTGTTATTTCAGCTCCTGAAAATATTATCGATGATATTTTGGTGGATAACTACGGCGGAAAATTGCATATTCATTACAAATCAGGAATCAGAGTAATGAATAATGGCCATGTAAGCGCCAAAATTTACACTAAAGATTTTACTAAGCTTATTGCCAATTCTGCTGCAAAAATTACGGTAAAAGATAAATTCACACAGGAAAGAACAGACGTGGAAATTTCCAGTGCAGCAAGTATTTCCGGGGATATTGAAGCCAATAATTTAGATATTTCTGCAGACAGCAGCAGCAGCTTTAATGGAAAAGTATGGGCGGTTGATCTGGATATTGATGCTTCTTCAGCAGCAAGTATTGATGTTTCCGGTAAAGCTAAAAATGCAGATATTACTTCTTCTTCAGCAAGCAGTATTTCAGCTAAAGATGTATTGGCAGAGAATGTAAATGCTGAGGCTTCAAGTGGAGCAAGTGTACAGATCAGTGCCATTGCAAAAGTAGATGCACAGGCTTCTTCCGGTGGAAGTATTAACGTTTACAAAAAAGGAAATATCAGTGTAAATAAGCAGGAAAGCAGTGGTGGTAGCGTAAGCATCCAATAAAATCAATGGTCGGTATCCTCATCTTCTTCATCTGCGGATGAGGAGCCTTCCCAATCTTTATTATCAAAATTGAGATTGTCATAAGCCAATAATTCCTCCTCACGCTGGAGGATTTCTTTTGTAGTAAACAGAAGAAGTTCATCTTCATCTTCCTTGATTTTGGCCAGTTTCCTGATAGAAGCTTTATCAATCGCCATAAATCTCTGCCCAAGCCGTCTTGCTGCATATTTCCTCATTCCGGTTTCATGAAGTACATCAACGGCCATATCCACGGCAGTTCCTAGGGTTTCACGGTAAATATTATCAATGCCGTTGTTAAGATAATTATAAGCGTCGATCCTGTTTTTTGCCCGTACGAAGATTTTCACGCTAGGATAATGCTCACGTACAAGATCTGCAATAAATTTGTTGTCATCGGAATCATCAAGACAAAGTACCAGTATCTCAGCATCTTCAATGCCGGCAGCTCTTAAAATGGGAATTCTTGTAGCATCACCATAATAGACCTTAAAACCATAGCTTCTTAATAATTTAACCCTGTCGGAATCCCTGTCCAAAACGGTGGCCGAAATTTTATTGGCTTTCAACAGACGCCCGACAGTACTCCCGAAGTGCCCAAACCCTACAATAATGATCTTTTTCTGGCTCACATCGCTGTCGAGGATATTAAAATCATGCTCGCCTTCCGGGACTTCCTTAATGAATTTAGGGGTAATAAGTTTATCATTAATAATAAGCAGGAACGGAGTGATACACATGGTAATTGCGGTCACAGCCATCATCTGGGCATTCAGTTCAGGACTTAAAAGGTAAAGGTCTGAAGCGTAATTAAATAATACAAAAGCAAATTCTCCAACCTGCGAAAGTGCGAAAGCATAAAACAGGCTTTGAGGAGTATCAATTTTGAAAAATTTCCCGATCGCGTATAAAACAAAAAACTTGACCAGTAAAACGGCAAGCACGGTACTGAAAATAAAAAGCGGGTCCTGCTGAATAATATTAAAATTCATGGTGGAGCCGACACTTACAAAGAAAACGGCAAGCAGCAAGCCTTTAAAAGGATCAATCTGTGCTTCCAGCTCGTGACGGAATTCACTGTTGGCAAGCATGACTCCGGCGAGAAATGCTCCCAAAGCGGGAGATAGTCCGATTGCAACCATCAGCTCAGAAACACCAATGACCAGGAATAGAGAAGAAGCAGTCAGCAATTCTGTCATTCCTGATTTTGATACATATCTTAAAAAAGGAACAAAAACATACCTGCCGAGCAAAATAAGAACAACCACTCCGAAAATTACAGTTCCGGCCTGCAGCCATTGCGGAAGTTTCTGAATTAATATCTGTATTTCATTATCCTGATGCCTGGCTTTATAATTGGCAATTACAGGTAAGATTGCGAGAATCGGGATCACTGCAATATCCTGGAACAAAAGAGTAGAAAATGAAGCTTCTCCGGCGGTTGTTTTCAGGTTGTTCTTTTCCTGGAGGGTCTGCAAAACGATTGCAGTGGAAGAGAGGGCAAAACACATGGCTATGGCAAAAGCCTTATCAATTCTCCATCCGACACTGATAAAGGCCAGAAATAACAATGATATGGTAAGCAGCATCTGCGTTAGTCCGAGCCCTACAATTTTTTTTCGCATTTCCCAGAATTTCCGGGGCTCCAGTTCGAGGCCCACTAAAAATAAAAGCATGATGACCCCAAATTCGCTGGCATGCATGATATCATTAACATTTTTTCCGGTAAGTTTTAAAACATACGGACCGATAATAATTCCTCCGGCAATATATCCGATAACGGAACTTAACCCGAATTTCCTTGCCAACGGAACCATAATAATGGCCACGCCCAGGAAAATCAGTGTGTTCATTGCTAAAGATGATTCCATATTTATTGATTCAGGAGTTCCGTAAATTCTTTTTTATGTAAAATGATCTCTTTTTTCGTCAGTTTATTGGCCTCATAAACGATTTTGATATGTTTGATATTGGCTTTGAAGACATTCAGCGAAACAATTAATCCACTGATAAGCTCTTCGACAGTATACTTATAAGTTCCTGTTTTGCTGAAAGACCTTTCTTTTCCGCCTGTGGTTACCAGGATATACACTTCTTTTCCTTCCAGTGGATTATGTTCTCCTTCTGTCAGCCAGTTCCGGTCAAAAACTTCATCAATCCATAGTCTTAACAGCGGAGGCATTCCAAACCAGATGATAGGAAACTGGAAAATAAAACGGTCATAACTTTTTAAACGTTTCCGTTCCCGGAAGGCAGCGATATGGAAATCCGGATAATCTTCATAAAGGTCACGAAGGGTGAAGTGCTGGTGGCGAACATAAAAATTAATGAGCTCTACATTTGAGTTGGAGTGCTCTAAATAAGGATGCGCAAAAACTACCAATGTCTTCTTCATGAACCTGTTTTTAGTAAATTTATTAAAAAATTAATGAATAAACGATATTTTTTAGAAGGTTTTGTTAATTTTTCGGTATCAAAATTAAAACTTAATGTTAAGATAAATCAAAGAAACAGTCTTATTTTAGAATTTTAAATAAAAAAATCGGCCTTTAAGACCGATTGTATTTTGATATTTTTAATTACCATCCTCCGGAGGCACCACCACCGCCGAAACTTCCGCCACCTCCGAAGCCTCCAAATCCGCCGCCGCCAGAGCTTCCACCTCCGAAACCTCCACCTCCGAAGCTTCCCGGGAAAGGAAAGAAACCACCGGGATAATTTCTACGGCCTCTTCTGGTGATAATCACATCATCGTCATCATTATTTCCGCCACCGCCACCTCTGTTACTGAATAAAATAATAAGGATAATGAAGATCACAAATGCAATGATCACAATTTTGGATATGCTTCCGCCACCGGATTCTTCATTGGCCAATGGCTTAAACTTCCCTTGTACAGCCTCCATAATCGCAGAGGTACCGCGGTTGATGCCTTCGTACCAAAGTCCTTGCTTAAAATTTGGAGTAACAATATAATCAAGGATCTGTCCTGCAACAGATGCTGTTAGGTATTGCTCTACAGCTCTTCCCTGTTGAATTGACATGGTTTTGTCTTCAGTTGCAATCAGGAACACAACACCGTTGTCAACTCCTTTTTTTCCGATTCCCCATTTCTGCCCGAACATCGTTGCCAGAAAATTCACATCCTCACCTTTGGTAGAAGGGATAATGACCACTTCAATTTCCGTTGAGGTAGAATCTGCAAACTTGATAAGCTTTTGGTTGAGGTCGTTTTTTTCCTGTTGTGAAAGAAGGTTGGCCTCATCATAAACGGGGTATAAAACAGCAGGCTTATCGGGAATTGTATATTGTGCCGATACGAGACTGTAAAAGCAGAATAAAAGGGATGAAAATACTATTTTAAGAGAACGTAATTTCATTGGAAAGCTGGTTGGGATTTTCTCCCTTTACGGGAAAATATTTTTTAAGTTCAATGCCGGTTTCCAGAATTGCACTTTTCAATGCTTTAAAGTAATTTCCTTTGGCAAATTCAGACGTAATATAATCGTGCAGATGATCCCAAAAGGATTGATATACTTTTTCGTGAATGCCTACATCTCCAATAATGGTAAGGTATTTCTGCTCAAAATTCACATGAAAAAGCACAGCATTCCTGTCGGCAGTATTATTCATACAAAGCTTTTTGAAAACTTCAAATGCGGTTTCTGCATTATGATTTTCTGTGGTAGAGTCGATATGTACTCTGATCTCGCCTGTAGAATGTTTTTCTGCCGCCTGAATAGCTTCCACAAGGGCGGCTATCTGCTGATTTGTCAGGAAATTGCTCATTATTCCGAGAATACTTCAGGAGCTTTATTGGCACCTGCTTCAGCTTTGAAGTAAGGTTTTTCTTTAAAGTTGGTAAAATTTGCCAGGATATTATTCGGGAAAGTTTTGATCGAAGTATTGTAATCCTGAGCGGCTTCGTTATAATAAACAGTTTCTGTTCTGATACTGTTTTCAATCGCCGTGTATTCTCTCTGGAAGTTGATGTATTGCTGATCTGCCTTTAAATTAGGATAAGATTCCACAACAGCCATTAATCTGCTCAAAGCACCGGATAATTCTCCCTGTGCAGCCTGGAATTTAGCAAGATCTGCTTCAGTCATATTCGTAGGATCAATATTGATCGATGTAGCTTTGGAACGGGCTTCAACTACTTTAGTTAACGTTTCCTGCTCGAATTTTGAATAGGACTTAACCGTTCTTTCAAGATTAGGAATCAAATTGGCTCTTTTCTGATAAACGGTTTCTATATTAGACCATTTCGTATTAACGGTTTGCTCTTTGGTAACGAATTTATTATATCCGCTTTTTCCCCAGAAGAATAAAACAGCAACAATAATAAGAAGAACAATGCCGATAGTTCCGGCACTCAGACAACCTTTATTTTTCATAGTTTATTTTTTTTAATTTTTTTGTGCTAATCAAATATACAAATTATGTACTAATTTTGTAAAAAATTATTTAATGACAACAATAGTGGTGGCAATGGGAGAGAAAAACGAAATTGGATTTAACAACCAGTTGCTCTGGCATCTTCCGAAAGATTTAAAGCATTTTAAAGATATTACCTCCGGGCATCCGGTTATCATGGGTAGAAAAACTTACGAAAGCATCGGAAAACCTCTTCCTAACCGTACCAATATTGTTGTTTCAAGAAAAAAAGACTGGTTTGAAGAAGGTATTTTAATTGTCGGAAGCATTAAAGAAGCTGTAAAATTTGCTAAAAAAATTGATGAGAACGTTTTTATTATAGGTGGTGGAAATATCTATGAGCAAACGATGAATGTCGTGGACAAGCTGGAAGTAACTTTAGTAAAAGCTGATCTGGAGGCCGATACTTTCTTTCCGAAGATTGACGGGAAAATCTGGAAAAAAACAGATGAGGTCTGTCATGAAAAAGATGAAAAGAATTCTTATGATTTCTGCTTTCAGACTTTTGAAAGAATTAAGGCTGAATAGTTGTGAAAATTCTGATTGGTAACCTCTAAATTCTTTATCTTTGCACTTCTAAATTTTAATAATGAACAAGTACATAAAAATTGTAATTGCAGCACTTCTGATCATTACCGGACTTTGGATGATGATTTTTACAAGAAACCTGGGCTGGGGAATCGTAGTTTTCCTTCTTGCATCACTGCCTGTTTTACTGTTCTTTAAAAATGAATATATTCTTTTGGCATTCTGGCAACTGAGAAAACAGAACATGGAAAAGGCAGCATCACATCTTGCCGGAATTACCAATTACCAGAGCCAGCTTCATAAATCGCAATATGGATATTTCCATTATCTGCAAGGTTTAACATTAGCCCAGGAGCATCCTACAAAAGTAGAGCCTTTAATGAGAAAAGCATTGGAATACGGATTGAATATGAAGCATGACCGGGCAATGGCCACCCTGAATCTTGCAGCAGCAGCGATTTCTAAAGGAAGAAAGCAGGAAGGGCAAAAACTCCTTGAAGAAGCAAAGAGGTTAGACAGCGCAGGAATGATGACCGATCAGATCAAAATGATGAAAGATCAGCTGAAGATGCCAACCATGCAAAAGCATATGCATAATCCTAATATGAGGCAGAGAGGAAAATTCTAATAAAAATAAAAAGGCTGAAATTTTTTTCAGCCTTTTTCTATATTTTTTGTTTACATTTCGGAAGAATGGTCGTGGCCGTAGAATTTTGGAATCTGCCAGTGATATTTTACGGCAAAAGTTCTGATTGCAACGATTAATAAGATCGTAAATATCTGAATAAAAGTATAGGAAAACGGTGCGTATTTTGTCATTAATAAAAAAGCCGATCCACCGACAATACATGCGGTAGCATAAATCTCTTTCCTGAAAATCAAAGGGATTCTGTTGAGCAGGATATCCCTTATTATTCCCCCGAAACAACCTGTAATAGTACCTAAGCCAATGCATATCAAGGGATGGATGTCGGCATTCAGTCCTTTCTGAACCCCGATAATTGTAAATAATCCCAATCCGAAACTATCAAAGATAAACAGGGTTACTTTAAAGTTTTTTTCCAGTGATTTGAAGATCATCGAAAAAATACTTGTGATCAGGATGACAGCACAGGTTAATAAATCATGCATCCAGAAAACGGGGATGTCAAGCAATAAATCCCGTACCGTTCCGCCTCCTACTGAAGTGACGAACGCAATAATGAGAACTCCGAAAGGATCAAGGCGTTTCTGCATGGCAGCAAAGCTTCCCGACATGGAGAAGGAAACGGTTCCAAGGACTTCTATGGCAAAATTGAACTGTTCGTGCATGTGATATGAATGATAAATGATGATTGATTGATCTCTAAACGAATTCTCTACTATTATATCATCTGTCAATCATCATTTGTTTATTATTTTTCCACTCTCACCGAATCCGGGACTAAAAGTTCGTATTCCCCGCCGTGGTTGATGATTTCTCTTACAATACTGCTGCTGATGAAAGATTTTCCTGAAGAGGTTAAAAGGAATACGGTTTCTAATTTTTTATGAGCCAGGGTTCTGTTGGTGTGGGCGATGGCCTTTTCAAATTCAAAATCGGCTGGATTTCTTAGTCCGCGGATGATGAACTGGGCGTTTTTTTCAAAACAGTAATCAACAGTAAGACCTTCAAAATAATCTACTTCTACATTGGGAAATTCGGCAACGGAATTCTGAATAAATTCCATTCTTTTTTCCAGGGGAAACATATATTTTTTCTGAGAATTCTGCCCGATTGCGATGATCAGTTTATCAAAAAGCGGAGCCGCTCTTTCTATAATATCGTAGTGACCTAATGTGATAGGATCAAATGATCCAGGGAAAACAGCTATTTTCATACTTACTTCGATTTTTTCGCTAAAGCTTTTTCAACTTCGTTCCCACAAAGGTCTGTAATGGAAATTCCATAATGTCTTGCCTGTTGGGGCAGAATACTGGCAGGGGAGAATCCTGGGTTGGTATTCATTTCCAGCATATAAGGAATACCATCCATTAAAATAAACTCACTGCGCGAAAAACCGCTCATTCCTAAAGAATCATAAGCTCTTTTTGCGATTTCTTCCACTCTTTTTGTAGTTTCATCGTCAATTCTTGCAGGGGTGATCTCTTCCGAAGCCCCTTCATATTTGGCTTCATAGTCGAAGAACTCATTTTGGGGAACAATTTCTGTGATTCCCAGAACGATGGTCTCACCTTTAAAATCAATCACTCCTACAGAAACTTCCATTCCGTCTAAGAAGCTTTCAATTAAAATTTCATTGTCTTCTTTGAAAGCCACTTCAGTTGCAGGGATTAATTCTGCTTTATCCTTCACTTTTGAAATGCCAAGCGAAGACCCGGACTGATTGGGTTTTACAAAAACGGGAAGCCCTAAATTAGCTATAATTTCATCTGCATTAATGCTTTCTCCCTTTCTCAGATAAACACTCTTTGCAGAAGGAATTCCATATTTTGATAATACAGCCAGTGTATCTTTTTTATTAAAGGTCAAAGCACTCTGGTAAAAATCACATCCCGTATAGGCTTGTCCTATGGCATCCCAATAGGCCTGCAAAATACCGTTTTCACCGGGAGTTCCGTGGATAATATTGAAGCACACGTCAAATTTTAGCGGCTTGTTATTATCTGAAGTCACTGAAAAATCTCCTTTGTTGATCCCGTGCTTTTTATCGTTTTCATCTAAAAAGTACCATTCGTCTTTAAGGACCACCACCTTATATACATTATAGAGATCTCTGTCTAAAGAATCATAAATTAATTGACCGCTTTTTAATGAGACCACATATTCGTCAGAATATCCTCCCATCACTACGGCAACACTTTTTTTGCTCATAACCATATAGTATCAATTAAGGCAAATTTAATGAAATTATGTATTGCAGGATGGTAATTTCATAAATTTTGAGATCAAAAATGAATTGTGTTAAATAAAAAGCACATTCTAAAATTATTAGCTATATTTGCCGTTATAATTAAAGTATTTTTAAGTATGCTTAAATCACTTTTCAATTGGAAAGTTTTACTGAACTTGTTAGTAGCCATCGGGGTTTTTGTGGGGTTGGTGTGGCTAACGTTTCGTTGGTTAGAGTATCATACCAATCATGGTCAGGAAATACCCGTTCCTAATGTAGTTAATAAATCCGTACAGGAAGCTGTCAGAATATTAGAAGACAATGGTCTTGAATATGAAGTGGACAGTTCTAAATATGATCCTAAATTCAGGCCTTTTCAGGTTCTTCAGATGTCTCCGCATTCAGGTTCGCGTGTGAAGGACGGAAGGGCGATCCGCTTAAGAGTAAACCCAAGAAGCTGGGCTCCTGTTGCTGTGCCTGATGTTATCAATAAATATTCAGGATTAGGTTTCCAGAGACTGGATCAGGTGGGTTTAAAAGTAGGAGATACGATATTTGAACCGAGTATCCAGAAAGATGCGATTTTAAGAATATTATATAAAGGAAATCCGGTGAAGCCCGGAGGATTGCTTCCAAGATTCTCAACCATTGATGTTGTCGTAGGATCCGGACCAATGAGAAATATTACAATTCCTAATGTTGTGGGATATACCGTAAAAGATGCAAGAGCTATCATTGCCAGAAGCATGTTTGAAGTAGGATTGGTAGAACATGAAGACGGTAGCCAGGATGAATCTGATATCATTTATTACCAGGATCCTGCTGCAGGAGATGTAAGAGACCAGGGAATGCAGATGGATCTTTGGGCGAGTAAAAAAACTCCGGCGGAATTGCGCTCTAAAATAGATCAGCTGAATTCCATATACCGTATGAAAGTAGATACATCACTGCCTCCGGTACATTATGAAGAAGTGCCTATTCATCAGGAACCAGTCTATGAACCGGTGCCGGCGCCTAAAAAAGAGCTTCCCAAACCGGAACCTGTAAAAACAGAAGCGCCTAAGACGACGGCTACAAAACCTGCTGTATCAACAACAGCACAGAAAACAACCGATACAAAGCCCAAAACTTCTACCAATAATACTCCAGCTAATAATACTGCGGGTACCGGTAAACCAACAACTAATAATGTGGCACAACAGCCTGCCCAAAAGCCGAAAGCTAAAAAAGTCGTAGTAGAGTAACAGCAGTTTATAATAAAAAATACAGGCTTCAACTTCATTATGTTGAGGCCTTTTGTGTAAAAATAAAGATCATGACAGAAGATAACGAAGATTTTTTAGATGAAGAATTAACAGATCTCAGCAGTATTGATATTGACGAGGAAAATAAAGGATTGTATGAGCATCTTAATCTCACTGTTGATCCTAAACAAGAACCATTAAGAATTGATAAGTTCTTATTGATATACCGGCAGAATTCTTCGAGAAATAAAATCTCCCAGACCTGCAGGGCAGGAAATGTTATCGTAAACGGTAATCCCGTTAAGCAAAACTACAGGGTGAAACCGGGTGATGAGATTTCGGTGCTGCTTGCCCATCCACCAAGAGAAAATGTAATCATCCCGCAGGATATTCCTATTAATATTGTTTATGAAGATGATGACCTGGTGGTTGTAGATAAAGAACCTGGAATGGTAGTGCACCCGGGATTCGGGAACTGGGACGGTACGTTGGTGAATGCTCTGGCATTTCATTTTGAGAAAAACGGGGCTAAATCTGATCTCGACAGAGTAGGGCTTGTTCACAGGATAGATAAAGATACTTCAGGTTTACTGGTGATTGCCAAGAATGAATATGCATTAAGTTTCCTGGCGAAACAGTTTTTTGAAAGAAAAACCAAAAGATTATACTGGGCTTTTGTCTGGGGAAATGTGCAGGATGATGAAGGAACGATAAGGGGGCACATCGGAAGACACCCGAAAAACAGGATGCAGATGTTTGTTTATGAAGACGGAAGTCAGGGGAAACATGCTGTAACCCATTATAAGGTTCTGGAAAGATTTAAATACATGACCTGGGTGGAATGCAAGCTGGAAACAGGAAGAACCCACCAGATCAGGGCACATTTTAAACATATAGGGCATACGCTGTTTAATGATGAAAGATATGAGGGGCACACTCCTCTGAGAGGGGTTAATCTGCCAAAATATAAGCAGTTTATAAAGAATGTTTTTGAAATTTTGCCCAGACATGCGCTTCATGCCCATACTTTAGGATTTATACATCCGACGACAAAGAAGGAATTGTATTTTGAGAGCCCAATGCCTCAAGATATGGCGGATGCTGTAAAAAAATGGAGAAATTATTTGGAAAACTAAAAATATATTGAGAATTTTTTTATATTTGTTGAATTGAAATCAAGATTTGTTATGAGAAAACTATATGCTATCGTGTGTTTGGCTCTTTTGTCAAATGCATATAAAGCACAAGAAACATTACCATACTATCAACAATATCTTTTGGATGGTGAGTTCCTGTTCAACCCTGCACAATACGGTAAAACAGACTATGTTCAGCTCAACCTTAATTACCAACAACAATTTTCAAAATTTAGCGAGTCCCCAAATGTACAATCTGTAGGAATCAATGCTAACATTTTTGACAGAGTAGGTGCCGGGATATCAGTTTTTAGAGATAGTAATGGCCCTATTTCAGCGGGAGGTATTACAGCGGGTGCTTCGTATTTTATTCCACTTAGTAGCGAAGGCGAAAGAAAAGACCAGTTCTCTTTCGGTACGAGTGTTAGTTTTTACAATATGAATTTTGATTATTCAAAAATTAATACTGAAGATGGATATGACCCATTGCTGCAAGGTAATGAAAGTAATATTTTCATGGCTTATGCCAACTTCGGTTTAGCAGCAACATTTAAAAATATCTTTGCAGGAGTCTCTGTTAATGATATTGCTTTAACTAACGATGAATCGATCGTTAACGGACGCGAGCCTTCGCCCATCAAATTCTTCCTTAATTTAGGATATGACTGGCATTTTGCAGATAATATGTATGTAACACCCTCTGCATTAATCAACCTGAATACCAACTCAACGAGAACTATTGATTATAACTTAATGGCAACATTCTTTAATGATATCAATGCATTCTCTTTCGGGGTAAACTACAGATCGGTTCAAAACAGATTTGATAATCAGCAATTGAGTATTTCTCCAATTGTTAAAGTAAGATTCAACAAATTTATGATCGGTGCTACCTACAACCTTGGATTATCTGATATCCAGGAATATGGTGGAAACAGCTTCATGATCGGATTAGGTTATAACTTTGATAACTTCATTAATCATAGAGGATATAGATACTAATTAATTAAATTTAAATAAATTTGAGCTCTGATTTTTTCAGGGCTTTTTTTATGATTTATATTCACATCCCTTTCTGTAAACAAAAATGCAGCTATTGCAATTTTCATTTCTCAACATCTTTACAGTTTAAAGATGAAATGCTGGCCGCAATGAAAAAAGAAATCTTTCTGAGAAAAGATGAATTACAGGATAAAAAACTGCAATCCCTTTATTTTGGGGGTGGCACCCCGTCTATACTTTCTGCAGCCGAAATCAACTCGTTAACCGATGAGGTTTTGAAATATTTCAGCTTTGAAAATGATATAGAAATTACATTGGAAGCCAATCCTGATGATCTTGATAAAAATTTCCTGAAAGGCCTTTCCCAATCCTATATTAATCGCTTATCCATCGGAACACAAAGCTTTTTTGAGGAAGACCTTAAACTGATGAACCGTGCCCACACCGCATCGGAAGCAGAAAGCTCCATTAAAAGAGCACAGGACTTTGGGTTCGAAAATTTAAGCATTGACCTTATTTACGGCTCACCCACTTCCAGTCTTGAAATATGGAAAGAAAACCTGAATAAAACCATTGCGCTGGAAGTTCCTCATATTTCTTCTTATGCTTTAACCGTTGAGCCGAAAACAGCCTTGGATAACTGGATTGCAAAAGGAAAAGTTTCAATTCCTAAAGAAGAAGAACAAAATAAAGAATTCTATTATTTATCAGACTTTTTGAAAGATAACCGGTTTGAGCATTACGAAGTGTCCAACTTTGCAAAGCCGGGATTTTATTCAAGACATAATTCGGCTTACTGGAAATATAAGGAATACCTTGGAATTGGTCCGTCTGCCCATTCTTACAATGGGTATGACATCAGAAGCTGGAACGTTGCCAATAATCAGCAATACATCAGAAAGCTCAATTCAGCCATTTTAGCAAAAGAAACGGAAATTCTTTCACAGGAAGACCAGTTTAATGAAATGATCATGATTGGGTTAAGAACGATCTGGGGCGTAGATCTGGAAAGTTTAAACAGCAAATTTTCTGCTGGAATTTTTGAAACATTTCAAAAAGAAATACAGTCGAAAATAAAAGAAGGTATTCTGATTATCGAGGACAATCATCTGAAAATCCCCGAAAAACATTGGTTTATGGCTGATGGAATTGCTTCGGATTTATTTCTGGTGTAAGCTTTATTAATGTATATTTGATTCTCTACTTTTAATTAAAAAACAATAACTATGAAGAAAAAATTATTCTTATTTTTTCTATGTGTCAGTACTTTGCATTTTGCCCAGAAGCCAATTTTTGCCAAAGCGAAAGTAAATGCGGTGAATATTTACAGAAGCTCGGCTGAACTACAGAATTCAGTGGCTTTTTCTCTGCCTGCAGGATCATCTGAAGTAGTGATCACCAATATCTCCGATGAAATTGAAGAAAGATCAATACAATTAAATGTCAATAATAAAAATGTAACTATTCTGTCTTCGCAGTATACGGATAGTTATACTTCTGAATATGATATGGATAAAACCAATCCGCGTATTAAGAAAGTAACGGACAGCATCAGCATTGTAGAGGAACTTCTTCTGAAATCAAATATAGAACTTGAAGCGAATAACAAAACACTGGAGCTTTTAGATAAAAACCAAACTGTTCTGGTAGGAAGCAATACTTCAAATGTCGCCCAGCTTATGCAGCTGACGGAATATTACAAAAATAAGAGAGTTGAGATCAGCACCGCTTTATCAGCTATCAATAAAAAGAATACTGACCTTCAGAAAAAATTATCCCGCCTGAAAAGCAGTCTGAAGATTAATTCTGAAATGGAAGAAGCTTCATCAGATGGTGTTTTGATCTTAAAAATAATGAGCAGCGTAGCTACTGCGGTAAAGATGGATATTAATTACCTGGCTGAGAATGTATCATGGCAGCCTTTTTATGAAATACGAGGGAATAAGCTTTCAGAACCATTGGATGTAATATTTAAAGCAAAAGTAAGGCAAGATACGGGATTAGACTGGAAAGGAGTGAAGCTGTCCCTTATCAACGGACAATCTACCCACAACAGTACAGCACCTGTTTTGCGTCCATGGTTTTAGATTCCTATAACGTAGAAGAGAGAGCCAAAGCAGCGTCGCAGGGATATAGCAGAAATAGTGATACCGTTAAAACACAGGAAATTGAGGAAGTGGTAGTAACCGCTTTTGGTTTTAAAACTGTTGAAAATCAGTTCGATATCAGCTTTGAAGTTGATAAAATTCCTGCAAACTATAAATATTTTACAGCGCCAAAACAGAATAATGATGCCTTCCTCATGGCTACTGTAAAGGATTTTAATCAGTATAATTTAATCTCAGCTCCGGCCAATATTATTTTTGAAAACATGTATATCGGTGAGACTTCCATTAATCCTAATCAGACTTCTGATGAACTCAATATCACTCTTGGAAATGATAAGAAGATCAGTGTACGAATACAAATAGTGGATGATAAAGCGAATGAGAAATTTTTCTCTTCATATCAGGAAAAGACATTTACGTATGATATTATTGTACGCAATAACAAGAAAGATATGGTAAATATAGAAGTTAAAGACCAGTTCCCGTTAAGTAAAGATGAAGCTGTCAAAATAGAATTGCTGCAGAGCGAGCAGGCAGAGCTTGATAAAGAAAAAGGCTTTATGACGTGGAATGTAAAAATATCACCATCAGAGACCAAAAAATTCAGAATACGTTATAAAGTAAGGTATCCGAAAGATTATTCAATCAGTAATCTTAATTAACATATCATTCTATTCACTATTTTTGTATAAAATTTCAGTTCATTTTGAAAACTAAAAAACAAGATTATTCGCATCTTTCCTCAAAGCAGCCTATCGGAATTTTTGATAGTGGAGTGGGAGGCTTAACGGTTGCCAGGGAAATTAAAAGACTTCTTCCCAATGAAGATTTAATTTATTTCGGGGATACAAAACACCTTCCGTATGGTGAAAAATCCAGAGAAGCGATTATTGAATATTCTACGAAAATCACCAACTTTTTATTACAGCAAAACTGTAAGGCGATTGTTATTGCCTGTAATACGGCAACAGCTAATGCTTTGAATGAAGTAATGGAATCTGTAGCCGGAAAAGTCCCGGTAATTGACGTGATTAATCCCGTTGCTGAAAAAGTTTCGTATGAAATTCACAATAACGTCGGTGTTATTGCTACCAAAGCTACAGTAAATTCAGGTTTGTATAAAAAGAGCATCAGAAAGCATAATAAATGGATTAAAGTTGATGAGCTGGCCACTCCTTTATTGGTTCCTGCCATTGAAGAAGGGTTTAAAAATCATCCGATTACCCATGCAATTATTTATAATTATTTAAGTAACAGTAAATTAAAAAATATTGAAACACTGATTTTAGGATGTACCCATTATCCGCTTCTGATTGATGAAATCAAACAATACTATGGAAACCGCGTTCGTGTGATTGATTCTCCGAATATTGTAGCCAATCAGCTGAAAATTATCCTGGATAAGTATAACCTTCTGAATGATCAGAATCCCAAACCTAATTATCATTTCTATCTTTCGGATCTGACCAAAAATTTTGAAAAGATCTCTAAAAAATTCTTTGGTAAAACCATCGACCTGGAATTAAAAGTATTATAAAAATGCCTCGGTAATAGAGTGCCCCCAAAAAGTGTCTAACTTTTTTGGGGCATTTTTTATTGAAAGTATTTTGAAAACTGTAGATACATCTCTGTTTTAACTTATAATTTGTATTATTTTTATTACAGTCAGGCTATTTTATTAGTACGGTTTTAATTCCTTAGACAAGAATAGATCCTATATTTTTGGGTTTAGCAACTTTTTATTCTCAATACATACTGCTGATATTCAAAGATCCTGTAGTATTCACGTGAGATCATCCGTAATAAGATATCGTAAACCAGACTATATGCTAACTAAAATTATAAACAGATTCTAACAACAAGATTAAAAAACGTATGAAAAAAGTTTTATTTGTAGCAATGGTTTCTAGTGCCATTTTATATGCACAAGTTGGTATAAGCACTCCAAATCCACAAGGAGCTTTTCATGTGGATGCCGGCAAAGACAATAGCTTTTCTGGTGCACCAACGGCAGCCCAACAGCAGAATGACTTTGTTGTGACTTCTGCAGGAAATATTGGTGTGGGAACTATTGTTCCCAATGCAAAAGTTGAAATCAATTCCGGGACAGCCAATGTCAGCGGATTAAGATTTACAAATCTGACTTCTGCGACACCTGTGTCAACAGGACAGACAATCGGGGTAGATGCTTCCGGAAGAGTAGTTACCTTGCCTAATCCTACGGCTACAAATACTACTACGGCAGAAGTTGCCTCTGTAACAGGTGCTAACTTTAATGTTAATGATTTAGCCTATACATTAATTCCGGGCTCCAGCCAGATAATCAATATTCCGACAGGAGGTAAGGCTGTATTTATTAATTTTATGTTGGGAATTGATTATATAACTTTTCCGGCAGGAAGTGGTGCGGCTTACTATCAGGCGACTCTATTTATAGACGGAGTGGCTTCCAATGTTTATTTAAAGACTCAGGAGAGACTGGCTCCAAGCAGGCAGACCCAATATACATTAAGTGCGGTTAAGTTTTTAACGGCAGGCAACCACACACTGGATGTAAGAATGATAAGATCAAATAACATAGGGACTACTTCCGGAGCCAATATGTCCTGTCTCCCGATTTCAATGTCATTTAATGCATCCTATATCAATTAATTAGAAACAAAAAAAGACTCAGCAGTGAGTCTTTTTTTATACCTCAAGAATAATCTTTTCAGATTCTAATCTCCTTTTCGGAGTTACAACCGGATTATTGCTGTCATTCTCCGATCTTTCTCCGATTACAACGGCAAATAGGGTTTCGTAAGCCCCATTTTTTAAGATTTCATCATACTTATCTGTTTCTATTCCTTCCATCGGGGTAGAATCAATTCCCATCGCAGCACAGGCAGAAAGTAAAACGCCCAATGACAGGTAGACCTGATGCCCCAGCCACGATTTTATTGCTTCTTCACCTTTGGGCTTTACCATTGTTCTGTAATAATTTACAGAGCCTTCAGGCAGGTTCTCTTCAATTTGTCGCTCAAAATCTTCAGTATTTTTAATTACCTGGAAAACAATTAATTGACTACTGTCCAGAACTTTTCCTTTGTTGAAATAAGATGCTTCTGCCAATTGTTCTTTAACTCCGGGATCATTCACAAAGACAAAATTCCATGGCTGGCTGTTGATTGATGACGGGCTCAGATTCAGGATTTCTTTAAGCTGATTGATTTGCTCACTGCTTATTGCCCCTTGAGGATTATACTTTTTAACCGTATACCTCGTTTTCATTTTTTCAAGAAAGTTCATAATTTATACTATCATTTTTATAGTTACAAAATTAATTTAAGTTTCTTAACTTTGCAATAACGGTCTAAAATGATAGTACAAAAATGTATACAGTAGATAACAAAACCTACCCTTGCTGTACCAGCGTAACCATGAGGTTTATTGGTGGAAAATGGAAAGCAGTGATTTTATTCCACTTAATTGATGGAGTCAAAAGATATAATGAATTGAGGAAACTTATACCTACGATCACAGAAAGAACATTAAGCCTTCAGCTCAAACAGCTGGAAGAAGATAATATTATTGACAGAAAAGTTTTTACGGAAAAGCCGCCGTTAATGGTAGAATATGCTTTAACAGATTTTGGAAAAACCTTGCTTCCTGTTTTAAACGAAATTACAAAATGGGGAGAGGGAGCCGTAGAAAACTCAAAAAAAATAATCAGGAATTAAAGTCCCTGATTATTGATTTCTTCTTTATTTGGTTCAAAAAAACTGAAACTCACATTTCCGTATTTTCTGGTATCTTTAAGATTCGGATGATCAAATTTTAAACGGCTCTGATGCTCAACAATAAAAATTCCGTTTTCTTTCAGATACTTATTGTTTAAAACCAGGGAAAGCATTTCATAATATTTTTTTTCTTCAGTTTCAAAAGGAGCATCGGCAAAAACAATTTCAAATGCTTTTCTGTTTCTGAATTTTTTCAGCCAGTCAAAAACATCTCCCCGCTGAACATTTACCTGTAAAGACATATCCAGTTCAGATGCTGTAGAATTAAGAAAACTTGTATGTTTCGGGTTCATTTCAACGGATGTTACATCCTTGCAGCCTCTTGAGGCGAATTCAAAGCTTATAGAGCCAATCCCTGCAAACAGGTCCAGTACAGAAATCGACTGCATATCATAGGTGTTCTCAAGGATGCTGAACAAAGCTTCTTTTGCAAAATCCGTAGTGGGCCTTACATCAAAATTTTTTGGGGCTGCTATTTTTTTGGCTTTCCACTTGCCTGAGATGATTCTGTACATATTGTTGTTAAAGTTTAGTAAGTAGATTATAGGTGGCAGGTGTTGAAGTTAAAGTTTGGGTTCTCTCCCTATTACCTGCGGCCTGCAACCTAATTGAGGATGAAATTCTTATTGGGAACATTATCAAATACAATCTTCATGTTTTTGACAAACTTTTGCAGTTCCGAAATGAAGGTTTCGTTTTCTGTGGTTTCACCATAGGCAAAAAAATGGGTTTCATTAATTCCAAAACCTATCTTTTTTAAGGTAAACATGATGAAATAAAGAAAATCAACTTCAGAATTCACGTCCAGATTATTATATAAGATGATATTTTTATGATCAATCGCGAAAAATTCACATTGATTGTGATAAAGATTGATATGAATTTCTTTATTACTTTTATTATTGATCGAATTTAAAAACTTCTCCCCGGAAAAATTAAAATGAACAGGAATCGCCAGCTCTTTTATTTTTTTATAAAAATTTTTCGGGAAAGTATAATAAAACTGAACTTTGAATTTTTTGTTCACGGAAAGCATCAGTTCTTCATTTTCTTTGTCAGCAGGCGCATTGAAAGCAATTAAATCAAAGCCGGCCTCATGTTCGGAAAATCCTTCAGGCATCAGGGTAAAATGATTCAATGCTGAGATCACAGAAATTTCGTCAAACCTTTGCTTGATTAAAACGTCATCCAGCTTTTGAATAATAAGATCTTTGGGTGATTCTTCGTTCACGAAATAAGATTTTTCCTCCACAATGCTTTTGTTTCTAGCAATCTGGTAGATCAATCCGTCTTTGGTAAAAAGTAAATTAAGTACGTTCATATTACAATTGATGCAAATTTAGTGAAATTCTACCATAACCGCACCCGATTGATGATGAAGTATTTCCTTATTATAAAAATCAAGATGGGTTTGACTTTCCAGCGTATCCCAGACCAATCTCTGAAGTATTCCATCACCGATACCATGTACAATTTCAAGTCTTTTCAGATGATTTTTCCTGCAGAATGCCAATACCTCCAGTAATTTTTCCTTTTGAATGAAAAGCCTTTCAAAACTGTCATAATCATTGGGGTTTTTAACCAGGTTATGAAAGTGTAAATCCAGGATAAGAGGATTTTTCTGATGACTTTTGGAAATTGTTTTTTTAGGTTCCGTTTTTTTTACCACTTTCATATTTTCATATAACGATGCATTTTTAGGAACCAGTTTTTCTTTCGGATATTGATAGATAAATCCGTATTCGTCCTTAAAAACCACAATATTTCCGTTCACAGAAGTTATTGTTCCGCTTAAATTTTCATCTACCACCGAAACGTGATCACCAATCTTCATATTTTTTAGATAACTTTTATCATTTGAACGAAATAAAATGTATTGAAGATTTTAAATTGTTCCGAATTATAATTGCAAATTTAAGGCTATTTCAGACCAAGTTCAATAATCTCCAGGTCTTTTATTTCTTCACCATCAATCACAAAACGCATCATCGTCCGCATTTTATGCCATCCTTGTTTTCCACAGGCACCGGGATTCAGGTGCAGCAGATTATTTTTTTCATCAAACATGGCTTTCAGAATATGGGAATGTCCTGAAATAAATAATTTCGGAGTTTTTTCAGAAATCTCTTTCTTAGCCAGAGGAGTATACCTTCCCGGATAGCCACCGATATGGATCATTAAAACTTCAAGGTTCTCACAAAAAAAACGGCTTACTTCAGGAAATTCAGAACGGATTTTTGCATTGTCAATATTTCCGTAAACGCCTTTCAACGGTTTAATTTTTTCAAGCTGCTCAATGATTTCAAAACTTCCGAAATCTCCACAATGCCAGATTTCGTCGGCCTGCCGGGCATAATCTAAAATCCGTTCATCAATATAAGAGTGAGAATCAGAAAGAAGGAGGATTTTGGTCATTATCTAAGCGTTCTTTCAGTAATGTTTTCATCATATTTTTCCTTGAAAATAGCAACACGCTCAGAATTAAGTTCGCCATCACTATTAATCACTCTTTCCTTAAGAAGCCATTTGATCAGTTTTTCCATTCCTTTCCTGGAATTCATGAAATTTAAAATTTTTGTAAAATCCCTTGATTCTACTTTAGTTTTTTCAGTCAGGAAATTCAAAACATAGTAGTCATCATCACCATATTTGGGTGATTCATTATCCATATACCGGTAAAGCAGAATTTCTTCATCATCTTTCATCGTGAAAAATGAATACTGTGCTACATTGATTTTCTCTGCTTTTAAAATCTGTTTTCCGTCAAGAAGCACTTTGTCTTCTTTGATCACTACTTCCTGAGAGAAATATAAATTGAAGCCCAGTAAGAATAAAAAGAAAGGGATTAGTTTTTTTAAAGTCATTTTTCGGTGTTTAAAATAAAGTTCAAATTTACTTAATAATACTGAATTGATTAACTTTGAGAAAATTTAAAAATAATGAAGCAGAAACTTTCTTTTTTCATTTTTCTTTTAGCGGTTGGATTATTCTCCGCACAGGTTGAAGAGAAAAAACTGGATGAGCTGATCCAGAATACTTTAAAAACTTTTGATGTTCCGGGAATGTCCGTAGGAATTATTAAAGATGGAAAACTCATTTACTCAAAAGGGTTTGGAGTACGTTCTTTAACTACGAAACAGCCGATGGACGACAATACACTGGTGGGGATTGCTTCCAATTCAAAAGGATTTACCTGTACGGCTCTGGCTATTTTAGCTGATGAAGGAAAACTGAACTGGGATGATAAAGTTTCGAAATATATTCCCGAATTCCAGATGTATGATCCGTATGTTTCCCAGAATGTGACGATCAAAGATTTAGTAACTCACAGAGCCGGATTAGGATTGGGACAGGGAGATTTAATGTTTTTCCCTGAAGGCGGAAGCTTAACGGTGAATGATATTGTACACAACGTGAGATATCTTAAGCCTGAAAATCCTTTCAGAACGACCTTAGATTATAATAATATCATGTTTATCGTTGCCGGGGAAGTTATTCACAAGGTTTCAGGATTAAACTGGGCAGAATTTATCGAACAGAGAATTATGAAACCGGTAGGGATGACATCGAGTTTCGGAAGCTACAACAGGGCAAAAGCTGTAGCTAATAAAATAGATGCCCATGCTCCGGTTGACGGAAAAGCAATTGCTGTTCCGCACGACTGGAATGAAACCGGTAATGCTGCCGGAGGAATTCTGAGCAATATCAAAGACATGACAACCTGGGCTGAGTGCCTGCTGAATAATTTCACAACAAAAGACGGAAAGAAACTGGTTTCTGATAAGCAGATCCGGCAGCTATGGAGTTTACAGATCCCAAGTGGTGTTGCCCCAAAAAATCCTTATGATACAAGCTTCTACGGATATGGAATGGGCTGGTTCTTAAGTGATGTTAAAGGGCATAAACAAATACAGCATACAGGAGGGCTGATCGGAACGGTAACTCAGTTTACCCTGATTCCGGATCTGAAACTTGGAATCGTAGTTTTAACAAATCAACAGTCAGGAGCAGCCTTTAATACCATTACCAATACAGTAAAAGATTCTTATCTGGAGATTGCAGACAGAAACTGGCTGAAAACTTATGGGGACAGAATGAAGAAGCAGGAGGAAGCTTTCGATAAACAAAAGAAAGAAGCTTTTGCAAAATCTGATGCTTTCAGAAAAGAGAAAAACCTTCAACCAAAGCCGGAGCAGTTCTTGGGAACATATAGCGACCAATGGTTTGGTGATGCTGATATTGTTCAACAAGGAAATACATACAGAATTTCATGTAAAAACTCTCCAAGGCTGAAAGGAGAATTGCTCCCTTTTTCAAATAATTCTTTCATCATCAAATGGGATGACAGAAGCTATGATGCTGATGCCTATATTATTTTTGATTATGATGAAACGGGAAAAGCACATTCTGCTCATTTGAAGCCAATCTCTGATATTACAGATTTCAGTTTTGATTTTGATGATCTTGATTTGAAGAGGAAGTAGTTTTGCTGAAAGGCTGAATCGCAAAATTGCAGAATTGTAAGATGTTCTACTGATCTAAAGAGAGAAAGAGGCTGTCTCAAAAGGGGCAGTCTTTTTTCTGTCTCAAAATTTGTAGTTT
>NZ_AKJY01000047.1 GCF_000282115.1 Chryseobacterium populi
TGGAGAAAGCATGTGAAAGGGGAATCAAGAAAAAGAGAGGAAAGACTTTCGGATATTAAATTAAACAGGGATGGTTCTATCATTTTAGCAGGCACCAGTGCTGAGGAATTAGGAAAGGAGAACTGGAAGATTGTGAAACTGGGTGATAAGCAGATTGATCAGTTAATCGAGAAGCAGGATATTAAGATTTACCCGAATCCTGTGTCTGATTATGCTTATGTGGAAATAGACTTCGATTTTAAAGATGCTGAGATTGTGGTGTATGATATGGGTGGAAGACAGCTTCAGAGCATTAAAACGAAGAATACGGTGACTAAAATTAATACACAGCCACTTATTCAGGGAGCTTACCTTGTGGTGGTGAAAACAGATACGAATAAAACAGCGAATGCTAAATTGATTAAGAAATAAGATGATGAAAAAAATACTATCATTTCTTACCATATTTTCAAGTATTATTTATTTTGGGCAAACAAATGATATTGGTTCCCCATACAATATAATCCCTCCGTCACCGGAATCCTATTATAAATCCCAGTTTGGAAACACTGATATTAATGACTTTAAAGGAGAACCTATTGTTAGTATTCCTTTATTTTCATTACAAAATGGTAATATTCCCTTTGAATTAGAATTAAAATATATTAAAGCAGGTGTTAAAGTAAATGATATACCCAATAGTACAGGGACTAATTGGATTTTAGGCACTGGAGGAATCATTACAAGAACAATAAATGATATTGCAGACGAAAAAGTAGTACATACTTTAATTCATCAGCTTCCAATCATAACATCTAATAATCCACAGGACTGGGGGGCATATGTAATTCAAAATAACAAAGATCATGAAGTTGATATTTTCAATTTTACGGTAGGAAATTATTCCGGCAGTTTTTTCTTGGATGAAAATTTCCAACCTGTGATATTAACTAAAGATAATAATTGTAAAGTAGAAGTTATCGGGTCATTCAGTCAGAATTATGAATTTAAAATTACAACAAATAATGGAACTATATACCATTTCGGAGGGAGTGGATTTACTGAAAAAACATTCAATAAGGAAGATGCAGGAGCAGCTGGGGTAACAAGTTTTTATTTAAAAGACATAAGTAGTAATGGGACCAATGGGACTATAAATTTTGAGTATGAATCTATAGGGACTTTAAGATCAATAACAACTGATATACAAGAAAGCTATAATTCAAGCATTGTTACAGTTGAAGAACCTCCTTGTGGTGGGCACCCGCTTCCTTCAAGTGCTATTGAACAAAAAAATAACTTTCTGAAAATTTCAGATCCTAAAAGAATAAAAAAGATCATATCAGGTGATAAAACTATTTCTTTTGATTATTCTGATGATTATGTTTTATATAATAAACTCAATAATATTAATGTCTACACTAATAATAATTTATTAAAGAAATATGTTCTTAATTATTTAGATAAATCAGATAATAACAATCATCTCCAAAGGTACTTTTTGACTGATGTGAAATTTTATGAAAATAATGCCAATGTTTTATATCTCAAGGAAGATTATAAATTAGAATATGATCAACCGTTAGAAATACCAGAAAGACTGTCCAAAGCTATTGATTATCTTGGTTATTATAACGGACAAAGTAATGCGATTGGTACACTTATACCTAATATAAATTTATTTAATGAAACCAATATTCCTGCATTTGATAATTTTGCTGACCGTAGGCCCGTATTTGAATTTGCAAAATATGGGTCTCTAAAATCCATAACTTATCCCACAAAAGGTAAAACTGTATTTGAATATGAGCCCATTACTGAAGCTCCTAAAGATGATACATTCTGGATGGCTATAGATCCTGTCAACAGAACTGATACTAAAGATTTATTTCCGTATGAATTCTTTGGCAAAGTCCAGTATTCATTTTCTCTTCGTTCTAATGATCAAAATATTAATACTCCTGCCCTGAAAGCAAGAGCTGTATTTAAAATGCTTGATGATTTAAATAATGTAGCATATACTTCCCAACAAATAACAATAAGTAAGGTTACTCCAAATTTATTTGCAAGTGTAGATGGAGAAATAATGTTTGATCGTACTAAAAAGTATAAATTAGTATTAGAAATTGTAGATAATTTATGCAGTAATTGTGAAGGTTTTGTAGAAGTAAAGGCAAAAAAACTTGATATACAAAACGGGCCTGGTATTCGGTTAAAAAAACAGTATGATATTACAGAAAATGGAACCATAAATATTAAAAGAGTTTATTATACTGATTTTGTAAATATACCTGATATAAGAAAGAACAATAATGTGTTCATTCCTGATTTTAGTACTTATTTTCTTCTACAAACCAATATACCAAATCCAGAAACATCTACAGACTGTGGTATTTGGGGATATACGGGGTCTTCTACTTTGGTTAACAATATTAAATCAACCCCTAACTTAAGTTCATTAGAATATTCTAGCCTATCTTTAAATCCTGATTTACCGGAAGATGGAAATTATCTTAATTTAATTGACCCTATGTATTCAAATATCACTTTAAGTTTTGGAGGAGATAATTTTGAAAAAGGGGGTGAAGAAAAAAAATATATGATCAAATCTAGGCCAAGTTCTGAAGTTGAATTATTTTCACCGTCTTTTTTTGACTTGGGCAATGATACAAATTTTGTTGGGTCTGCAGATAATTTATCTCGATTAACTCGGTCTGCAAAAGAAAGATTTCACAAATCACTTTCTTTTCCAAATATTGATGGTAAATTATTAATTGATAAAATATTTGAAATTCAAAATGGGAATATAAAATATAACAGAATTATTGAAAATAAATATGTTTTTAATGAAACTGTAAATACTTATAATGTAGTGGGTGGAGATGTCTACCAATCAAGCAATGGAGACCCTTACGGAATTAAAAATAAGTTTATTACCTCTTATAAGGTATCTATCAATGAAGCTTTACTTGATGAAACAATATCAACCGATATTCCAAATCCATCTTTGTCAGATAATAAAATTATTAAAAAAGTTAAAAATTATTATTCCTTACCCAATAACCAGCTTACAAAGCAAAGCATTACGAATCCGGAAGGTTCGATAGTAGAGACTACTTACCAATATGCCAACGATAAAAACAATCAAAAGCTTATCGCAGCTAATATGATAGGTATTCCATTAGAAACTTCGGTTGTAGAGAAGCAAAATACGTCAGATACAGGTAAAACTGTTTCAAGAACAGAAACCATTTATCCTGATCAGAATAATTACCCTACAACTCCAACGGGATCACTTCTATTACCATTATCATTAAAATCATATGATCTTTTAGACCCTGCGTCATTTAATGAAATTACTTATGTTAGCTATGATCAAAAAGGAAATCTTCAGGAATATAAAACAAAAGATGGCATTTCTGTAGCCATTGTCTGGGGATACAATGAAACCCAACCCATCGCAAAAATTGTAGGAACTAATTACAGGTATATAATGAGTTTTATCTCAGCCATCGTAACAGCATCCGATTCAGATGCAGCTACTCCGGCAAATGAACCTGCACTTATCACAGCATTGGATAATTTCAGAAAGAATGCCAGCCTTTCCGCTTACCAGATCACCACCTACACTTATGATCCATTAATCGGAGTAACAAGCATCACTCCACCATCAGGAATCAGGGAGGTGTATATTTATGATACAGCGGGTAGGCTCCAGGAAATAAGACAGGATTCCAAAACAGGTAAGCTTCTGAAAGAATTCAAATACAACTATAAAAACTAAGAATTGATGAAAAAAATATTAATCTCATTCAGTGCCTTGTTTGTGGTGGGCTTACTTCATGCCCAGGCAACGAATACTGAAAACTATATACAAATAAGAACCTATCTGGAAGGTGTCACCACTTCCAGTACCACAGCCAGGCAGGTACAGTCTGTGCAATACTTTGACGGTTTAGGAAGACCCAAGCAGGTGGTTGGTGTAAAAGCCTCTCCTTTGGGAAAAGATGTGGTCACCCATATCGAATATGATGGATTTGGAAGACAGGTGAAAGATTATCTGCCCGTTCCCCAATCCCAAACCTTAAACGGAGCCATCGTTCCCACACCACTCACGAATGCTACACAAGCCGGGATCTATGGTTCAGAAAAAATCTATGCCGAGAAGACACTGGAAAACTCTCCTTTAGATAGGATACTGGAACAGAAACAGGTAGGAACGGCGTGGAGTACAAAGCCTGTCAAATTCCAGTATGATGCCAATATTGTTGGAGAAGTAATTAAATACACTACTACAACAATATGGGAAAATAATGCAACGAAATCTAGCATTGATTACGGAGGCACTTATGGTGCTGGCCAGCTTTATAAAAATATCGTTACTGATGAAGATGGTAATAAAACGACAGAATTTAAAAACGGACAGGGACAGACCCTTCTTGTGAGAAAAGTTTTGAGCGTCACTGAAAATGCGGATACCTATTATGTTTACAATGAGTTTAATCAGTTAGCCTGGGTAATTCCTCCTCTTCTTTCAAAGAAACAAACCTGGGGTTGGGTAGATCAGGAAGCCCTGGCATATGAATACCGCTATGACGGCAGAAACCGTCTTGTAGAAAAAAAACTTCCCGGAAAAGGATGGGAATATATGGTATATGATAAAGCTGACAGGTTGATAATCACTCAGGATGCGGTATTAGGGGCCTCTAAACAGTGGATGTTTACCAAATATGACCAATTCAATAGAATTGTTTATACAGGAATTTATACTTCCTCTCAATCTTATGGTTCAACAGGAAGAGCTACAGAACAGAATACTGCCAATAATACGGCTAATATAAGTGAAAAAAGAAATGATACAACCCCACTTATACAAAATGGAGAAAGTATTTATTATACAAAAAATGCTTTTCCCTCAGGAAGTATGAAAATAATGAGTGTCAATTATTATGATGCCTATCCGACAGGTACTCCAACAATTCCAACCCTGGTTTTAGGTCAGAATGTATTGCCACAGAATGCCCAAAGTTCAAATGTAAGCACCAAAAGCTTACCTGTAGCCTCTTATGTGAAAAACATAGAAGATGATAACTGGACAAAAGCCTACACATGGTATGATATGAGAGGCAGGGTAATAGGAACTCATTCCATCAATCATTTGGGTGGGTATACCAAAACAGAAACCGAGCTTGATTTTGCAGGTGTTCCTCAGAAAGTGAATACGACTCACTTAAGAAAACAGGGAGAAATAGGAGTTACAATACAAGAAAGATTTGTTTACGACAGCCAGAACAGGCTTAAACAGCATTTCCACAAGGTTGACAATAAACCTGAAGAAATATTAACGGAAAATACTTACAATGAGCTTTCCCAGCTGAGCAATAAAAAGGTAGGCGGATATTCGTCATTTACCGGTGGAGGTATTACCCAAAGTATTGATTATGCCTATAACATCAGGGGTTGGATGACTAAGATTAATGATCCTGCTAATCTTAGTGGTAAACTATTCGGGTACGAGATCAAATATACCAACCCGGTATTTTCCGGTACAGCTCCCGGGAGATTCAATGGCAATATTGCAGAGATTGACTGGAAATCATCGATGGATGGTGTATTAAGAAGATATGATTACCAGTATGATGCTTTAAACAGGCTAGGAAAGGGAACTTATTCTGAGCCCGGCTCCTCGTTGATTTATAATAATTATTTCAATGAAGAACTGACCTATGACCTTAACGGAAATATATTAACCTTAAAAAGGCTTTCCAAACCCTCTTCAGGAACAGTTGCTGAAAGCATTGATAATCTGGTTTATAATTATTATAACGGAAACCAAAGCAACAGGTTACAGAAAATAACCCTTCCTTCGGGTGTTACCAATAACCCTTCCGGATATAATGCCCTGGGAAATACCATCGGGTATGATGATAATGGAAATATGACCGACCAGCTGGATAAGGGAATTACCAAGATTACTTATAATTATCTGAATTTACCCAATAGTATAAAAAAAGGTCTTGGATCATTTGGAGAAACAATTAGTTATACTTACAGAGCTGATGGGATAAAAGTTGGCAAGAACTCCACCGGCATTGCTATGCTAGGGGGAGTCCAGACCGATTATCTGGATGGGTTTCAATATGAAACAACTACAGGGACAGCTGTACTTAAATTTATCCCAACTTCGGAAGGTTATTACAATTTTGAAAATAATAAGTATATTTACCATTACACAGATCATTTAGGAAATGTAAGGTTGAGCTATACAAGGAATGATACCGGAACAGAGATCATTGAAGAAAACAATTACTATCCTTTTGGATTGAAGCATGAGCGGTATAATAATCTAGCAGGAAACCCTTCTTATCAGTACAAGTACAATGGCAAGGAACTTCAGACTGAAACTGGAATGTATGATTATGGCGCAAGGTTCTATATGCCGGATCTGGGAAGATGGGGCGTAGTAGACCCGATGGCGGAAAATATGTCAAGATGGTCTCCGTATAATTATGCGTTTAATAATCCGATAAAATATATTGATATAGATGGTTTAGCTCCAGGAGGTCCAGGAGATGGAACTGATGGAAAAACTATAAGAACTCAAGACATAGAGGAAGTTGTAATTTATGCACAGAAAAAAACTCGAAGCTTTTGGAATTGGGCTTGGAATGGAATTAAAAATGCTCTTACAAGTCAGTATAGCCCTAAAACTAATGCCGATAAATATGGTGGATTGAATTCTTATCGTCAATGGCAAGGTAGTCCTTTTTATAATGAAGGGGAGACAAAAATGGATAGAATTTTCCGATTGATAGGTAATAGTAAGCGAGAGGAAATGTTAGAGTTTGGAGGTGGTGGTTATAACATGTTTGGAGGTTATGGAAGAGTATTAAGTACTGAAGCTAAAGTTATAAATGAAGCTCAAACTATTCTTAAAGAAGAGAAAGCGCTTAAGAAAATTTTTGAGTTAGGAACTGGTCAGGAAGTTAAAATAGGAGGAAGAACAATTGTTGTTGAACCAGAAGCTCCAATGTCAGGTCTTACACTTTTCGAAGAAAATGCCTTTGTTCTTGGTAAAGATGCCTTTAGTTCTCCCTTAGAATTAAGAAAAACTATATTACATGAACTGTATAGATTAAATACGAGTAATTTGAAAGGACAAAATGTTACACAAGGAGCCGTAAGTGGTGAAACTAAAGCAGCTTTTGACTTTGCTGAAAAAAATGCACAAAAACTAAAATAATATGGGAGTTTTTATAATTAAAAGAGTTTTTACTTTAAACTATAAGAAGAAATTAGTTATAGTAGGAATAATAAAAAATGTTGATGAAAAGAATGTTAATAACTCAAATAGTTTAGTAATAAATAATAATGTAAATCTTCCTATACAAGAACTTAATGAATCACTTATAGAAGGTAAAACCTATCAAGCTTTTACTTTTGATTTAGACACGATAGATGAAGATTTATTACAAGATATTATTAAGCTTAAAGAAGGGCAAGAGATTAAAATAATCTACAGATTAGATTAATCCGCACTCCCAAACGATTACATCGTGTGGCAGATAAAAAAACAAACCCATTGCAAAAGCGGTGGGTTTTGTGTTTTATAAAGCGGCTACATTTTTATGACACTATCCCAGCAAGTATATAAGTTAAAAAGTTAGGGCTTAGATTTTATAGTCTGAGCCTTTTTTCAAAAATAAGTATATTTACAATTATATAGATCATTTAGGAAATGTAAGGTTGAGCCAGACAAGGAATGATACCGGAACAGAGATCATTGAGGAAAACAATTACTATCCATTTGAATTGAAGCATGAGCGGTACAATAACCTGGCAGGAAATCCTTCTTATCAGTATAAATACAATGGCAAGGAACTTCAGACTGAAACTGGAATGTACGACTTTGGAGCCCGTTTTTATATGCCAGACTTAGGGAGATGGGGTGTTGTAGATCCATTGGCGGAGAAAATGACCAGATTTAGTCCTTACAACTATGCGTTTAATAACCCAATCAGTTTCATTGATCCTGATGGTAGAGAAGGAACAGGATGGATTGAGCAATTTAATTTGGCTACTGGTAGATCTTATACTTATGACCCGAATGTTAATACAGTAGAACAAGCTGAAGCAGCCGGATATAAAGGTGTAAGCAAGGTAGCTGAAAGTCTTACTATCAATGGTAAGTCAACAGTAGCAGGAATTGAAATCAATCATTACTCTTATTCTTTAGCATCTAATGGATCAGTATATGATACTCAGGGGAATTCAATTAATTCTGATTTTTCAACAGAAGCAGGGACAGCAATTGGAAATGTACAACCAGGATTTGGTGGATTAGGTTTCAATGACGGACCTATTAAGTATGTAGGAGGAGCAGGTGATGTTACTGGAATTTTTGAAGTTGGAGGAATGGTCCTTTCTTCTTCAGGTGATTCTAACGCACAGTTAGCAGCACTTCCTTTATTAGTACTATCAGGAAATGAGGATGATGCTTTAAAAGTTTTAGCTGCTGAAAAAGGACTTTGGACTTCCACTAAAAATATGTCTTCGGCAGGAAATGCTTTTTCACACTTTAAAAAACATGGAAACGAGTTTCCTGAATTTGGAAATTCTCTACAATATGCTGAAGGAGCACATCAATTTATGAGTAAATCTCCAGCAGGAACATTAATGAAGACAAGAACCAATGGAGATATTATGAAGTATCATCCTACAACTAATACGTTTGGAGTAACAAATTCTGCCGGAGCACCTAAAACACTCTTTAGACCTAAAGACGGAATGAATTATTGGTTAAAACAAAAATAAAATTTTTATGAAAGAATATATTTGTAAAGCCTGTGGATTTAATAACTATCCTGAAGAATTTTGGGAAGATGATAACCCCATGTATATAATTTGTCCATGTTGTGGGTGTGAATCTGGTAATGAAGATTATACTATAGAGTCTGCAAAAGAATATAGAATGGAATGGATAAAAAAGGGAACAAAATGGTTTGATCCATCATTAAAGCCCAATGATTGGGACTTTTCTTCCCAATTAAAAAAAATTCCTGAGGAATATATATAAACAAAAACTCCGCTCAATTGAGCGGAGTTTTTGTTTATAAAATACTTTGTATTTTTCTTTTAGCTATAAAAGCATCAATGACTGAAAAGATATGATTGCGGTCTTCAGGTTCAAATTTTGAGACCTCCAAAATACGGCTACTTGTATTTTTATCAATCTGCACATCTTCTTTTCCGGTAAGGTAATCCAAAGACACGTCCAAAATATCTGCAATCTTGCGGGCAATATCTATCGAGGGATAAACTTCGTTCCTCTCGTATCTTCCCAACACGTTTTTATGAATCCCCAACTGCACCAAACAGGAAGCCATCAAAAAAGCACAGGAAATTATAAATCCGGAGACGAGAAAAAACAATCGTCTCTCCGACACGGACTTTTTGGGGAATATGTTCCAATATTTTAAAAATGCTCTTCACAGCAGTAAACCAGCAAGAGAATATTTAGAAAAGCGAAATCTTGACAACAGCATTTTAGAAATCGGTTACAACTCGGGTCAGTTCCATCACGGAGAAAGGAAAACAGAGGAACTATTGAAACAGGCTTTAGAAGTTGGATTGTTACAGGACAAAGGACTCATCAACAACAGAACCAAAGAAAAAGGCTACAGCCCTTTTGCGAAATGGTGTATCTGTTTTGCCTTAAGAAATCAGAAGAATGAAGTTACAGGATTATACTTCCGCTCTATCCTGAACGATGATAAAGCCAAGCATTACTACTTAAAAAACAGATTAGGAATTTATCCCGGCTACCCAAATCCCGAAACCTGCAAACTCATTTTAACAGAAGCTATTATTGATTGCGCAAGCCTACTTCAGATTAAAGAAATCAGAGACAATTATAGTTTACTCAGTTGTTTTGGAACGAATGGATTAAACGAGGAAATTTTAAAAGCGATAAAAAGTTTAGGGAATTTAGAGGAAATTATTTTCTGTTTTGACAATGACGATGCAGGAAAGAAAGCAGTTAAGAAATATTCCAAATGAATGCTTATGGAGAAAAAGATGGAGCTAAGTATACTAATGTCTTTGAGGGTGCTACGGGTTATTCTACAGAAGTTTCCGGTTCTTATGTATTTGGGGGTTCTCACAGTTTTAGTGCAAGTGATAATAGTGTGGGTCGTGCAGACTATGGAACCCAAGCTACAAGCTTTAATGTTGGAGTTGGTTATGATGCAGGAGTTTCGAGAACATATACAACTGATATAACGCAGAAAGTTAATAATGCTCCATCGGCAATTGGGAACTGGCTTCGTAAAAATATTAAACATTCTCCTCAATTTGATTAAGTATGAAACCAAAAATAAGTTTAATTGTATGTTTAATAATTGTGTTAATTTTCTTTATTTTCACAAATCGTATAAATCATCAAAGTAATGCAAAGAGGCTTACTGAAGAGGAATGTATTTTAGTTGTAAAAATACCTCCTTCATCATATACTTCTGAGATGTTTAAGGCGAAAGGCTATAGCCCTCTAACTAAAAAACCTTGTGAATGTAATCACTATAATAGATGGTGGAGCTCATATAAAAATGAAATAGGAGTTGGTGATACTATAGTTAAGAAGAAAGGTGAATTGATTTTTAGTATTCGCAAAAAAGATAGTATTATCAACCATGAGTACAAGTTATAATATTCAAAAAATAAAGCGGAATAACTCCCGCTTTATTTTTTTTGTATAATATCAAAATCAACTCGATAAGAGATTATTTTAATATTATCATTTTCTTTCTGCAATCTAAAATATTCTTTTGTTTGGGTAGAGTCTCTTGTAACAAGATATGAAAGTTCATGACACTATCCCGTAAAGTGTGTAAGTTAAAAAGCTAGGCTTGGATTTTATAATCT
>NZ_AKJY01000048.1 GCF_000282115.1 Chryseobacterium populi
GGCAGCCAGTTTCCCCTGGAAACTATCCGCTCCGAAAGTTGACATTGTATCCACCATCATTCCCCTTGCTCCGGAACCGGATAAAGGCTTGATCAATGCTGTCGGAAGCCCATCTACAAAACGGGGATCTAAATTGGCAACATGGGCCACCCATTTCATTCCGTCAATGATAACATCAAAAACGCCGGAAGTTCTCAGCAAAGAAATAGCAATCAACATTCCGACTAAGTAAGGAATAATTTTAACGCAGGTGGTAAAACCTTCTTTGGCTCCTTCAATAAATGCATCGAAAACATTAATCTTTTTATAAACTGCACCGATAACGATTGCTAAGAAAATAAAAAGGATTAAACCATTACTTAAAACCTTGCTGAAAGTATCCAGCTCGTCTTTGCTTAATTGGACCAGATAAACAACCAGAACAGCAATTACAGCTGAAACACCGCCTACATAGGCAATAACAACAGGTCGAAGTAAATTGATTTTCTGATATAATGAAACAATGATCATTGCTGCCAAAGTCGCTGCAAAAGTGGCGATCATACAGGGCAGGAAAATATCAGTCGGTGTTTTGGAACCCATTGAAGCTCTGATGGCAATGATGGAAACCGGTATCAGTGTCATTCCTCCTGCATGGAGACAGAGGAACATGATCTGAGAGTTACTTGCAGTATCTTTATTGTGATTCAGGCTTTGCAAACTTTCCATGGCTTTTAAACCGAACGGGGTAGCTGCATTATCGAGGCCCAAGAGATTGGCACTGAAATTCATCAGCATATGTCCGAAAGCCGGATGGTTTTTAGGAATCTCAGGAAATAATTTTGAGAAAAAAGGCTGGATAAATCTGCTTAAGAGATTAATTCCGCCTGCTTTTTCAGCAATACTCATAAATCCCATGAATAATGTCATGATTCCAATGAGACCGAGACAGATCTTTACGGCGGTTTCAGAAGTCCCGATAACGCCGTCTGCTTCCTGAACACGATAAACTTTGACATCCTGTTTAAGAGAATCTGTTTTATAATGAATCCTGCTGTCAGCAAAATCAGTTTTTTTCATCAGGCTATCCCTGACAACGGGGGACAGTGTATTCATTTTCTGTGTTGCAATCTGTACTGTATCACCGCCTTTTCCGACTACCATATCATTGAAAATGGTTTTGTAATGGCTTGATGAGATGTATTTTATACCTGCAATGGCAATGGCAACAATAATAAATGCTGACCAAATTCTGCTGAGAACCATCTGATTAAATTAAAATTTTAGAAAAGATAATAAATTAAATGTAAAACTATTTAAATTTTTATTTTTTTGAACCATTAAGATTCAATAAGTGATTAAAGTTGAAAAGATCAGAAAAATTTACCTTAACTAAACTTAATAACACTTTAAGCTATTTTTCATCAAGATAGACGAGATATCCTTCAAAATCATCATCCAGGTTTTTCAGAACTTTCGCATCATCCATTTTTTTGATCAAAGCATCAATGAAGAACCCTTTTTCAAAAAACTGGCGGTGTATTCCCGGCAAAAGCTCCATGAAGTAATCCATCCCGATCTTATTATTGTGAAGGTCCATTTTGGTTTCCAACGGTTGGTTAGGGAATAATTCTTCATGCATATCTGTAATTCTTTTGCAGAAGTCCAGAGCCTTTTCCGGAGAAGAAACCTTGCAGCAGTAGATCATGATAAAAGCACACCAGAGGGCATGCCTGAAGGCATTTCCTATACCATTATTGGAGGCTGTATCGGGAAAATGTTTCTGGGCAATGGCAAAAGCCTGCATGGTTGCATAAAAGCTTAACAAAGAAAAAAGAGGATGGGGAATGACAAGCGATAAAAGACGGCGGATCTTTTTAAAGCTCATGCTTCGAATCGTATTAAAAAATATTTTAAAAGTCCTCATAAATAAAAATCTCTCCCCAATTAGAGAGAGATTGTATTGCTTTTGTTACAAACGTTATGCATGTACAGCCAATAAATTTACTGTTTTTGCCACCGTATCTTTAATTTCAGTTCTTTTCACGATAAAATCTACAAATCCTTTTTCCTGTAAGAATTCAGAAGTCTGGAAACCTTCCGGTAAGTCTCTGCCGATTGTTTCACGGATAACCCTCGGACCTGCAAAACCGATCAATGCTCCCGGCTCTGCCATAATAATATCAGCTGTCATCGCGAAAGAAGCGGTAATTCCGCCAAAAGTAGGATCGCATAAATAAGCGATATATAAAAGGCCTGCTTCTGAAAGCTGAGCCAATTTAGCCTGTACCTTAGCCAACTGCATCAAAGAATAAGTGGCTTCCTGCATTCTTGCACCTCCCGACTGACAGATAATCATATAAGGAAGTTTGTGAGCGATACAGTAATCTACAGCCCTTCTGATTTTTTCACCCATCACAGAGCCTAAAGACCCGCCGATAAAAGCAAAATCCATACAAGAAACTACCATTTCGGTTCCTTTTACAGTTCCGACAGCATTTCTGATAGAATCTGTAAGCTTTGTTTTTGCCTTCACTTCTTTTAAACGGTCTGCATAAGGCTTTGTATCTTTGAAGTTCAGGATGTCTATACTTTCAACATTAGCATCTAGTTCAGTGAATTTACCTTCATCAAAAAGGATCTCAAAAAATTCTGCGCTTCCTATTCTTACATGAAACCCGTCTTCAGGAGAAACGTAGTTATTTTTCTTAAGTTCTTCATGTTCCACTACTTTTCCTGACGGAGTCTGGTGCCAAAGACCTTTTGGAACATCCTTTTTTTCATCAGTAGAGGTGGTAATGTTTTTTGCTTTTCTTTTAAACCAGTCGAATGCCATTTTGTATGTATTAATGTAAAATGTAAAATGTAAAATGTAAAATGTACAAAGACTAAGCGTTGAAATTACTCTGTACTTTGTACATTTTACTTTTTACAAATTTTTATTTTAAAGTATTTACGTTATTTAAATCTTCAAACGCTTTTACCAATCTTGCAGAGAAAGTTTCTTCACCTTTTCTTACCCAAACTCTCGGATCATAGAATTTTTTGTTAGGTTTTTCTTCTCCTTCAGGATTTCCGATCTGAGATCTTAAATAATCGATATTGTTAACCATGTAGTCTCTCACCCCTTCTGTATAAGCAAACTGAAGGTCAGTGTCAATGTTCATTTTGATAACCCCGTAGTCGATTGCTTCTCTGATCTCTTCTAAAGTAGAGCCTGAACCTCCGTGGAATACAAAGTTCACCGGTTTTGCAGCTGTTCCGAATTTCTCCTGAACATATTTCTGAGAATTATCAAGGATTTTCGGAGTAAGAACCACATTTCCAGGTTTGTAAACTCCATGTACATTACCGAAAGCCGCAGCAATGGTAAAATTGTCAGAAATAGCTTTTAACTTCTCATAAGTA
The DNA here is from genome assembly GCF_000282115.1 of Chryseobacterium populi. Taxonomy (GTDB): domain Bacteria; phylum Bacteroidota; class Bacteroidia; order Flavobacteriales; family Weeksellaceae; genus Chryseobacterium; species Chryseobacterium populi. The sequence continues at coordinate 3,388 of NZ_AKJY01000048.1, forward strand.
TATGCTACATCTTCCGGCTGGGTATATAATTTGGAGTTATCAACATCAGAGTTGTCAACACCATCTTCTTCACCACCTGTAACTCCGATTTCCACTTCTAAGGTCATCTGCATTTTAGCCATTCTTTCGAAATATTTAGCAGAAACTTCCAGATTTTCTTCTAAAGGCTCTTCAGAAAGATCCAGCATATGGGAAGAATAAAGAGATTTTCCTGTCTGCTTGTAAAATTCTTCACTTGCATCCAGCAATCCGTCGATCCAAGGCAATAATTTCTTTGCACAGTGGTCTGTATGTAAAATGACAGTAGCTCCGTAAGCTTCTGCAAGAGTATGGATGTGTTTAGCTCCGGCGATAGATCCTAAAATAGCAGCCTTCTGACCGTCATTGTTCAATCCTTTTCCTGCATTAAAAGCAGCACCACCATTAGAAAACTGAATAATAACAGGAGAGTTCAGCTTTGCTGCAGTTTCCATCACAGCATTTACGTTGCTTGAACCAATTACGTTGACTGCTGGTAATGCAAATTTATTTTCTTTAGCATGCTGAAAAATATCAGTAACTAATTGACCTGTGGCTACTCCTGCCGGGAAAATTCTGCTCATGTTTTGCTTTTTAATATAAATTAATAGGTGTATTAAAATTCTTGTAAAGGTAAGAAATTTTGCTCAATTGCTAATTTCTTTTGTCCCGCCCCCAAAGTAGCTTCTGGCGGATGGTCTCATAAAAACTCAGGTTGTTCGGCTGAACAAGAAGAATCTGGAACCCTGCTTTTTTAACGATGATTTCTTTATCTGTTTCTATGTGTATCAATCTTGAATCTAAAGAAAGGGAGTATTGAGGCACCCGGCTTTCTACTTTAAATTTTATTTCAACCCTGTCATTCACAACCAGAGGCCTTACGTTCAGGTTATGAGGCGCGATAGGAGTAATGACAAAATTTTCGTTATTCGGAGAAATAATCGGGCCGCCACAGCTTAACGAGTAGGCAGTAGATCCTGTAGGCGTTGAAACAATCACCCCGTCTCCCCAGAAGACATTTAAAAACTCATCATTAATAAAAGAATCTACCGTAATCATGGACGTGGTCTCCTTTCTTGAAACGGTCACATCATTTAAAGCATAAGGAAAGAAGCCGTCCAGTTGTGGAGAAACCACTTCAATCACAGAGCGGCGGCTTGTTTTTACATCTCCTTTCAGAATAGCATCCAGTTCTTTAAAGGCTTCTTCTTTGGTGAAGCTTGCCAGGAATCCTAATCTTCCGGTATTTACTCCAACAATCGGGATTTCAAGATCTTCAATAAACGTCAGAGAGTTGACAATGGTTCCGTCTCCTCCGAAGGTGAAGAAAAGATCCACTTCTTTATCCATCAGATCCTGTTTGCAGTTAAATGTTTCAAAGATTTTTGAAAACTGGAGTGCATCAGCCATTGCATCATACAGAACAGATTTTACGCCTCTGCTTTCAAGTTCTGAAACAAATTTGCTTAAATATAAAAAAGTATCTAGATCTTTTTTCTGCGAATATATGGCTGCCTTCATCTTATATTTCAATAAATTTTTGGAAAAACCCAAATCTGTCTTTAAACAGGTCTGATTTTTCATCAGAATAGTATTTTTCAACAATCCTATAATCATAACGGTCGAAAGTGGAATCAATCGATGCCAGATTTTCATTGCTGATTTTTATGGTTACCTGAATGGCTTCATCGGACATAAAACTGATAAATCCCCCATAAAATTTCGAATTGTTACTTTCAATAATATTGGCGATTTCCGTCATCGAATATTTTCTCACCGGTGTTTCTATCGTAAGAATAGCGCCCGATTCCGAAAATAAAGGATAGCGGGATAAAACCTGAAAAATATCTTCATAGCCTATGTATCCCACATATTTTTCATTTTTATTGATCACCGGAATCACATTGGCATTGAAGGTATAAAACAAACGGATGCTGTCCATAATATTATGATCTTCAAGAATGGCAAAACGTTCGATCTGATGCTCCAGGTCCTTTAATGTTCCTTCCTGCTCATCAAGGAAGTCTTTGGCAATGGCTCCGTAAAAGTGATGGGATTTTTTGATGAAAATGTGAGTATATCCAAAATCTTCTAATGTGCTTCTCGCTGATTCTATTGAGTCAGTCAGGCTAAAACATGGGAAATCCTTTGAGATATAATCCTTGATAAACATTGTGCTAATTTATAAAAAATTAAACGAAACTTTTTCTGAATACCTGACTTTTTTTCAGCAAAAATGAAAAAACGAATTTTAAAATTTGTTTGTGAAGAAAAAAAAAGTATCTTTGTCGCCTTTCATTTTTACTTTTTATTAGATTTATTTCAAACTGCACTGTCTTTTAGGCATATGCAGTTTTTTTATTTTAAAGCTTTTGCAAACTCCCACATTACAATTCCACCGCATACGCTTACATTTAAAGAATGCTTGGTTCCCAGTTGGGGAATTTCCAGGAATACATCAATGTTTTCCAGTGCTTCATCACTGATTCCCTCCACTTCGTTTCCTAATATTAAAGCATATTTTTTTGATCTGTCTACCATGAAATCAGTGATCATCGTACTGTTGGAGGTCTGCTCGATTCCTACCACTTCATATCCCCGGCTTTTCAGATCATTAATAATGGTATTGATGTTTTTTTCATAAGCCCAGTCAACACTTTCTGTGGCACCAAGTGCTGCTTTATGAATTTCACGGTGTGGCGGCTGTGGCGTAATTCCGCAAAGCACTATTTTTTCAATCAGAAAAGCATCCGCTGTTCTGAAAGTTGCTCCTACATTATGCATGCTTCTGATATTATCTAAAATGATAACCAATGGAATTTTATCAACCTGCTTGAATGTTTCTACATCAATCCGGTTAAGTTCTTCCAGTTTTAATTTGTGTACCAATGTCTTATTTTGTTGAAATTAATTTTCCGTCTCTGTAAACTTCAGTTTTTTCTATACTTCCGTCTTCGCGGTAATGAACCCTGTTTCCGTTCCATTTATCATTGACGAACTCTGTTTCCCTCTGGATTTTTCCTGATGGATAAAGAGCTTTCCATTTTCCAGTGGCAATACCGTTTTCGTAATTCCCGATCTGTTTTACTGATTTTCCGTTTTCATAAAAAAGCTTGCTTTCACCATTGAGTTTTCCTTGTTTATAGCTGGATACTTCAACGATGATACCAGCAGGAGAATAAAACGTAGCTGTGGAACTATTGTCATAAATATTTTTTTCACCGTTCCTGAAAACTTCTTTCGAGGTCAGTACTCCGTTTTTGTCATAATAAGACCATTCCTTTACTTTATAATCTTTTTTATATTCGCCTTTGGCCTGTATTTTTCCGGTTTCATAATAAAAAATGGCATCTCCGTCCAGTTTCCCTTTTTTCCAGTCGGCTAACTCTTTTACCTGGCCGTTTTCATAAAACTGTTTGCAGCTTCCTTCCTGTAGCCCGTCCTTAAATCCACATGGCTTTTGTGCTATAGCTAACGACGATGCGGAGAGCATTAGCAGAAAAATGTATTTCATAGATTTTTTTATTTCAAAAATAGTAAAATAGTTATATTTGAAGTAAAATATTTATAATGAAAAAATTATTCATTTTTATGACAATCATGTCGGCTTTTATCTTTTCAAAAGCCCAGAATACCTATTATCCACAAGCTTTCTTCGATAAAAAGCAAGCTCAGCAGATGATTGGTTTTGGAAATTCCACTATTGAAGGAGTGGCTTCAACAAAACAGAAAAATAATTGGGGAATTAAACCCTTACTCGGGCAGAAGCATTATGCTCCTAAAGGAACTGTTGTGATGCTGTTTCCGGTAACCCCTTATTTTGAGGAGTTTTACAGTATGAGAAAGAAATATGAAAATAAAAAAACGACAGTGTATATGTCTGAAGAAGCCTTCAAATACAGAATTGAAGCTCTAACGGATGATTACGGAAGATTTAGATTTGAAAAATTAAAACCCGGGAAATATTACCTTGAAACCATTGTCAACTTTACGGCTACTGCAAGCTATCAGCAGCAAACAGGGCAGTCGGACGCCTATAATGCTTATGGAGGTTATTTATATTCCACCCCGATATACCAGACATTTTTCTACGGCTATTCAGCGGCCAACAGGGAAAGCAAGTTTGTAGAAATAAAACAGGATGGCGAATTAAAAGAAATCAACCTGTAAAAGGTTGATTTCTTATTTTTTGAGTCCCATGATCTGATGAACGTTTTTTTCAATATTCTGTGCGAGAGTTTCCATGGGAATATCATTTTCATCGTTATTGAAGGGATCTTCAATCTCCTCTGCAATAAGTTCAAGGCTCATCAAAACATAATAGACAAACACGGTTAACGGAACCATGAAAAGGCCAATGTTAATGACATAGGCGATAGGTAATGCAAAAACATAAAGGATAATGAATTTCTTAATAAATGAAGAATAAGAATAAGGGATCGGAGTGTTTTTAATTCTTTCACACCCACCGCAGACATCCAGAAAACCTGAGAGCTGGGTATCTAAATACAGCATTTCAATATCAGAAATTTTTCCTTCCTTTTTCAGTTGACTAAGCTTATAGGTTAAAAGAATAATAATTTCGCTTGGACCGTGATGTTTCAAAGAATTTTCTATTTCTGAATAATCTTCGTCCAAAGCCAGTCGTGTAGACTCTTTGGAAAGGTGTTTTGCTAAAAAATGGGGATAAAACTTTAAATATCTGCCTATTTGCTCTGCATTTTGCTGATCACCATCAAGAATGGTATTTATTTTTACAGCAAAATTCCGGGTGTCATTTACCAGTTTTCCCCAAAGCTTTCTGCCTTCCCACCATCTGTCATAAGCTGTGTTTGTCCGGAAAACCAGTAATAATGAGAGTACAAAGCCTAATAAAGAGTGTATCATTCCTACATTGCTTACTCCAGATTTTGTAGTAAGATGAAGATATTCAACTTCCAGATACTGGATACCCCAGGAATATAGGCCTATAAGAGCCATACCGGGAAAAAGTATTTTTAAAGTGTCACTTTTATGTAAGCTGAAAAGGATTTTCAGAAAATGTTTGGTGTTGTAGACTCTCATAAACCAGGTTAGTCTTACAAAGATAAAATTTTCGTTTTTATCTTACACAGATTAGCAAATTAAGTTGATTTAAAAAAACTCAAACATCTGTGCAGGTTTGTGTCATCTGTAATCTATGATAAACACTCAAATATGACATTAAAATTTTTATAAAATTCAAAAAAGCACTACTTTTATTTCGCATTAAATCCAAAAACAAAATGATCCTCCAAAACATAGATGTTGTAAACGATATCAGTAAAGAAGATTTTCAGAAGAATTATTTCAAAAAAAAGAAACCTCTGCTAATTAAAAATTTTGCCAGCCGTTGGGACGCTTTTGATCTGTGGAATCTTAATTATATCCGTGAGAAGGCAGGTGAGCAGGAGGTCCCTTTATATGATAACAAACCGGCTAATGCAGCTAAAAATTCTGATGCTCCGGTGACCCATATGAAAATGAAGGATTATATTGATACGATAAAAAGTAAGCCTTCAGACCTGCGTATTTTCTTTTACATTATTACCGACCGGCTTCCGGAGTTACTGAAAAATTTCACATATCCGGATCTGGGGATAAAATTTTTCAAAAGGCTTCCCACTTTATTTTTCGGTGGAAGTGAAGCGCATGTCCTTATGCATTATGATGTAGATCTTGGTGATTTTCTTCATATTCATTTTGAAGGGAAAAAAAGGATTTTGTTGTTTGATCAGGAACAATCTGAATTTTTATATAAAGTTCCGTTATCGGTTCATACCATTTATGATGTAGATTATGAAAACCCTGATTATGAAAAATTTCCGGCTTTACAATATGCCAAAGGATATGAGATTTTCATGGAGCATGGCGATGCCCTTTTCATTCCGGGAGCATTCTGGCATTTCAACCGGTATCTTGAGCCCGGATTTTCAATGTCGCTTCGCGCGCTTCCCAATAAACCGAACGTTTTTGTGAATATGCTGTATCATGTTTTCATCATGAGATATACTGATAAAATCTTACGTAAAATGTTTAAAGCAAAATGGGTCGATTACAAGCAGAAATGGGCATATAAAAAGAGTACGAAAGCATTGGAAAAACATTCGAAAAAGAAATAATCATTACTTTTTTTAGCTAAAAGTACAATAAGAATTCAAAAGAGGGGCAGTGCTTTTTTTGAAAAGATTAATTGTGAAACAAATTCTTAACCCTGAATTTATTTTTTTAAATTTGGCGTTCATTTTTTATTATGGCAAAAGCGAAGAAGGAAACTCCATTAATGACTCAGTATAATACCATCAAGGCAAAATACCCTGATGCCCTTTTATTATTCAGAGTGGGAGATTTTTATGAAACGTTCGGACAGGATGCAGTCAGGGCTTCCCAGGTATTGGGAATTGTTTTAACCAAAAGAGCCAATGGAGACGGGCATATAGAATTGGCCGGATTTCCGCATCATTCCGTAGATTCTTATCTTCCGAAATTAGTGAGGGCAGGACTTCGTGTTGCCATTTGTGATCAGCTGGAAGATCCTAAAATGGTAAAGGGTATTGTAAAAAGAGGCGTGACCGAACTAGTTACGCCCGGCGTTACATTCAACGACCAGGTTTTAAATTCCAAAAAAAATAACTTCCTGCTTTCCCTCCATAAAGAAAAAGAAAAATACGGAATGGCTTTGGTAGATATTTCTACGGGAGAGTTTTTAGTAAGTGAAGGGAATTTAGACAAGCTTTTGCATATTGTCAATACCTTTGATCCGAGCGAAATTATTTATCAGAGAAGTGTTCATATTCCTGAACAGCTTAAAAATAAAAATGCCTTCAAATTAGAAGACTGGGCCTATCAGTATAATTTCGCTTATGAAAAACTGACCAGCCAGTTTAAAACCAATTCTTTAAAAGGATTCGGGATCGAAAACCTTCAACTGGCCATAACGGCTGCCGGAGCTATTTTTGCTTACCTGGTGGAAGATACCCATCACAATCTTCTTGCCCATATTACCAAAATCAAGGTGATTCCTCAGGAAGATTTTCTGATGATGGATAATTTTACCCTAAGAAACCTTGAAATTGTCTACCCAAGCAACCCGCAGGGAAAATCTTTGCTGGATATTATTGACAGAACATCTACACCAATGGGAGGAAGACTGCTGAGACGAAGAATCATACTGCCGTTAAAATCTGTAGATGAAATCGGAAGAAGGCTCTCGCTCATTGATTTTCTGAATGAAAATGATAACCTGAAATATGAAATTTCCCAGCTTTTAAAATCTATCTCCGATCTGGATCGGTTAATGGGAAAGCTGGCTGCTGAAAAAATATCACCAAAAGAATTGGGATACCTTCGCCAGAGCCTGATCAATATTTATAAAATTAACGCTTTATTACACCCGTTTGCTGATGTTCTGGCCTGGATTGAGCCGTTGTATGATCTGGAAGAGCTGATTAAATGCCTGCAAAATTACCTTAATGAAGAACTTCCTGTAAATATTGCGAAAGGAAACGTAATTAAAGAAGGGATTTCAGAAGAGCTGGACAGATTAAGAGGGCTTCAAAGCAAAGGCCGTGGTTTTTTAGATGAAATGTGCCAGAGAGAAATCGAAAGAACAGGAATCTCAAGCCTTAAAATTGATTTTAACAATGTATTCGGATATTTTATCGAAGTACGGAATACCCATAAAGATAAAGTTCCTGGTGATTGGCTGAGAAAACAGACGCTTGTGAACGCAGAACGTTATATTACTGAAGAGTTAAAAGAATATGAAAATCAGATTCTGGGAGCCGAAGAGAAAATCGGAGTTTTAGAAAATGAACTTTACAGGAATGTCTGCTCTGAAACGATGGTTTATATCGACCAGATTCAGGAAAATTCAAATATTATTGCCCAACTGGATGTTGCGGTGGGATTGTCTGAGCTGGCTGTTTCCGAAAGCTATACAAAACCTGTTTTAAATGATAGCTTTTCTATTGATTTACAGGAAGCAAGACATCCTATTATTGAAAATGCTCTTCCGCTAGGGGAAAAATATATTCCGAACGACATTTTTTTAGATAAAGATTCCCAACAGATTATTATGGTAACCGGACCGAACATGGCCGGTAAATCTGCTATTCTCCGTCAGACGGCTATTGTCTGTCTTCTGGCTCAGATCGGAAGTTTTGTTCCGGCAAAACATGCAGAAATCGGGATTCTGGATAAGATTTTTACAAGAGTAGGAGCTACAGATAATATTTCGGCCGGAGAATCTACATTCATGGTCGAGATGAATGAAGCTGCCAATATTCTGAATAATATTTCAGAACGAAGCCTGATCCTACTGGATGAAATTGGTCGTGGAACCTCCACCTATGACGGGGTTTCCATTGCGTGGGCCATCGCAGAATACCTTCACCAGCATCCAACCCAGGCGAAGACCTTATTTGCCACCCATTATCACGAATTGAATGAAATGACTGTGAATTTTGAAAGGATAAAGAATTTCCATGTTTCCATTCAGGAGAATAAAGGAAATATTATTTTTCTGAGAAAACTGATCCCGGGAGGAAGTGAGCATAGCTTTGGTATTCACGTTGCAAAACTGGCCGGGATGCCTGCAAAAGTGGTCAACAGGGCTAATGAAATCCTTAAAACGCTTGAAGCGAGCCGTACACAAAGCAGTTCTTCTGAAAGCATCAAAAGAGTTACCGATGAGAATATGCAGCTTTCTTTTTTTCAGTTAGATGATCCTGTGTTGGAAAATATCCGGGAAGAACTGACGAAAATTGATATCAATACTTTGACGCCTATTGAAGCTTTAATGAAGCTGAGTTCGATCAAGAAAATGATTGGAGGCTAGATTAAAGCAAGAAATTAAATAAAAAAGCCCGGGCCCGGCTTAAGCCGGGCCCGGGCTTTTTTAT
>NZ_AKJY01000049.1 GCF_000282115.1 Chryseobacterium populi
AAACTTTTTTCTCTGTCGTTTTTTGTTCCTGATTTGCGAGTGCAAAAGTAATTAATGTTTCTGAATTGACCAAATCTTTCTGAAGAAAATTTTAAAGGTTTTTTTCTCTAACCTTAACCCTTCTCTGTATTCAATCTAAACCTACTCCTGCGCTCCCATTATTGGGACTGCAAAGATACAAATCTTTTTTTCCTCCACAATTTTTTATTGCTAAAAAATATGAAAGTTTTTTCGTATCCTTCTTTAAAGTTATTCATTAATTATGCTTATCCAAAAGCCCTCCTGCGCTACTGACATACTCTCGTTTTTCAGTGCGGCAAAAGTACACCTTATTTACCATCAATTCCAAATTTATTTAACATAAAATTTATTTTAAATTAATATTTAAGGATAAGTTACTGACTGTGTGGAACATTAATTTTAAACTAATGTTTGTTTTTTTAGTAGAAAGGAGAGGACGGAAGGAACCAGATGAAGGTAATAGATGGTGCTGATAAAGGTAATGGATCAGAAATTAATATTATCAGGAGAGTTGAGAAGAGGAAGCATGCAATCTGATGACCTGATTATTATTGATTAGTTTTAGAGTAAATTAAAGTTAAAAATTCTGCAAAAGACTTTTCAAGCCCGACAATATCTCCGGATTTTAAGTTTAACCCCCCAACTCCGGAGGTATCTGATTTTACTTTTAATGAAGATACCTGAAAATACTGGTTAGTCTCATTGGCCTTTGGCTGAATTTTAATAGTTGAACCTAAAAGTTTTTTTGTAGAAATGGTATACAATTCTCCGGGTACACTATTTATGATTAAAAAAGATCTTGGAGATAGCAGATAGTTTTTTTTGTTGATGCTTATTTTCTGTTCTTTATCTGATGATGCAAATAAATACAGATGCCCGGTTTGTGAAACCAGTTTTTCTTTTGGTAAATAGTATAAGCTTAATTTATAATTTGAAGGATTAAAAGCCTGGCGAGATCCATCAATATTTTCAAAGGGCTGTAATGAAAATGTATTCGCCCCTATTTCTTTTGCTTTTTTATAAACCAAAGAAAAAATTCCGGCATCGTCTTTCGAAAATCCCTGTACTTCTACTTCACCTAAATATTGTGCTTCTTTTATCTCTTCATTAATGGCATACAAAAACGTGTCTGTATTGTCATTCGTTTTTTCAACTTTGGTCAAATACACGTTTTGTGCATTGAATAGCTGAACTAAAAGGATAAATACGGCAATTCCTATGTTTTTCATTGTCTATGGTGTATTTATTATGAAAGGATTTTTATACATTCTTCCAGGCTGTTTTCCCAGTATTTCGGTTCTATATTATATGCTTCTTCTATTTTATCCATACACATTGTGCTTCTTTTCGGCCTTTTTGCCGGGGTGGGGTATTGCTCTGTTGTTAATGGGTTTAATTTTACCGACGATCCTGACAATTCAGCAATTTTCTTTGCAAACTCAAACCATGTCGTTTCCGGATAGTTTGAGAAATGGAAGATTCCAAAGGTCTTTTCAGGGTTTTCAACAATATTCATAATAGCTTCTGCAAGGTCGTTGGCATTAGTTGGCTGCCCAAACTGGTCTGAAACAATTCCCAGCTCATCTTTTTGCGAGAATAGATTCAACATTGTTTTCACAAAGTTTTTATTAAACTCTGAATACAGCCAGGAAGTTCTCAGAATAATTGTTTTGGCGTTCGCTTCTAACGCCAAATCCTCTCCTTTCAGTTTTGATTCTCCATACACTCCGATCGGATTGGTAAAATCATCTTCGGAATAACATAGATTGGTTTCACCGTCAAAAACGTAATCAGTGGATATATGAATAAAAATTGTTTTAAAATCTGCACATTTCCGGGCCAAATAGCCAACACCATCAGCATTGACGGCAAATGCCTTATCTTTTTCTTTCTCAGCAAGGTCTACTGCTGTGTAGGCAGATGCATTGATACAAAAATCAGGTTTCTCATTGGTAAAGAAAGTATTTACCTGATCTTCGTTTGTAATATCTAAGGTTTGTGAGTCTGTGAAAATAAATTCATAATCAAGTTCAAAATCCGGAGCAATCTTTCTTATACAATTCCCCAACTGACCGTTGCTTCCTATGACAACTATTTTTTTCATCTGTTACTTTTTTATATTAATATTATTTGATGAAGTTACGCTCAAGGATATTCATAATGCTAAAACAAATGTATATCCCGGCTTTTTCATTATGAATTTCTAGCGTTTTGAGATCTTAAAATCTTTACTCTTGACTGAAAATCTTTTTGCTCCAGATCAACGAAAAATTTATGGAATGTTTCTTTTATATCTTCAGGGTGAACTTCCGATCTTCTTGTTTTAATATTGAAATAAATTACCGTAACCCATAATACTGCATGAACCGTCTGCTCGTCAAGGCTCTTCATTAATATTTCAACTTTAGCCGTACGGTCCTGTATCTCGATGGTTTTACTGCTGATCACTACCTGGGTGTTGTATCTTACTTCTTTCAGATAGGCTATTTCGTTTTGTATGGCAATCCAGGTACAGCCAGTTTTTTTAGTATATTCTTCATAGGTAAAGCCGTAGAATGTTTCCACATGATCTTCTCTGGCATTGAACATATAGTCCAGATATTTTACATTATTTAAATGCCCTATCGGATCACAATCACTGAATCTGACTTTTACTGTCGTTGATACTTCTTTTTCCATCTGGCAAAAATAAAAAAACCACCTCTAAAAGAGATGGTTATTTTATAAATGTTTGTTAATTTCCTGAATTATTGAATTCCTAATTCTTTTTTAACAGCCGGTGTAGCGTCTGGTCCTGCTTTGAAAACAAATGCAGAAGAATTAGCATCCATAATATAATCATAACCGTTTGCTTTAGCTACTTTGCTTACAACATCGTTTAATTTCTTCTCGATTGGTTCGTAAGCAGCATCTTGTTTAGCAACAAAATCTTTCTGAGCTTTGTCATTCATTTGTTGAATCTCTTGTTGTAAAGTCGCTAATTCAGCTTCTCTAGCTTTGTTTTCATCAGCCGTTTTTTTCGGAGCTTCTTCTGTATATTGCTTTAGTTTAGCTTGTCCAGCATCTGCTTTCTTTTTAATTTCTGCCTGCTTAGCATCTAAGAAAGTTTTTAAATCAGCATCTGCTTTTTTCTTCTCAGGCATTCCGTTAAGAACACCCATAACATCTAAAGTAGCAATTTTTTGAGCTTTTGCCATACCTACAGATACAACCATCATTACCGCTGCAAATAATACACTTAATTTTTTCATAATTGGTAAATAAATAATTTAATTTGTTTTGTTTTTAGATTTTTAAATTCGGTAAAAGTTAATTCCAGTGATTACTTTTTACCTTTGCTATTAGTTTTTTCTTTTTTATCTGATCCTTTTAAAAGAATATCCAATACCTTGTCGGTATAATCATATCTTGGCAGATGGGAAATAACATTGTCTTTGTTTTTATCAAGAACTATGCCCAAACCATTTTTATCTACTACAGCCCTGATAGCACTGTATATTTCATCCTGAAAAGGCTCTACCAAATTCGATCTTAATTTAGTAATCTCTCCATTAGCACCAAATCGTAAGCTTGTAGTGGTTTTGATGTTTTTATCTAAATCCATTACTTCTTTTTCTCTCAGCTTTAACTGATCTCCTACCAATAGGACTCTTTCATTTTCAAAAGCCGATCTTTTCTTTTCATATTCAGCCTGTAAGTTCTGAAGCTCTGACTGCCATGTATCAATCTGTGCATTTAATCTTGCTTCAGCTTCTTTATATTGCGGGAGTTTATTTAAAATATACTCTGTATCTACAACTCCAATTTTCTGGGCGTTGCTAAAGCTGAAAAGCAAAAATAATACAAAAGTGAAAACTATTTTAAAATTCTTCATATTATGAATTATAATGATTGGTTCATTAAGAAGTGTGTTTTCCAGCCTGAAGGTTCAGTTCCAAATACTGTTTTATCAAATCCGTAGGCAAAGTCAAATCCAATTAACCCAAATGCCCCCATGTATACTCTTACTCCAATACCTACTGATCTTTTTAGCTGGAACGGGTTATAGCTGCCCCATGAATTCCAGACATTTCCACCTTCAGCAAAAGTTAATGCATAGATTTTAGCTGTTTGGTTTAATGAAATCGGGTATCTCAATTCAAGGGTAAACCTATTGTAGATTGTTCCCCCACCTTTTTGGGTAATATCTTCAGATTCCCCACCGTAAGTAGAAGCATTTTCATATCCTCTTAACGGGATAAGCTCTCTACCATCATATCTACCACCGAAAAGTCCGGTACCTCCTACATAGAATCTTTCAAAAGGCGGAGCTCCCAGCTGTTTGTTATATCCATCCATGAATCCCATTTCAGCGGAAGATCTCAATACTAATTTTCCTACGATCTCGTTATAAACATCAGCTTTGAATTTAATTTTATAAAATTCCATCCACTTATATTTATCTGTAGGGCTCATTGTAGCGTAATCTTTGTTACTGAACAAAGAGTATGGAGGAGTCAGTTTTGCGGAAAGCTCAATATTGGATCCCATTGTAGGGAATATCGGGTCGATTCCTGCAGAGTTTCTGCTCAACCCTATATTAAGACTTAAGTTGTTTGCTGTTCCGTAATATTCTGTAGTACCTCCGAAATCAAACGGATAGTTTTTAAAGTCGTATTTCTGATACTGAATTCCCGTATATAATGAGAAATAATCATCTGGCCATTTCAATTGTCTGTTTAATCCTACAGAAGCAGAGAAAATATTTAATTTCTGGGAACTTCCATTAACGTCAGAATACTTCACTCTTGAGTTATTCAAACTTACAGAAAGCGCTGTCGGCTTAGTTCCAAATAACCAAGGTTCTGTGAATGATATTCCATAGTTCTGGAAATATTGTCCCGCCTGAGCCTGAATAGACAATGTTTGTCCGTCTCCCTGTGGTACCGGTCTGAAATCTTTGAATCTAAGGAAATTCTTTAATGAGAAGTTATTGAACGTCAATCCTAATGTTCCGATAAAGCTGTTTCCACCATAGCCTGCCTGTAACTGTACCTGAGAAGACCCTTTTTCTACTAATTTCCAGTTGATATCTACTGTATTATCCTGCTGATTAGGCTGAATATCCTGCCCGATCTGCTGAGGATCAAAGAAAGACATCCCTGCTAAATCAAAATAGGTTCTTTTGATTTCGGTCTTTTTAAATAATTCTCCCGGTTTTGTTCTTAAGGCTCTAAGGATAACGTGGTCATGGGTAGTTGTATTTCCCTGCCATGTCACTCTGTTCCAGGTAGCCTGCTCACCTTCGTTAATTCTGATTTCCAGATTGATAGAGTCTCCGGAAACTGATTTTTCTACTGGTGTAACGTTAGAGAAAAGGTAACCATTGTTCATGTAAACGGATTTGATATCGGAATCATCTTCTTTACCACCGTCTTCGCCCACTTTTTTGTTGAATCCTACTGCATCATAGATATCTCCTTTCTTGTATCCGAGAAGCCTCTGCAGATATTCTGTAGCATAAACTGTATTTCCGGTGAAAGTAATGTCTCCGATATAGTATTTTTTACCTTCCTTAAGCTTTACGTTAATCTCGTAATTATTTCTTTTATTTCTCCATACAGAATCAGAAACGATTGCAGCGTCTCTGTATCCCAAAGAGTTATAGTAGCTTATTAAACCTTGCTTATCTTCCTGATATTTTTCTTCAATAAATTTTGAAGATTTTAAAATACCGCCGATTCCAAATCTTTTTTGTTTGGTTTCTTTGAATGCTTTTTTTCTAAGTTTAGCATCAGTCACACTTTCATTTCCTTCAAATTCGATGTGATCGATTTTAATCTTCTTTCCTTTATCAACATTGATCGTCCAGTCAACCAGAGCAGGGTCATTGGCATTTACTTTATCCTGAATTGAGATTTTAGCATCTGCAAATCCTTTTTTGATATAGTCTTTAGGAATATTGGTTTTAAGACTTGAAACCAGGTTCTGGGTAATTTTGGTTCCGGGCTTCAGGTTGTTATCTTTTGCCAGCTTTTCGCTTTTTGATTTTCCGATTCCTTTTCCGGAAAACTTAACTTCTCCCAGTTCTTTAAGATCCTGTAAGTAAAATTTCAAAACTACCGTTTCTCCTTCAATACTTTGAACATAAACCTCCACTTCAGAGAATGATTGTGTATCCCAAAGCTTTTTAATGGCATTGCTCACTTTCTGCCCAGGAATGTCAACACTTTCTCCTTTAGATAATCCTGTAAATCTTAAGATTTGAGCAGGTGTATATTTTTTAACCCCATCTACAACTATATCTTTTAGTATGTAGGATCCTGTTTGGTTTTCTGCATGTACGGGACTGGTTACTTTTGTGCTGTCCTGTGGAGTTACCTGTCCATAAAAATGTGCAGAAGCAACAAACATAATGATGGGTAATAGTCTAAACTTCATTTTATCGTAGTCTTTCTTTTCTTAAATTTTACTGAATTTTTATTTGTTCACCTGTAAGGCCGTATCTTCTTTCTTTGTTTTGATAATCTACAATACATTGAAAGAAAATATCTTTTGTGAAATCCGGCCAAAGAACATTTAAAAACTGCAGTTCTGCGTAGGCGATCTGCCAAAGGAGAAAATTGCTTATTCTTATTTCACCGCTGGTTCTTATAAGCAAATCTACAGGAGGGAAATCTTTTGTATAAAGATAACTTTCGAATAATTTTTCATCTATATTCTCTACATTTACCTTTCCTTCTTTTACATCAGAACTTATATTTTTCACAGCATTCAGTATTTCATTCTGAGAGCCATAGCTGATAGCTAATATTAAGTTTCCTTTTGTGTTTTCTTTTGTTAATTCCACCACACGAAGCAATTGTTCTTTTACCAGTGGCGGTAATTTATCTAAGTTACCAATGACATGCATTCTTAAGCCTTTACTGAAGATTTCATCGGCTTCCAGCAATAATGTTTCTGTGAGTAGATTCATTAAGGTATCTACTTCATCCGTAGGCCGGTTCCAGTTTTCAGAAGAAAATGTGTAAAGTGTCAGGTAAGGAATATCAATCTCATTACATGCATTTATGGCATTTCTTACTGCATCTATGGCATTCCTGTGACCAAAGGTTCTTTTTTCGCCACGGGATTTTGCCCATCTTCCGTTACCATCCATAATAATGGCAACATGCTTTGGTAAATTCTCAGAATTTATTTTATCTTTTATCAACGACATATTATTCACAATAACACGGAGGTCTTCCGAAAGAATAGGTAAGCCCTAAACTAAAGGTATTTAACCAATCTTTGGATTTTGTATCTCCTATATTTCTTTCACTAATAAATGCAGCTTCTCTTTCTTTTGAAACGATATAATAAGCTCCTGACTGTAATAGAGAACCTCCTGTTGACGGGTCTAGGATATCACCGTTATAAGAAGATTTCACATCTTTAGTAAGGATTTTACTATGATCAAGCTGATCTGTTAATGTATATCTAAATGTTGCTTCCGCAAATATTGCCCAGCTGTGGTTGAATTTATATTTTAAGCCCAAACCGAAAGGAATCTGCATGGTTGTTTTAGTTCCAAGCGAATATTCTGCTCTTGTGGTAAAATCCAATTCATTGGTTGGAGCCTTTGCCACACCATCCTGATCTCTTTTGAAATCATTGACTAAAGTAGCTTTAGGTGCATCGAACATTAAAGCTCCGATACCTCCAAATATATAAGGGCTCACCATACTTACCTGCTCATTGTTTACCGGAAAGAAATTGTACTCAAACATTAAACTCGCTTCATAAATATTATTTTTCCCGTATGAGTTTCTGTTTCTTCTGTAATCTTCTTTAGCAGCTTTATCATTAAACTGAACCTGGTTATATCCAATATCCAATCTAACGGTTTGATAAGGATTAAAATTAAATCTATATAATAAACCTCCATAAAACGGCACTCCCCATTCTGAAGCTCTGTCTAAATCCAACGGCTTTTGTAAAATATAATTCGTTCTTCCAATATCACCCACTAGGTTACTCATACCTAGACGAACTCCTAATTCGTTTCTTTGTGCTTTAACACTCACCATTGTTCCTAGGACGGCAAGGAAGCTAAACAATAATTTTTTATTCATAAAAGAATACGGATTTATGGTTATTTTAAAATTTAATTTTTGCAAATATAAAACATTTTTGTATTAATGATAATCTTAATGTTTCGTTAAAAATAAACAAAAAAACATAATTTGTTATAAAGTAAACGGCAAACTGCCGAAAATATTCTTTTTTTAATAGATTCAAAATAGAAGATATACAGTAAACCCCCATTAGATGAGGGTTTCCAAATATTATTTTCTATCGAATACTGATTGTATTTTATTTCTTATTTTAATAAATAATGGCTCCTTATAGTTTTTATCTTCATCAAAATAACCATAACCGTAACCGTAACCATAGCCGTAACCATATCCATAACCGTAACCCTGCTTCACTGTATAGTCATTATACACCAATCCTAAGCGGTTAATTTCATTATTATGATACTTCTCTGCAATCATTTTCAGCATGTATTTCTCTGTATATTCATGGCGTACCACATAGAGGTTGGCGTCGGAATACTTCATTAATTCATAGGAATCTGCTACAAGCCCTACCGGCGGCGAATCTATAATAATAAAATCATAAATATTTTTAAGCTCTTCAATGAATTTAATATTTTTCTCACTCATCAATAACTCTGATGGATTCGGAGGGATAGGCCCTGAAGTGGCAACATCAAGATTAGGGATTCTGGTCTTATTAATAATCTGGTCTATAGAAACCTCTCCTGTCAGATAGTTGGATATTCCGTATTTATTATCGATTTTAAAATCACCGAAAATCTTTGGCTTTCTTAAATCCATTCCTAATAATATGGTTTTCTTATCACTTAATCCCAGCACCGAAGCCAGGTTAATTGAAACATATGTTTTCCCTTCACCCCCGATCGATGAAGTAACCAATATCACTTTGCTTTTTTCATTTTCCCCGGATAAGAACCTTACATTTGCCCTGACTCCTCTAAATGCTTCTGAAACGGAAGATTTTGGCTGTTCTAAAACTGTAAGCATATTGTCATTATTGTTTTTACCAATTACGCCCAATAATGGAATTTTAGTGGCAACCAATAATTCTTTAATATTTCTTATTTTGCTATCCAGCAATTCACCAACCAGGATAAATAACAGCGGCAACAACAGCAGCCCTCCGATAATCATCAGCTTAGTACCTTTTACATTGGGTCCGATAGGTGACTGCCCTACATTTTTCGCGGGGTCAATCACAGAGATGTCAGACTGGTTGGTAGCCATTCTCATCTTGGTTTCGTTCTGTCTTCCAAGTAAGCTGTTGTAAGTAGCTTCAATCATATTGTATCCTCTCTCTGCATCCAGGTATCTTCTTTCTTTTTCAGGATAGGAAGCTAAATCTCCGGTGGCTTCGGCAACCTGCTGATTGATTTTATTAATTTCAGTATAATATCTGGTATAGTAATTTCTTAAAGAGTTGGAAGAGCCCAGCTTTGCCTCACTGATCAATCTGTTGATCTCTTTCATCGGCTCAGAATTTGGCGTATAGATTGAAGCCATTTCTCTCCTTTTGGTATATAAAGCTTTAAGCTCACTCACAGAGGCAGTAAACATTCCATCTTCAAAACCAGCAGCATTAGTCCCAATCATTTTATCAAAGTTCTGTGTTTCAAGAGAATTCCTGATCTCATTCAATGAGTTCATTTTACTTTCAATATCTGCTTTTTTACCTTCAAGCTCTTTGATTTTCGTCAATGATTTTTCGTCTCTGTCTTTGATATCATATAGCTTCTCAGAGGTTTTCATATAGTTGAGAACACTGGCACTGGAGTCAAGTTTCTTTCTTATTCCGTTGAGATTATCCTGAAGATACAGGTCTGTATTTTTATCAACCGTCATTCTGTCTGCCAGTCTTTTTTTCTGTAACTGACTTACGGATCTGTTTAAGAAACTTACAGTACCATTCAGGTTAAATCCTGTTTTACTGATAATCATAATACTGTTAATCTCTTTATCAAACTCTACTCCAATCGTGGAAATAATATCATTAACGGATTGGTTTACAGAATTCAGATTAACAATAATATTATCAAGCTTTATATTGGGAGTTACCGGATTTTTAAGCAGTCTGAATCTTAAATTGGGAGCGGTATACCATTCACCTACTTTTATCATTTTATTCGAAGGCCTTGCGTATCTCTGAATATTCTGAAAACCTTCAACTTCGTAGTTATATAAATTAGTTGATTCACCTTCTTCCGGCAAAACCACTTCATAAGTATCCCCACTTTTAGGCATCAGGGTAATGGGATAATTGATCTGCTGTAAATGCTTTTTATCTATTTGTAAAAAAACAGGTGAATCATCTTTATCCAAATAGGTAGATTTTATTGATCCTTTGGTAGAATAACCTATATAAAGACCTAATTCTTTTACCAGAAACTCATTGTGAGACCGGGATAAAAGCATTTTTTTTAAATAAATTCCATCCTGGTTTCCTCCCTGCCCCCAGATAAAATTAATAGACTGGTTGGGAGTAAAGTAGCTTGCTGTATTATTGGAGACACTTAAAGACAGGTTTGATCCATAGATATTCTGTGCGTAATATTTACCATATACCCAAGAAATGGCATATCCGATACACAGCATAAGGACAAACCAATACCAGTTTTTTAATATTTTTCTGAGGAAATGCTCGACATCAAATAGCGCAAAAGAGCCGTATTTTTCTTTTTGAGAATCATTCTTCTCAACAGTAGTTTCTTTTCCTGGAATCATGATATTAAAGTCTTGTTAGAATTAAATAAAGAGACAAAGCTGTAGTAAGTAATGAAACTCCCGTTGTTATAGCCTGTACCGGGTCTTTTCCGAATCCGTTCAGGTTTTTTGCTCTTGTATTAAGATAAATTTCATCCCCGTTCTGTACGTAGTAATAAGGTGAATTCATCACATCTTCACGTGTAAGATCAATTTTTGCTATTTTGATTCCTTCCGGTAATTTCCTGTGAATAACAATATTCTTTCTATCAATGGTTCTGTTTAAACCTCCGTTTATGGCTAAAGCTTCAGTAATGGTAAGTGTATTTTTATGTACAACTTTCTCACCTGTAAGTCCGGTAGTTTCAACGTCTCCCAGGATATAATAAGTGATTCCATCCGTATTTAATCTTACCTGCGATTTTCCGTCCTGAAAATTTTCATTTACTTTTTCCTGGATTTCCTTGGTAATTTCTTCAATTGTTCTTCCTTCTGCTTTAATATATCCAATTCCAAAAACATTAACATCCCCATTAGTATCCACTTTCAATCCGTTAAAATAAAAATTGGTATTCCCTCCACTATTGGTACCACTACCACTTACGGCCGTACGGCTTGTAGTGGCCACATTATTCGTCCCCGGAGCTTCTGTGCTTCCGGAGGTATTCAGTGAAGAATAAAACTGAGCGGCATCTCCTTTGGGGGTCGTGACAATATTAAGGTTTAATATATCATTTTTAGTAATCCTGTAAACTGGAATATTATAGGGAACAAGACCCTCCTCATTTATAACAAGACTCTCATTAGGCTGCATATAGCGCACTTCTTTCTTGGATACACAAGATGTAATAAAAAAGGGTAGTATCAGTAATAAATATTTAAAATTCTTCATCATAATTTTCAATATTGTTTGTAAAAATAAAAATTTAATTGTTACTTTTTATTATTTCTTAAATAATAGACAAAATCAGGGATATAAGCACCTATAAAGCCTAATGCTACGATAATCAACAATAATACATTTACACTTATATGTCTCAGATAATAGGCTACAACTACTATAAAAAGATAATAGGTAATAATATAAAAAGTGGATCTTCTGTGTGTAAGGTCTAGCCTCAGAAGCTTATGATGGATATGATTTTTGTCTGCATCAAACGGGGATTTTTTATTGCAAAGCCTCACAATAATTACATTTAAGGTATCTACAATCGGTAAAATCAATATAGCAACCGCTATGGCAGGTGCCGCCTGCAGATGGTATCTTGGTACATTCGGCAGCTCCTTGTCTATAAAAATATCAATGAAACAAATGCTTGTAAATGCCAGTAAAAAGCCCAGCAACATGGAGCCTGTATCGCCCATGAATATCTTATTGGCCCGGTAATTTGATAAATTATAGTATAAAAATGCCAGCACTGCTCCAATGATGATTACCGATAATACAACCAACGGATAATTGTATGCTCCCAATCTATAATAACTTATCCCGAAAAGGGCACTACAGATCACAGAATATCCTCCGGCCAGGCCATCTATCCCATCAATTAAATTAAAAGCATTGATCAGAATAATAAAAGTGACAATACTGAATATGATACTTACTACATATTCCAATTCATAAATGCCAAATATTCCGAATAAACTTCTTATCCTTATATCAGATCCTGTAACGATAAGAGCAGATACCACAATCTGGGCAACGAGCTTTTTATAGGCCCTCATCACTACAATATCATCCATTACACCGATGTATAAAAGAATGACTAATGATGCAAATAAAAATTTATAGAGGTCAAAAAGTTCGTAAGCAAAAATTGAAGCGCAAATCCCAATGGAATAAAAAATAGCAATTCCCCCCAGGTTAGGGATCTTTCTCATATGGGAACTTCTTACACCAGGCTCATCCATCAGATTTTTTCTTCTGGAGATCTTAGTAATTGTGGGAATGGAGAAAAAAGTGATCAGAAAAGAGAATAAAAACCCCAATCCTATTTTTACATAAAAAATAGAAATTCCTATCTCGCTTAAGAACAATTCAAAATTCTTCATTTTTTTTCTGATTAAGCATCCATTTGTTTCCGGCAAGGAATTTATTACAAAATTCTTTATAAAAGCCTATCGATATAACAGTTTTTTACTGTACCGAAACAATAGTACTTGCATTTGTGTTTACATTAACTTTCTTATCAGTTTCTTTTGCCCTGCAAAAAATAACAGATAAAAAATCTTTTTTTTCAGGGGCAAAGATAGAATATAATTTTTATCAAAACGACTATAGCTCAATATATCTTTAATTTTAATCCCTCTCTCCATCCTGAAAATTTTCAATCTATCAGCCATTTCATAAAAAGTTTCTTCTTTTTTCACAAAGGCAAGATAGGCAAGATAGCTATAAACACCTTCCAAGATTTGAAAATTTTTCAAAGCCTCTTTTTTTGCTGAGTACTGAGATTTTTCAAAAGCATATTCTACATCTTTTACGGCATTCAGAATATCCAATCCTTTTTCCGTATGGGTTTTTGTAATAGAATCTTTACGCTCAAGATACTGATAATGGAAATTCTGGGTTTGTGCTATTGTTTTACATTCCAGTAAAAGTTGCGGGATAAGTTGAATATCTTCAAAGTGAGCTCCTTTTTTAAATCTTTTCTGATGAAAAAGCTCTTTCTTGAATAATTTATTGCAGGCGAAATAACTCAGATCCGAGAAAACCGAAAAATGAGTATCAAGATCAATTTTCTCCGGCATATTGGGAATCTGGGTGAGCTTTTGAGTAACATTTCCATGCTCATCGACTTTCTGAATGTTGCAGATTACCATTTCTGCATGATATTTTACCGCCAGATTCAGCATTTCTTCAAACATGGTTTCCGTAATATAATCATCACTATCCACAAAGCCGATATAATCTCCGGTAGCATGGTCAATTCCAAAATTACGGGCATCACTTAATCCCCCGTTCTCCTTAATAAAAGCATGAATTTTATCAGGATATTGTTGGACATATTTCCGAATAATCTGTTCTGAATTGTCTTTACTTCCGTCATTGACCACCAGAATTTCAATATGCCCGAGAGACTGGTTAACTAAGGAGTCAAGGCATTTTGCCAGATAATTTTCAACATTATAAACAGGAACTATTATGGAAACTTTTGAGGGAACGTTTGTCATAAATAATTATATTTTCATCAGTCTTGCATTCAGCCAGCCTTTTTTGGCTTCATCAAAGTCTTTTCTTGAACACGGGATACAGTTGTTTATGTTTTCATCATCTCCGAAATACCACAGATTGCTGAAAGTATCCCGCTTGAAAGCATACTGCCGGTCATCAATCAGTACATAAAAAACTTCATAATGCCTTTCTTTCGGGTGAGACTGCTGGATATTGATCCCTTCGATCAGGTACCAGATCATTTGGGCTAAAAGCTGATGATTCAACTGGTTTTCAGAATAGATATTATAATTAAAAAGTCCTACTGATTTTAAATTTTCACTTAATCCGATCTCTTTCATATAAGCACAGATTTCTCTTCTGTTTAATCCGTTTACCTGCGGATTCATTGAAAAAGGATCGCTGAAGCTTTCCACAGCATCACAGTTTACCGTTACCAGATCTGTTTTTCTGAAAAAAGGTTCTGTTTTTTCCGTAGAGTTCATCATTTCCGCCAGACGGATGATATCGAATTCCACTTCTTTGATCAGCTTTATGGAATCAACTTCATTCAAATGTTTCTGATAGCCTAAATGGTAATAGTTTTTTATTGAAAAGTTTTTTGCTCCAAAGATTTTGCTTAAAAAGGTATGCTCATTGATCTCTTCACCTTGTTTAAGGGAGATGATATTACTGATCTGGGTATAATTAATATTTTTCTGATGAAAATTTAATGCTGAAAATAACGAGAATGCAAAATCATTAGACCCGCCGATAATTACCGGAATTGCTCTTTTGTAATGACAGGCCGACAGGACTTCCTGTAAAATATAATGGGAATCCTGTACTGATTTTCCGGAAACCAGATCTCCCAGATCTACAACAGGAATTTCAAAATCAAGCTGGGAAAGCTTATAAAACTCTTTTCTTACAGCTGTAAAATCCTGTACTTCCGCATCACCGTTTGCTCCTCTGTAGTCCGAAACAAAAAGAAGCACAATGCTGTCTTCTTTGATTTCTTTGGTTATTTTGCTTCCAATCTGCCAGCTTTCAGTTTTGAAATTTCGTGGTGAAATTATAAAATCTTCAAAATTCATTCTCTAATCAAGTCTTAAAAACCAAAAATATTAAAATTAAATCATTTATGCGTTATAAAAAAAGCCATTAACACAGATTGTTAATGGCTTGATATTATTATTTTACTATTTATTTCTTTTTTGCGGGAGCTGCTTTTTTCTTTGCCACCGGCTTCTTTTTCTCTGCAAAAGCATTTTTGTCCTGAGATGTAATCCATTTTTTAACCTCATCCAGAGATACTGTTTTTAATTCTTCTGCTTCATACTTCGTTTCATCTTTTTTCTTCGGAATTTTGAACATTGCTTTTCCAAATTTGATAAAAGGGCCCCATCTTCCGTTTTCAATAGAGATTTTTTCTTTTTCCCACTGCTGGATATATCTGTTGGCTTCTTTCTCCAGCTTTGCATCAATCAGCTCATTGATATCGCTTTGGGAAAGGTTTTCGAAATCATATTTTTTAGGGACATTGACAAAGATACTCTGGTATTTGATAAATGGCCCGAATCTTCCGGTTCCTTTGGTTACAGGCTCTCCTTTATAGGTTGCAATCGGAGCGTCTGCCAATTTCTTTTCTTTAATAATTTCCTCTGCGCGGTTCTGATCTACAGAAAGAGGATCTTCTCCTTTCGGAATGCTGATATAAGTTTCGCCCCATTTTACATAAGGCCCGAATCTACCAACTCCTACGGAAACCGTCTGCCCTTCAAATTCGTTTAAGTCAAAAGGTAATTTGAAAAGTTCAAGAGCTTCTTCAAAAGTAATGGTGGCAATATTCTGACCGGTCATTAATGATGCGAAAACAGGCTTTTCTTCATCTTCCGTTTCCCCGATCTGAATCATAGCTCCGAATCTTCCGATTCTGGCATGTACATTTTTACCGGTTTTTGGATCAACTCCTAATAATCTGTCTCCCGTTGCACGGTCTGCATTTTCTTCTACATCTTCAATTCTCGGGTGGAATTTGGAATAGAAATCCGTCATCATTTCTTTCCACTTCTGGTCTCCGTTTGCAATTTCATCGAAACCTTCTTCTACTCTTGCCGTGAATCCGTAATCCAGGATTTCTTTAAAGTTGTCGGTAAGGAAATCATTCACCACTTCCCCGATATCAGTAGGAAGGAATTTATTTTTATCCCCGCCGAATTTCTCTTCAAGAACTACTTTTTTAATTTTATCTTTTGCCAGAGAGATTCTCACTACCTCACGGGTTTGCGGCTCAACTTCTCTTTTGTCTACATACTCACGGTTCTGAATGGTTTGAATCGTCGGTGCATAAGTAGACGGTCTACCGATTCCCAATTCTTCAAGTTTTCTTACCAGGCCTGCTTCGGTATATCTTGCGCTTGGTCTTGTGAATTTTTCAGTAGCTGTAATTGTTTTATAAGTTAAAACTTCCCCAATACTTACTTTTGGCAACAGTTTTTCGTTGTTTTCTTCGTCATCATCGTCAGTTTTAACGATTCCGTAAGCTTTCAGGAAACCGTCAAAAATAATCACTTCCCCCTGTGCTTCAAAATGCCGGGGCAGTTTTGAATTTCCGATTTCAATAACTGTCTTCTCGATTTTAGCATTAGCCATCTGAGACGCTAATGTTCTTCTGTAAATTAGCTGGTATAACCTGTTTAACTGAGCATCACCAATACTTTTCACACCGAAATCCGTTGGGCGGATCGCTTCGTGGGCTTCCTGTGCAGAAGCTGATTTGGTGGTATAATTTCTCGGGGCAGAATATTCCGCTCCGTATTCTGATGTAATCTGTTTTTTTGCTCCTTCAATGGCTTCCTGGGAAAGGTTTACCGAGTCGGTTCTCATATAGGTAATATACCCTTCTTCGTATAGCCTTTGTGCCAGACGCATCGTATTGGTTACGTTATATCCTAATCTTGAAGAAGCTTCCTGCTGTAAGGTAGAGGTAGTAAAAGGTGCAGATGCAGAGCGTGTTCCAGGTTTGGTTTCAACATTCAGAACTTTGAATTCGGCAGTTCTTGCCTGTTCCAGGAATTTTTCAGCATCTTCTTCTTTGTCAAAATCTTTTTTAAGCCTGGCAGCAATTTCCTGCTCACTTTTGTTTAAGAAAATTCCATCCAGCTTGAAATCTGCTTTCGGAGTAAAGTCACGGATTTCTTTTTCTCTTTCAACAATCAGTCTTACGGCTACTGACTGAACCCTTCCTGCGGATAATCCGGGTTTTACTTTTTTCCATAGAACCGGGGACATTTCAAAACCAACGATTCTGTCTAAAACCCTTCTTGCCTGTTGGGCATTAACCAGATTCTGGTCTATATCCCTCGGATTTTCAATTGCTTTCAGAATGGCATTTTTAGTAATCTCGTGAAAAACAATCCTTTTTCTGTTTTCCGGCTTCAGTTTTAATTCATCTGCCAGGTGCCATGCAATAGCTTCTCCTTCACGGTCTTCATCGGAAGCCAGCCAAACCATTTCAGCTTTTTTTACGGCAGATTTTAATTCTGTTACCAATTTCTTTTTGTCGGCAGAAACTTCATAATCCGGACTGAATGTCTTAAGATCGATTCCCATTCCTTTTTTAGGAAGATCACGAATATGTCCGAAACTTGATTTCACCTCGAAATCTTTTCCTAAATACTTCTGAATAGTTTTTGCTTTGGCCGGGGACTCTACGATTACTAAATTTTTCGACATTCTAAAATTTTTGCAAAAGTAAAGTTTTTTTATTAGATACTTTTTTTTATATCATTTTATTTAACAATTCTACAGGGGCAACAAAGACCCGATAGAATAATCCTTCAAATGTAAATCCGCTTCCGGACATCTCTACTCTGTAGATTAATGAAGCGATTATAATGAATAAAGTAATGTAAAATTTTGTATTAATAACAACAGGTTCAGAAGCATATGCAGATCCTCCGTTCTTTAGCAGCAGCGCGAAAAGCACAATAATAAACATCATATGAATATACATCCATCTTCCCCAATCTATGGCCAGATAAAATAAGGGAAATGAAAGTAAAAATGCTCCTATCAGTAAAATAGATATTATCTTTCGGTTGTTTAGATATTTTAAATAAAAACCCAAATGAAGTACACTTAAGGCAAAGCTTAAAAAATAGAGCTTGTACTGATCAAAATGATCACTGATATATTTTCTTTCATCTATATCCCAGAAAAAGATGCCTCTTGTAAGAATAACTCCCCTGTCTTTTAAAATATCCAGTGAATGCCCTTCATTGATCTCTTTCCCGAAAACTGTAATCAAAACGGCAGGGACCATTACCGCAATGGCATATTTCAGATATCTTTTAAATTCGGTTTTTCCTGTCTTCAGATATAAGGCGATCATAAAATAAGAGGTGTAAAAGATCGTGATCTCATGAAAAAACATCGCTATAAAAAGGCCTGCACAAACAGCATATTCTTTGTATTTCGTAAGCTTATCATTGTCCAGAAGATAGGTAAAGCAGGCAAACAGAAAGAATACAATAAATTCTTTTTTTCCTACATAGTCCACACAATTGAAAAGCCCTACAAAACCTATTGAAGATAATAATAATGACAGGTAGAGTAAGGTTGTCTCTTTGTACCTGATCAGTTTAAAATAGTAATAGAAAAAAAGTGAAATAATAATCACCTGGAAAAAATACACAAGAAAATTGAGTTTTATTCCTGTAATATCCTGTAACAAAAAGAAAAAACTTCCGGATAACCCTCTTCTTTTAAAGCCTCCGTCCTGGTAATTGATCAGCCAGTCCCCAAGAATATAGCCATCAGATTTTAAGTTATGGATCAGGGTGAAAACAAGCGCATAAAGAGCCGTTACGGCAATCAGTAAATAAATAAAAACCTTGACATTAAAAATTTTTGCAATTTTCTTCGCACTCATATTGTGTTTTACATTTTAATTACCAAAATAAAAGAGAAGCAAAACAGCCTTTTACTTACATTCATCATTTTAGTGCATTCAAAAATATGAATTTGTAAAGTATTTCAGGGCTATTCTGCCTCTCTTTAACTAATTTATTTATGTTTTTGTCACTGTTTTATAATTTTAACAATTGTTTCAGAATTATTAATTCGTACTACATAAGCTCCCGACACTAAAGAAGAAACGTCAGTCTGCCCATTCAAAAATTTTCCGGATTTTACCAGCTGTCCTGAGCTGCTATAAATCTGGTAATAATATTCTTTATCTGGCAATCCGTCAATATAAAGGGTATTTTTTACAGGATTGGGAAATAACGTTATTTTATTTTCTTTTACACGCTCTACGATGACTTCTTTACTGAAAACATCCGCAGGTTTTGCAGAAGCCAGGTCTGATACCTGTAGTCTTGGGATTACGCCTTCTTCATTTCCGTCTGAGTCATATTTTATTTTTACACAGCGGCAGCTCATCCCGAAATACGGGTCATTGTTGTCATGGAATGCAATCATCCGGTTTGCACTTGAGGCAGCATCAAATAAAATATTAACTGGTCGTCCTATATAGTTTGACAATAAAGCCCCGGACCAGACACCCGGATACTGATAATTAATAAAATTGTATGTTCCCTGGGCAGATTGATTTCCCATTACATTCCTAAATCCTCTTGTACCTGAGTTAGGATAATTTCCCACCGGGTAAGCGGGATTATTATACGTGTGTCTCGTCCTGAAAAAGGTTGACTACAAAATCATAAAAACAGTCACTCTTATGGA
>NZ_AKJY01000050.1 GCF_000282115.1 Chryseobacterium populi
TCCTGAATTATACGGAACTGCTTTCGG
Organism: Chryseobacterium populi; assembly: GCF_000282115.1. GTDB lineage: Bacteria > Bacteroidota > Bacteroidia > Flavobacteriales > Weeksellaceae > Chryseobacterium > Chryseobacterium populi. The sequence goes on from NZ_AKJY01000050.1 coordinate 28, forward strand.
CGACGGAGGTGCTCTTAACCACCCTGCCGATAATCCGGATGTAATCTTCCAGCCGGTAATGTGCCAGCACTGTAACCACGCTCCTTGTGAAACGGTATGTCCGGTAGCGGCTACTTCACATGGTAAGCAAGGTCAGAACCATATGGCTTACAACAGATGTATCGGTACAAGATATTGTGCAAACAACTGTCCTTACAAAGTAAGACGTTTCAACTGGTTTACATACAACCTTAATGACAAGTTCGATTTCAACATGAACAACGACCTTGGAAGAATGGTACTAAACCCCGACGTAGTTGTAAGAACAAGAGGGGTAATGGAGAAATGCTCAATGTGTATCCAGGAAACCCAGGCTACAATCTTAAATGCTAAGAGAGAAAACAGAAAAGTAACGGACAACGAATTCAAAAATTCTTGTGCTTGTGCTGCTGCATGTTCTACCGGAGCAATGACGTTTGGAGATATGAATGATAAAGAATCTGAAGTGAGAAAGCAATACGCTAGCAACAGAAGATATTATTTACTGGAAGAGATAGGAACAAAACCAAACGTGTTCTATCACACTAAAGTAAGAAACAGAGTAGAAAAATAACGTTTAAATAATAAATAGGTAAAAAATGTCAGGACATTACGAAGCTCCGATAAGGGAACCTCTAATTATTGGTCACAAAACTTATCACGATATCACAGAAGATATTGCACGACCTATCGAAGAAAGAGCAGGTAAATTATGGTGGATCTCATTATATGCAGCCTTAGTTCTATTCATCTATGGATTCGGGTGTATCGCTTATACTATCGGAACAGGTATTGGAGCATGGGGGCTTAACAGAACTATTAACTGGGGTTGGGATATTACCAACTTCGTATGGTGGGTAGGTATCGGTCACGCCGGAACCCTAATCTCAGCGGTATTATTATTATTTAGACAACGTTGGAGAATGTCGGTAAACCGTTCAGCTGAAGCGATGACCATCTTTGCAGTTGTACAGGCGGCCATTTTTCCCGTAATCCACATGGGTAGAGTTTGGGTAGGATACTGGGTATTCCCGTTACCTAACCAGTTCGGTTCTCTTTGGGGGAACTTTAACTCTCCTCTACTTTGGGACGTATTTGCAATCTCTACGTATTTCTCAGTATCTACAGTATTCTGGTTTATGGGATTGATCCCTGACTTTGCCATGATCAGAGACAGAGCAAAAACGCCTTGGACAAGAAAAATTTATACATTCCTTGCATTCGGTTGGGGTGGTAAGGCAAAACACTGGCAGAGATTCGAAGAATTATCCTTGGTATTGGCAGGTTTGGCAACTCCACTTGTATTCTCAGTACACACTACCGTATCTTTTGACTTCGCAACTTCGGTAATTAAAGGATGGCACTCTACAATCTACCCTCCTTATTTCGTTGCCGGTGCGATCTTCTCAGGATTTGCAATGGTACAGACCCTGTTGTTAATCGCAAGAAAAGTTTGTCACCTTGAAGACTATATCACGATGTATCATATCGAAATTATGAACATCGTAATTATCCTGACAGGTGGTATGGTAACAGTTGCTTATGCAACAGAATATTTTATCGGATGGTATTCCGGATCAAGATTTGAAGACTTTACCTATCTTTCTCCAGGTGCTGCCGTTGGACCTTACTGGTGGGCATTCTGGTCATTGATCATCTGTAACCTTGTAATTCCGGCTTCTTTCTGGTTCAAAAGATTGAGAACAAATATTATCTGGACGTTCATCGTTGCATTGATCATCAACATCGGGATGTGGTTTGAACGTTTTGATATCATCGTTATCAACCTTTCCAGAGATTATTTACCAGGATCTTGGACGATGTTTAAGCCAACGATTATTGATGTGGGTGTATATTTAGGAACAATCGGATTCTTTTCTACATTATTCTTATTGTACGCAAGAACATTCCCTGTCATTGCACAGGCTGAATTAAAATCGATTTTGAAAATCTCAGGTGAAACTTATAAAGCAAAAGAAGGAGATGAGCACCACTAAAATTGTATACGGACTTTATGCTGACGACGACGATTTAATGAACGGCGTTAAAGCATTCAACGATAAAGGAATTAAAATAAACGAAGTTTATACTCCATTCCCGGTTCACGGACTAGATAAAGCTTTAGGTTTAAAGAAAACAAGAATTTCTGATGCCGCATTTATCTATGCGCTTTACGGTGTTACTATCGGTGCTACTGTAACCTGGTATATTATGAATCATGACTGGCCTCAGAATATCGGTGGTAAACCGGCATTCGACTGGGGACATAACATGCCTGCATTCGTAGTTCCAATGTTTGAATTGATGGTGTTCTGTGCCGCTCACATGATGTCTTTAACTTTCTTGGTAAGAAATAAAATGTATCCCGGAGCTCCTGCACAAAACCCGGATCCGAGAACTACAGATGACAAGTTTATGATGGAATTTGTAACTGAAGATGTAGAATCTGTAAAGCAGTTGCTGATTGAAACCGGAGTTGAAGAAATAACTGTTAAAGATGCTTAAAATGAAACCTAATGCAATGGTTACATCTGACCATAAAAAAAATAAAAATGTCCAGATGAAAAAGAATGTATTAAAAATTACAGCAATTTTAGGTTTAACAACGGTTTTACTTAATTCTTGCGGACCAAAAGAAAATGTACCATTGGTATATTTCCCAGATATGTACTTTCCGGTAGCTTATGATCCATTGATGAAAGCTCAGGATGCTTATTCCGATCATGAAAATGAAATTCCTGCTTTTGTTAAAAACAGCTTCGCTACAGGGCTTGCTCCGGTAGAAGGAAGCGTACCTCAGAATAAGGACGGAATTTTTGAAGAAGGCTTACTTCCAAGAAATGTAGATGAATATAACGCAGGGTATGATGCTTCTAAAAAACTGACAGCTTCTCCTTTGAATCCGGCAAACGCTGCCAAAGATATCGAAAGAGGAAAAATGTTGTTTGACCGTACCTGTGCTGCATGTCACGGAACAGGAGGTGATGGACAGGGGCCAATTGTACAAAGCGGTGCTTTCTCAGGTGTACCTAATTATGCCGACAGAGAAATTACTGTAGGATCTGTTCATTATGTATTAACAAACGGTAGAAACGCGATGGGATCTTATGCGGGACAATTGAACGCAGGAGACAGATGGAGAGTAGCAATGTATGTGATTAGCGCCTTCAAAAAAGGAGCAGCAGCACCGGCAGCAGCTACAGAGACAGCAAAAACTGAAACTACTACCGAAACTAAAAAATAAGAAAAGAAATGTATAGTTTTTCACCAAAATTAAAATCAACTTCTATAATACTTCTTGTTGTAGGTTTAGTTCTGTTTGGTATCGGTTTCTTCATGAATAAAGGAATCTCTACTGAGAAAATAGAACAAATGATGGAAGCTGTTCATGCTTCAGGTCATACCGCACCTACACACTCAAGTGAAATGGTGGGCCCTCAGGATCATGCAGCTCATTTAGAGCATGCTACTCTTCAGGTTCACAACCAGCCTTTGGCATCATTACACTTTGTAGCTGTATTTTTCTTTGGAGTTAGTTGTGCTGTACTGTTCTTTTACTGTATTCAGCACGCGGCTCACGCAGGTTGGCCAATTATCATTACAAGAGTGATGGAAGCTATTGCTTCTTATATTCCTTGGGGTGGTGCTATTTTAATTATCCTTATGATAATTAATATCACTCACAACGGTCACTTGTTCCACTGGATGGATCCTGAGTTGACAGATCCTGAATCTGCACACTTTGATGTGATCCTATTTGAAAAGAAACGATTCTTAAATATTCCTTTCTACGCTATCAGAACGATTATTTATGTTGCTGGTGCCTCTTTCTTTGCATGGAAGCTTAAAGCTCAGTCTAAGAAAGTAGATGAAACAAAATCAAAAGTAGATTACCAAATGCTTTACAGATGGGCTGTAGGATATATTGCATTCTTCGGATTTGCATCTGCGGCATGGGCTTGGGACTGGTTAATGTCTATTGACCCTCACTGGTATTCTACGATGTATATCTGGTATTCAATGGTTAGCTGCCTTTCAAGTGGTATCGCTGTAATCATCTTACTAAGTGTATACCTTAAGAAAAACGGATTTCTTCCTCAGTTCAATGACAATCACTTACACGATTTAGGAGTATTCCTTTTCGCTACAAGTATGCTATGGACGTATACATGGTTTGCACAGTTCATGCTTTACTGGTATGCAAACGTTCCGGAAGAGGTTAACTATTTCTTTGGAAGATTCCAACACTATGCTCCTACATTCTTACCCATGTTGATCATTAACTTCTTATTACCATTATTGGTATTGGTAAGCAGCAGCATAAAAAGAAACTACAAAGTAGTAACAACGATGGCTGTAGTGGTTATCCTTGGACACATTTTAGATTACTTCAATATGGTAATGCCTGGAACAGTAGGTCCTTACTGGAAAACTCCTGAAGTGTTCTTATTAATATTAGGTGCTGTTTTATTTATCGCAGGATTATTTATGTTTACCGTAATGACTGCATTATCTAAACTGAAACTGATTCCTACAGGAAACCCTTTCTTACACGAATCTGAAATTTACGAGTATCCTTTCTAAGGGCTTGTAACAAAATAAAACTCCAAAAGACTGATTGATAAAACAATCGGTCTTTTTTTATGCGATAAAATGAAGTTCAGGCAACCAATTCAGATTTCATGCGTCTTATAATCAGATAAACTAACTATTGAAAAAATATTTACATGAAAAAAATTCACGTACTCAGCTTTTTGCTTATCCTGTTAATAAACTTTGTAAATGCACAGACCATCACTTTTATTTCTGAAAAGACCAATAAACCGCTACCCAAAATTTCGGTTTTCGGAAAAGACGGAAGTATTCTGGCTTTCTCCGATATTGACGGAAAAATAGATAAGCAGTTATTGGATCCTTCACAGGAAAAATTCCAGCTGGTTTATGATAATTTTCCCATTGCTACCCTATCTTATGCCGATTTTGATAAAGAGATCATAAAAGTAAATGACAGGGTGAAAGACATTGAAACCGTCGTTATAAAAAACAGCAAACCCGCAAAATATATTTTAATCAAAGGAAACTTCAACTCTTATGTTACAGTTAATAATAAACTTAACTCATATGCTGACGGAATTGCAACCTATATTTTTGACAACAAAACAAAAAAATTAAAAAGCACCAAAGTTGAGCAGTATAGAATTTTCAGGTTGACAGACGCTAAAAATGAAAAGAAGCAGACATCATCCTGGGATTATGGTAATTCTTTAAACCTTCCGAAGCTTAAAAATGTTGGAAACCCGGAAGAATACAAAACAAAAAATAATATCATAAAAGAACTGAAAGGAGACCAGAAAGACCAGATCGAAATTACCGGAGCTGCACTGCAGGAAAAAGAATTTGCTATTTTCGGATATAGGTTTTATGATATCAGATCTATTTTAAACCTGTCTTTTGAAAAAGGATCGCAAAAAACATTAAGGGATTTCTTAGAATATAACGAACTTATTTTTATCAAGCTAAAACACAAAAGTGAACCCAACTACAATCAGATTACAGTCTATGGCAATTTTTATCCTACCGAACTTAGCTTTGAAAACGGTGATGACATCGAAAAAGTGAAATTTGACAAAGACAACAGCAATTATCAGACAAAATATTGGCAAGAGCCTTCTTTTCCGAATATGCAGACTATTTTCAGTTCATTCTTTAAAGATGATTTAAAAGAAGCTGAAAATAAAAAATAAAAATTTCTATTAATAAAGGTTTTACTAAATTTGTAGCAAACCAATAAAAATGAAAAAGTTTTCTCTTCTGCTACTATTCAGTTTATTCTTTTTTACGGCTTGTAAGAAGGACCATGTTGATGCAAGCACAACCCAAACTTTACAAACCAGCATCAATGATATGGCTTCGAGTCTGTCTACCATTAAACAGATAAAATTTAATGAAGCTCTTTATATTTTAAAAACATTCGGAGTAGAGGCTGAAGGTGACGAAAATGAACTGAAAGCTCTTGGCCAGCTTATTAATGGAAAAAAAGTTCCTGAGATAATGACCATGGCAGATGAAGTGGCTCAAAAAAACGGGATCGAATGGGCAAGCAATGCACCGCCGTCATTAGGAGAAATGAACATTTTCGGAGATGATAAAGCTAAGGAAAGCGACCCGAACGATGTGAAAGCAAATTCATTAAGCATTATTACAAGACCTACAGGAGACAATGGAGAAGGTGCAACTGCCCTTCAGATCGTACCAAGACTTGTAGACAACACCGGAAAACCCATTTCTTTTACCGGAGCCGCTTTAGAAACAACTTTAGAGGTTTTCAGCAATGGCGTAAAACTTTCTACAGCAAAAAACCTGATGCAGGATAATAATTTCGGAGGTTTTAATCTAAAGTTCTCATCCATCCCTGCAGCTAAAGTCGTAGATAATAAAATAGATATTACAATCTCTGTAAAAACAACGGCAAAAACTTTCAAAATGACTAAAATAGGGCTTGATGTAAACCCTACCGCATTGAAAGTTCCTGCTCCACCGAAAGTGGATTCAACAGCAGTGATTCAGGATCCGAGTGCAGCAGACCCGAACAGTCCCGTAAATACTGCGAATCCTACAGATCCTACAACAACTCCTGCTACACCAAAACAACCAACAGGAGATCCGAAAAATACAGTAAACAAGTTTTTAAGCAACGTAAGTTCTCAAAACCTTAAGGCAGCATTTGACTCTTCCAGCAACCCAAGCTGGGGAAGCTACGAATCTTTTTCAAACCCTACGTCAGGATTTGGATCTGTAAAAAATGTAAACGTTAAAAATATCAGTACCAATGCAAGCAACACTAATAATGCAAGTGTAAATGCCACGTATGATGTAACTGATAAGAATGGAAAAGTAACTTCCCTGAAAGTAACTTTCGGACTTAAAAATGTAAACGGAGACTGGAAAATATCCAGTTATAAAATAAACCCATAAATGGCTTCAAAAGAACTCATCAAAAACCTGGAAGATACGATTGAGAATATTCCTGATTTTCCGATTCCCGGAATCCAGTTCAAAGATATCTCCCCTATTTTCCTAAATCCGAAATTGTATGAATCTGTTATTGAAGACCTTGTAACCTTCAGCAAAGGAAAAGTAGATGCCGTGTGCGGAATTGAGAGCCGGGGCTATTTATTTGGAATTGCAATTGCCGTAGCTTTGGAAGTTCCGTTTATCCTGATCCGGAAAAAAGGAAAACTCCCCCCTCCGATTATCTCAGAAAAATATGATCTGGAATACGGAAGTGCGGAAATTGAAACCCGTGAAGGGCAAATACAGAAAGGACAACGTATTTTAATTCATGATGATCTTCTTGCAACAGGCGGAACAACGGAAGCTGCCGCCAACCTGGTTGAGAAACAGGGGGCAGAAGTGACCCAGTTCAGCTTCCTGATCGGATTGAAAGGGCTAGGCGGCGATGAAAAACTGAAAAGGTTCAACGCTGAGGTCTATCATATTTTAGAATATTAGCATCCTTGTATTAGCAGTTCTCCGACATTTACCATACTTTTATTAATAATAACCTCAAAGTATTTTGTAAATCATTCAGAAACAATTAAATTTGCAATTCAATTTTTAAGAATTTATGGCAAAACTTGCAAAGAATGCTCAACATGAGCAAGAAGGTAAAGAAACAGTGGAATTTTTTAAAGATCTTGACAGAGAGGCTTTAAACACTGAAAGATTCCTTGAAAAATATTCAAAACCACTAGGTATTGTTTTTGGTGTGTTGGTGTTAGGCGTTCTTGGATTTTTCGCTTACAAACAATTCATTGTTGCTCCCAAAAATGTTGAAGCCGTAAAAAGCTTCCTTGCTGCACAAAAGAACCTGACTGAAGGAAAAGATAAAGAAGCTTTAGGAGGAAAATCTGCTGCAAACCCAGGATTTCTGGGAACGTATAATGAGTTCTCATCTACTGATATTGGCAAACTTTCTGCATACAATGCAGGTTTATTGAAATTCAAAGAAGGGAAATTCCAGGAAGCATATGATCTTTTAGATAAATTTTCGTCTGATAATAAAACATTGATGGCCATGAAGTATGGAGCAATGGCAGATGCAAAATCAGGCCTTAATAAAAATGATGAAGCTTTAGCGTTATTGGATAAAGCAGCTTCTGCTTCCAGTGACCCATATACCATTTATTATTTTACAAAAAAGGCAGGTATCGTAGCATTGGGATTAAAGAAAAATGCAGATGCTAAAAAATATTTTTCTGCTATTGACGAAAAATACCAGGACTACGATAACGGAATGTCTGATTCTTATATTGAAATGACTAAATATTACTAAAAAATGGCAACAGTTAATCTTTCCGATTACAAGCCACTTAATATAACTAATGCCGAAGATTTTTCTATCGGCATTGTTTTTTCTGAGTGGAATGATTTTATAACCTACAATCTTCGTGATGCAGCTTTGGAAATCCTGAAAAAAGAAGGGGTAAAAGCTGACAACATTAAACTTTTCCCCGTTCCCGGAGCGTTTGAATTAAACTATGCAAGCATGCAGCTTTGTAAAGAGCGAAAATATGATGCTGTAATTGCTATAGGATGTGTAATCCGTGGAGAAACTCCACATTTTGATTACGTCTGCTCAGCGGTAGCCCAGGGGATTAAAGACTGCAATATTTTAACGGATACCCCTACCATTTTCTGTGTACTGACTGACGACACAAAAGAACAGTCTATAGCAAGAAGTGGCGGTGATCTTGGAAATAAGGGTGTAGAAGCAGCCGTTACCGCTTTAAGAATGATTGATTTCAAAAAAAATCTCTCTGAGAAAAAAGGAAATATCGGATTCGGCCATTCTTAATTTTAACACTTATTACAGAATGATAAAACAAAAAGAGACTATTTTCATAGCCTCTTTTTTTTATGTATCTCCCCTTAAACCCTTCACAGAAAAGCTTTTCCGGATAATATCATTTTTTAATCTTAATTTAAACAATTATAAATAATCCAATAAATCGCCGATTTTTATTTTTTTTATTGAAAGATTTCGTACAAAAACTATCTTTGCGAAAACTATATATATTTAAACTAATGTTTACTCAAAAAACTAAACCATTCTTATATTTAGGATTTTTTTATCTTATCTTTTCATTGATTGTAAGGGTTGTTTTCCTGTTTCATCCGATCACCACAGCCAGTTTCGGTTTTTTTGAAATAATAAAAATAATATCACTGGGTATTTTAAATGATATTTTAGTTTTCATTATAACATGCCCATTTCTGGCTGTATATTTTTTATTCTTATCAAATTCAAAATATAAAAGCCCTTACGGCCAGATTATACTAACTGCGTTAGTGCTTCTCTTTTTATACATCCTTCTGATACCCAATAATATTTTCAAACAATACGGAGGTTCTTTGGCAGAGATAGCTCTTGCATTTATAGGATTGAAAATAATCCTATTCAGCTTAATGCTATTCTTACCGAATCAAAGGCTTAAAATTAGAAATACCCTCTATTTCATTACATTATTTTTATACGTCGTGCTCATTGTCTTTAATGCGGTAAGTGAATATTTCTTTTATAATGAATTTGGATTACGTTATAATTTTATTGCAGTTGATTATCTTATTTATACCAACGAGGTCATTGGAAATGTAATGGAAAGCTATCCGGTAATTCCTTTATTCCTTGTTATATTTGCTGTATCATTGGCTGTTACGTGGTTTATTTATAAAAAAACAAAACAGGAGCTGACTGACCTGCCTAACCTGAAACAGAAATTAATTTTGCTGGCAACATTCATCCTGTTAGTGGGAATCAGTTTGTCCGGATTACATTTTACAACGCAAATCAAATCATCAAATGTTTTTACAGAGGAAATTGAAGCCAACGGATTACCGAAATTCTATTGGGCTTTTACCCATAATGAACTGGATTATTTTCGGTTTTATCCACTAATCGGTCAGAAAACAGCTGAAGCCAACTTTTTGAGTCAATATTCTGAACATACTTTAACACGAAATATCATTTCTGATCAGCCGGAACTTAAGAAAAATGTAGTACTTATCTCTGTAGAAAGTTTATCGGCTGACTTTCTGGAACATTATGGAAATGATCAGAAGATTATGCCTTTTTTAGACAGCCTCGCGGATCGTTCATTGATGTTTACCAATCTTTATGCCACAGGAAACAGAACTGTAAGGGGTTTAGAAGCTTTGACCCTTTGCATTCCGCCCACTGCGGGAGAAAGTATCATCAAAAGAGAAAACAATAAAAATAAATTCACAACCGGAACTGTTTTTAAAGCTAAAGGATATGATGTGAAGTTCTTATATGGAGGTTATAGTTATTTTGACAATATGGAAGATTTCTTTTCCGGCAATGGATATGGAATTGTTGACCGGAATAGTTTTAAGCCTGAAGAAATTACATTTGCCAATGTTTGGGGAGTAGCAGATGAAGATATGGCGAAAAAAGCAATCCAGATAATGAATACAGAATCAAAATCCGGAAAGCCTTTTTTTAATCATTGGATGACTGTTTCCAACCACAGGCCTTTCACCTATCCCAACGGAAGAATTGATATTCCCGGAAATGCAAAATCCAGGGAAGGTGGGGTGAAATATACCGATTATTCATTGAGAAAGTTCTTTGAAATGGCAAAAAAACAAGACTGGTATCATAACACCGTTTTTGTGATTATCGCCGACCATTGTGCATCCAGTGCCGGAAGTACGGAACTTCCAACCGATAAATACAGGATTCCGGCTATGATTTTTTCTGACGGTTTTATCAAACCACAGAAGTTTAACAAGCTGATGTCTCAGATCGATATAATGCCTACTCTTTTTGGTCTATTGAATTTCAGTTATCAGTCCAAGTTCTTAGGACAGGATGTATTTAAGACCGAATTTCAGCCTAAAGCCTATGTTGCCACATACCAGGATCTGGGTTTTATAAAAGATGACCATTTAACCATTCTTTCTCCGGTAAAAAAAATAAAGCAGTATTCACTATCTCCGAAACCGGGCAAACTGGCTCCTCAATTCAATATCTATAATGATGAAAAGATTCTGAAAACACCTGATCAGAAACTGATCAATGAAACAATTTCAGCATACCAGTCTACATCATGCTGGCTTAAAACCAATCAGCTTAACCACTAATGAATTTTCTGAAGCTTACCATTAAAAAATAATCTTTTCGTATCAATAATAATTTTAAATTTACACTGATAAAAATTTATTTACTATGAAATGGACAGACGACAGAAGCGGTAATGTAGAAGACCGTCGCGGAAGCGGCAGTGGTGGTGCAATTGTAGGTGGTGGACTCGGAACTCTTATTATTGCTGCCATTATATTTTTTTTAGGAGGAGATCCTTCATCCATCCTTTCTTCATCCGGTGGCAACAGTTCTGCTCCAACTGAGCAAAGAGATTTGAATGCAAATGAACTTAAAGTTCGTGAATTTGTACAAATGATCACGGCCGAAAATGAACAGACATGGACTAAAATTTTTGCAGACAACGGAATGCAGTATCGCCCGGCAAGGGTAGTACTATTTGAAAGTACAACACAATCCGGATGTGGAACTGCACAATCTGCAATGGGCCCGTTTTATTGCCCGGCAGACCAGACCGTTTATATGGATATGAGCTTCTTTAAAGAACTTCAGCAACAATTTGGAGCCCAGGTTACAGAATTTACGATCGCTTACGTAATGGCTCATGAAATGGGACATCATGTACAAACACTTTTGGGAACAACCCAACAGGTAGATAAATTAAGAAGAGCAGGACAATATTCTGAAGCCCAAATGAACAGAGTTTCAGTAGCAACGGAGTTACAGGCCGACTTTTATGCCGGAGTCTGGGCGAAACAGACAGACAGCAGAGAACATATATTGGAACCCGGAGATATTGATGCTGCAATCAGTGCTGCTGAAGCAGTAGGTGACGATAATATTCAGAAAAGATCTCAGGGATACGTCAATCAGGAAAGCTTTACCCACGGGTCATCTGCCCAACGTAAAGAATGGTTTATGAAAGGCTATACTTCCGGTGATATCAGACAGGGCAATACTTTCGATCAGCTTTTAAAATAATTTTACATTATATAATAAAAACACCCTGAAGATAACTTCAGGGTGTTATTTATTTCAGTTCTATTGGGTTGCTGTTATTTTTAGCTTCTTCTTTCATTCTTTCTTCCATTCTCTTTCTCATATCGGCCGGATTTTGATTTCCTCCGCCGCCACGGTTTCCGCCACCACCCATAATACGGGTCTGGGCAAATCCTCCGCCACCTTGTTGGCTCATAAATGACATCGGGTCAGATTTAAACTTTTCCTGTTGTTTTACGAAATCCGTTCTTTTTACCTTAATGGTATTTCCAAACTGATTCATTGCCGGAAATTCTGCAATTTTATAGTTTTTCATCAGATCAAAAGAATAATCTCCCTCGCTGTCTTCCACTTTAATAATTAAGCCCGGCAATCCGCCAAACTTGTACGGACCATCCTGATAAGGCAGATCTGTACTGAACCATGCTGTCCATTTTCTTCCTCCAAAATCCGTTTCCGCTTTCTGAACCTTATATTCCCCGATTTTAGTAGTTTCTGAAAGAATCTTCCAGTTTAAAGGACGATCTTCTTCGTAAGAATAAATATCTCTTCCGATTCTGTCTTTAAAAAACGTTTTCTGGTTGGCTTTATCCTTTTCGATAGAATAATTGATATTTGATCTTAAACCTTCCATCTGCTCACGGTTGATGCTTCCTCTTCCCCCTCCGCCCTGAAAGGCTTTTTGCATAATCGAATCTCTTTTCAGTCTATTTTCCGAATAAAACATTGACTTTTCAGGAGAAATATCCAAATATGCATTTTCTGTCTTAATATCGTTTTTATTTGAAGCATCCGGCTTCATAGAAACCTGATACACAAATCGGTTGGTTTGTGCAAAAACATTTTGTATAAGCAGTGTTAAAGCAATGATACCTAACTTTTTCATGTTGAGTTAATTTAATCTTTGGATTTCAAAACCTTACCAAAGTTAAACTCATCAATGATAAAAATCGATAAAATAAAAATGTCGATTTTTATTTACTGATTTTTGTTCGTATTTTTGCAACATTAAATCATTCTAAATAAATACAATGATAAAAGTATCAGATCAAGCAAAAGAAAAAGCCATCCAGCTGATGACAGAAGATGGTTTTAAGCCTTTTGAAGATTATATAAGAGTTGGAGTAAAAAGTGGCGGATGTTCCGGTTTAGAATATGTTTTGAAATTTGACAATCAAAAAACAGATACTGACCAGATTTTTGAAGACAATAACATCAAAATTATTGTAGATAAAAAATCCATCCTCTATTTAGCAGGTACCATTCTTGAATATTCAGGAGGTTTGAACGGAAAAGGATTTGTTTTTAACAATCCTAATGCATCCAGAACGTGTGGTTGTGGAGAAAGTTTTTCTCTGTAGAGAAAAAAGACACTAGATACAAGACCAGGATCCAACTTATTCCAGAATCCGAAGTCTAACATCTGAAATCTAAAAGATAATGAGTAAATATACTGAAGACGATTTAAGAGTCGATCTCGAAAATAAAAAATATGAATTCGGTTGGGAAACAAAGATCGATTATGAAGATTTCCCGATCGGTTTGAATGAAGATATCGTCCGTGCCATCTCTGCTAAAAAAGAAGAGCCGGAATGGATGACAGAATGGCGTTTGGAGTCTTTCAGAATCTGGCTGAAAATGATAGAGCCTACATGGGCAAATATCAAATATGAAAAGCCTGATTTCCAGGCCATAAAGTATTACGCAGCTCCAAAAGCAAAACCAGAACTCGAAAGTTTGGACGAGGTAGATCCTGAATTGTTGAAAACTTTTGAAAAATTAGGAATCAATATCGAAGAGCAGAAAAGGCTTTCCGGAGTGGCTGTAGATATTGTGATCGATTCGGTTTCTGTGAAAACTACTTTTCAGGAAACATTGATGGAGAAAGGAATTATTTTCTGCTCCATTTCTGAGGCCATTAAAAACCATCCGGATCTTGTGAAAAAATATCTTGGAAAAGTAGTTCCCAGAGGAGATAATTTTTATTCCGCATTAAATTCCGCAGTATTTTCTGACGGAAGTTTTTGCTATATTCCTAAAGGTGTAAGATGCCCGATGGAACTTTCCACATATTTCCGTATCAACCAGGCAGGAACAGGCCAGTTTGAAAGAACGCTTGTGATCGCTGATGAAGGAAGTTATGTTTCTTATCTTGAAGGATGTACAGCGCCATCAAGAGATGAAAACCAGCTTCACGCAGCCGTTGTGGAACTGGTTGCCCTGGATAATGCTGAAATTAAATATTCAACCGTTCAGAACTGGTATCCAGGTAATGAAGAAGGAAAAGGAGGTGTTTTCAACTTTGTAACGAAAAGAGGTCTTTGTGAAAGAAATGCAAAGATTTCCTGGACTCAGGTTGAGACCGGTTCTGCAGTAACATGGAAGTATCCGTCTTGTATCCTGAAAGGGGATAATTCAATCGGTGAGTTTTATTCTATCGCAGTAACCAATAACCACCAGTATGCAGATACAGGAACAAAAATGATCCATATCGGTAAAAATACCAGATCAACAATCATTTCAAAAGGTATTTCTGCAGGAAAATCTCAAAACTCATACCGTGGACAGGTAAAAGTAATGCCTTCTGCAAAAGGAGCAAGAAATTTTTCACAGTGTGACTCTTTGCTAATGGGTAATGAATGTGGGGCACATACCTTCCCATATATTGAAATTAAAGATCCGACCGCTCAGCTAGAACACGAAGCTACCACTTCAAAAATTGGAGAAGATCAGATTTTCTACTGTAACCAGAGGGGTATTGATACTGAAAGAGCAATCGCTTTAATCGTGAATGGTTTCAGTAAGGAGGTTCTAAATAAACTTCCTATGGAATTTGCCATTGAAGCCCAGAAACTACTGGAAATCTCATTAGAAGGTTCAGTAGGATAAGGCTTGTTTATCGCAAAGTAAAACAAAGATATTTTTTAATATACCTGAAAATATTTTAAGCTAAACTAAGCCGCTAACGCTTAGGAAAGTAATACAAGTCTTAGATTTAAGTTTTCAAGAATTAACTTGTGTATCTTTGCAGAAAACAACACAAATGACTGAAAATGAAATTTCAAAAATTGTCTTTGAAATTGGATTAAAAATTCATAGAAAACTAGGAGTAGGCTTATTTGAAAGTATTTATGAAGAGTGTTTATTCTATGAATTACAAAAAACAGAATTAAAAGTCGAAAGACAAAAATTTCTAAATATCCAATATGAAGATTTGCTATTGGAAAAAGCATTTAAGATGGATTTATTGATTGAACACAAGGTTGTTTTAGAAATCAAATCTGTTGATGTTTTGAATAATTTTCATGCAGCACAATTAAAAAATTATTTGAGATTAGGAAACTATAAGTTGGGAATGCTTATAAATTTTAATTCCCAACTCTTTAAAAATGGAGTTAAAAGAATAGCCAACGGTCTCAACGAATTAAAATAAAAAAGAAAATAGTATTTCATTCATAAGCGCTAGCGCCTTTGTCTGTCTTTATTTTTTGACAACAAAGAAGACTAATAAGTCTTTGTCTAGCCTTGCGATAAATTATGAATATATGTTAGAAATAAAAAACCTACACGCCAAAATTGAAGATGGCGCAGAAATTTTAAAAGGGATCAATCTTGAAATAAAACCAGGTGAAGTTCATGCTATTATGGGACCGAACGGAGCCGGAAAATCTACTCTTTCATCTGTAATAGCAGGAAAAGAGGATTATGAAGTAACTGATGGAGAAATTCTTTTCGAAGGAGAAGATATTAGGGAAGATGCTCCTGAAGAAAGAGCTCATAAAGGAATTTTCCTTTCTTTCCAATATCCAGTGGAAATTCCGGGAGTTTCTGTGACCAATTTTATCAAGGCTGCTTTAAACGAAACAAGAAAGGCAAACGGGCTTGAGGAAATGCCGGCAAAAGAAATGCTTGCCATGATCCGGGATAAGTCTGAAAAATTAGGAATCAAGAAAGATTTTCTTTCAAGATCATTAAACGAAGGATTCTCCGGAGGGGAAAAGAAAAGAAACGAAATTTTCCAGATGATGATGCTTAATCCCAAGCTGGCTATTCTGGATGAAACGGATTCAGGATTAGATATCGATGCTTTAAGAATTGTTGCAGATGGTGTAAACTATTTTAAAAATGAAGGAAATGCAGTTCTCTTGATTACTCACTACCAGAGATTGCTTAACTATATCCAGCCTGATTTTGTTCACGTTTTGGCTAATGGTAAGATCATCAAAACAGGTGATAAATCTCTTGCCCTGGAACTTGAAGAAAAAGGGTACGACTGGCTTCTTAATTAAGAAGAAGAGCTTTTTGACAGGATTTTATCAATCCTTTAAAAAGAAAAGCGGAAAACCCGCAATATTATTACAATTTTTAAATATATAAAAAAGGTGTGATGGCCGAAATATCAGTAATGGCTTTATACGATCAGATTATTGACAACCACAGTGAATTTTTGGAGAGTCTTCATCATCGGTTTTTGGATGGCGACAGAAAGGCTGCTCTTCAAAGATTTGAAAACACTGGTTTCCCGACGAAGAAAGACGAAGAATATAAATATACCAGCCTTAAGGAAATCACGGAAAAAGACTATAATTTTTTCCCGAAAGAAAGTCATAATATCACCAAAGAACAGCTGGAAGAACTGCATTTAGGGGAAGAAAATTTTGACTGGATTGTTTTTGTTAACGGTAAACTTCATAAAGAACTATCAAAAATCTCTATTGAAAATGTTGAGTTTCTTTCTTTCAACTATGCATTGAATGATGCCAAACATAAAGAGGTTTTTGAAACTTATTTCAATACAATTGCGACTAAAGATTCAGCTTTCACCAATTTAAATCTTGCTTACTGCAAATACGGATTCTTCCTGAAAGTTCCTAAAGATGTAGTGATTGAAAAACCGATCCATGTTTTCTATCTTTCACAAAACCAGGAAGAAAACACATTCTATAATACAAGAAACCTATTGATTGTAGAAGAAGGGGCTAAAGTAGAAGTTATTGAAAGTCACCACAATTTTGATAACTCATACGTATTCACTAATTCGGTAACTGAAATTTTCACCTATCCGAATGCAAAAGCAGACTGGCACAAACTTCAGAACGATAATGATACTTCTTACCTTATTGACAATACATTTGCAAGACAGGAAAAAGACAGTTTAACGACTGTAAACACCTTCTCTTTCGGAGGAAAACTGGTAAGAAATAATCTGGATTTTATTCATAACGGACAGAATATTAATTCATTTATGAACGGAATAACGATTATCGGGAAAGATCAGTTGGTAGACCACCATACGGCGGTTCACCATAATCAGCCCAACTGTGAAAGTTATCAAAACTATAAAGGTATTTTCAAAGATAAAGCCCACGGTGTATTTAATGGAAAAGTTTTTGTAGATAAAATCGCGCAGAAAACAAATGCCTATCAGCAAAATAACAATGTTTTATTAAGTGAAGGGGCAACAATTGATACCAAACCTCAGTTAGAGATTTTCGCTGATGATGTGAAGTGTTCTCATGGCTGTACGGTAGGCCAGTTGAATGAAGACGCGTTATTTTATTTAAGAGCAAGAGGAATCTCTAAAAAAGAAGCCCAGGCGCTTTTATTATACGCTTTTGCCAATGATGCAATGCAGAATATCGATATCGAACCTCTTAAAGAAAAAATTTCACGCTTACTGGCGGAAAAACTGGAGGTACAGATAGAGTTTTAAAATTATTACTAATTGATATATAAAAAAACACTTCAAAAAATGAAGTGTTTTTTTATTAGGTAACCAGAGGCTTATTATTTTTTTATCCACCATTGGCTGTCTTTCCTTTCAGAGCGTTTACCTCCATTGTTAACAGTATATGCAAAACCGATTCCCAGAGTCTGTTTTAACTGCGTTTTCTGAATCTGGTTGTGATCGTACAGTATGTCCAAAGTAATATTGGAAGAAATATATTTATTAATCTTCATATTTAATACTGCACCATAAGCCAGAACCAGCCTTTCGGGATGATCCAGGTAGTTTGAGAAAACGGATGCTGTATTGGTTAAATTGATATTTTCCATTAATTTAACTTTATACAAAGCATTTCCCAAAAAACCGAACTGTAATAACGAATCATCTCCATCTGCTTTTAAACCGTAGCTTCCCGCGAGCTGAAGATCTTTATCCAGTACAAAGGTCCATCTCGCGTTGGCAGGGCGTAAAGTCACATTTAAATTATCATTGGGTCTGTAAGTAATACCGATACCCAGATTTAAATATCCTGGAGCCATAAAATTAGAGATCTTTTTAGCATCGGGATTGTTCCCGTCTTCATACCCTCCCGAAAACTGGGACTGAAAACTGGCCCCTGAAGAAATATACCAGCTTTTGGAAAACTGCCGCCCGTAATTGGTTGAAATATTAATAACATCCTGGGTCTTTCGGGTGCCTAAACCTTTTGTATTATTTTGACCATAATCCAGAATAATGATGTTCTCCCAAAGATCTTTGTCTTTTTCATAGGTGATATTATAATTGATGCCCGCCAGCCAGCCAACGTTGTTGGCGCCACCGCCTACCCAATTGGAAAAAGCAGCCTGATTAAGCATTACCGTATTCTTTCCCAACACCGACCAATGTTTTATAGTATCCGCCACCGGAGCCAGAGTATCTTTTTTCACCTCTTGTGCTCCTGCATTCAACCCGAAACAAACTACAAACACCGCTATAATTTTTCTCATAAACAAAAGATTTGTCCTGCAAAAATAAAAAATATAATTTTTGTCATCGTCATAAACAGCCTGTACTATCATTTATTAATGACATACTTAATTCATTTAAAATCATCCCTTTTGTCTTAAAATGAGTTTCATCATATAAAATATCGCCATAATTTCCGAAATTTATAATTGGCTTTTGATTTGAGATAATTCCTTCATGTTTAAAAATGTAATTTCCAAAAAAGCGATCATTAATCCATTGCTGATGCTTTCTGCAATGTGGTTGGGGTTCTTTTTACAGATGCACGGCTTTTTTGAAAGTTGCTTTGGAGCGATTATTCCTTTATTGCCGGAGGGTTTAATAGGAGTAATAACATCGCCGCTTTTACACGGAAATTTAGATCATATCATAGGAAACTCAATCCCGGTTGCGGTACTGATGTTTCTGCTCTATCAGTTTTATCCTTTAGTGGCTAATAAAGTATTCGTTATAGGATGGCTTGCTACAGGCTTATTGGTATGGATGCTTCCGCCCGTTGATATTCTTACCGGCGAATATATGTACACCTGTACAATCGGAGCCAGCGGTGTTGTATATGTTTTAGCCTTTTTCTTATTTTTCAGTGGTGTTTTTAAGTGGAATATGAAGCTTCTTACCATTTCACTGCTTGTCGTATTATATTACGGAAGCCTGGTATGGGGCATGTTTCCGGAAGAGCTTTTCTACAACCTTCAGGAGCCGAGTAAGATTTCATGGCAGGCCCATCTCTCCGGTGCTGTTGTAGGGAGCATTATTGCTTTTATGTTTAAAAATGTAGGTGAGAAAAAGAAAAAATACATCTGGGAATTCCCTAATTATTATAGTGAAAAGGATGATAAACTCTGGCAGGAATATAAAGAAAACCATCCTGAAGATTTCCTGGAGCTACCCTATAAAAAAAGAGATGATATCTGGGATCGTCTGGATGAATTAAGAAAAAGGTAAAACTTATTTCGTTACATTTGAATAAAAACACACATGATTTCCGAAGAACATCTTTATGCAATCGCGTTACGCGAATGCAACTTAATTGGTGACATTAACTTTGCCAAACTCATCAGGACTTTTGGGAGCGCAAAAAACGCCTGGGAGTATGCCAGAAAAGAATATCATAAACCGGAAGGCTTTGGCCGGAAAACAGTTTCAGACATTGGAAATATTAATCACCTGAATTTCGCTGAAAAAGAATTGACGTTTTGTGAAAAGAATAACATCCGGATCAGGCTAAAACATTTTGACGAACTTCCTTTCCTCCTCAGTGAATGCGAAGATGCTCCAGCCATTCTATATCAGAAAGGAGATTTTACCAACACCTTAAAGCCGTTAAGTATTGTCGGGACCAGAAATATTACCTCCTATGGAAAACAGTTTGTAAAAGATTTTTTTGAAGCACCAAAATCTTCCCGTTTTATCTCCGTAAGTGGTTTGGCATTGGGCGTGGATAAAGAAGTTCATGAGCAATCTATTCATCATAAAATTCCCACAATTGCCGTTCTGGCTCATGGCTTTCACACTTTGTATCCTTCAAAAAACAAAAAACTATCCGAAAAAATTCTTGAGGATTGTGGTGCTTTAATTACAGAATTCAATTCTTCGAGAAAACCTGACCGGGAAAATTTCATCCAGAGAAACAGGATTATTGCGGGGTTGTCTCCTGCAACGGTTGTAGTGGAAACCGGCTTTGGAGGTGGTTCCGTAAATACAGCAACCTATGCCAATAACTATAACAGGGATGTTTTTGCACTTCCCGGAAAAATTACAGATTTATACAGCCAAGGGTGCAATCAGCTTATTTTTCAGAATAAGGCAGCT
This sequence comes from Chryseobacterium populi, assembly GCF_000282115.1. Classification (GTDB taxonomy): domain Bacteria; phylum Bacteroidota; class Bacteroidia; order Flavobacteriales; family Weeksellaceae; genus Chryseobacterium; species Chryseobacterium populi. The sequence continues at coordinate 20,718 of NZ_AKJY01000050.1, forward strand.
ACAATTTCTACCATAAAAGATCTTATTGAGATTTTAGGATTTAATAATTCCCAACATAAAATAGAGGAGCTTTTTCCACATAGCAGCCATACCATACAATTATCTGAAAATCAAGAATTAATCTATCAATATATCGACAAAAACCCACAAATTTCTCTGGACGATCTGGCCCATAAAATTTCTATCTCTTCCTATAAAATTTTACCGGTAATTTTAGAATTAGAGCTTTTAGGGAAAGTAAAATCATTTTCCGGGAGACAATTTATTGCAATTTGAAATTTAACCATTTCTTAATATTACATTATTTAATAGATAACATTTAATTTTTAATAAAATTTAATCACAAATTATTAATTTAATAATATTACCGCACATTATTATTAAATTTTCAGCAATCATCAAATGAGGTGTTGTGAATCTTGAAAAAAAAATTAAATTTGTTGGCAATAATATTCAACCTTACTATATGGAACAATATAATATTGACCAGAAAATCCAGGAGTTTATTGCAAAAATTGAAGCAAAAAACCCTAATGAGCCAGAATTTTTACAAGCTGTAAAAGAAGTTGCCGTAACTGTAATTCCGTTTATTATGACCAAAAAGGAGTATACAGGAATGAAGCTGCTTGAAAGAATGGCTGAAGCTGAAAGAATTATTATTTTCAGAGTTCCATGGGTTGATGACAAAGGAGAAATTCAGGTAAACAGAGGTTTCAGAATTCAGATGAACTCTGCAATCGGACCATATAAAGGCGGAATCCGTTTCCATCCTACTGTAAATTTATCTGTTCTTAAATTCTTAGCTTTCGAGCAGGTTTTCAAAAACTCATTGACTACTCTTCCGATGGGAGGTGGAAAAGGAGGTTCGGATTTCGATCCGCAAGGAAAATCTGATATGGAAGTAATGCGTTTCTGCCAGGCTTTCATGACTGAATTATGCAAGCATATCGGCCCTGAAACAGACGTTCCTGCCGGAGATATCGGTGTAGGTGCAAGAGAGATTGGATACCTTTTCGGCCAGTACAAAAAAATCAGAAATGAGTTTACGGGAGTTCTTACAGGAAAAGGTCTTGCTTACGGAGGTTCTCTAATCCGTCCCGAAGCTACAGGATATGGTGTGGTTTACTTTGCTGAGCAGATGCTTAAGACTATCGGACAAACATTTAAAGATAAAACAGTAACCGTTTCAGGTTTTGGAAACGTAGCCTGGGGAGTTATCAAAAAAATATCTGAGCTTGGAGGAAAAGTAGTAACGATTTCAGGTCCGGACGGATATATCTATGACAAAGATGGTATAGACGGAGAAAAAATTGATTATTTATTAGAATTGAGATCTTCCGGAAACAACAGGGCTGAGGATTATGCTAAAAAATATCCGTCTGCAGAATTCCATGCCGGAAAACGTCCTTGGGAAGTAAAATGTGATGTTGCTATTCCATCTGCAACTCAAAACGAACTGGATTTTGAAGATGCTAAAAAATTAGTTGAAAACGGATGTCTTTGTGTAACTGAAGCGGCTAATATGCCTTCTACTTTAGATGCCATCAATTATTTCCTGGACAGCAAAGTACTGTTCTCTCCGGGAAAAGCTTCTAACGCCGGTGGTGTTGCTACTTCAGGATTGGAAATGACTCAAAACTCGATCCGTCTTAACTGGACTTCTGAAGAGGTGGATGCAAGACTGAAAGAAATCATGATCGGAATCCATAAGGCATGCAGAGATTACGGAAAAGAGGAAGATGGCTATGTAAACTACGTAAAAGGTGCTAATATCGCCGGCTTCGTGAAAGTTGCAGAAGCTATGCTGGCTCAGGGAGTTGTATAAATAAAATATAAGGTTGGGAAAATTCCCGACCTTTTTTCTTATAACCTGTCCCGGGGAAATGGGAAAAAAGTAAAAAGTGAAAGGAGAAAGCATTGAAATATTCAATGCTTTTTTTATTTTTATACGATGAAAACGGCATTTAAAACTATTGATGAATATATTCTTTTATTTCCTGAAGAAGTGCAGGAAAAAATGGATCAGATGAGAGCTGCCATTCATTCTGAGGAAACAGATATTACAGAATATATTGGTTACCAGATGCCTGCTTTTAAATATAAGGACAAGCCCCTGATTTATTTTGCGGGGTATAAAAAGCATATCGGGTTTTATCCCGGTGCAGAAGGCATTAAGAATTTCGAAAAAGACTTTATTGCAGCCTGCTATAAATTTTCAAAAGGCGCCGTACAATTTCCCGTTACTGAAAAACTCCCTTTGGAGCTTATTAAAAAGATGGTCAGATTCAGGATACTTGAAATCGAAAAAAAATCCTGAAATAAATTATTTCAGGATTGCTAATTTCTACTTTTTAAAAATAACTTATTTCGACTTTGCTTTTCTTTTAGCTTTCTTTTCTTCTTTTGTTGCTTCAGCAGGTTTTGTAGCCTCCATGCTTGTGTCGGCAGTTGCACTCACTGTTTCATTAGGAGTTGCAGTTGTGTTTGCCGTAGCATCCACTGTTGTCGTAGCCGTCGTATTCCCTGTTGTTGAGGCATTGGTATTGGTGTTCACATCGGTCGTAGATCCCGCTGTTCCCAGTGTATTCTGTTGTTGGGTTTGAGTAGTCGTCTGGTTATTGGTATTTTCAACCGGTTTTTGAGGTTGAGTTTGAGCTGATACAGCGATTACTCCGACTAATGAGAATGCTGCTGTTAAGAATAACTTTTTCATAATGTAATATTTAAATGATTGTTTAGTATTTTTTAAACGACACATTTTCTATTAAATTATGTGCAACCTTCTTATTTAACGTACTTTATAATTCTTTAAGACGAATTGGGATTATCTCTTATTTTCCTAAATTTTTCATAATTTTTTCTACAAATTCAAAGGCAGCCGGACAAATTACGGTGTTTTTTATCATCAGATTATTGATCTGATAAATCTTCTTCCTGTCGGTATGCGGATACTCACGGCAGGCTTTCGGCCTTACTTCATAAATGGAACAGGTATTGTCTTGATTCAGGAAAAAGCATGGAAGGTTCTGTAAAACTTTATCATTATCTTCATCTATCCTCAGGAACTTAGCTTCAAAATCGGCAGGTTTCATCCGGAGATGTTTTGCAATCCGCTCAATATCTTTCTCGGTATACAAAGGTCCTGTAGTTTTGCAGCAATTGGCACATTGCAGGCAATCTATCTTTTCAAAAACTTCGTCATGGGTTTCCTGAACTACATAATCAAGATTTTTAGGCGGTTTTTTTTTCAATCCGTCTAAAATTTTTTTATGTTCTTTTTGCTTTTGTAAGGCCTGTTTTTTATAAAGTTCTAAATCCATTTATTTTTCTTCCTCTGCCCAAACGGGAAGATCTGCTTTTTGATATTCATTGATTTTATCAAGATCCAGAATTGTAGAAATGTTTTCTTTATCCGGATAATACATCGGAGTAAACTTTGCACCATAAATGATTTCACTGGTTACATAGGATGACCTCTGCACTACTGTATTTGAAAACACTTCATCAAATGCCCTTACCTGAACAATGATTTCGATATCCGTATTTTTAAAATCCTCTTCGGAAAAGCCATAGAAAGGAGAGTTTTCATCTATTTTATGAACAACCGTCCAGTTCAGAGCCAATGTGTTGATCTTACTTAGCTGGGTTTCCAACCTGTAAAAATTGCTTTTAGGAACTCCGTCTTCAATAACCTCTATTGCTGTAGATACAATTACATCTGCATCCGTGAGAGCATTATTTTTATAAGGAGCCAACCTGAACATTAAAGCGGTTGAGTCTTTAAAAGGAGCGATTATTGCAATATCCGAAAATCTCAGATAAGCTCTCGGCCTTGAGAACCTCCCATAAAACAAACCCGTAGCAATCGCAAAGGTAAGCAATCCCAGGAAAGCTTCAAATGTAGCGACTAAACTTGCCGTAAAACCTACCGGAGCAATTCTTCCGTATCCTACTGTGGTAAAGGTTTGGGAACTGAAGAAAAACACATCGATAAACTCATTGGATGGGGTACTTTTATCAATTCCCGTGAGATGCTGCACTCCTATCAGAAAATAAATCATGGCAAAAAGAAGGTTGATTGAGATATAGGCAATCACCAGATAAGAAAGAAAACGGAAAGTCGATAGGTTGAGCATGGTATGGTACCAGCTCAGCCTGTTGAAAACATTCACTCCTCTTCTCTGAACATTCGGCAGACCATCTTTATTGATAAACCTTCCGGAAGCATTACTTCCGAAACCACTGTTTTCAGTATTTCTTTGTCGAATTTTTTGTCTGAATCCTCTTGCCATTTTTTTAATGATTATTGTTTTAAGGGTTAATCGCAAATCTCTGAATCCTAAAAGTATACTGATTTTAAAATAATCTTGTTCCTTAACAGCTATTTTTATTTTCAAAGTTACAATATGCAAAGATAAAATATTGTTTTCATGAATTTTATCAAGCTGACATTTGAATTTTTAAATTGATTTTATACTAAATTTGAGGTATGAAAAAACTTAAAACAAGAGAAGACATTGAGCATCTTGTCAATTCGTTTTATGCAAAAGTAGTTAAAGATGAAACAATTGCATTTTTCTTTAATGATGTAGCCAGAATTGACTGGGATAAGCACCTTCCAAAGATGTATTCTTTCTGGGAAACCATTCTTTTCGGGCAAATGTCTTATAAAGGAAACCCAATGGCTGTTCATTTTCCTATCAATCAAGTGGAAGCTATGGAGAAAAAGCATTTCGACAAATGGCTCGAACTATGGAGAAATACAATTGAAGAAAATTTCATCGGCGAAAATGCTGATATGGCGATTTATAAATCTGAAAATATCGCCAGGCTAATGGCCCATAAAATGGAAATGGCAAGGAACCCGAATTAAGGAACAATCACTGTAAAAATATAAGCCGCCAGGTTGACCAGTAAAACCGTTCCGTAGAGGACATTTGTTTTTCCCCTGCTTAAAGACAGCATGACGATAAACACAGATAAAGAGAGCAGAATAATATCTTTTTTATCTAATCCTAAAACCAAAGGGATATCATACATAATACAAACTACCGATACCGCAGGAATAGTAAGGCCTATACTCGCTAAAGCTGAACCCAGAGCCAGATTTAAACTGGATTGTATCTGATTGCTTCTTGCCGCCCTGATCGCAGCAACACCTTCAGGAAGTAAAACAACGGCAGCAATGATAACTCCTACAAGAGATTTTGGGGCCCCAAATCCCTGAACCATAGTCTCAATCGATGTGGAAAGCCCTTTAGCCATCAATACTACAATAGCAAGACATGCCACAAGAAAAACAAAGCCTATTGAAGTTTTAACCATAGAAGGTATATAAAGCTCTTCAGGATGCTTATCTGGAATAATAAAATAGCTTCTGTGCCTTACCGTCTGAACCATTAAAAATACTCCATAGATTACCAGACAGGCAATAGAAACAAAAGTGAGCTGGGCTTCATTATAGAAAGGCCCGTTGACGCTGGATGTAAAATTGGGAAGTACAAGCGTAAGAACCAAAATAGAAACAATACTTACAAGATAAGTGGTCGCTGAGGTTCTTGCAAAAAACTGTTCATAATACTTCACCCCACCCACTAAAATACAGATTCCTAAAATACCGTTAAGAATAAGCATGACCGCAGCAAAAACCGTGTCTCTGGCCAGTGTGATCGCCTGATCTCCACCGGCCACCATGAGTGAGATGATTAAAGCAACTTCAATAATGGTGATACAAAGCGCCAGAATAATCGTTCCGAAAGGTTCTCCTACTCTATGGGCAACCACTTCGGCATGATGAACTGCCGACAACACACTCCCGGTCAGTAAAAGACCTGTAATGACATCATAAATAACACCCCTCCCCGTTAAGCCTGAAAAGTAATATCCCACTGCCAGAACAGGAAAAATATAAGTATAATGTAAAAGTTCTTTTAATTTCATACGTGTCTACAAAATACAAAAAATCAATGAAATTTGAAATATCAAAAGAAAATATTAATCATATTTTAATGAGTCCAGAAATAATAATCCTGAAAATCGGTGAAAATATGAAACAATAATCCTATACCTATGATCCTGATATTGCCTTTGAAAAAGAGCATCAAAAAATACACAGCAAGAGCATAGTAAGAATGTAAAAAATGAAATCCCACACTATTTCTTGAAGGGTCAAAAACAGGGTTTGCAAACAGATGATCAAGATCGATCAGCATAGTAGCCAATAGAATAAGATAAACTTTCTTCCAGTTTTCACGATAAAAAACCAACGCAATAAACACCGGAAAAACCAGATGTAAAAAGTAATGAACAAAGGGTTTTATCAATATCGTTTCTGAGAGCATGCCTACTTATTAAATTTTGGATTTGAGCAGTTATTTTACCATCTTAAAATTAATGGCAATCCTCCTTTCCTGGCTTTTAACTTTACATAATAATCCTGTGCTTTATTTCCGTAAAAAATATAATCCATCTCTGAAATTATCTTTTTTTCAGCAACGCTTAATGTACTGATTGAAGAAACCAGCAAGTTGTTATATTTAATGAAAATAAAGTTTTCTTTTAGCTTTTGGGATGATGGTATCGTTTTTCTGGTTGATTTTATTTCAAACCCATTTTTATTTCTTGCAATATTATTGGGCTGGAACGGAATGACTGTGAATTGATTCTGAGGGTTAATCCATTTTTTATTCCGGAAATATTCCCATGTCTTTTCAGGAGCCTTGCTTTGAAGTTCAATCACATAATTGGGCTGAATAATCTTTTGATACGTCTTCTTTTCCACTTCATTAAAATTATCATCATACCCGTAACTGATGATGGTGTCATTCACCTGCTCAAGCTCAGCTGATGCTCTAATATAACTTATTTCCGAGGAATTGCTGAAACTTTTATTAAAAAATCCGGTCAATGTTTTTACATTGGCAGCATCCAGTTCCATTTCTAAAAAGCTGGTCTTCTGCTCTGCCATAGCAAGGATTGAATTAAAAGCCTTTATTTTTGAGGTGTTTTTTATTTCAATGTCATCAGCATTCAGCTCAATAGAAAAATTCCGGATCTTTTCTCCTGAAATAAATGAAATACTTCCTACTGTATCATCAATAAATTTATCTGCATTTAAATTCTTTTTCCCGGAAGATCGGAAAAGCTGCTGATTTATATTTTCAAAAGCCAGATCAGAAGTTCCCAAAATACATTTTTCACCGTCTATTTTAAGAAAAAACTGATCTTTCTGAAAGGTGTTTTTACCTTTGTTTACAAACTTTTGTATTTTTAAAAAAGCTAAAAACTTCTCGTGATCTTTAACTTCAATGACACTATACCAATCTGAATATCCGGTGTTTTTGAGGTGGAAAATCTGTAAAAAATCAGGAATTTTCACCCCGGAATCTCTTAACGAATTTTCATCTTTCCTTTTCTTTTTTTCGTCAAACCACAAAGAAGGATGGGTAGTCAGACTGTAAATATATTGACCTCCCAGTTTTTTCACATCCAGCAAAACCACTACATCTGCATTTCCAGGGATAAACTTTAATGTTTTATTTTTATGGAAAAATATAAAATAAAAGACCAGTGCCAATAGGAAAATACATAGTACAATAAGCTTATTCCTTTTCATTTATAATATTTGTGGCTTTTTTTCTGCTTCCTGGATTTTATAAATCTCGTCAAACAAATCGAAGAAATACATCAGACTATTTTCGGCTGAATCTCTGATGTTATAATCTATTTCTGTTTGTACGCTTTCTCCTTTTACTTCTGATTTATAATACAGCTCGCCAATATTTTTTCTCAGCACATCCAGTGTTTTTCTTTCGGAAGCACTTTTGAATTCTTTTTCCAGTCCTATTAAAAGCTTCTGTATATCCAACCTTCCGGATAAAGAATATTTAGATGAATCTTTTGCCCATTTTTTAGAAATTTCAGACTGACTTTTTGGGGTGAGGTTATCTGTAGAAGTAGTAAGATATACAATTCCGTCTTTTACCGTAAAGTATAACTGATCAAAGTAGCCATTGTTTTTCCCTTCTTCTTTAAATGCATAAAAATCTCCTTTTTTAGAGAAGTTTTTAGCTAATTCTTTATTTGTAATTAACAGATTAAAAACACGGCTCCAATATTTCTCATTCTCTGTAGCGAAAGCAAAAATGAAATTCGGGATCATAACTTCCTTCGTTTTTTTCACTTCTTTTTCGTTATAATCATCATCGTAATCATAATCTGTATATTCTACCGTTTTTGGTTTTAGTTCATTTAAAACAAAAATTCCGTTTCCGGGTGCTATTTTGGCTATAGCTTCTTCATCAAGAATAATTTTCATGGTTTCCATCATCAGATCCATTTCTTTCTGATATTCACCTTCTCCCGTATCTTTAAGCAGGCTGTACATCATATCAAAATACTTAACCCCGTTTACATTGATTGCATAATATCCGATGCTTTTATCATTGATAAGTGCTGTCAGTTTTCTGTTTTTCTTTCCTTTATAAACCGATGAAATACTTTTCTGGGTTTCGGCATCTTTGTGCTGATAGTTATTAACCAGCTTTACTTTGTCTTTGTCAAAATATAAATTGTATGAAGAATTTGAATTGTATGCTTTTTCAAAAAACCTGCTGAAACTATAGCGTTTCATCATTTTCCCGTAAAGCCCTTCGTTAACTATTCTTCCATAATCTGTATAAACAAAGACATCTGAATCCGGATCCCGGAAAGAAAGCATATCCTTAGGGACATCAATTTCCAGATTGGAGCTGAAGTATCTGTCGAATGAATCTTCTGCAAATTTTTTCACGATTTTAAACTTCTCTATGCGCAGAGAATCCATTTCTTTTTGGAATGCGATGTCTTCTTCGGTTCCTACAGCTTCCGGTTCTTCCATTTCGGGAGCCGGTGAGGCCTCATCATGATTTTCTGAATATTCCGTATCTGTTGTGTCTTTTTTTTCTTCCGGATACTGATGGTGTTTTTCCAGATATTTTATATCCTTCTGAATTCTGGCAATTTCAGCATTATTATCTTTGATATTGTCTTTTAAATATTTGATGTCATCTTTCAGGTACTGTATTTCTTCTTTATAGTCAAACGGTTTTTCCGGTTCTTCGGCATAAACGCTGTCAATGGCAACAACAGCACTGTCTGCAACAACTGCAACACTATCTGCCACAGCTTCATCCAGCCACAGATCTTTCTGAGGCTTATTATAGTTTATCATGCTGAGAACAGCCCGGTCGCCGCTCCATGCAACGAAAACGTCATCGTCTATATCAACATAGGAATAATTGTTTCTCTTAGAAATCTCCAATCCTTTTTTCTTTACAGAATTAATAAATTCCTGGAATTTTTCTTTGTTATCTAAAATAAAATGAGTCGTGTACGTTTGCACAGAATCATTAAAGGCAGCATAATGATATTGCGTGGCATCGTATTTAATCCCCGTTTTGGAATAATCATTCCATGAAGGTTTTTCTTTATTTTTTTTATCTTTTTTGGTTATTCCCTGTAAAAAAGGATTTAATTTTCCCCAATTCATTTTTTTATTCAGCTGCTTACCGTTGATCTCCATATAAAATGCAGCATCACCAGGGATTTTCATGCTTTGTTGTGCAAAAGCAAAGGCAAAACCAAAAAGCAGGAATGTAATTATTTGTGTTTTTAATAGAATAGATTTCATGGCTTAGGATTAAATTATTGGAAGAGGATATTATTTTGTAATTGTTTTTTCTGAATGATTAAATCTAAAATATTCGCTTCCATCTTCACCGCTTTTTTATTGGGAGAAAGCAGGTAGGCAGCATTTGTCTGAGATTTTATCATATTTTCAAACTGCAGCACAGAAGTGTATCTGGCATTATTAAAGATTTCTTTATCTGCCTTACTCATCTTGTCATAATCATTTTTGAAGGTATTTATTTTGTTTCTGGTAAATGATTTATTCCCTGCATTTTGACTGTAGATCTGCGTAGGAACCATTTTCCCTATAATATTTTTATTTTTTAACTGTTCCAGCCCGGCATTGATATTTTCAATTTTTTTGAAATTACAGCTCAATTTGATGATATAATTATTAAAATCCATCGTTGTCTTCACATTGCTGATCCCCGGTGTTGCCCTGAATATTTTTGCCGCTTCATTGATTTTATTTTCAATTTCAGATTTTTTCGGAACTTTTTTCCCGTTCACTGTCTCCATTTTAGAAATGGAAGCCAGCCGGGTTTTACTCTTGCTTGCATTCAGAATAATGGTATATTCTCCGGTTCCATCTGCTTTTACATTGACTTTATCTAAAATGTCAAAACAACTTGTCAGCAATAACAGAGGAAATAACAGAATAAACCGCTTGAGAAAAATTTTCATGATTGAATTTTAAAAGACAAAACTACTTAATTCTATTTTAAAATGCTTTGTACCGATTGCTATTTTGAATCCTGTACTAATTAATTCTGCCTTTAAGATAATCCTGCCTTATTTCTTCATCAAGTTTTTCGATGGCATATCTAAGGCATGTCCTGGGCATTTCTTTGTAGTATTTATTTAAATAGTTAATTAATTCCATTTCATTTTTCTGTCCCATTTCTCTCAACAGCCACCCATTTGCTTTGTGCATCAGGTCGTGGGAATGCTTTAAATTATTGGTAACAAATTCTTTCGTCAGCTCAAATGAGCCTTTTTTCACATAATGCATGGTTCCAACCACCGCAATTCTTTTGTGCCACATTTCTCCGGAAGCCGAAAGCCTTCTCAATAACTCTTCTTTCTTATTTTCAAAGGCATATCTGCCTAAAATTTTATAACAGCTTGAATCTACCAGGTCCCAGTTATTGACATATTGTAAATGCTCAAGATAAAAATTGACAATTTCATCTTTTACAATCTGATCTTTTGTTTTTTCAAATTTAGAAATCAGCATAAATAAAGCCGTAAGCCTGTGTTCGTGATATTTTGACGAAAGCAGCTTACTCAGATCATCCAAAGAAATTTTTGAATAATATGCTCTGGCTACAGACCTCTGATCCGGAACCTTCACTCCTAAAAACAGATCACCTTCAGCATATTCTCCTTTTCCTGTTTTGAAGAATCTGGGGAAAAATTCTGCTTTTTCAGGAATGGATAAAACGGCCAATGCTTCCTGTATTTCCTTGACGATACTACTACTCATTGTGCTTTAATTATTTAATGATTTTTATCTAAAGCAATACTTTCCTGCTCCTCTTCTTCTTTTGCAATCTTATTAGGATTGGCCACTTTCGCAATGGTAAGCCCCTGAACAATAATAGAAAATACTACGACACAATAAGTAATGCTTAAAATAGTTTCACTGTACTCTCCTTTAGGAATAGACATCGCCAAAGCAATGGAAACCCCACCCCGGATTCCGCCCCAAACCAGCACTTTTACCGTCTGCGGGCTAAACCTTGTCCTGAAAGACATAAACCTTGTAGGAATCCAGATGGAAGCAACTCTTGCCAATAAAACAACAACGATCGCCATAAGCCCCGGAATGATAAAGTGGCTCAAATCTTTGATCATTAAAAGTTCAAAACCGATGAACAGGAAAAGAACGGCATTCAGGATTTCATCTATTAATTCCCAGAACTTAATCAGATAATCCTGGGTTATTGATTTCATTTTAAATTTCACATTAAAATTACCCATAAACAATCCTGCAGCAACCATCGTCAGCGGTCCGGAAATATGCATTTGTCTGGCGATAAGATAACCGCCCATTACGACAGAAAGCGTTACCAGAACAGAAATAATATAGTCATCCACTTCACGCATCAGCCTTGAGGTGATCCAGCCCAGTAAAACACCCAGTAAAAGTCCTCCACCTGCTTCTTTAATTAATAATAAGCCTATACTTTCAACACCCAGATCCACTTCTTTTCCGACTGCCAGCTGCAAAACGACAGTGAAAACCACAACCGCCATACCATCGTTAAAAAGAGATTCTCCGGCCACTTTTGTTTCCAGTGATTTTGAAACTTTCGCCTGTTTTAAAATGCTTAAAACGGCCACCGGATCGGTAGGTGAGATCAATGCTCCAAAAACCAGACAGTAAATAAACGGAATCTTAAACCCTACAAAAGGTAATAAATAATACATTCCGAAGCCTACCACAAAAGTGGAAATCACAACTCCTGCTGTAGAAAATATCACTACCGGCCGGAACTGTTCCTTTAAATCGTTGATATTGATATGAATTCCTCCTGCAAACAGAAGAAAATTAAGCATTGCTCCCATCAGAACTTCTGTAAAATCAATCCCGTTCATCAGGTTATTAAGATGTCCGAAAGTTCTTGGCAGAAAGCTTTCTCCAAATAGAACAAGAATAATGGAAACCACAATGGCGATCACCATAATCCCGATCGTACTCGGAAGTTTTAAAAATCTGTAATTGATGTATGAGAATATGGATGCCAAAACGATTAAGGCTGAAAATGAATAATATAATTCCACTAAATTGTTTTTTAAAGGTCTAAATAAAGTACTTTGATGTATATTTTGCTATTCTCTTTTTCCCATATATCCATTACACCATCTCTCAATGTTTTTGTGCTTCTGGTATAATCCTGCCCTACATTCAGGAGGTTAAGAAAAATGTATTCATCTCCTACCGAGTTGACATTGTAGGCTGTTTTTTCAGTTTTCCCGTCTCCGGAATTTTTTATAGCGTCTGTTAAAAGGCGAAGCTGTGCGAGATGGTGTGTAAAGTTGCTTATATCTTTTTTAGAATCATAAGCCCGTAATAAAATCAGTATAACGTCCAGGTTAGTTGGATCTTTATCGTATAAAATCTTCCCTAATCTGATGCAGTCGTCAGAATTATTATTCTTAAATGCTTCTGTGAGGCCTTTAAAATCATCATCCGAAGTTGAGACTTTATTCTTCTGGAAATTTCTGCCATAATAAAGGTACTGCGCTTCTATGCTATCCAATGATTTGGGAATCCCTTTATATTTGAAAACCAGCCTGTCATGAGGATAGGGAGATTTTGGATCTTTAATACTTTTTTCTATACTTTTAAAATCGATTTTTGACTTCTGGCTAAAACCAAAAACCGAAATAAAAATAAGCAGAAGGAAAAAGGGATATTTCATTAATTGTTATTTTCTTCTTCGTCATTGTCAAAATACTCGAAAAGAAAGTCATTGTAAGGAAATCTTGAAATATGAATTTTCATCACTTCATCATAGATCATTTTCTTCATTTCCGGAAAGTTTTCTTTCGTTAAAGCCGAAATAAATACCGTTGGATACTTAGATTTGCCCATCCAGGTTTTCTTCCATTCTTCCAGAGAAATATTTTTTCTGGTAGCAGGGGTCAGGTCATCTTCATCCTTTTTTTCATAGCTGAAATCATCGATTTTATTGAAAACCATAATCATTGGCTTCTGATGCGCATTGATTTCCATTAAAGTATGATTTACAGATTCGATATGGTCTTCAAAACTTTCGTGAGAAATATCCACAACATGGATCAGCAGATCCGCCTCTCTTACCTCATCCAGAGTTGATTTAAAAGATTCCACCAATTGGGTGGGCAATTTTCTGATAAACCCTACAGTATCTGTCAGAAGAAACGGCAGGTTTCCGATAACCACCTTTCTTACGGTAGTATCCAGTGTTGCAAACAGCTTGTTTTCAGCAAAAACTTCAGATTTTGACAAAGCATTCATCAAGGTAGATTTTCCCACATTGGTATATCCTACCAAAGCAGCACGAACAACTTTTCCGCGGTTATTACGCTGTGTTGCCATCTGCTTGTCAATGGTTTTCAATTTATCTTTTAACAGGGAAATTCTGTCACGGATGATACGGCGGTCGGTTTCAATTTCCGTTTCCCCGGGGCCTCTCATCCCGATACCCCCTTTCTGACGTTCAAGGTGGGTCCACATTCTTGTCAGCCGGGGTAAAAGATATTGGTACTGTGCCAGTTCCACCTGAGTTCTTGCATAGGAAGTCTGGGCTCTTTGTGCAAAAATATCAAGGATGAGGTTGGTTCTGTCAAGGATTTTAATTTCTATTTCTCTTTCCAGGTTTTTCAGTTGGGAAGGAGATAATTCATCATCAAAAATGACAGTTCCTATTTCGTGTTCTTTTACGTATTCTTTTATTTCCTGGGCTTTCCCGCTTCCAATAAAGGTTTTGGAATCAGGCTGAGTTAATTTTTGAGTGAAACGCTTTTGTACGGTTGCTCCTGCTGTGAAAGCCAAAAACTCCAATTCATCCATATACTCCGTCAGTTTTTCTTCATCCTGGTTTTGTGTAATAACGCCTACCAAAACAGCATTCTCGTAATTATGTTCTTTCTTTTCTAGCATTAATTTCTTTACTATTATATGAGATTTACAAGTTAATATTTTTAAACAGAAAATGCAAGAATATCTTAACCTTAGCAATGATTTAACACTAACTTAAATTTATAATATTGTTGATTTGCATATTTTTAATAACTTTATGAAAGAAATTTTTACGTTTTATTTCTTAAAATTTAAAAATTAATAAAAATAACATCCAAAGCTCATGATTACCAATATTAAATGTATGATTATTGATGATGATGAACTGGACAGGCTGGTTCTTCACCACCATCTCAAACAATATGAGAATATAGATATTGTTGCTTCTTTCGATTCAGCGGAAAAAGCAGTTCCTTATCTTGAGCTTCCCATTGATCTTTTATTTATTGAAATCAGCCTTCCCGGAATGAGCGGAATTGAATTCAGAAAATTGGCCCATAAAATTCCTGTCTGTATCTTTATCAGCTCACATTCAGAGCTCGCCATTGAAGCATTTGAACTCGACTCTCTTGATTTCATCCCAAAACCTTTAAAAACAGAACGTTTTCATCATTCGATGCGAAAGCTATTCGATTTTTTTGAAATGAAAGAAAAATGTGAATGTTTTGATACACTTTTGGGAGAAAATAGCATTAAAATAAAAGAAGGAAGTACAATCTCTCAGGTCAAAATCACCGATATCCTGTATCTGGAAGCGCTGAAAGATTATACGAGAATTATAACCCCCGAAAAAAAGCACTGCATTTTAGATTCTTTAGGTAATCTTCTGCATAAAAGCTTTTTTGATTCTTTCATCAGAATACACAGAAGTTACGCTGTTCCCAGACATCTCATCCGCAGTAAAAACACTCATGAAGTAGAACTGATCCACCAGATCAAACTTCCAATCGGAAGAACCTACAAAGACAACCTTTCATTTTTTGATCAAAAAAAATAAAATCGCTACTTATTGATTTTCAATAAATTCCAAAAAATAACTCCACATTTGTCATTCGTCGATTTTTTGTGTCGTTTATCTATTTTTCAAATATCCGTCCTGTATATGTGGTAATTTAGTCTTCCAAAAATCGATGAGATTCTGGACATACCAATTAATAATCACAAAACTATTTTACATGAAAAGAACATCTATTCACTGCTTCTTTTTCATTCTGTTTATCATAACCGGGCAACTGAAAGCACAATCAGCTGTTTTGGCAACGGGAACAAATGCTAACGGAGGCAACGGCTCAGTTTCTTACAGTGTAGGTCAGGCTGCTTACCTCAACAAAGGCAGCAACTCTCAGGTAATGGAAGGCGTACAGCAAGCCTATGAAATCTCCACCCTGTCTACCGATGAAACTACAGTTACACAAGACGGTATTTTCCTATACCCAAACCCTTTTAAAGATTATTTGTATTTAGATTTCACAGTAAGCAATTACAAAAACTCGGAATACCAATTATTTGATGCACAGGGTAAGTTGATTAAAAAAGATAAAATCACACAATCAATGTCTGAATTTAATTTTTCATCTCTTCCCTCTGCAATGTATATCATCAGAATCAATCAAGAAGGTAAAAACATCAAAACATTTAAAATCATTAAAAAATAACTACCATGAAAAAAATATTATTATCGATGGGGATAATGCTCGGGCTCTTTACGGCCTTGGCACAAGCTCCTGAAAAAATGAGCTATCAGGCTGTTGTCCGTAATATTTCGGGACAATTATTACTTAATCAGAGTATTGGGATGAGAGTAAGTATATTACAGGGATCCGCAGCCGGTCCGGCAGTATACTCCGAAAGATTAACAGGAAACACCAATGCCAACGGACTCATAAGCCTTGAGATAGGTACAGGAACTGTGCTTACAGGAACCTTCAACACAATCAACTGGTCTGCCGGAAGCTATTATCTAAAAACAGAAACTGACCCAACCGGTGGCACAACTTACACCATCACAGGAACAAGCCAACTGTTAAGCGTTCCTTATGCTATGTATGCCAAAACAGCTGGCGGAGGTGGTGGAAGTTTTGCAATTCCTTACACCAATACTGTAAACAATGCCGGAACCTTATTTACCTTAATCAATGATGGTGACGGCACCTCTGTGGAAGGGGTAAACAACACAGCCACATCCAATATTGCATCCGTAAGAGGTATTGTAAGCAGTACAACTCCGGGAGGATTTTCAGCCGGAGTTCGCGGTATCAATAATGGTACAGGCGGCCTGGGAGTTGGGGTCTGGGGAAGCCAGGCAGGAAGCGGATGGGGAGTTTACGGAACTACGCCAAACGGTCTTGGAGTTTATGGAAACTCAAGTGCCAATGGATTCGGAGTTTATGCAAACAGCAACACAGGAACAGGTTTGAATGCAACCAGTAATAGTGGTATTCCGGCAACAATTGCCATCTTTAATAACGCCAATAACAATAATGCCCTTAATGTAAACTCTGTAGGAAACGGAACGGTTGTCAATGTTTCCACCTCCGGAAACGGTGCCGGTGTTCGCAGTTCTACAACGGCTGGATTTGCATTGCATGGAATTACCTCTACCCAGACCTCTGCTGGTCTCGTGGGTGACAATACCGGAGGCGGAGAAGCTGTAGTAGGAAGAAATACCAGTGATATTGCAGGAGCCGTAGTAGGCCGAAACGATGGCGGCGGATATGGAGTAAGAGGTTTTATTGCAACCAATACAACAGGAACGGCAATTGGTGTTCTGGGTCAAATCGGACTCAATAACAGTAAAGGGCGTGCAGGCCGTTTTGAAAACTTCAATGCGACCAATGATAAAAATACATTTGAAGTAGAAACCAATGGAAATGGAAATATCCCCGATAATACGCAAGGAAATGCAGCATCATTTCTGGTAAATAATACAAACAGTGTAGCTGCTGCCGTAAGAGGTGAAGTGAAAACCATATTCGGAAACTTCGGAGCTGCCGGGATCTTTGGGATTTCGTCTGGAACAGGAGGTTTTGCAGGGTTATTCCACGCTTCCAATGTATCCGGAAACGGGCCGGCACTGGTTGCTATAACTGATGGAAATGGAAACGCCATTACAGCCAATGCAAGTAAAGACGGAAACGCCGTAGAAGCCAATATTGATGGCGGCGGAAATGCTTTATATGCCTGGGTTCCATCTTTTGCAACAGGACGTGCAGGAAGGTTTAATATTTTCAATGAATCCAATACCAGCGATGTAATAACAGTGACTACTGTAGGAAACGGTATCGCCGGAAACTTTAAAGTAGATAAAGTAACCGGGACCTCTGCTGCCGTAAGAGGTGAAGTCAACTCACAATTTGCCAATTTCGGAACTGCCGGAGTTTATGGAATTTCTTCCGGAACAGGAGGTTTTGGAGGGTTATTCCATGCCTCAAACCCTTCCGGAAACGGTCCTGCCCTGATTGCAATAGCAGACGGAAACGGAAACGGGATCACTGCAAATGCCTCTAACACAGGTGATGGTGTAGAAACCACAGCTGACGGAAGCGGAAGTGCCATTTACGCGTGGGTCCCTAATTTCGGTACAGGACGTGCTGCAAGATTTGTAAATTATAATACGGCAAATACAAACCCCGTTCTTACGGTCGAAGGCCACAGCAATGGTTCATTGGCGTTATTTAAATCCGGAAATCCCGGAACCGTAAATGTTGCCCGTATCAATTCTGCAGGCAGGGGTTTCTTTAACGGAGGAACTCAGTCCAGTGGTGCTGACGTAGCAGAAGCGTTTGATGTAGAGGGTAATATTTCACATTACGAAACCGGAGATATTTTAGTCATTTCCACAAATTCAGACAGAACGGTAGAGAAATCATCCAAACCTTATTCTACCCTTGTAGCAGGCGTTTATGCTACAAAACCGGGTGTATTACTTACTGAAGAACATATAGATACGGATATTTCAGACAAAGTTCCGATGGGAGTAATCGGGGTTGTCCCTACCAAAGTATGCCTGGAAGGCGGTAAGATAAAAAGAGGTGACCTTTTGGTGACTTCATCCAAACCCGGCGTAGCCATGAAAGCCAATCTTAAAAAAGTAAAAGTAGGACAGGTCATTGGAAAAGCCCTTCAGGATTACAGCCAGAATGAAACCGGAAAAATTAAAGTATTAGTAAGCATTAAATAAACCATCATGAAAACATTATATATTACGGCATTATTAACATTAAGCTTAAGCATTTATGCCCAGGAAAATAAAATGGCTCCTCCGGTTCAGGAAGATCAGACCCTGAAGCAGGCCAAAGACTTTGAAACTAAAATGCTGAAAGAAGCTAAAGAAAGAGCAGAAAAGAAAACCGTTCAAACTATATTGGCCTCCGACCAGGGACTTGAAGTAAAGCAGGAATCAAAGCCCGCTACTGCTGCTTCCAATAACACGGGGAAACTGCTTCCCAATACAGCAAGTTTTGAAGAAATGCTGGCAACCATACCCAACAGACAAACAAAAAAGGCAAATAATTCTAGGAACACAAATAATAATGTAGCCGGCCTCCCAAATACCGCCACCTTGGAAGAAATAAAAAAAACAATTCCAAAAACTAATAACCGGTAATAAACTAGATTTTTCAACCAAAAGAAAGTCCGCGAAACTGCGGACTTTTTTACTTATTACCTTCGGGATCATTATGTACAAATCAATCCCAATCCGATGCTACAAATTTCATAGAATTGCCTTTATTATCAGACAGGGTAAGAAAGTGCCCTTCCACGGAATATTTCGTCATCATTTCAAAGCTTTTTGTAAATGAGGTTTCCAGATTCATATCTTCACATGCCATAAGGGTGCTTCCAACTCCTGTTATTTTTACTTTTCCATTGTTTTTAAATTCGGAATTAAAAAACATTTTATTACATCCCATAAAAGCTCCGCCACGTATTTTCCCATTTTCAATTTTAGCGGTCAAATTGATTCCTGCTCTATTTTTAATCAATTGATCTTTAGAAAAACTCCCGAAAGATACCAGCATCCATTCTCTTTGGATATGCTTATTTTTAATTTGTGCTGACGAGCAATTTAAAATGATTCCTAAAAATAAAATCGCCAAAAGCAGTATAAATATTTTTTTCATGAAGCTTATCCTCCCATTTTCATACCAATCACGGGCAGAATATCGTAAAAATTAGTAAATTAGCGTCACAAAAATTAATTTATAAAATGAAAAGACTATTTCTACTATTCACTTTTTTACTGGGCTTTGCCCAAATGAGGGCGGATGAGGGGATGTGGCTGCTAATGCTCATCAAAAGATTAAATGGTGTTGACATGCAAAAAGAAGGTTTGCATCTGACTCCTGAAGAAATTTATTCGGTAAACAATTCAAGCTTAAAAGATGCTATCGTAAGCTTTGGAGGATTCTGTACAGGGGAAATTGTTTCTGATAAAGGACTTATTTTTACCAATCACCACTGTGGTTATGGCGCTGTAGCAGCAGCTTCTACACCGGAAAAAGATTATCTGAAAAACGGATTCTGGGCAATGAAGCAAAAAGATGAGTTTAATGCAAAAGATCTTTATGTAAGATTTTTGGTAAGAATGGATGATGCTACGCAAAGAATCAATTCTAAACTCAATAATACAATGACCGGCGAACAGAGAAAAGCAGTAATCGATGCTGAAACAAAAGCGATTCAGGCTGAAAACTCTGAAAACGGAAAATATACGGTGGTAGTAAGAGATTTTTTTAACGGAAATGAGTTCTATTATTTTGTTTACCAGGATTATAAAGATATCAGACTGGTAGGTGCTCCACCTTCATCTTTAGGTAAATTCGGTGGTGATACAGACAACTGGGAATGGCCAAGACATACGGCAGACTTCACCGTTTTCAGAGTGTATTCTGACGCTGCAGGCAATCCTGCAGAATATTCTCCAAGCAATATTCCTTTAAAGCCTAAACATTTTTTACCTGTTTCTCTTAAAGGAGTTAAACCTGGTGATTTCTCAATGATTTTAGGATATCCGGGAAGAACAAACCGTTATTTAACGTCATATGGCATCCAACAGATGGTCAATAAAGATTATCCGGCTTGGGTAGAAGCTTCTAAATTAGCAATGGATGTAATGAAGAAGTATATGGATAAAGATAAAGCGACTCAGCTTAATTATGCTTCTCAATATGCTTCTGTGGCAAACTACTGGAAAAACAGACAGGGAACCATTGATGCCGTCATCAAAAACGGAACGATCACTGACAAGCAAAATATCGAGTCAACTTACAGACAATGGTCTGCACAGCCGGGAAATACAGAATACGACGGAGTATTGGAAGACATCCAAATTTATTACAAGCAGGTTTCTGACAGAAATGTTGAGAGAAATTATATGTCTCAGCTTTCAAGAAACTCAAAATACATCAGCCTTGCTTACCAGTTAGGTTCTGTACTTAAAACTTACGCGGCACAGGATATGCAGGGAAGGCTGGCTATGAAGCCAAAAGTAGAAGCGGCAATCAAGTCTGCTTATGAAAACTTCAATCCTTCTTTAGAGGGTGAAATGATCAACTCTATGGTAAACCTTTACCAGTCAAGAGTAACGAATAAAGATATTGCTTCCGCTACTATTTTGGGATTGGATGCTAAGAATTTATCAAACGTAGCTTATTCTTCTATTTTTGCTAACAAAACTTCTGCAACGAACTTCCTCCTGAATCCGGATGCACTGAAGCTTGATGCAGATCCTCTTTGGAAAATTGCAAACGGCCTTGCTGCTGATCAGAAGATGTCTGTTGAGAAATTCTCTAAAATTGATGATTTCTTTGCTAAAAACAACCGTTTATTCTTAGCCGGCCTAATGAAATCTATGCCTGAGAAGAAATTCTATCCGGATGCCAACTCTACGATGAGATTAACATACGGAACGGTAGATAAATTGCCAATCAGAACCGACAGAAATTATTTCGGGGTTACTGATAACTATTATACGGATATGACCGGTTTGGTAGGTAAATATAAAAAAGGAGATGAAGAATTTGATCTTCCTCAAAGGGTAATCGACCTTTATAATATGAAGGATTTCGGACAATATGCTGATGCTAAAGGATATATGCCGGTAAACTTTCTTTCCAACAATGATATCACAGGTGGTAACTCCGGTTCTCCCGTAATTGATGGTGACGGAAACCTTATCGGTATTGCATTTGACGGAAACAGTGAAGCATTAAGCGGGGATATTGTTTTCGAACAGGAATGGCAGAAAACCATCAACGTTGACGTTCGTTTCGTTCTTTGGACAATCGACAAATATGCAGGAGCAAGAAGACTGATTGATGAATTAAACCTGATCAGAGATGAAAACCCTCCGGCCGATACCAAAACAAAAGCTGCAAAGCCAGAGCATGTAAAAGCTAAAAAGAAATAATATTTTCATTGAATATATTTTCAAAACCGTGAAATTTGTTTTCACGGTTTTTTTATTTTTGATGAACTTAATATTATTTTCTGTATGGACTCTAAACCTATTCAATTTTCAGCACCAATTCAACAAAACGGAGAGATGGATGCTGCCTTTGTAGATTTCCCTTTTTCTACTGAAGAATTATTCGGGAAAAAAGGACAGGTGAAAATTAAAGCCCTCTTTGACGGAAAAACAGAATATCGTGGAAGCCTGGTTAAAATGAAATCTGACTGCCATATTCTGGGATTAACCAAAGAAATAAGAAAAGAACTCGGGAAAACTTTTGGGGATGAGATTTCTGTTTCTCTTTTTGAAGATAAAGAGGAAAGAACCGTTGAAATTGCAGATGATATCATTTTTGTTTTTAATGAAAACCCCGATGCAAAGAATCTGTTTGATAAAATGAGTTATACCCATAAAAAAGAGTATATCCGTTGGATCGAGGAAGCTAAGAAACCGGAAACAAGAGAAAACAGAAAGATCAAAATGATTGAAATGATCCTAAACGGAAAAAAGGGAGTATAGAAATAATTAATCCCTAAACTCCCTGATTACTCTGCTTATTGTATCGGCACTGCTGAAATAATATTTTCACCCCAACTCGAACCGCCTAAACGATCCAGATAAGCTGCAGGGTCCGGATTTCCAATCACTTCCGAATCCCCTACAATCAGCCAATAGGTTTTTGCTGTCAGAGACTGGTTATTGATCACAAGCTGCCCGTTGGCAATATTATATTTTAATGCTCCGCCAGTCACAGCTCCCTGTAACATTCCGCTTACTTTATCAGCGGTTCCAATAATATCCGGACTTTTATTCGTGGTAAACTGTGAATCTGAAAAAGTAGATCTGAACCATATATAATCATCTATGTCTAAAACAGCGAGTTGGTTGTTTACAGCTAACATATTTACAGTAACCAGCCATTTCCCGGGAGGAAGAACGATGCTTGATCCTGTCTGAAAGTAATTGAGATCAAATTTAAAAGGAAGATTATACCCGTTACCCATTGTTCCTACCACCAATTCCAGGCTTTGTCTTTTCCATGAACCCACTCCGTTATCATCGGAAGTAAGAACCTTGCCCTTTCCCTGCAAACCATCTGTAATTTTAATTCCTGCAACGGGAACTGTAGGTGTCCCCTGCGTAAATATATCCAGTTTTACGGACGGAGAAATAGTTCCCAGGCCTACATTTCCTGTTTTAGCTACAATGAAATCATCATTGAGCTGAGCTTGTGAAGGAAGTCCGGATTGTGGATTGTTTTTACTACCGTCTACATGGAAGGTCCCTTGTGGATTAGGTGTATTTATCCCTACCTGAGCTAAAGTTATCGTACTGATAAAAAGGAAATAAGTTCCAAAGTGTTTTAAAAATGTCATGTGTGTCTTTTTGTTTTTGTTAATTAAAATGATCTTTTAAAAATCTGGACAAAAGTAGGGTGACATTTAAAAGTATACAATGAACAAATGTTAATAAATCTGTCTTCTGATTCTACTAAGTGCCTGTGGAGTTATTCCCAGATAAGATGCTAAATATTTTTGAGGGATTTCCTGAATTAAAACCGGGTTTTCTTTAAATAAGTTCTGGTATCTTTCCTTCGCAGAATATTTCAGAAAAGAATATAGCCTCTGAGATCTTTCGAGAAATAATCTCTGATGTGCAATTCTTCCGATACGGTCTGCTCCACCTGTCCTTTTATAAATATCCTGTAAATCATCGTAAGTGAATCTATAAAGCACAACATCTGATAAGGCTTCTATTCCATACAGGGAAGGAGTTCTTGTTAAAAATGATTCATCTCCGCAGACAAATTTTTTCTCAAACATGAAGTCAAAGGTTATATCATTGTCTTTATTTTCTTCCGCCGGGATAAAAAACCTCAGCACACCTTTAGACAGAAATGACAGCATATTTTCCTGTTCTCCTGCTTCAAGAAGAATATCTTTTTTTTTAAACTTTTCTTCAAACATTTTCGATGCTATGATCTTCCAATCTTCCTCTGTAATTTCAAAATTAGCTTTTAAGTATTCATATGCTTCTTCCATATTTTTATTTGTGTGATATAAAATTAATCAATTCAACGAAAATGATTTATATTTTCATTAAAACTGACACATAATGCAATAAATACTAAAATAAAACTGCCCAAAGCAAAAAGCTAAGAGCTGTTTAAAAAGATATTTTTCAGGTCACAATATATAAAATAATTATAAAACCGGAATTCCCAAATATTTCAAATAAGAATCCAACAAAGCTTTATCAAATACCGGTTCCTGAATGCCTGAACCTTCCAGAAACTTAATGGCATTTGAGCAATCCCAGACATACGTATGCTGATAAAGTTCTACAGTAGACAGGCCCTCATGCATATTGTCTTTAAAGAGACTGGTGAGGGGATACAGACGGTTTTTACTATCGTTTTCCCAGTGTTTTCGCCATTCTTTATATGGAAGTGCTTCCAGAGGATGTGGATAATATTTTTTAAGCAGACCGAAAAAGCCTTCCAGAGTTAAATTGGTTTCCGGCCTGGCAATCAGATTGAACTTCATCCCGATGGCTTCTTTATTTTTTGTAATATGCCCCATTGCTTTCACCATATAATCTACAGTGATCAATCCCTCTCTTAGTTCGGTAAGTGCCGGGTAAGATTTAAACTCAATGCAGTTTTTAACCAAACCGGACCACCATTGATAAGGTGCACTGGCTCCGGTCTCACTGTGGCACATCGCATATCCCAAACGATACGTAATCAATGGCAAACCTTCTTTGGCAGCCAGGTCAGCAATGGCTTCCATCACATATTTACTTCTCACATAACCGATGTCTTTACTGACTGATAAAATATTCTGTTCGATATCATCAGATTCAAGCATTACTTTTTTACCGGTAAACACATGTCCCCAACTGTATACCGAAATAGTAGATAATAGAGCAAGGCATTTGGTTCTTTCTGCGCCGGCCAGTCTGATGATTTCCCTTAGACCTTCCACGTTCGGAGCCTTCATATAAGAATAAGGCTCAATAAAGTTGACAGAACTTCCGGAGTGGTAAATAAGATCAATTGTACTTGCCAACATCATAAACTGCTCTTCTGAAAGGCCTAATGAAGGTAAAGCTAAATCTCCTGGCACAGGAATAATCCTTGATTTTTGGGTTTCTTTTTTCGGAACGTTAAACCTGGCAAAGCAATGGTCTATTTTCCCCAGAGCATGAAATTCATCCTGAGCTCTCACCAGGCAATAAATATCACCATTTGTTGTATCTAAAAGCTCCTGTAGCAAATGGATTCCTACAAACCCGGTGACCCCTGTTAAAAATATTGCCGATGGGTTTTCTATCTGTTCAGGATTAAACCCTCCTGCAAATACCGTCCCGGGAGCGAGATAAACATCCTGCTGCAATGCCACATCTGGCTCAACATCTTCAACAGGAATCACATCTCTTTCTTCTTTAGCTCTTGTTATTAATACATTTGAAAGTGCCTGTAATACTGGGTATTGATAGATATCACGCATATATACTTTTACTTCTAGTCTTTCCTGCAATGCCGTTGTAACAATTGCTACGAAAAGAGAGTTTCCTCCAATATCAAAAAAATTATCTGTAATATTAATCACGGGACGTTCCAGCTCTTCCGACCAGATATCCGCGATAATTCTCTCGGTTTCATTAGTAGGAGGCTCGTGTGAAACCAACTCTTTAGCTTCTCTATCTGCTAGCTCTTTCAGAATTTCAGTATTGGTTTTCCCGTTTGGTGTAAGGGGTATTTTATCAATCGTTATAATCTGAGATGGCATCATATAGCCGGGAAGCTCTTCTTTCAGATGCTGTCTTATCAGGGTAATATCTTTTTCCGCGTTGTTGTTCAACACAATGAAAGCAACAAGATACTTGTTATTTCCGGCTGTATCCTGTGTTATCACTACTGCCTCTTTTATTTTTTCCAAGCGGGTAAGTGTGCTTTCTATTTCGCCCAGCTCAATACGGAATCCTCTTATCTTCACCTGATTGTCTATTCTTCCCAAAAACTGAATATCTCCATCTGCAGTCCATTTGGCAAGATCTCCGGTATGATAAATCTTTTCTGTTTCCATGAAAGGATTGGTCACGAATTTTGAATCTGTAAGTATTTCATTATTAAGATAGCCTTTAGCCAGCAACACTCCCCCGATATACAATTCTCCGGTAGCACCTATCGGCAGCAATTCCATATGCTCTCCTAAAATATAAGCCTGTGTATTGGCAATGGGCTTACCAATGGAAGATACATATTCACCATTTACATCTTTTACAGTTTTAAAAGTAGCAAATACAGTACACTCCGTCGGACCGTAATAATCAATTAATTCATAACTCAATCCTGCTGTAAGGACAGGTTTAAGTTTTTCCCCACCTGTAAAAAGATATTGTAATTCAAGATCATTGTATTGTTTAGTATGATCAACAACAGAGGGCGCCAGAACAACAGGCACAAAACCATGGGTAATGCGGTTATTCCGATAATAATTTACCAGAAGTGCTGCTTCTGTTCTCTGCTCATTATCCGCAATAAAAAGTGTTGCTCCCGCAGTAAGGGCCGACCAGGTTTCCCAGACAGATATATCAAATGCCAATCCGGCAACCAAAGACAATCTGGAGGTATGATCTATCTTGAAATGCTGGTTATGCCATGTAATTAAATGTTGAATACTCAGGTGTGTCACCATAACCCCCTTAGGTTTTCCGGTAGATCCTGAAGTATAGATAGTATAGGCCAATGAATCCGGATGCGGAATCACTTCCGGATGCTCTACAGCCGGTTTTTCCTGCTTATTGTTCTGATCTAAATAAAAAACCTCAACACTTTTATTTTCAGCCAGAAGTTTTCCATGCTCATGATCTGTAATGATAATTCCGGCTCCGGTATCTGAAAGAATATAATCTATTCTCTTTACAGGATAAGCTGTATCAATGGGAACATAAACTGCTCCGGTCTTTATTACTCCAAGAATAGCGATAACCCATTCCAGAGATCGGTCCAGCCATACCGGAACATACATTCCTTCTTTTACTCCTTTTGCCAGCAAGGCATTAGCAACTCGGTTACTTTGCTGATCCAGTTCGTGATAAGTAATTTGTTGACCCTGATATACTGCGGCTATATTTTCCGCATACCGGTTTGCCTGTTTCCGGAAAAGTGAAACTAAGGTTTCTTCTTTTTGATAATCCCATCCGGTATTGTTAAATCCATTCAGTAGTTTTTCTCTGTCTTCAGGAGATAATGTGGTAGTGACAGGAGCAGAAAATGCTCCTGATGTTGAAATCGTATTTGGCATATTAGTTTTTTTGATTGGGTAAAATTGGTCTGAATGATCTACTCAAGAAGCAGAACTATAAACAAGCAAAAACATTGCTTTACTTATCAATCTCTTATGAAGAATATATTTATATCTTCATTAATCTTTGTTTTAAATTCAAAAGCATCTATTAATCATGTAAATTTATCTTTCATAATTAAATATTATTAAAAATTCAGCAATCAAATTTAATATAATAAATTGAACAAGCGTTAAAGGCATGTGTTAAATTTTCACATTGGAGAGAATTAAGAACGTAAATATCTGCTCAAATCCATTAATAAGACTCTTGTTTAGAAAAGTATATTTCCTGAAGCCATAAAATTCTAAATTATACATTCCAGAATTCTCTGTCTAAGCTTCTGTACTGTATGGCTTCAGAAATGTGATGGGATAAGATTCTTTCAGATTCTTCCAGGTCAGCAACTGTTCTTGCTACTTTTAAAATCCGGTCATAAGCTCTGGCAGAAAGATTTAACTTTTCCATTGCTAATTTAATCAGATTAAATGATGCTTCATCTAATTCACAAAACGCTTCAATTTCTTTTGGTCCAATCTGGGCGTTATAGCTAATTTTCAAATCTTTATATCGTTCCTGCTGTATCTCGCGGGATCTTAAAACACGTTTTCTTATTTCTTCACTTTTCTCACCTTTTCTCTTTTCGGTCAGCTGTTCAAATTCCACTTTCTGAACTTCAATATGAATATCAATCCGGTCTAAAAGCGGACCAGAAAGTTTATTCATATAACGCTGCATTTCAAAAGCTGATGAGGTATTATTCGGGTCATCAGGAAAGTATCCGCTGGGGCTTGGGTTCATTGAAGCAATCAACATAAAGCTTGCCGGATAATTGATGGTAAATTTCGCTCTTGAAATGGTTACTTCCCTATCTTCCAGTGGTTGCCTCATAACCTCAAGAACCGTTCTTTTAAATTCCGGCATTTCATCGAGAAACAAAACGCCGTTATGAGCTAAAGAAATTTCGCCCGGCTGGGGATAACTTCCGCCTCCCACTAAGGCAACATCTGAGATGGTGTGATGCGGAGATCTGAAAGGACGGATCGTCATTAAAGAAGTTTCTGTTCCCATTTTACCGGCAACTGAATGAATTTTTGTGGTTTCCAAAGCTTCTTTCAATGTTAAAGGCGGTAAAATACTTGGAACCCTTTTGGCAAGCATTGTTTTTCCACTTCCGGGCGGACCGATCAAAATAATATTATGCCCACCGGCGGCGGCAACTTCCATTGCTCTTTTGGCGGCTTCCTGTCCTTTAACTTCTGAGAAATCAAAGGGAAACTGACAGATCTTTTCCTGAAATTCTTTCCGGGTATCCAATACTACTCTGTCAATAGGTTTTCCTTCATTAAAAAAATCAATGACTTCTTTGATATTTTCAACACCATATACTTCGAGGTCATTAACAATAGCTGCTTCACGGGTATTCTGCTTGGGCAAAATAATTCCTTTGAAGCCTTCCGCCCTTGCCTGGATAGCAATCGGCAAAACACCTTTTATAGGCAATAAACTCCCATCAAGGGAAAGCTCACCCATAATGATATAATCCTGGATATTTTCAGCGACAATCTGATCTGAAGCCACTAAAATTCCGACAGCAATGCTCAGATCATAAGAAGACCCTTCCTTTCTGAGATCTGCCGGAGCCATATTGATCGTAATTTTTTTACCGGGAATTTTGTAACCTACATTTTTTAAAGCTGCTGAAATCCTATAACTGCTTTCTTTAATCGCATTATCGGGAAGGCCTACAAGATGATACCCTACTCCGCCGGTGTCTATATTGACTTCAATGGTAATAGTCTGCGCTGCAACTCCATGAATTGCGCTTCCGTAAATTTTGATCAGCATATGTGTGTTTTGAGGTAAATGTAATAAATTTTTGAAAATAAATTATTCTTATAAAACTCTTAAACACTGTCCCGTTTTCCTAACGATGAAGCTATCATTTAAAATAAAAAATCGGCACAGGCCACATCCTGTACCGATCAGACAATTATTAAAAACTAACAATAATTAGGAAGTCTTGTTTCCTATTTTTTTATGAATTTATTTCTGTATACTTTTCCTTCTGCACTTTTGGATGCGATAATATACGCTCCCGGAGTCAGTGCACTTACATCGATTGGCTGGTTATACTGGTGATTGGTTTTCTGGATCATCAATCTCCCTGAAGCATCTACAATTGAAATCTCTTTATAGGTTTTATCAGAAGCTTTTCCGATATAGATCAATTGTGTAGCCGGGTTTGGATATAAAGTAAGATCATTGGATTTAGGCTTCGTTTCGTCTGTTCCTAAGCCACAAAAGCTCCAGTTGCCAAAATTCAGTTGCTGGAATCCTCCAAGTCCTAAAAACTCACATTGATCCGGGCAATATTCTGTACAGGCATAGAACCCGTAAAATCCTGTTTCCGTAGCAGTATAGGAATCTCCGGTAGCCCCACTGATGATACAAGGGTCTCCGGGAACAGGCGGAATATTACCTGGAGTACATTTATACCAGGTATGATTTCCATATACAACGGGATATATATTTTCAAATTTCACAGATGCTCCTTCACAGATATTATATTCACCTGCTCCAACCTGCTCATAGGTTCCGGGCGTAAAGGTGGTCATCATTGCCGGAAGACCATAGGCATACCCGTCTGACATAATTTCTGCACTTTGCGCTGTACAGTTTGCCTGCGTAACTTCTACTTTAAAATAGTAAAGCATATCATTAGTCCCGTCAATCGTCAACGTTTGAGAAGTCGCTCCCGGGATTGCAACCCAAGGGTTTGTATTGGGTGTCTGCCAGTCCCATTCCTGCTTGTACCATTGATAACTGTCGTACGTTTGTGTGGAAAGTACTTCGGATTCAGTATTACAGAATACTACTTTATCCGGAAACATCGCTCCCAGTCTCGGACTGGTAATGGTAGGAGTAAATGGGCACTGCGCATTTATATTTAAAGCAGTAAAAGCCAAAAACATTAATAAAATCAATTTTGTCTTCATAGAATATATTTAATGGTTAATTTTAAGATCATCAAGCCAACCCTATTGAAAACAGGGTGCTATCCTAGGTTTCAACAATTAAAAATTCAATTAATCAATGGATACTCTGATTCCAAACTTCACATTGAAATTCAATGGTTTGTCTTTATAAATTGTGTTCAGGGAGCTGTTGTCTTTGAAATGATATCCAATTCCCGGTTCTACATAAACCCCTATTTTATCCACAAGTTTCAATTGCGCTCCCAAACCTCCATTTAAAGAAACCTGCACCGGCTTTACTTCAAGCTTTTCTTTGACCTCATCTGTAACCTCATCATTCACTATATATTTTGTTTTCAGATTACCGGCAACAGCTTTTTCAACTAATGCCCCACCGGTAACATAACCTGTAAATCTGCCTTTCTGAATGACATTATAATTAACCTGAACGGGAACTCCAATGTAATGAACCGTCTGCTCACCTTTAATAAAATTAGAACTGCTTCCCGAATGAAGTTCTGATGATAATTTGGTATAATTCACTCCGGTACCTATTCCCCATCTTTTTCCAAGATTATAATACAAAGAGATGCCTAAATTGAGCGGTATTTTATGTCTTACTGTAGCTTCCACCTGCTTGCTCTGATTGGCCAGTAATATTTCCGTAAGAGGGTTTTCCTCATAGCTGGCAGTTCCCCATACATCACTAATACTCAACGGATTTCCGCCCATTGTAGCGTATCCCGGAAACTGTTGCGCCGAATTGGGTGCTGCTTTTCCGGTAAGCAAGCTTAACATCCATGATTTATTTGAGCTCTTCTTTGCGGTCTTGGTCTTATTCTCAGCAAACAAAGGAGCAAGATCTCTTTCTTCCTGCTTTAAAGATTCATTACTTTCATTAGGCTGAATGATATCCTCTTTTTTATTCTGTCCGATTTTTTCATCCTGATCAGGCAAGCTGAAAGTACTGTAATCCTTCTGTTCTTCTGCTTGTTGCGCATCCGTTTTCAATAAAGCTTTCTCTTTACTGAGGCTTTTTGTGAAAATATTTTCAAATAATTCTATTTTTCTGTTTGATGCAATCTCTTTCAAATAAGAATTTCCGGAAGAAATCACATCAATATTCTTTTCTTTTGTATTCTCTTTCAAAACAGGATTACCTGTTTTTTTGTCAGTCCTCTTTTTCGTTGCGTATGCTGTTTCTTCTGACTGTTTAGATTCTTTAGTATTTAAGCTAAGCCACTGTCTTCCAACCACAAACAGCAGCACAATCACAGCAGCAATACCACCAATGCGGTACAGTACAGCCGTAAAACCTGATCCGGAAATCTTTTTCTCTTTTGAGACCGGTTCTTCCGGAGCGAGTCCAATGACTGTTTTCTTATCCTCATCATTGAATAATTCTTCCCTGATATCATCCCACAATCCATCCGGAATATCCCCGGTGTGGTCTTCCATTTTCCTGCGCAGATCGTTTAACCATTGATTATTCATATTGCGCTTTTTTTACCATTTTATATTCTTTAATTTTCTGGGCAAGCATTCCTTTGGCTCTGTGAAATTGTGAGGCAGAGGAATTTTCTGCAATTCCCAACAGCGATGCAATGTCTTTATGACTTTTATTCTCAAAAACATACAGATTGAAAACAGTCCGGTACCCTTCAGGAAGAGCACGGATCATTTCCATGATCTCTGCCTGTGGTATCTCATCCAGATTCGGTTCTTCTTCATCTGGAATATCCGGGATTTCAAACTCATCTGCCGATATTTTAAAATCCGGGTGTTCCCTGATATGTTTTAACGACTCATTGACCACGATCCGGGTTATCCATGCTTTCAGGGAGCCGTTTCCCCTGTATTCAAATGAATCTATTGAGCGGAACATCTTTATAAAGCTATTCTGAAGCACATCATGTACATCATCTTTCCCGATGATATAGCGGGAACATACATAGGTAAGACTTCCGGAATAAGTTCCGAAAAACTCTTTCCAAGCCTCTTCTTCTTTTAACAGAAGACGGTTGACCAATATCTGCTCCTTGCTTTTCTCCATTTAACCTTAACAATGATTTTCCACTGAAATACTGACTGATTAATCTTAATGCAAAAATAGGCTGCATCCTTAAAGGATACAACCTATTCTTCTGATCCCAATTTTAATATTTTACACAATACGGAAAATCATATTTAATCATTTCATAAGGGGTTAATAATACCCCATCAACCGTTATTTTCTCTGCTTCCAGACCAAATTGCATTGCTCTGTTCTGGCCAACATAGAATCCTTTCTCTTTAGTAATGAACGTTACAACTGTTTTTTTAATTGCCCCGTCCTCCGGGATCTGGATTTCTAATGTCTTAGGTGCAAAAATCAACTCTACCACGTTATGATTTGCATTGATTGATGAGGTATAATTAAGATTATATTTCACTTTTCCGATTGCTGCCAATGCGCTTTCTGTTTTTGCGGGATCTTTCACTACTGATTTAACAATTTCTTTTACCGGAAAATCTAAAAACGTAATCGTATCTTTTTTCGCTTTAAAATCTGCAACTTTCTCAATTTTATTATTCCCCTGGGTTACAATAAGCTTTGCCTTATAATTTCCGTTGACATCTTCCAGTTTCACAGGAATGATTTCCGGGCCATCATCCATACATGACATTAAGGAAAGACTTACTGCTGAAACCAGGACAGCCATAAAAGTTTTAAGTACCGTTAATTTCTTCATTACTTTAATTTTTTTCTTTAAACATTCTATTACTTTGAGTACTCACTTATATAAATCGTCTTTTTAAAGAATCTTGCATATGATTTTTAAACAAAACCATAACCAACTGGTTTACAGAACGAAAAAAAATATAATTTTTTGATTTTATGCTTGATTTTTTTCAGCACAAGTCTATAAAAAGAAAAAACAGCTCCAGTCAGGAGCTATTTTTCTAATGATATGATCAAGTTTTAATCTTAGACTAATGATTTGATGATGGTAATGAGGCTCATGATAATGACTACTATTCCTACAACAACAAACATTTTTTGAGTAGGTAACCTGGAAGTAAGCATTGCAGAAAACGGAGCCGTAAAAACACCTCCTAAAAGGAGCCCCAATACAATATTCCAGTGATGGATCCCAATGGTAAAGATAAAGGTAATGGCACTTGTCACCGTAAGTAAAAATTTCGTTACAGTAGAGCTTCCGACAACATACCGTGGAGTTCTTCCTTCTTTGATCAGAGTGCCTGTCACCAGCGGACCCCAGCCTCCGCCTGCGAAAGAATCAATAAAACCGCCAATGAGCCCAAGTACTTTAAGATTTGTTTTTTTCTTAGCTTTAGTTTGTTCTGCATTTTTTTTCTTAAAGGCATTTTTAAGAATATTAATCCCCAGATACAATGTGTAACAGGAAATGATCGGTTTAATGATATGGGCATAATATTCGCCATAATGTGATAAGGTCAATGCTCCGGCCACAGATCCGATTATTGCCAGAGGAAACAATACCCAAACCATTTTTTTATTGACATTTCCCAGTTTGTAATGGCTGACGCTGCCTGCTGCTGTTGTGAATGATTCTGCAGAATGAATGCTCGCACTTATGACCGGTGGGGGAACATTCAGTAATAACAATATGGTGGTACATATCACCCCGTATCCCATTCCCATTGATCCGGCAACAATCTCTGCCATGAAGCCGGCAAACAGCATCCAGTAGAAAATATGCCCGTCTTTATTAAGGAAGAATGCAAT
Organism: Chryseobacterium populi; assembly: GCF_000282115.1. Taxonomy (GTDB): domain Bacteria; phylum Bacteroidota; class Bacteroidia; order Flavobacteriales; family Weeksellaceae; genus Chryseobacterium; species Chryseobacterium populi. The sequence continues at coordinate 54,491 of NZ_AKJY01000050.1, forward strand.
ATCAGCAGAAAGGTTAAATCTGTAAATGGTAAAACCCAATATTCCAAAAAGGATTAAAACTCCGATAATTCCGAGATAAATATTGGCTCTCCGCTGTACTATTTTGGTAATATTGATCAGATTTTCAATTTCCAGGTCAGATTTTTCAGGGTTCTTTTTTTCTTCAGATAAATACTGAGTGGTGAGCCTGTTCAGCTCTTTTACTTTAAAATCAAAATCTCCTTTTAACCGGTTCCGGATACTCTGCATATTTTCCAATACATCTTCTGTTTCGTCGGGAATTGCCTCTGTGAATATTTCACGCAATCTTTTTGCTATCGTCGGTGATTTCCCGTTGGTTGAAATCGCAATTTTCAGGCTTCCTTTCTGCACAATGGAACCTAAATAGAAATCACACAGATCCGGTTTATCTGCAATATTTACCAGTAAATTCTTCTGATGAGCCTTATCCCTGATCTCTTCAGCAAGTGCAATATCGTTCACTGCAATGATCGCAAGGTCTGCATCACTGAAGTCATTGTCATCATAGGTTCTCTCATATAATCTCAGATTAGGAAATGTTTCCTGTAAGATTTTAACTTCTGGTATTATTTCTTTTGCAACAAGCTTCACAGATGTTCCGGGTGAATTGGTGAGAACGGATTCCAGTTTTTCCAGGGCAATTTTTCCGCCTCCGATCACCAGCAATGACAATGTTTCGAGTTTCAGGAATACGGGATACAATGCGTTTTTCATCTCATTACAATTTTAAATCATAAGTAAAAGCCATATAATACAATCCTCCGATTTCAGGCCCGGCTGCATACTGAAAATACCGGCGGTTCAGCAAATTGGTCGCTCCAATTTTAATATTCACATTAATTTCAGGAATCCTCCAGGTAGCCTGTGCATCAATGGTATAAAATGATGGAATTTCACCCGAAGCCAAAGGACTTTCCCATAAAAACCTGTTTTGCCATCTTGCCACTACTGTAAATCCGATATTCTTAATAATTTCCCTGTTTCCTAAGCTTACGTTTACCGACCATTTAGGTGTATTGAAAGATGTTATAAAAAGATCAGAATTTTGAGATGAAATCAGGTCGTTGTACGATACGTTTGCATTGATATTGTAATTTTTCACAAGGTTATAGCGGAGCCCCAGAGAAGTTCCATAGCTTTTATAGGTATTATTACTGTTCGTATATACCCTGTAACGGTCCTGTTTACTGCGGTCAATCATATCGAGAACAGCGTTATCACTGCCTACCTTTCCATTTTTGGGAACGGCCACTTCCACCTGGCCCAGAAAACCTTCGTAGATATTATAATAAAAATCCCAGTCAATGACCAGTTTGTTATTAAATAAAACCGATTTATAGCCCACTTCAAAAGAATTTATCTTTTCCGGCTGCAGTTTTTGCAGATTAGCCACCACCAAACGATTTCTATTATCTAAAGCTGCCTGGCTTTGGCTTTTTCCGCCGTCAACATCTGCATTTACAGCAGAAATAAACTGATCAATCGATGCAAGGGTATAGGAGTTTTCAAGATAACCCAATCCTTCATTCACTTTTGTAAGTCCACCTACACGTCTTACATTACCGTTATTAACAAAAGAAAAGGCTTCAAACAACGAAGGAAAACGGAATCCGTTCTGAAAAGAGGCTCTGAAATTATGCCGGTTAACCGGAGAATATACAAGACTTATCCTCGGATTAAATTTGGTTTCAAATTCTGGGTTTCTATCAACCCTCAATGCTACATTAAGTTTTAACTTTTCATCGAAAAAGAGTTTGGTAAGCTGTGCAAAGGCACCATATTTCTGATAAGTGACATCTTTTCCAAAGGTTCCGTCAGGCAATGGAATATTCCTTTCACTGACTGGTCTTTCAAAATCAACAAAGTTATTTCCGTCCGGTGTTATGCTGTAAAAACGATAATCAATTCCGGCAAGAAGATTAAATATTTCCACGAACCTGCTTAAATCATAGGTGATTTCCCCCTGGTAAAAACGGGATTCCTGCTCCAGTTTAGCACCACCCGTTGCGGGAGCTCCTGCCACACCACCGTTGGCTGAGTCCCAGTTATTAATTCCGATAATCCTGTTCTTTAGTTGCTCAAAGGCTGCCGTTCCGGGAACTACCCTGTTTTTATCCGCTTCCTGCCGCGCAAAAATAAAGGCATCATTCAGGTTGACTCCAGCGTTAAGATTATTCTGTAATGTGGTCTGAAATATATTTTTCCAATTTGTATTGGAAAGATTGGTAAGGTCGAGATTATCTGCCAAAGGTTTAAGATTGTAGGAATCTCCGGTATTTTCTATCGACACATAAGTTCTGAAAGTCAATTCTTTTCCGGTCAGCTCTACTTTATGATTCTGAACGGTTGCATTTTGCAGCCGGATCTTATTTCCCCTTTGAAAAGTTCCGTCCAATAATCCGTAGCGATACACATAAGAAGCCCGCCACTGATCACCGAAACGGTAATACAGCCCTGCATCAAATTTTATATTTTTTACTTCCGGGCTTACCAGATCTTTTTCTAAATAGCCCGTTCTTGAAACATTGAAAGTCGTTGGTTTCCCGTTATAATCTACTTTTACTGCTACTCTGTTATTTCTTTCGTCTCCATATTTATTCCAGAGGTCTTCTGCGGGATTATTCACAAAAGAAAACTTCGGATTTCCGGTAACCAGAGAATTAGGATTCTGATCTGTATGGTTATCTGAAATCCAGTCGATCCCGCTAAAATAAGAAGCATTAACTTTTATTGCCAGATTTTTATTGAATGCTTTTGCAAACCTTATAGCACTTTCGCCCAACGGAGCTATTGTATGATTAACATTGTCTACATGATTGACTCCGCCACGGAAATAAAAGCTTAATCCTTCAGAGGTAAAAGGATCTTTTGTCTGAAGGCTTGCAAGACCGTTGATGGCATTCATTCCGTAAAGTGCAGAGGCTGCACCCGGAGTAACTTCCATAGACTGGATGTCGAGCTCTGTAGGGCCAATGGCATTTCCCAACGGAACCCCCAACGTAGCCGACTGTACATCAACGCCATCTACCAACTGCATAAAGCGGAAATTATTGGGTGAATTAAATCCTCTTGAATTAGGTACTTTCAGGGTAAGGCTTGACGTTAAAAGCTGTAATCCTTTTACATTTTCCAAGGTTTCATAGAATGAAGCTGCCGGGCTTTCCCTGATTGCTTTAATATCAATTTTCTCAATAGCGATGGGCGATCTTAATACTTTTTCGGGAACACGTGACGCTGAGATCACCACTTCATTAATGATGGTATTCTGAGGATTGAGCTCAATGGCTATTTTATTGGAAAGGGAAAGTATTTCAACTGTTCGACTGGTAAAATCTTTTTTCGTGATCACAATTCTGAAGGGTATTTTAACTCTTGTTCTCAGGCTAAAATTTCCCTGTTGATCCGTTAATGCCATATCCTGAGTGTTTTCAACCTGAATCTGCACTCCTGCAAGCCCTTTCCCGGTATCTGTATGGTTGATAATACCGCTTAATTCTATAAGCTGCTGTGCCTGTATGAGATTAAAGAATAATATTGTAAATAATAGAATGCCTGTTTTTTGCAGAAAATATCCCTGGGTGTTATTTTTCATTGTTTATTTTTTAGGTTAATAAGAATGTTAAGTGAAGCCTGATGGTAAACAACACATGCACATTCGCATTCCTAAAAGGCGCTGATCCTGCTTTTGATATTTTTTCTGACGGTAAAGAATATTGATCATATATTTATTTTAAAGTTTGCAGGTAGCGGTATGAAAAATCCCCAAATGTTTCTTCTCCGTTTCTTCCTTTCACATAGATCCCGAAAAGCTCATCCAGCGTATTGAGAATTTCTTCTTCGCCGATATTTTCTTTAAATTTCGTATTAAGGCGCATTCCTAGTCTGTCTCCGCCGATATGAAGATTATATTTCCCATAAGCCGTCCCTACGAATCCTATTTCAGCGTTGGGAGATCTTCCGCAACCGTTTGGGCATCCGGTCATCCGGATCGTAATATCTTCATCTAAAAGACCGTGTTTTCCGAGTACGGGTTCTATTTTTGTCACTAAGGAAGGCAGGTAACGCTGTGCTTCTGCCAAAGCCAGAGAACAGGTATTTAAAGCGACACATGCAACAGAGTTTTTACGCAGGGCACTTGCTTCTTCTGTGTAATTGAAAATTCCGTATGTTTTCAGGAGATTTTCAATTTCATTTTTATCTGCTTCTTCAATATCAGAAAGGATCAGGTTTTGGTTACAGGTAAACCGGAAATTGACTTTTCCGGTTTCAGCTATTTTCAACAGCCCTGATTTCAAAGGGTATTCCTGAGTATCCAGAACTCTTCCATGCTCAACAAACAGGGTATAAAACCATTTTCCTTCATGATTTTTTATCCAGCCATAACGGTCTTTTCTCTGTTCAAACTTAAATTCCCTGGCAGGTTCAAAAGCAAAGCCGGTTCTTTTCTCAACTTCTGCTTTATACTGGTCTATTCCGAGCTTGTCTATTGTATATTTTAATCTTGATAATTTTCTGTCGCTCCTGTTCCCAAAGTCCCGCTGTACGGTAATGATTTCATAAACCGCCTTCAGGGCTTTTTCTTCAGTATCTACAAAACCCAATACCGAGGCAAGCCGTGCATAGGTTGCCTCATTGCTGTGGGTTGCCCCAAGCCCGCCTCCGGCAGCTATATTGTACCCAATGATCTGATCATTTTCGATAATTGTGATGAGGGCAATGTCATTAATAAAAACATCTACATCATTGTTGGGCGGAATTGCAATTCCTATTTTAAGCTTTCTGGGCAGATATCTGTCCTGATACAAGGGGTCTTCTTCTGCCTTTCTGTCGATTAGCAATTCGTTATCAATCCAGATATCATAATAAGCTTTGGTTTTAGGCAGGCACATTTCACTTATTTTCCCTGCCAGCTCGTAAACTTCCTGGTGAACCGGCGATTCGGAAGGGTTTGAGGTACAGGTAACGTTTCTGTTGACATCTCCACATGCAGCAATAGAATCCAGGTGCTGAAGATTAAATTCCTGAATGGTAGGCCTCAAATGAGATTTTAAAATTCCATGCAGCTGTACGGTTTGTCTCGTTGTAATTTTTATGGTTCCGGTCGAGTGCTTCCCTGCAACTTCATGAAGGCCGACCCATTGTTCCGGAGTGATGAAACCTCCCGGCAAACGTAAGCGGATCATAAATGAATACAGCCATTCCAGTTTTTTGGCTACACGCTCTTCCCGTCTGTCTCTGTCATCCTGCTGGTACATCCCATGAAATTTCACAAGGGTCTGGTCGTCTTCTCTTATGGCTCCGGTAAAATCATCTGAAAGGCTTTCATTCAGGGTTCCCCTGAGCCCGTTGCTCCCGGTTTTAATCCTTTCTACCGGCGAAAGGTTATCTTTATTATTCATTTTGTTTTTCTCTTTATTATTTGTGACTCATTTTAATAAACATCTTTGGCATATCTCCCGTTAAGCTCCATTTCTTCAAGGTAAAGGCCTGCTTCTTCTTTCGTACATTTTCCATGATCCTGAATAATATTCAAAAGTGTTTCTTCCACATCCTTACTCATCGGTTCTTTTGCACCGCAGATATAGAGAGATGCTCCTCCTTCAAGCCAGTTAAAAATCTCATTTGCTTTCTTTTTCAGCTTATCCTGAACATATATTTTTTCAGGTGTGTCTCTGGAGAATGCCATATCTAAATGGGTTAATGTTCCGGTTTTCATAAAATCCAGGATTTCCGACTGGTAGAGAAAATCCGAGATAAAATTCCGGTCCCCGAAAAAGAGCCAGTTTCTCCCTTCGCTTCCTGTAGCATCCCTTTCCCAGAGAAATGACCTGAAAGGGGCAATCCCTGTTCCCGGGCCAATCATGATAATGTCTTTATCTGGTCTGGGCAGTTTAAAATGTTTGGCTTCCTGGATATAAAACTCAAGGCTTTCTCCTTCGTTAAATTCGCTAAGGAAACCGCTGCACAAGCCGCTTTGTTTTTTATCATCAATGAAAAACTGTGATTTCGCAACCGTGATATGAATTTCCGTATCTCCATGGGCTTCCAGAGATGAAGAAATGGAGTATAAACGGGGAGCCTGACCTGTTAAAACAGGAATAATCTGTTCAAATTCACCGGCACTTCTTACCGGATAAATCCTAAGCAGATCAAGAAGACTTAAACGGACCTCGGGAATGTTATGCCCGGTTATTTGTGCATATTGGGCAACCGTTATTTTAAGCAGAAAACTGATATTCAAATATTTAGTCAGCAATTCATCTATGCTTGCCGTAATTTTTGAAGTTTCGATCTGTTTTTGGGGATCAACTCCCGTCAGTTCAATAATTTCACTGACTACAGCTCTTGAATTAACGGGAATTACTCCTAAGGCATCTCCCGGCTTATAAATAACAGGCTCTTCCGATTCTATTTCGATATGATAGGTTTCTTTTTCAGAAGTGATATCATTAAGGTTAATGATCGCCGAAACGGTTCCGGAATAGGTTTTTCTTGAAGATGAGGTTTTTGTTGTTAAAACATTTGACTTAGCCGTTCCTGAAGTTTTATTCACTGCATCAAAGAGATGTTCCACCCAATTATGGGCGTCCTGCTCGTAATCAATATCACACTTCTTTAATGGGATAATCCGCTGAGCTCCCAGGATTTCAAATCGGAAATCAACATCTTCACCTGTTTTGCAAAACAGCGGATAACTGGTGTCTCCTAACGCTAAAACTCCAAATTTCAGATGATTAAGGTTTATTTCATTCTCATGAATATGGTCATAGAATTTTTTAGCCAATATTGGAGGCTCCCCTTCTCCCTGAGTACTTATGATCATAAAGAAAAACTCTTCTTTACCCAGGTCTTTAGGCTTGTACTGTGAAAGGTCTGCCAATTTCACCTGAATCCCTTTTTTCTTGATAATTCCGGCCAGCTCGGTTGCCAGCTTTTTGCTGTTCCCGGTTTCTGTTCCGTAGGCAAGTGTTATTTTCTTTACCTGATTTTCAGTTATGAGGTTCTGTTCAGTCACCGTCGGCTGAACAGTCAAAGCAGATCCGGCCAGCCCTGCCAGATAGCCACTCGCCCAGATGGTTTCGTCTCTCGAGAAATCACCGGATATTTGTTTAAGGATATTAAATTTAGTTTCAGACAGCATATTCGAAAAGGTTTTGGATGTTTGATATGATACTTCCATTAGCAATGGATTTAAAATAAAGGCCTTCCTGTTCTGCATTATCAAGCCAGGAGAATTCTTCATGCAGATTCACAATTTTTCCCACGACCACCAAAGAAGGGGAAGCAAAAGTTTTATTTTCAAATTTACTTTCAAAATCATCAAATGATGAGGTATACACTTTTTGATAGGGTGTAGTAGCCTGTTCGATAACCGCAATCTTTTTTTCTTCTGAAATATTCAGTTTTATAAACTTCTCAACAAGGCCGGAAAGGTTTCCTTTGGACATATAAAACACAAGGGTATCGTTGGTTGAAGCAAGTTCTTTCCAATAATCACCGGTAAGGATTTCTGATTTGTAATAAGTCAGAAAACGGACTGATGTGGCATATCCCCGGGCTGTTAACGGCATTCCTGCATAAGCAGCAGCTCCCAAAGCAGCCGTAATTCCGGGGATGATTTCAAAAGGAATCTCTTTATTTTTCAGAGCCTGCAATTCATCCAGAATATTGGAAAATATGGAAACATCACCACCTTTTAATCTCACAACCACTTTATTCTGAAGGGCATAATCAACCATTAAATTATTAATCTGGGATTGAGGGGTCGAGGCGTTTTTACTGCATTCTTTACCTACATACAAAACTTCAGTATTTTCGCTAATATATTCTTCTAAAATTTCAGGGCTTACAAGGCGGTCACACAGGATTACATCTGCTTCAGCAATTGCTTTCACCGCTTTTACTGTGATGAGATCAGGGTCACCGGGTCCCGCACCGATAAGGTAAACCTTTGGTGTTTTATTATTTGTTTTCATTTAAAATCTGCTTTAGAGGTTAAGCTTTAGAACAATCCTTCAATGGAAAGATACCTTTCGCCTGTATCATAGTTGACGGTTAATATTTTCGATCCGGCTTTTATTTCAGGTAATTTTTTGGCTACTGCAGCTAAAGCGGCTCCTGTTGAAATTCCTACAAAAAGACCTTCTTTTCTGGCAGCATCAACAGCAAAACTAAAAGCTTCGTCTTTACCTGTTTTAATGATCTCATCCAAAAGATCCGTATCCAATATGGAGGGAATAAATCCTGCTCCCAACCCCTGTAACGGGTGTGGCCCCGGTTCTCCACCACTCAGCACCGGAGACAGATCCGGCTCGACAGCAATCACTTTAATATCCGGAAAGTGTTGTTTTAATACTTTTGCAATCCCTGTGATGTGTCCACCTGTTCCTACTCCTGTAATGAAATAGTCTAAGCCATCCGGAAAATCTTTCAGAATTTCCTGTGCCGTGGTATCGGTATGGATTTTTACATTGGCCGGATTATCAAATTGTTTCGGCACCCATGAGTTTGGAGTTTCTGCTGCCAGCTCATTGGCTTTTTCAATGGCTCCTTTCATTCCTTTCTCTCTCGGAGTCAGCACAAATTCTGCACCGTAGGTTTCCATAATCTTGCGGCGCTCCACACTCATGCTTTCGGGCATCACCAGAATAAGCTTATAACCTTTCACTGCTGCTACCAAAGAAAGTCCTATCCCGGTATTTCCGCTTGTAGGCTCAATAATGACACTGTCTTTGTTCAGCAATCCTTTAGCTTCAGCATCTTCAATCATTGCTAATGCAATCCTGTCTTTGATGCTTCCACCCGGGTTACTTTTTTCTAATTTGATCCAGATCTCATGGCCCGGACTGAAAAGCTTATTAATTTTTACTACCGGAGTATTTCCGATGGTTTCTAGTGTGTTTTGGAATTTCATACCGATTAAATTTTTATTTTTTTTATATCACAAAGGTTAAGGACTCAGGTAATGAATTGTTATCCTTAATTTTAATTTCACTTTTATTGTAAACCAGGGAATTGGAAGGAACATTTTGTGTAATCCACACATTTCCGCCAATAATGCTTCCCTTTCCTATCGTTGTATTTCCTCCTAATATGGTTGCCCCGGAATAGATAATGACATGGTCTTCAATATTAGGATGCCTTTTCTGGTTAGCTTTCTTTTTGGAGACATTCAATGCGCCGAGGGTTACTCCCTGATAAATTTTCACATGATCCCCTATTACTGAGGTTTCCCCGATCACAATTCCCGTTCCGTGGTCAATGAAAAAGGATTCTCCGATTGATGCTCCCGGATGAATATCTATTCCTGTTTTACTGTGTGCATATTCTGAAATGACCCGGGGTAATATTTTTATTTCCTGATTCCACAGCTGATGGGATATTCTGTATACATAAGTCGCAAAATAGCCCGGATAAGCCAGAAGTATTTCTTCCAGAGAACCGGTTGCCGGATCAAATTCCAGTACCGCTTCTGCATCTATGATCAGTTTATCATATATCACGGGTAAAGCATCGAAGAAATAATCAACCTGCTTTTCTGCAAGACGCTCTTCTTTTACAATACTGACGATCAGGTCAAAAAGAGCTTCCTGTGCTTTTTCAAAATCTTTTTTCAGATTATCTTGAGTATTGATATGCTGAGGAAGGAAAAGCACTTCATATAATTGGGTTACAAAGGTTTCAGCTTTACTTTTATCAAAGAAGCCATAAGAACTGTTTTGCTTGTTCTTAAGAATCTGATCAAAAAAATGTCCCTTCGTTTTCATTTCTACTGAATTATACATGCTGCCACCGTCGAGTTGGAAGTTTCATCCACCAGGATTGCCGATCCTGTTATTTTATTGTTTATAAAACTATCATAAACCAGAGGCTGCGCGGTTCTTAAAGTAACTTTAACAATTTCATTAAGCTTTATTTCTCCTTCTGCTTTTTCCTGCACCAGGGTGTTTACATTTATTTTGTAATCAATTTCCCTTACCACAGCTTTTAATACATGGCTGTGATGCTGCAGCAAATATTTATTGCCCGGCTGTAATGCTTTCTGATCAAGCCAGCATAGCAAAACCTCTACCTCTTTTTCAACTTCCGGAAGCTTTTCTTCTGTGGCAAAAAAATCACCCCTGCTGATATCTAAATTATCTGCGATATGAATCACTGCCGGCTGCCCTTCAAAAGCTTTATCTTTTTCAACTCCGTTAATTTCAATTTTAGTAATCTCGCTCACTGTACCTGCCGGAAGGATATGAACAGCATCTCCTTTCTGAAATTTACCACTCAGTATTTGTCCTGCATATCCTCTGTAGTCATGCAGCTCATCAGTCTGTGGACGAATAACGTACTGAACCTGAAAGCGGCTTCCGCCATTAAACTCTTCATTCAGGGTAACTTCCTCAAGGTATTCGAGAAGTGAACCGCCATCGTACCAGTCTGTTTCAGGTGATACTGATACAATATTATCTCCTTTCAAGGCCGAAATAGGAAAATATTTCACCTCATTTAAGCTCAGGCTGGTTGCAATTTTTGAATATTCGTCTTTAATATTTTCATATACTTCTTCAGAATAATCCACCATATCCATTTTATTAATGGCTACGACTACTTTTTTCAGTTTCAGCAATGAAGCGATGATGGAATGCCTTCTGGTCTGCTCAATGACTCCTTTGCGTGCATCTATAAGGATCACCATCAGATCTGAATTGGAGGCACCGGTAATCATATTACGGGTATACTGTACATGTCCCGGAGCATCTGCAATAATAAATTTTCTCTTTGGTGTTGAAAAATATCTGTAGGCAACATCTATCGTTATCCCCTGTTCTCTTTCTGCCCGCAAACCATCTGTTAAAAGAGCCAGATCGACACCGTCCTCATTCTTGTTTTTGGAATGTTTCTCCAATACTTCCAGCTGATCCTGTAAAATACTTTTGCTATCGTAAAGCAGTCTTCCGATAAGGGTACTTTTACCGTCATCAACACTTCCTGCCGTTATAAATCTTAAAATATCCATCTTTTGAGTTATGAGTTATAAATTATGAGTTATGAGTGATAAGTAATGATTAATAAAAAGCCGTTAATATTTACCATACTCATTGCCTATATTAAAAGTAGCCGCCTTTTTTGCGGTCTTCCATTGCTGCTTCTGTTACCTTATCATCAATTCTGGTTTCCCCGCGTTCTGAAATTCTGGTTGCCAGGATTTCTTCAATGACATCGTCTATGGTGTCAGCTGCTGATTCTACCGCTGCAGTACATGTCATATCACCAACCGTTCTGTAGCGAATCCTTTTTACAGTCAAAATATCATTTGCTTCCAGAGAGGCATGAGGTGAATTGGCTATCCACTGCCCATTGAAATCAACAACCTCTCTTTCATGGGAAAAGTAAATAAAGGGGAGCTCTATTTTTTCCCGACGGATATAATTCCAGACATCAAGCTCCGTCCAATTGCTTATCGGGAAAACTCTTACATTTTCCCCTTTTTGGATTTTTCCGTTGAAAATGTTCCATAATTCAGGGCGTTGAAGTTTAGGGTCCCATTGTCCGAATTCATCACGGACAGAAAAGATTCTTTCTTTTGCACGGGCTTTTTCTTCGTCTCTGCGCGCACCTCCAATGCAGGAGTCAAATTCAAACTCTTCTATTGTATCAAGTAATGTAAAGGTCTGCAACCAGTTCCTGCTCGGAAATTTACCCTTCGGTTCCGCCAGTTTTTTACGTTTAATTGTATCTTCTACTTTCCGTACAACCAGATTAACATCCAGCTGATTTGTCAGTTGGTCACGGAAATCCAGAACCTCCGGAAAATTGTGCCCGGTATCTACATGAACAAAAGTAAAAGGGATCTTCCCGGGACGGAATGCCTTTGAAGCTAAATGTGCCAGTACAATACTGTCTTTCCCGCCACTGAATAGTAAAGCAGGCCGCTCAAACTGCCCTGCAACTTCTCTTAAAATGTAGATCGATTCTGCTTCCAGCTGATCCAAGTAATCTAAATGATATGTTGACATCTTTTGTTTTTTATTTATGAATATGTAAGCCGCATTCCTTTTTATCAGCATCTTCCCACCACCAGCGGCCAGCCCTGAAATCTTCCCCTTCTTTAACAGCTCTGGTACAGGGCTCACAGCCGATACTCATAAAACCCTTTTTATGCAGATAATTATAGGGTAAATGATGATTGCTGACATAATCTGTAACCTGCTCTGTCGTCCAGTTCAGCAAGGGATGATATTTTATGATCTGATTATCTTCGTCCCATTCCAATTGAGATATATTCTTCCTGTTTAATGAATGCTCCGCTCTCAATCCTGTGATCCAGATTTTATAGCCCTGCAACGCTTTTTTCAAAGGCTCCACTTTACGGATATTGCAACATGCTTTTCTCTGCTCTACAGACTGATAAAATGAATCCGGCCCATTTTCTGAAACAAATTCTTTTAAGGTTTCCGTATCCGGATAATAGGCTTTGATATTCTTTTTGAAAAAAGCCCTTGTTGCGCTCCAGGTTTCATAAGTTTGCTCAAAAAGCCGCCCTGTATCTAATGTAAATACATCAACATTCAGGTCTTTTATCAGATGAGTTACTACCTGATCTTCATAACTGAAACTGGTAGAGAAGATCACCTGCCCAGGAAACCTATCCGAGAGAATTTTAAAAAAATTCCCGTCAGAAGGCCTCCCATAGGCTCCTTCCAATAATTTTCCGAACTCTTTTTTCAGACTCATTTTCATTTCGTTTGAATTAATTTTCTGCAAATATAAATTAAAATTCTATTAATCCTACCTAATTAGTAGAATTTAGAATAAAAAAATTTTTAATGCTTATTTTAGAAATGAAGTTAACGTAGCATCCATCATGCTTCTCCTTGTTTTTTCTCTGACATTAATTAATTCATTTCTCAGATAACAGGTCGCTTCATCCAGACAGTCGTCACAGGGTTCATAGAAATTTAAGGAAACACAAGGGGTTAAGGCAATCGGACCTTCAAAAATGCGGTAAATATCAGCCAATGAAACATCATCCGGAGATTTCAACAGATAATAACCACCAGCAGTACCTTGTTTGCTGTTAACAAGTTTTGCCCGTTTTAATTCTAAGAGAATCTGTTCTAAAAATTTTTTGGGAATATTTTCGTCCTGTGCAATTATAGAGGTAGACAAAAAGCCCTGATTATAGCTTCTTGCCAATCTAACCATTGCTTTTAAAGCATATTTGCACCTTTTCGACATCATAACTGATGCAAGTTATAACAATTTATTCGATTTACGAAATCTTGAAAATTGGGGCCATTACAGATTGGTAAAACAAAAAAATTAAATCAATGAACTTTTTACTATAAAAATGAGAGCAGTCTTCCTCTGCTCTCATTTTGTTTAAAGAAATTGCCCCAAAGAATATAAAATAATCTAAACCATTCCGGGACTGAACATACAATGAAACTATAATTTTATTAATTTCCATTTCTGGGCACTGCTTCCGTTGGCTGTCCATATCTGGATTTTGGTTCCATCAGCAGTTGCAGACTGGTTAACATCCAGACAGGAATTAGGGGCACATGCCGGTGACAACGTAAAATATCCATTCCCTACTGATGTTATTTTCCATTGCTGATTCGAGGATCCGGCATATGACCAGATCACCTGCTGAGTCCCATCTGCCGTACCTGAACCACTGTCATCTAAAGCTTTAGTGGAAGCATTAACTGGCTGTAATTTATAATATCCGTTATTGAGGCTGGTGATGACCCATTTCTGGGCGTTTGAATTATTGGAGCCCCATAATTGCACTTTCGTTCCGTTCGTAGTTCCTGACGACGCTACATCCAATACACTTGAATTGTTAACGGCTGAAACCAGGGTATAGGTCGCTCCGGATACAATATCGGCTACAGGTGGCGTAGTCGTTCCGCTATCATAGGTTGTAGTGTAGCCATACAGGGCATTCGTAGCACTGGAGATATAAGATGCAATATTATTAGACGTCAGATTATAGCACAGGTAAACGCCGTAACCATCTGTTTTTGTTTTGGTCGCAAAATTTGTAGCCGTCGAAGAACTTGTAGCAGTTACATCTACTGCAGCTGCCCCCAACTGACTTTTTACCAGTCCCGGAATATTCGGTGCCGAGTAAGTACCATAATAAGGATTCCATGCAAAATCAACTTTAGAGCCTACCGTTACTCCGTTATAAGATAAGTTACTGGCAGAAGGTCCTATATTGTAAAAGCTTATTATTTTATCCGGTAATAAGTCTCTAAGGGCTGTAACGAGGTAGACAAATGAAGATGCATTGGGTTGCGATGTAGAATTATTTCCATATTCGGCATATTCGTCGTCAAAGTCGATTCCATCCAGCCCATAAGTGTTGACTGCATCAGCCAGCTCCTGTGCAAATGCCTGTGCGGCAGCCTGGGAAGGGAAATTGGCAAAACCAGCTCCCTGATGGTTTCCCAATACAGACAGCATTACTTTTATCCCTTTATCCTGCAGAGGTTTTATATAGGTGGAAGAGTTCGTAAGAACATTCGTTACCTGATCATTAAAATGCAGATAGGCTTTCTGAGTGGTCGTATTGTAATTAATGTTCGCCGCAAAAATAATTGCAACATCAAACAGCTGTTGGCCGTTGGACAATTTATATTTTCCAACTTCACGGATGTCATTATTATTAACTTCAACATACATTACAGAAATCGGGCTCTTCTGTAAGGTTACAATACGCGAGTTTGTATCTGCTTTTAATGGTGTTGCATCCGGACCATTGTTTTCAGCTTCTGTAAAAGGATCACTATTACAGCCTGATAAAAAAAACAGACTCATTATTAAAATTAATATTCTGTTCCGTTTTAAAATCGAAGATAGGTTTTTCATAGATTTAAGTGTTTTGCATTTATTTATTTTTTTATTTTTGACAAGATTTGATTAATAATATTTAGATATTGATAATTTTTGAGATAATAATTTATCATTAAATTAAAAAAAAGTTACAATCAATATTTCTATCAAATAGCCATAAGATTATATGAATGTTAAGTTTTTATTACGTTTTTCTAAATGTATTTCTTTATGAACAGCTAAAAAAAAATATTAAACCAACAGCATTAAAATTTAAACAAAAAACAAAATATCATCTACCAACAACATTTTTGACACCCTTAATTATCTCTTTTTAGATATGAAAATGATTTATTTTAACAAATTTTCACCCCAAAAAGCAGTCTGTCCCTGTTCAAATAAAAAGTCCCGCAAAAAATATGTTAACAAATAATAGTCAAATACTTAGAATTGATTTCAGGCTGAAGTACCATGTTTTATTTTGGATTCTTTACTTCCTTCTCAATTTTTTGAGATGGGGGGCTTATTATGATGATTATATTTATTCTTTTAAATCAAATCTTGTAGAATTTTCTCTTCATATTGCATTTATTTACTTTAATATTTTCATTTTAATTCCCCGGTTTATTTTAAAATCGAGGTACATAAGCTATATTTTCATTATTCTATTTTGCCTGGGACTGATCTATGTTCTTAAAACTTTTTTAATCTTATTCCTGATATCGGAGGATATCTGGCCGGAAGCAAACATCCGGTATCAACCTTTTGGTATCAATCATATTATTTCCGAATGTGTAGGGGAACTGTATGTGCTTACTTTGGCATCTTCTGTTTATCTGACCATGAATTGGTTAAGGGAAAGAGAAAGAAACAGGAAATTAAGGGAAGAACAGATTAAAATAAAGCTTAAAAACTTTGAAAACCAGATACAGCCGCACTTCTTCTTCAATACACTGAACAATTTATATTCATTATCTATTTCCAACTCGGATCTGGTTTCCAGTGTGATCATTAAGTTATCCAAACTGATGAAATTTGTGCTGTATGATGTGAAAGACAATAGCTTCGTGCCTTTAGTCCGTGAGCTTGAGTATATCCAGAATTATATTGATATTGAAAGGCTCAGATTTAAAAATATTGAGGTCATAACGAGCATCAATTCCAATATTGAACACATTTTCGTTCCCCCTATGATTTTCATTACTTTTATAGAGAACGCCTTTAAACATGGTGGTTATAAAGGTATTATAAAAATCAAGATCAACTGTAATACAGAAAATGATCAATATTTCGTTTTTGAAGTAATTAATAATTATGTGAATTCAAAGGAAGCTTTCCGGGAAGGCGGAATTGGAATCGAGAATGTCATCAACCGGTTAAAGCTGTTGTACCAAAATGAATTTGAACTCTCCCAGACCAGCAAGCTGAATTATTATATTGTTAAATTAAAAATCCCTGTCAATTATGAAAACTAAGTGTGTAATTGTAGATGACGAACCTTTGGCAACCGATGTTCTGGTCAATTATTTTAAAAACTATCCGAATTATGAAATTGTGAGTGTTTTTTTCGATTCTGTTCAGGCATTGGAATTTTTGAAGAAAAATCCAATAGATATACTTTTTGTAGACATTAATATGCCCCAGATGTCCGGTTTCGAATTAATCCGGCTTTATGAAAACAGCAATAACACTAAGATTATCGTCACCACAGCATACAGGGAATTTGCTGCTGAAAGCTATGATTTAAATGTGCTGGATTATCTTGTAAAGCCAATCCCTTTGTTCCGGTTTATTAAATCTGTTTCAAAGATTGAAAATGAACTGAAAAGGAAAGTAACGGACGCCAGGAGTGGCCATATCATTATAAAAGTGGAAAAAAAGATGGTCAAACTTTGTTTTGACGAAATCCTTTTTGTAGAAGGCATGAAAGAATATATAAAAGTAATTGCCCAGGATAAAATATATATTACATACAGAACCCTCTCCTCTATTTCAGAAGAGCTTCCTGAACAATTATTCTCCAGGGTTCACAAATCTTTTACGGTTTCTCTGGATAAAATCAATTCTATTGAGGGAAATATGCTGCATATTGCGGGATACCGGATTCCTATTGGGAGAAAATTTAATAAGGAAGTAAAAACGAAAATTTTAAAATGACAGCAAAAAAAGAAACAGAGTGATTTACCCTGTTTCTT
Organism: Chryseobacterium populi; assembly: GCF_000282115.1. GTDB lineage: Bacteria > Bacteroidota > Bacteroidia > Flavobacteriales > Weeksellaceae > Chryseobacterium > Chryseobacterium populi. The sequence continues at coordinate 71,542 of NZ_AKJY01000050.1, forward strand.
TTTTGATCATAATACAATGAAAATCTTAATGTTTCACTATAAATTGTAAAGATTTACTTTCAGACCCTGTACTCATATTCAGAATATAAATTCCGTTTATAAGGTCAGCTGTTGAAAATTTAATCCTATTCGCTCCTTTTAAACTGGAACCAACGGGTATTACTTTTATTTGTTTTCCATAATAATCAACAACTTTAGCGGCTATTTTTGCATCTTCTTTTAATATGAAATCCACAATTGCCATATCAGACACCGGATTAGGGGAAAACTTGATGCTTCCGTCAAATACAGATGTGATATCCACTTTTTTATTTTCTTCTGAACATTCTCCGTCACAGATCGGTTCTCCGTTTTTGATTTCTTCATTGACAGAAACTAAGAAATGACATACTGTACCATACGGTTGATCAGGTTTATCTGTCGTATGCTGTGAAACGGCAAAATCATATTTTTCAATGGTGCTAATGTTATTATTCAGCTTAAAATTCAGTACGATTGGTAAATATTCTTTCGGTTGTATAGGAATATTTTTTAATTGGGCATTCTGAAGGTCAGTAATAATAATTTCATGATTATTATAATCTAAAACCTCAACCCCTTCTGCCTGCATTCCTGCCGCTTTCCATCTGTCCCAGACCTTATCCTCTAATTTTATTGTTATGGTTCCTACACTTTCAAAAGGAACAGAAGAGGTTTTTAGTCTTTGAAAACGGACATTAAAATTCCTTACATGGTCTAAATAATTACCTATGAAAAAGCCACTCGGACTTAAAAAGAAAGCTCCGCTCAGGTTTACCAGCCTCGTGTTTCTTGTAACAATATTGTTATTTTTTATCACATTCGCTTCTACAGGTGCATTGGGTCCCGGATTCTCATCAAACATAGGGTCATTGGAACTCACAATCCGTCCTAAAAAGCAAATAACATTATCTGCATTTACACCATATATTGCGGGATTAACAGGGTACCATTTAGCATCTATGATATATTCCTGGCCTGGTGCCAATGCCGGTATTTTAAATCCCTGCCCAACAACGTATTCATTTGATGAGTTAAAGCCTGTATAGGCAATATTCAGTTCTGCACCTAATGGCTGATTATTTGCTGTCATTACTCCTGTCCAGGATTCGGGCCATGCTTCTCCCGTAGAGCCCATAGTCCAGTACAACCTTGCAAAGCCTGGGGCAGATGTTGCACAGCTAATATTGTGAACCCGGAATCTCATTACATTAGAGCCCGGCCCGGCATAACCCGGATTTTCATGGGTGATATTTAGCCCAACATTCGTTACCCTATTCCATATATCATTACTCTGATAAGTATTTATCCAGGTATTTGCAGACGGATTGGGCTCCAATCCGATATCGTACTGACTATCAAAAGCAGCTAAATCATTGGCAGGGCTCGACTGTACATAATAATTTTCATCATCTACCTGATCCGGTAAGAAAGTTCCTTCATAAGTGTTCGGGTTTAATAATAAATTATTCAGGTCAACCGTCATCAGTTTAAATGTCATCCCCGGGTTGGGCCCGCTGTAAATGTATTCTGTTTTAACTACAAAATAATTTCCAAATACATCTTTTTCTATAGCATGATAATTATCTATCTGTCCAGAAATACCTTCCCTTAAGGAGTTGGTAATCGGGGTTATGGTTCCGTTACTGAGATTGATTGTCCGTAAACCATAATCTACCATTCCCGGGGAACCCTGAAAATTACTTATTGAAAAAACCAGATTTTGTCCGTTATTGTAAAATTCCAGTCCTCCAACCATCCCTCCTTGTGGTAAAGGATAGTTGGTAATTATGCAATTAAGAGGTGCAGACGAATCGATTGCAGCAGTATATAGCCTTGCCGGATTATAGGAATTGATATTATTGGGTGGATCAGTAGAGTCTCCCCATGCCAGCACTTTCAAACCGTTAGCAGATTCATATAATTCTAATTCTCTTACAGCACTTCCGAAATAAGTGGGAAGATAATTGCTCGAGACCGGAGAAGACTGAAAACTATTTGTAGGGCTTACTCCATTAATGATAAATCTTCGAATAGTAGATACTGTAGAACTGTTATTTAGATAATTAAGTCCAACGGTATATACATATCTTTCGTTGTTTCCATTGAGTTTCGATACTGCAATTCCCGGTAACTGAACAGGATTCATAGGGTTTGTGGGACCTGGATATCCTAAATCTGCTATTATTCCATCATCAACAACAGCTCCGATAAGATTGGGAGATCCGCTGATCATTTTTATTACCGCATGATAAAGCTTGTAAAGATACCGGTCATCACTGTGAACATTCGGATTGGGATTATTGCCATATGCTATAAACAGCTTCACTCCTATTACATACCACTCGTCACATTTTCCCGGGACCCGGATTACCGATGTTTCTCCTTCCGAAATATTAACTGCTCCTGCATTAGAAGTATTAATATTTCCTCCGGTTACCGTAAATAATATATTTCCCGATTCATCATAAGCTCCCGTTCCTGAATTAATTGATGACGGAGTAAATTGAGGAGCAGCGCCTGTAAAATCTAAATAGCCTCCACCTCCTGTCAGCCATTTCGGCATTTGCCCATTCATCAATACAATACCTATACAGGTAAATAAGAATAGAATTCTTGTTTTCATAAAATTAGTTTTTGTTTGAAGTTACTTCCTGTTATTAAAAGAAGCAACGAGAAATCATTAAGTGTACAATTATATTAATTAAGTGTAAAGAACCCTCAATTAACTGTGTTTCAAATAAGTAAATTTCAAGTATAAAGAATAGAGAAAATATTTTTAGAAATAGTTCAGATATTCTGTCTAAACTTTTCAGTAAATATTTTAATACATTTGCTTAAAACATATTTTGAATGAACTTCGAACAAATCAATTTACACCTTAATGCCTATAAAGAGCATGATCAGATCCTGGATGCAGCCAAATATTTAATTTCCTCTTTCGGTTTAGAACATGATAATTTTGCGGGTTTTGGTTTCAGGGAAGAGCTGTCACCAAACTCTATGCTTCTGACTGCCGAAGGAGCATTGGGGCAGGCTCAGAGAGTAATGATTCCTAAAAATTTATTTGATTTTGACCTGAACCTCGTTTTGAATATGCTGGCTCATGAAATGCTTCATGTAAGACAAAAAGCTCCAGGAAATATCATTGAAGATAAAAATGAAAGAGAGTTTCAGGCGTATTATGAAATGCTTTTTCATAAGGTTTTCCCACAGGTTCCCGAAGTTTCGGATTTCCATAAAAAGTTTTTCGGAAATAAAGCGCTGGAATATTACAGAAGAATGGGGGAAGGTTCGGAGCTACAACGAAAATATGCTGAACAGAAAACAGAAGTTGAACAATTAATTGACGAATTATCATGACCATAAAACCGGAAATATCCTGGGAAGATTTTGAAAAAATAGATATGCGATGCGGAACCATTATTTCCGTAAATGATTTTGAAAAAGCCAGAAACCCTTCCTATCAGTTAGAAATTGATTTCGGAGATCTGGGAATAAAGAAATCTTCTGCTCAAGTTACTTCACTCTATCAAAAAGAAGAACTGATCGGAAAACAGGTTCTTGCCGTGGTCAATTTTCCTAAAAAACAGATCGCTAATTTTTTCAGCGAATGCCTAGTATTGGGAGTTTATGGGGAAAACAAAAAGGATGTCACCCTTTTAACCCCATCATTACCTGCCAAGAACGGCATGCAGGTCGGCTAAAATAGTAAACACATATGATACAGAACATTCCATTAGAGAGAATATTGTTCCTCGATATAGAAACGGTCCCGAATGCCGGATCATGGGAAGATTTATCAGAAACTGATCAGAAACTTTGGGATAAAAAAACAAGATTTCAGAGAAAAGAAGAAGTTTCTGCAGAAGAATTTTATCCGGAAAGAGCCGGAATTATGGCAGAATTCGGTAAAATAATCTGCATCACAATCGGGATGCTCGAAAAGAATGAAACTTTAAAAATTAAAAGCTTTGCCGGTCATGATGAGAAAAAGCTGCTTCAGGAATTTGGAGAAATTTTCAACAGCCCAAGACTGCGGGATGTGATCCTTTGCGCCCACAACGGAAAAGAATTTGATTTCCCTTGGATTTCAAGAAGGTTTCTGATTAACGGCATGTTTCCGCCTGTACCGTTTCAGATGTTTGGGAAAAAACCCTGGGAAATTCCCCACATCGATACAATGGAACTCTGGAAATTCGGAGATTATAAAAGCTTCATTTCATTGGAATTACTGGCTCATGTTTTCGGAATTCCCACCCCTAAAGATGATATTGACGGCTCAATGGTTTCATCAATCTACTACATAGAAAAAGACTTGCAAAGAATAGTTGACTATTGTGAAAAAGATGTCTTAACTTTGGCAAATATTTTCCGGCGCATGCGTCAGGAAGATTTGTTGAAAAGGAATATCAATCTAGATTAAAAAATGAAATTTACAGACGATCAAATTGCTGATATCGGAGAAGAAATCATAAACCAGCTTAAAACCGTTTACGACCCTGAGATCCCGGTGGATATTTATGAGTTAGGCCTTGTTTATGATGTACAGATTTCCGAAGACGGTGATGTAAAAATTATCATGACCCTTACTACACCCAACTGCCCGGTTGCCGAAACCCTGCCACAGGAAGTAAAAGACAAAGTTGCGGAAGTAGAGCATGTAAACAGCGTAGACTTAGAGCTGACTTTTGAACCAAGCTGGAACAAGGATATGATGAGTGAGGAAGCGAAGTTTGAGCTGGGAATGCTTTAATATAACATAAGGAGGTCATCAGGCCTCTTTTTTTATGGTCAGAGTTTTACCCTGCCATTTAAAGCTGATTCATTGGTCTCTTTCTTCTCTTTCAAATTCCTTTTGCAATTTCTTTCCCTTCCCTTCTGCTCCATTCACTCCATGATCCCACATACAAATTAGGAATCTTAAAACCAGCATGTTCCAAAGCCAGAATCGTATGACACGCCGTTACTCCTGAACCGCAGTGAATGATTAAATTTCCAGGCTTACCTTCCAATAATTTCAGATATTTTTCTTTCAAAATTTCCGGTGGTAAGAAATTTCCGTTTTCATCAAGATTTTCAGAAAAAGGGATATTGATCGCTCCCGGAATATGTCCCGCAACCAAATCTATAGGCTCAGATTCTCCTTTATAGCGATAAGCATCTCTCACATCAATTACAACTGAATAATTGTTTACCAACTCATTTTCAATCTCTTCCAGAGTTGATACAGGAAGAAGCCAACCCGGTCTTTGGATCAGTTCAGCCTTATTAAAATGTTCTTCACCGGATGAAAAATCCAACCCGTTTTTTTCTGCAGCCTGAATTCCGCCATCTAGAACCTGAACATTTTCAAATCCGAAAGACTTCAGCATCCACCAGGCTCTTGCTGCTGCGTTTGCTCCATTTTTATCGTCATACACAACAATATGGGAATTTTCTGAAATGCCCAAGTCCGAAAGGGTTCTACTGAATTTTTCAATGCCCGGCAACGGATGTCTTCCTCCAAAAGCAGCATTATCACCAATTTCCGCAAGGTCTTTATCGAGATCAATAAATCTGGCTCCTTTGATATGCCTTTGAAGGTAGTTTTCACGCATATCTTTCCCCGCTCTTGCATCGAGGAGGATGAGATTTTCATTCTTGAAATTTTCTTTTAATTCGGAAGATGACAGGATTGGAGACATTTTATTGATTTTGAAATTAATTTCTAAGATAAGTTTTGATTGAACTCTCATTGAGTTTTTAATCTACGAGAGCGGGTTAAAGCCCGCTCCTATTGATTTTTATGGTTGATTCATTTTAAAAATGAAAAATATCCTTTGCTTTATTGTATGAGCTTTCGAAATTGAGGAGGTTTAAATGATGTTCTACCTTTTCTACACTCATAAAATTGATGACCTGCTCTGTAGGCATATTCCCCACAAGGTCATCTTTTGCCATTGGGCAACCCCCGATTCCTTTAATGGCACTGTCAAACCTTCGGCAGCCTTTATCATAAGCTGCTTTTAATTTTGAGTATGAATCTTCATACCTGTTGTGGAAGTGGCTTCCGAAATGAATCTCCGGATATTTTGAAGGGATCTTCTCAAATAAAAGAGAGATTGTCTCCGGCGTTGCAACTCCTGTAGTATCAGAAAGTAAGATGTTTTTAATTCCTATTTCAGAAAACCTTTGTGCCCAGAAATCCACGTCTTCCCATTTCCACATTTCACCATAGGGATTCCCGAATGCCATTGAAAAATAGATATTCAGCTCACGATTTTCACTTTTCACCAGCTCAAGCATTTTAATAATTTCATTAAAAGCTTCCTCCTGACTTTTATTGGTATTCCTGTGCTGAAATGTTTCCGAAATTGAAAACGGGAATCCCAGAATATCAACAGACTGATGTTTTAAGGCTTTCTCTGCACCCCTGTAATTTCCGATAATGGCGGAAACCTTGGTATTGGAGAGCGATTTATCAATATTTCCAGCAACTTCATCAGAATCAGCCATCTGGGGAATTGCTTTTGGAGAAACAAAGCTCAGGCTATCCAATACATCAAACCCAACTTCCATTAAAGAGTTGATGTAATCTATTTTTTTGCCGGTAGGGATAAATTCTCCCCAACCCTGCATTGCATCTCTAGGACATTCAGTAAGAAACATTTTTACTTTTGATTTTCTCAAATATAATAAAAACTAAACAAGTTTATATATGATCTTCACAAAGCTAACATATTTTTGATTTTCAACAATTTATAGGTGATTTAAAATTTCAATAACTGATATTCAATTGCAAATAATATATTCTGAGCACCAAATTTATTAACTTTGTTAAAATTTATGATATCTGATGAGTACAATAGAATTCACCCCATTATGGAAAGAAAAACTGCTAAACCGCTTTCTTAATTATGTAAAAATATATTCAACAAGTGATGCCGAAAGCGAAGCAACCCCATCTACACCTCAACAATGGGACATCGCCAAATATATTGTTGAAGAACTGAAAACAATTGGTCTGGAAGGGGTTTCGATTGATGATAACGGCTATATTATAGGCTACGTTCCTTCTAATATTGAAAATGATGAAAGGCCAACAATCGGGTTTATTTCACATTACGACACATCACCGGATTTCAGTGGGGAAAATGTAAAGCCCCAGGTTTGGGAAAATTATGCCGGAGATGATTTAATTTTAAATCAGACTACAGGATTCACATTATCACCTTCAAAATTTGAAAGTTTAAAAAAATATATCGGCCAGACCTTGATTACTACTGACGGGAATACCCTTCTGGGAGCTGATGATAAAGCAGGCTGTGCAGAAATTGTAACAGCGGCAGAATATCTGATTGCCCATCCTGAAATCAAACATGGAAGAATTGCAATAGGGTTTACTCCTGATGAAGAAATCGGAAGAGGGGCTCATAAATTTGACGTCGCTAAATTCGGGGCAGAATGGGCTTACACAATGGATGGTGGAGAAGTAGGTGAACTGGAATATGAAAATTTTAATGCGGCAGGAGCTGTAGTAAAAATCCACGGATTGAGCGTGCACCCAGGTTATGCTTATGGGAAAATGGTAAATGCAGCATTATTGGCTTCTGAATTCGCTCAAATGCTTCCAGCTAACGAAACACCGGCTACTACTAAAGGCTTTGATGGTTTTTATCATTTAATGGAAATTACAGCTGATATTTCTGAAGCCAAGCTTCAATACATCATCCGTGATCATGATGAAGAAAAATTTGAGGCAAGAAAGAAACTGATGGAAGAAAAGGTGGCTGAATTCAACCAAAAGCATGGTGCAGGAACTGCGGACGTTGAAATAAAGGAACAATACCGTAATATGAAGCAACAGTTTGAAGGTAAAATGCACATCATCGACCTTGCGGCAAAAGCGATGCAGGAAGCGAATATTGAACCTAAAATCAAAGCTATCAGAGGTGGAACTGACGGAGCCCAGTTGTCTTATATGGGACTTCCATGCCCGAATATTTTCGCAGGCGGAATCAATTTCCACGGGCCTTACGAATACGTTGCCCTTGAAAGTATGGAAAAAGCTACAGAGGTGATTATTAATATTGTGAAAGCATAATTTAATTAATAATCCACATTTATATATTAAAAACCACGGCCAAAATACCGTGGTTTTTTACAATATTGAAAACTAAATATAATTTATCCTTCTTGATTCCCTAAAAAAGCATCCCAACCCTGCGCGGTTAAAGAAACCAATTGGTTGGAGCCTCTTGCCACCATAAAATTTCCGTCTTCTTTGTCTACAGCATGTCCGATAATGGTAAAATCAGGGTGATTTTTAATTTTGTCAAAATCATTAGATGAAATCGTGAATAATAGCTCGTAATCTTCCCCGCCACTTAATGCAGTCATTACAGGATTCAGGTTCATGCCATCTGCCGTAGAGATTGTAAGGCTATCCATCGGGATTTTTTCTTCATACAATCTGAAACCGACCTTCGACTGGTCTGAAAGATGAAGAATTTCCGAAGCCAGCCCGTCAGAAATATCAATCATAGAAGTCGGTTTAATATCCAGTTCTGCCAGGATCGTTTTAATATCTGTTCTTGCTTCAGGTTTCAATTGTCTTTCAAGAATATAATCGAAGCCTTCCATTTCAGGCTGCATATTCGGATCTGCAAGGAAAACAGCATGTTCTCTTTCCAGAATCTGAAGTCCCATATAAGCCCCACCCAGATCTCCGCTCACGACAAGCAGGTCATTCGGTTTTGCACCGCTTCTTTTCACAATATTTTCTTCCGCTTCAATTCCTACGGCAGTAATACCCATCACCAATCCTGCATTAGAGCTTGTGGTATCTCCGCCAATCAGATCTACTTTATAACGGCCACAAGCCGCCTGAATCCCGGAATACAGTTCTTCCAGAGCCTCTACCGGAAAACGGTTTGAAACTGCCAGAGAAACCAAAATCTGTGTAGGGGTCGCATTCATTGCTGCAATATCACTGAGATTGACGACCACCGCTTTGTAGCCTAAATGTTTTAACGGAACGTATCCTAAATTAAAATGAACACCTTCTGCCAGAACATCGGTTGTAAGAACTACTTTTTTATTCCCGGGATTGATCACCGCTGCATCATCCCCTACTCCAAGCTCCGAAGATTCATTCGATAAGGGAAAATGCTCTGTTAAATGCTTAATCAGTCCAAATTCTCCTAATTTGGATATGGGTGTTAATTCCTGTGATTTATCTTCAAACATAAATTTTATTTTTTGTACAATGTCCAATATAAAATGTATTCATGACTGACACATTCTAAACCATGAACTTTAAATTATTTAAATTCTTCCGGGTCAACATTTTGCGGATGAAAAGGGAACTTCTTAAAATCTTCCCTCGTTAAGACTTCTGTATCTGCCGTTTTATATTTATTCATTGCTTCTACTACATCATCAGGCGGAGTGGTCATTTTTCTCAGCATCGTATCAATCCAGACACCTGTTGCTTCGGAGGTGGCACAGTGTACACCATCCGGAGTATAGAATTTGTGTAAAAAACGGTAAATAGAAGAATCTTCTGAACATCCGTCTATTTCCACACTTACAATCACTGTCTGATCTGCATAGATTTCTTTGAAAAAAGAATATCGCTCATGCAGGATAACCGGCCCGATTCCCCATCGGCTTAGCTGGGTGACACCCATTTTTTCTTTGGTCATAAAAGCCATTCTGGCCTGTGCACAGTATTGTACATATGATGAATTGGCTAAATGTTTGTTGGCATCAAGATCGCTCCAACGCACTTCGAATGTATGGTAGAATATCATTTAAAAATCGTTTTTAGGATAATAAAATTACATTCTTCAAAAATACTCAAATAAGATGGTTTATAAAAATTGTACTTTTGGAAAAATAATCTTCAGCATAGGATTAAAGAATGAAACAAATTATCATAATCGGGGGTGGTGCAGCCGGATTTTTCTGTGCATCAAATCTTGACGAAACCCAATATAAAATTACCATCCTTGAGCAAAATTCGGATGTGCTTCAGAAAGTGAAAGTCTCCGGCGGCGGCCGCTGCAATATTACTCATGCCTGTTTTGATCCAAGAGAATTAATCCAGTTTTATCCCCGTGGAAACAAAGAATTACTCAGTGTTTTCACCAAATTCCAACCGGGAGATACCATGGACTGGTTTGATCAACGAAAAGTTTCGTTGAAAATAGAAGATGATAACAGAATCTTCCCTGAAAGCAATTCTTCTCAAACGATTATCAATACATTCCTTAATGAAATTCAGCAGAAGCATATTGAGGTTAAGACAAAATGCTCTGTAAAAGAAATTGAAAAATCTGGTGAGAAATATGGAGTCAGAACCAGTTTAGGTGATTTTGAAGCTGATTTTGTAATTTATACAACCGGAAGCTCACCGAAATCCCTGAAGATTATTGAGAATTTAGGGCATACCATCGTTGATCTGGTTCCATCGCTTTTCACTTTTAATATCAAAGATGAATTATTGAAAGACCTGGCGGGAACAAGTTTTGAAAATGCAGAGATTTCTATCCCTTCATTAAAGACCGAAGAAAGCGGGCCCTTGCTGATCACCCATTGGGGTCTTTCAGGGCCTGCAGTTCTGAAAATATCTGCATGGGAAGCCATAAGTCTGGCAAAACTCAAATATAATGTTGAAATTGAAGTAAATTTTATTTCAAAAGCCATTCAGGACGCTGAAGAATCTTTTCAAAATTTTAAACTGACCAATCCAAAAAAAACGATCGGACAATCTAAAATTTTTGACATCACCAATCGTTTCTGGCAGAAGATCCTGGAGGTTTCAAAAGTTGATCTCAATAAACAGATGGCCAATATTTCCGGAAAGGAGATGCAGAATATTCTTGAAAACCTATGTAAAAAGAAGCTCAGAGTAAACGGGAAATCAACGTTTAAAGATGAATTTGTAACGGCTGGAGGTGTAGATTTAAAGGAAATCAATTTTAAAAATATGTCTTCTAAAATTTTGCCTAATTTTTATGTTGCCGGAGAGGTCCTGAATATTGATGCAGTAACAGGTGGTTTTAATTTCCAGGCATGCTGGAGTGAAGCGTGGCTGATTGCACAGGATCTGAATAATTTATAACAAACATATTTATGAAAAATCTTATTACAATTTTTCTTTTATTATTTTCCGTTGTAATTTTTTCCCAAAACAGGACAATAAAGTCAAATTGGACATCTCTTGTACAAACCGTGAATGTAGAAGATAAACAAGACTGGAAATTTCGTGTAACGGCAAAAATCAGGAAAGGAAATGAACAGGATTCTGACTGTGCTATTTGGGCAAGGATTGATAAAGTAGATGACACGATGGGCTTTTTTGAAAATCAGGCTTACTCGAATATAAAAGTTACTACTGAATGGACAACATTTCAAATAAATGGAATTATTGATTCCAATGCAAAAAATTTAAACATCGGTGCTTATACCAAGGATAATGGTGAATATTATTTCGATGATTTCAAACTGGAAGTTAACGCCCCGAAATCCAAAAAGTGGATCGAAATTCCCTTAAAAAATGGAGATTTTGAAGAAGATTTGGTTTCAGGAAAAGGTTGGGCAGAAGGTATCGGGAGAAATAAAATTACCCATGTAACAAATTTTGCAATCACAACCTCAGATAATACCCCCTATAGCGGAAAAAAATCTCTCTTCATCAAAGGAGAAAATATTATCGGAAATATGCCTCACGGAAAATTTGCTGATGTAAATGGCATAAAAATGTATTATGAAACCTACGGTGCAGGCGAACCGCTTTTGATGCTTCATGGTAACGGGCAGTCTATAAACGCTTTCATGAATCAGGTTGATGATTTTTCAAAAAAATATAAAGTAATCATCATCGATTGCAGAGAAAGAGGAAAATCTTCGTATGACAAAACAAAGGAATTGACTTTTGATATTCAGGTCGAAGATTTAAAGCAGTTTTTAGATCAGCAAAATATCAAAAAAGTAAAAATTCTTGGTTGGAGTGATGGGGGCATTCTTGCTATTTTAATGGCTCTAAAATATCCGGATTTGGTTGACAAAATTGCCTGTTCAGGAGCAAATATATTTCCAGAAGGGCAGAAAGACGAAGAGCTGAAAGACATGAAAGAAACATTAGCCCGGCTTATCAAAGAAAATAAGGATCATAAAAACGATGTTTATATTGATCTGTATAATTTAGATTTAAAATATCCTAATTTAAAGTACGAAGATTTAAAAGCTATCCTGTGCCCGTCATTGATAATGGCAGGAGATAAAGACGTGATAAAAACCGAGCATACGGTAAAAATTGCAGAATCAATTCCAAAAGGACAATTGGCTATTATTCCCAATTCAACACATTCTGTTGTCGTTGAAAAACCAGAGCTTTTCAACTCTTTAGTTATTGATTTTTTTGAAGGAAAATAGTTTTCAAATGCATTTAGTCAAAAAAAATATTTCGGATCTCTTTAAAATCCTTTTAATTATAGGGTTTGGATATTTCTTTTGGCTGATGCTGCAAATAACTTTAGAGTATGTTCCGTTAAAAACCAATGTAAGTTTTTTAATGATCAAGCAAACGGAGGTAGAACACAGATCTGAATATCTTTATTTTTTCTACGCTCATGTTTATACGAGTTTTTTTGTTTTGTTATCCGGCTTTCTGGCAATTCTCAGAAAAGATTTCGGAATTAAAAATTTTCACAGAACATCCGGAAAGGTTTATATTTTTCTATTGCTTATTTTTGCTGCTCCATCAGGAATTTACATGGGAATTTTTGCGAATGGCGGAGTTTTCTCTAAAATTTCTTTTGTTATTTTGGGTGGCTTGTGGTGGCTGACGACTTTTAAAGCATATCAACTTTCCCGCCAGAAAAACTTTAAACAGCATAAGCAATGGATGTGGCGCAGCTTTGCCTTAACATTATCTGCTGTAACTTTGAGAATGTGGAAAGTTATTATTGTATATTTATTCCACCCCAATCCGATGGATGTCTATCAAATCATTGCATGGCTGGGATGGATTCCGAATCTTTTATTAATTGAATATTTAATCACCAAAAAACATATATGAAAATTTTAAATTACACTCTTATTTCTTTATTAACAGTTTTTCTGATAAGCTGTAAAAAAGACGGGAAAATTACAGATTCAACAAAGGATTCCCTGACTGTAAAAAAAGATTCTGTGGTAATGCCTGAAATCTATAAAGAATATTACGGAATTTATACCGGAGATTTTGCGGGAATGGAAAAAACAGCTGATGATGAAGACGGCTCTGAATATAATTCTAATGTTTTGAAAAGGATTTCTTTAAAAATTAACAGAATTACAAAAGACAGCGTTTACGGACAAAGCATTGTAAATGGAAACCAGCGCCCTTTCCGGGGTGTCTTTAATGGAAGTTCAAAATCTTTTGTTCTGGATGAGCCCGGAAATGATAAAACCGACGGGAGATTTGAAGTTAAGCTCAATAATGACAGTCTGAGTGGGAAATGGACAGCATTTAATGCATCTGCCGTAAAAGCACCCAACAAAACAGTAAAATTATCTAAAAAGGAATTTGTTTATAATCCTAATTTTATGCTGGATCAGAATTCGGATCTGGTAGACTGGAGCAATCCTAAAGATTTTATCGAAAAATATACTGATGAAGAAACCGGAAAAACAGAGAGCTATACAACTTCCAAAAACAGGGTTGCTTCTGAAGCTATTTTCAAATTGAATGCATCCAAGCAGAAGCTGACGGAAAAAGATCTTAAGAATTTAAGAAAACTCGATATGGAAATTATAAAAAATTCAGTTTTCGCAAGACATGGCTATTCTTTTAAAAAGGAGACTTACAGAAACTTTTTTGAACAAACCGATTGGTACATTCCGGTTTCAAATAATGTGGATCAGGATCTTTCACCAATGGAAAAAGAGAATGTAGCTTTGCTGAATCGTTTTATTAAATATGCAGAGGATAAGTATGACAGTTTTGGAAGATAAACCCCTGATAATGAATAAATATTTTTTCCCAATCCTGTTTCTGTTTTGTGGCATTACAGTTTCAGCCCAGAAAGATTCAACTATTGTTCCGGGTCTGAAACCGTTGACAGATGTAACATCTGCACCGAGTAAAATTGCTGAATTTCCTGGCGGACATCAGGCGTTCGTAAGGAAAATTTTAGACAATTTTCATACGCCCCCATTGGTAAAAGCTGATATTGTGAAAGCAAAAGCCGTCGCTACTTTTATTGTTGATACAGAAGGAAATATGACAGACATCAAAATAGAATCCTATCAGCATCAGATGGTAAGAGATGAATTTCTGAAGGCATTGAAAATGATTAAAACAAAATGGATTCCTGCTGAGCAAAATGGTCAAAAGGTGAAAAGCCTTATGAGGCAGCCTCTGATCTTTAATCTGCAATAATTTCTTTTTTTGAATCATTAAGCTTTACCCAAAGATAAAGCAGTAAACATCCTGCAGCATAACACAGAATATCGATCCAGGAAAAAGAGTTTCCTATGATAATATACATCAGGCTTCCTTTCCGGAAGCCTGATTTTTCCGCAATATTAAAATACTGGGCAAATTCTATCAGGCAGGAAAAAAGCAGTATTCCCAAAATAAGTTTTTGATTATTAACAATTAAAAAGCTTTTAACGAAAGTATAAAGAAGGATAACAATGATAACATCACCAAGATAAGCTCTTACAAAGAATACATCTTTCAGTTTTGTTGCGATTAAGACTTCAGTGAAGAAGATGATTACGGTTAGAAAAAAGCAGGGTAGGTTAAATTTTAATTTCATTTGTTTTTCATGTTTTGGCTAAAGCCATTTTGCTTTCGAATATTAAAGCGGGCTAAAGTCCACTCCTATTGATAATAAACTTACTCCATGGATAAAAAAAACGGTATTCAAAAGAACACCGATTCATAATTATTTACAAATATATTATTTCTTTACTTTGACCGTACATCCGATGGCTACTGTTTTTGTCATTTTTATAGGCTCTCCTTTTATTAAAGCGTTTACGGCGTCCTGTGCATAATACTCTGAAACATCGTTCGGGTTTTCATAATTGTTGTCGATAGCCCCAATATATTTCACAATATTTTTACCGTTTTCTTTCTGTAAAACAAATACATGCGGCGTTTTTGTCGCTCCATACTGAGGATAAATCTTTTGTCCATCATCTACCAGATACGGAAATGTAAAGCCTTTCTGCTTGGCTCTGTCGATCATTTGTTTGTATCCGTCTTCAGGCTGTGCGGCCGGGTCATTCGGATTGATGGCAATGACAGGATATCCCTGATCTTTATATTTCTTATCCAGCTCAATGATTCTATCTTCATATTTTTTAGCGTACGGACAATGGTTGCAGGTGAAGATCACAATAAATCCTTTAGCGCTTTTATAATCACTTAGGGAAACCATTTTCCCATCAACATTCTTTAATTTAAAATCTGTGGCTTCATCTCCTACTTCATAACCTTTGGAAGAGGAAATGTTTTGTTTCTGTCCGTCTTTATCATGACTGCCCGACGTGAAGCTTAGTGCTCCCAACCCCACGATAAAAGCTGTTATTAAAATTTTAAAGTTTTTCATATTATTTTTGATTATTACAGGTTTTTACTGATTGTGTTTTCCAATTCTTGTTTGCTCATTTCGCCATCATTAAAATGCACTTTTGCCCCGTTCTTATAGAAAATCGTTACCGGAATATTTCCATCCCAGTCTTTTTCAAACTTCGGGATCCAGGTATTCATTCTTTTGATGTCATCCAATAAAATAACTTCGGCGGTAAGGTTTTTATTTTTGATAAATTTAAGCACTCTTTCTTTATCAACCATCCTATCGAGTGAAACCAGAATCATTTTAAATCTTGGATTTCCTGCATATTGGTTATTCACTTCCATAAAATGAGGGAGTTCTTTTACACACGGAGCACAGGTAGTTGCCCAGAAATTCACTACAAGAAGCTTGTCACTTTCCTGTTGAATACGTTTTTCCAGCTCTTCATATTTTATCGGAGAAACCGTTGTCTGCCCTTTGAAAGCAGTAAACCCGATTATCAGGAATAAAATAATAATTAAATTCTTCATGCTTAAAATTAAGAAATGCTTTTCTTTCCAGTGAGTATCAATATGTTAAACTTTGTTAAGGATTTTAAATTTTACTATTTTTTTTCACATTCATTTGAAATAAAATGTAAATTAGCTTAGACTAAATCAAAAAT
>NZ_AKJY01000051.1 GCF_000282115.1 Chryseobacterium populi
TCTGACATCATTGATCAAGATAGATTAATTGCGGCTTAAATCGAACTCACGTTAAATAATATATCTCCAGATAAACACACCTCATCCCCATCTACATAGATTTTTTCTTTTGGTCTAACTTAAGTAAAAAATGCTACGAATAGTGCTTTTTCTAATCCATTAGTTATCATAGAGGGACCTCACTAGTACAAAACTTGAACTTATTATTGGAAGATTTAAGGCTACTATGCAATAATATATACCACACGATTAAAGAATCAATTTAAAAAAATATCAAATAATAATTTGTTCATAAACTAATATAACAATGTCTAAGTAATAAAGCTTGCAATATTCTGTTCAGAACGATTGAGAGAATTTAAAAGATATTGATGAAACCGTAAAAAAGATGCTGTAGTAGGGCTGCCTTGCAAAAATTATCAGAAAAATGGGATACTCACATACCCATCAACTCTACTGTTATTAAGCAATACTGGTTCTAAATACAGTTACTGATATAGTTTTATGCAACCATTTCATGATTCGATCCTATTCTTCAAACATCTATCTATATACACCTGCGGAATTTTCTCTTGTTCCAACCTGTTTTTTTCCAAAGCCTTTAAATACTGGAAAAGATCGTTTTCCTCTTTGCTCAAGAGGTTTAGATTTTGGGATTTATTTCTTGCGCCACTTACTGCATAGTTTTGAAAAGTTTCAAAAGTCGTCCGGTCCATCATGATGCTTTGGGCATGCGGATGGTATGACCGTAGCTGATGCAGAATCTGAAAGCCATGTTCATCGATATCGCCCCAATACCGAATCTTTTTGTCTGACAGCCAGGCCGCATTTTTGAGAAAAGAAATATTAAAGCCCCCTCCGCTCCAGATGGCGACAGTGGATCCTAACAGCGGTAAGGTTAAAAAATTCATTTTATTCTCTGTAATTAGGATATTTTCAACCAGAATTTCAAGGGTTTCAAAATCGGAGAGTGGGATACTAATATCCCTAAATTTAAAATCCGGATTCGGGTTTTCATCCAGAAAGCAGAGCCTGATCAACGGTTCATCGTACCGTAAAAAGAAACGTTCGGCGAAACGTTTTTGTTTAGCCGAACGCACATGATCCGGAATCAGGAAATCAAGTAAGGATTGAATTAGTATATTGTTTTCTTCAATGAATTTGGTGTGGATCTCAATGGGCAGCTGTCGCAGGTACAGATTAGGCCGTGGTGTTTCCATAAAATATCGGCAAACCTTCAGAACGTCATTCCAGTTGATATGATGATCCGTTAACCATAAACAATGTTGCAAAGTCCAGTCTTTTAACACAGGAATGGTGCTAATTATCGTGTCATAATACTTCAGAAAAACTTTCCAATATTTTTGATAACCAGTAAAATAGAGGTAATCTTCAAGACTTTCAAAAATAATGGTATCCGGCAAATCATGGCTACCTGTCCGTCTGAAATTCCGATCGGCAGTCTGTACTAGGTAGCCTTTACCTGTCTGGTTTTTGGAATAGTGGTATAGCTCTTCTATCTCCTTTTGCAGGATTTCAAAGCGTTCCGTGATGTGAGCTGATTTCACTTTCCCGATACGGTCTATTATTTTCGGGAAAAAGGGTTCTTTCTGAATATGGCTTTGCAGCAAGGGCTTCCACCATTTCAACGCCTGTTTTTTTATTTCCGCCGGGCTAATCATTTTTCAGGGGTATTAGGAAAGATTCCGTTGTGTTTGTCGCGTTCGATTTCATATTCTTCTTTGGTAAAATTACTGACCTGCGAATTATTGCCTTCCCGGTTGCTCACAAAATGAAAGGAGCTGACATGACCTTCTATGACATGGATTTTTTGCAATGGTGTCACAATCAACAGTTGGAGATTCAGTTTTTTAAACAATTCCAGTCCGTAACGGGTACTTTCGTCACTGCCTCTGCCGAAGGCTTCATCAATCACCACGAAACGGAAACTTTTGCTTTTGCGCTCTCCGAACTGCAGCCCAAACTGATAGGCCAAAGCACTGGCCAGAATGGTGTAGGCCAGTTTCTCCTTTTGTCCACCGCTTTTTCCGCCAGAACCTTCATAAAACTCTTTTTCTGTTTCATCGGAGCGGTAACGTTCACTGGCGTTGAACTCAAACCACTGGCGCACATCGGTAACAGTTGAAGTCCAGTCGCGGTCTGCATTTTCCATACTGGCAAAACGGTCTAAGATCCTTTTTACCTGTTCGTATTTCTCTTCCGTATACAGATCATTATGGCTGCTAAAGGAATGGATATAGCATTTTTTTAATTCTTCCCTGAATAGCCGTACTTCCTTATTAGGGGTGGCATCCATCAGAATGGTGATGTAGGTATCCTGCACCGCATTGTAAACAATTTCTGAAAGATGTTCGTTAATCGTCCGGATTTTCTGTTTGATATCTTTTTCGTGTTTCTGCAGCTGGCTGTCGAAGACGGCGATGCTGTTGATCACGTTTTTATTCAGCTCTTCCTTGAAGCGCTCTTCGTGCCGTTTTAAGTCTTCAGACTCCAGTTGTCTGAATTTTTTAATGTATTCGGTACGGGCATCGATGTTGTCGGTAACTTCACTATATTCGGCCCGGGAATGTTCCTTGATTTCCCGCATTTTTTTCTCGATGTGGGTTCGATGACCAGCCTGACGTCCACGAAGTCTTTTCAATTCGCCATTCTCTCCCTGAAATTGTTTTCGGAATTCTTCTTGCCGATTTTCTATGCCCCTGAGGTTTATCTTTACTCCAGTGAGTTTTTCGTCTATCAACGAATACCATTTTTCTTTCAGTTGAGGGGCTAATTGTTCTTTTTGCTGTATGGCATGGTGTTGCTGTTCCCGATAGTTTTGAATCTTCGTTTTGAATCCGCCGATATCTTCCGTGAATTGTTTTTGTCTGGTTCTTCCATCTATAATCTGCTGGTCCACTTCGATTTTGTTATGTTGCAGCTGGGCAAGCTTATCATTGTTATTCAGCAATTGATCGCGTTCCTGTTCCAGTTCATAGATTTTCGCCACATGGTATTGCCAGTTGATGCGGGAAAAGTCTTTCACATAAAGCAAAAGTCCTAGCAGTTGCTTCTGTTCTCTGTTCTTTTCCTCCTTTTCTTCAATATCCTTTAGCCTAGATTTTAGCTCATAAATGTTTCGCTCCAGCTTATCCACCGAATTTTCCAGTGCTTTAATCTTCTCGGCATTGCTCCAGCCTAATACATAATTACGCCTGTCGTCAATCCGTTTGCGGTCGTCTTTGGTATGTCGGATGCGGCCGCTCTTGATCAGCCCTTGCCGGGTGATGCCAAAAGGAACATGTGGCAAACCGTCAACATCAGTACAGATATAATCGCCAAAGCTGCGTTGCAGATAATTTTCCAGCCAATCGTAAAAAGGCGTTTCAGGTTTAATATTTATTTTATAAGCGATGCTGTCTTCATCCAATTCTTTTAAAAGTCGAGTGTTACCATTCAGATCTGCTTCCAAATAAGTAAGCTTGATGCCTCTTCCATCAGCACCTTTTAACGGATTGCTATTGACGTAACGGCTGACACTCCGGTAATGCTTTCCGGGAACGAGTAAGCTGATGCCTGCATCACGGAGCAGTTTTTCGATTGCGCCTTCCCATTCGGTTTCCTGTTCATTCACTTTCAGTAATTCCCCAGTGAAAGGCAAGTCTTCCTCGTTAATCCGCAAATCGGCACAAAGTTGTGACCGAAAGGCAATCAGCCAAGCCGGGATCTGGGTTTTACGTTCTTTGAGTGATTGCAGTTCTTTTCGCTCTGCCTGATATTCCGCTTCCTGTTTACGCAGTTCACTGACCTCGTTATCCCGTTGTTCCCGAATTTTTTCTTCTATCTGACCACATTTCTCTATTGATTCATTAGCCCGCTTGATGTTGTTCTGGAAATCACTTTCCTGCTTTATACTTGCCAACCCGGTCTGCAAGGCGAGACGCTCATAATCATCGAATTCCTTTTGCTTGATTTCTTTGTCTTGCTCATGCCGTTTAATCTCTCCGGCAATTTGTTCGATCCGTGTTCCTCTGTTGCTCGCAATGTCCTGTACAATCGTTTGCCGCCGCTCCTCCCAAGCCTCTATTTCCTGGGTGATGGTGTGTAGCTGCTGTTCTGCTGTTGAGAGTTCCTGACCGGCATCTGCAATGGCCTGTTCCAGCAATTCCCATTTCCTTTCGGCAAACCAGACTGGCATCACTTCCAACATGGCTTCTATATCTTCAATTTCACGGGTAACCGTTTCGTAGGTTTCACTGGCCTCTGCCAAAGGCTTTAGTATCTGGTATTGTTCCCGGGTATGCACTACGGCGGCATGGGCTTTATTAAGGTCATCAAAACGTTTGAGCAAGGCATCAATCTGTTCTTTGACATCGGTTTTTTCCAGCATCTGTTCGCGGACAAAATCGGTCAGACTGCTGACGGACTTCATGGAAACGGTCTGATAAAACAGGTCGATCGCTTTGTCGCTGTTCATGCCGAAAAGCCTGCGGAAATGTTCGCTATATTGCGAGAAATTATCATTGAATAATTGTATGCCCGGCGTATTACGCAGGTTCTTTCGCAACTCGTTGATATCACCGAAATGCTGAAAATGATCTTTAATAGTTAAAGGAATCGTGCCGATGATCAGCAACTTTTCTACTTTTCCCTCTTTGCCGATCCAGAAAAACTGGGCCAGGCAAATGTGTTCATTATAACCCTGGTTATAAAAATTTCCGATAATAACGGTATAGGTATGATCATCCGGACGGAGGTAGACCTTCTTTGCGGTTTTAGTGATTTCTTCCTTTTCTTTTTTAAATTCTCCTCTCACGTAACTCAGCAGGTTGCGCTCTTTTCCTTCGGCACCGGCGGCTTTATTAAAGATAATCTTATGGTGCGGCACAAGCAGGCAGGTCAGGGCATCCACCAGCGTAGATTTTCCTGAACCGATATCGCCTGTCAACAGGGCATTTTGTCCGTTGGGCTGGATCTGCCAGCGCACCTGGTTAAAGGTCCCCCAGTTGAGCACTTCCAAGTATTGAAGCCGGTAACCGGCCAGATTGAGTTCTTCAGGATGGGTATCAAATAGTTCTTCCATAAATGAGTTTAGTCTTTCGGTTGGTTTTCAGCAGCATAGTTCCGGAACTTCTGCAGGGTTTCATCAATCACATCGGCATTCACAAAACCTTTGATGATCCGGTGTATTTCGTAGTTTTTTTCCTGGTCTTCCAGTTTTCTGAGGAATCCGATGGCGAGTACACGGTTGATGGCGGTGTTGATCTTTTCCTGTTGTTTGGCTTCATCATTTACATTGGGCAAGAATACTTTCACCCGGTTGATGATTTCCTGGTCGCTGATGATGGAACGCACCGAGCCACCCTGTGCATCGTGTTCGAGTAAGAATTTTCTCAGAACGATACAGACTAAAGAAGTCATGAAATTGAGCGATCGTTTTTCAGTCATTCTCGGAAAATGTCTTTCGTCGTCTTCCCATTCCTTCTGGCGGAGAAAGGCGTAGCCTTCGCTTTTATCCAGAAAGAGTTCTAGCCCAATCGGGATAAAATATTTTTTGACATCGGGTTCATATTGCAGCAGGTTTTCCCAGGTTTCCTTCTGGTGGCTGTATACAATTCCTTTCAATAAAGCAATGAGGCTTGCAGAGTAACGGTATTCCATTTTTATCGGTTAAAGATGATGATAGGGGTTTGCATGCGATAGGTTTTTCCGGTGGATTTGTTTTCGATGATGTGATATTCGAATTGATCACGATTGACGAAATGTTTGCCTTCGTTAGTCGCGATTTGCATATAGCCCAATATTTCAGCAACGCCTTTGGTGGGTTTGTAATGGTTGAGTAACTCGGAAAGTGCAACCTGTGAACGGCTTTTCAAAAGGGTTTTCACATGGTTTCGCAAGACTTCTACATCCACGTAAAACTGTTCAAACAGAAGGTCGGTATCAGCCGTAGCCACGCCATCGGCAATTTCGGTGGCTGCAAAGGCAACTTTAACCGGTGGATTGAAAAGCGGCCGGTCCATAGTAAAGGAGGGTTTAAAAACCTCATCGATTTCCATCCATGCTACTTGCTGATCAAGCGTTTCTTTGTGCTCCAGCAGCAAGCTTTCCATTTCTTCGATGCTTTGGAGGATATGGCGGCTTTCGGACAGGTTTTTTTGTTCCACAAATTTCCGGAGCTGCTCAATCAGGCCGTCGTTGCTTCGGTTTACTTTATCACCGGCATCCACCAGGTTGGTTTTGATACGATCTACGGTCTGTTCTTTTTTGATTTCGACAATCGCCGGGATGGCATTGATCTTATCCAGCAATTCTTCGAGTTCTTCCTGCATCTGCTCGCTCATCAGAAATTCCCAGAAAGCCTTAAAACTTTTTCCTTGATCGGTATTCCAGAGGAAATCCTGCTGCTGAAAAACATTATCGAGCAGATCTGCTTTGGCTAGATTGCTTTTGATGATGGTCTGGCGGGTCTGGCTATCCAATTCTCTGAAATTTTCTTCGACCTGCCGGAAATCGGATAACAAACGTTTCGCAGTTTCCTCGGCCAGAAAATAGTTTTCTTTCAGCTGGGTATCGGAAGGTTTCGTATAATTGCCCTGGCGGATCTGTTCGATTTCCTGATCAATTTTCCGGCGTTCTTCCTGCAACTGCTGGATTCGCTCATAAGGCCCGGAAGTAGTATTGACAATGCGTTGCAGCAGATCAAAAAACTGGATGAGCCGGCTATGGGTGCCTACAAATTGTTGCTTATTCAGATCTTCGAGCCATTTTAACGCATTTTCCGTCGCCGGAGAAAGTTCGTACATGGGTTCGTCGGCCCGTTCATAGTATCGGCGCAGATAACCCTGATCCGCCCATTTCTGTAAATAATCTACGGGTGCTTTCTGGTAATCCTCAATGCCCAGCCGTTGAAGCGAAAAGATGTAATCGCCCAGGATGCTCTGCAATTCGGTTTGAAGATATGAAATCCTGTCCTGCTGCTTGAACATAAGGTGGAAAAAGCTCACCAACAGCGGAAAGTGTTCTGCCCGCAAGAGCTGTAGGGTTTTGTCGTTTTTGTAGAGGGAGAGCGCTTTTTCGTAGTTCATTTTTGATTGGAATTCGGCCGTTAATCGAAATGCTTTATGGTATTGCTTGCAGTAGAAAAAAATGTATAAAATATCAGATCAAATGTTTATTCTATTACTATTTTTTGGATATAGTTATACGGTGATGTTCCCAATCATCAACATGCAAAAGTAAAGCGCAATCTCCATCGTTATTCCACACGTTACTATTTAACCCCCAATAGAAAAAATGACTTGTAGCACCATTTTCATTTTTTATAATACTACTTGTTCCTTTTTTAGTATAAAGAATTACTAAATCTCTTTTTTTTACTTTTTTATCAGGAAACCAATAGGGATGACGTACTTTATTTGAAACTTCTCCACTATTATAAGTAGTATCTAGTATTAAAAATTCACCTATATCAGTATCTTCTAAAACGTTTAGTACAATTCTCTCATCATCATGACCGTGGTCAATAATCTTACTAATTTTTACTTTCATTTTTTATTTTGTTTTGTAATATTCATATAATTAATTACGTGATTTAGATCTTTTATCGATCATTCATAAAATCAGCCCACTTTTTATGATGCTGATTTTTATTAAAATTAATTGAAAAATAATTCAACTGAATTTTGCAGTTCATCCAAATCTTCCCACTCAAGACAACTTTCAGGCGTCTTACTTTCATGATTAATTAGACAATCCAGTAAAGATTCTATAATGTTAAACTTTGTCGGATCAGAAGATATTGTTTCTAAGGCATTATAAGGTTTTTCCGAAACAGCTTGCTGTCTAAAATAAGCCAATTCAAAGTTTGGGATTGATGCTAAAAGTCTAACAGATATTGAATCTGGCAAGCCAACTAAACTATCTTTTATACGCTGATTATTAGTCCAAGCCGGATTAGCTCGAGCATTATCCTTTGTACGAGGCGTATCACTGTCATGAAGAATTGAATAGCTTGTACCAAAATGATTTAAAATTTTAACCAAAGATATTATCGTAGCTTTACCCCTAGCTCTGATGATATGCACATTCCTGTATTTTTCAGGCTTTTCCTGCCTAACATAGTTGAAAGCCGTATATTCGGTATCGCCTTCTACAATAATAACTTTCCCTCCAAAGAAAAATTCAGCCACATACGGATCACAGGCATTTAACAGTTTTAGATTTTTCTTATCAGAATCTTCAAATTTTACCTTATCAGGCCTAAAAACTGTAGTCCCTTCAATATTTCCTTCAGTGTTTCTTTCAACTTTAACGATGGTTGTGTTATCTCTCGAAAAATCGATGAAAATAGGAGAATGTGTCGTAACCATTACTTGCCAGTTACCTGACAGTGGTAAATCATAAAGGACTTTACAAGCTTCTCTAATTGCACTAGGATGCAGACAAATTTCAGGTTCGTCAATTAATAATAAATACGGACGTTGAATCTCGCTTTCACTTTTGCCCTTTCTATTAGTCTCTGCAATATATTTTAATGCAGTCCAAAGTAGAGTTCGTCTGGCTCCACTACCTTGTTTATCTACGGGACTTAAAAATCCTCCAGCTGGTCCCATCTTTAAATTAGAATGCCATTTAAATAAACCTAAATCTAATGTTCCTTCAGGTTGCGCTTCAAAATTAACCACATAATCTGGGAATACTTGGTTTATTAAAATTGTCAGTGACTTGTTAGCAACATCTATTTGGTCTTTTGTTTCATCAATTATTTTTCTCTGCAATAATATAGATTGATCCAAAAGCTCATGATATTCATTTCTGTCTTCTGATGATTGCATGCTTTTTACTCTTTCAGAAATTGCTGTCATCAACAGTTTCTTGATTTCTTTTGCCTGTTCTTCAGGGTCAGAAAATGCATCAACTTTATGTGGTTCAGGCCGACGTTTGTTTGCAATGTTTGCTGGACCAAAAGGAAAACTTGCCGCATCCCAGTCATTAATTTCAGTATTCCATCCCCTTCTCGTCGGTTTACCGATGTCTGACCAGGACCATCTTTCTTTTACCAAGTAGCCATTAGCTATTTTTGTTAGCCATTTCTCTCCAACTCTGTTATCAAATACTACTGTATGAAGTTCTATTTCTGGGAGTTTTTCAGGATTTATTTGATTATTAGGAAAATCTTCAATTGTGAGTTCTCCTTTTTTTGATCCATCCGACATAACCACCTCATATGCTTTCAGAATAGAACTTTTTCCAACATTATTTGCGCCAACAAGTACAACAATATCATCCAGTTCAATTTCAACAGGAGTATTTCCAAGACATCTAAAATTTTTAACAATCAGTTTTTTCAAGCGGGGACGAGGCATATCATCCATGAAAGTAAAATCTTCCGTTGTTTTTGTTGCTTTTGCCATATATAAGTGATTTAGCAAGTTTATAATTCAGCATAGATTTCAGACATTCCTTTATCTCCTCTTTGATAACCTGGACGAGGTTCGTCAAACAGATCTTCGGTAATGGTAATGTCATCAACTTTTCCCAGATCATACATTTTCCATCCGGATTTACCCGTAGAGCTGTAGCCGTCAATTTGAAATGCACGTAATCCCTCGTTGCCGGCTATAGTTTTCCCATAACAGTGCGGTTCGACAACTCTAACTTCATCTCCGTAATTAAATTCAATTATGTTTTGATTTTCGATTGCATCAATGATTTCTTGATTCATAGTTTTTTGGTTTTATGGTTAAAAAATTAATTGTTATTGTATTACATTTCCATCACCTCCACCTTACTCCTCCCGCTCTGTTGCCTGCTCACTTTGATTTGCACCGGGATCCGTTCCGTCATTTCCTGGACGTGCGAGATCACACCTACTTTTCGGCCCTGGTTGTGCAAGCGTTCGAGGGCATCCATGGCGATGTTGAGCGTATTGGGATCCAGCGAACCGAAACCTTCATCAATAAATAGAGATTCCACTTTCATACGGCTTGACGACAGTGAGGCCAACCCTAAAGCCAGGGCCAGCGAAACAAGAAAAGATTCTCCGCCCGAAAGCGAGTAAACGGTACGTACTTCATCGCCCATGTCCTGATCCGCCACCTGGAGTCCCAGCGATGCCGGAATGCGTTCGATCCGGTAGCGATTGGTGAGGGCCTGCAAATGAATGTTAGCATAACTGAGCAACACATCCAGCGTATATTCCTGGGCAATTTGCCGAAATTTCTTCCCATCAGCAGAACCGATAATCTCGTTGAGCTTAGCCCAGCTTTCGGTGACAGCTGCCTGCGTTGCGATACTTTGCAGCAGTTTGCCGATCCGGTTTTTATTGACTTCATCCTGTTGCAATTGGAAACTATTTTCTCCTTTTTTGTGCTTCTTTTCTTCTACTTCCGATTTAGCCGCAGCGTTTAGGGGGATGAGTTCTTCGAGTGGGATTTGCGATGCACCATTTTGCTGATGACGCGCTAAAGCCTGTTTTCTTTCGGTAAGGATACTATTGGCTTTGGTCAGTTCTTCATCAATGGCCAGTAATGCCTTGCGTTCGGTATCTATCCAGTCGTTGCTCAGTGCCAGCAAATCATGAAGTGCTTCGAGGCTGAGCTGCTGATCGTTCTTTTGGTTATATTCCTTCAGCCAATCCAGCAGATGCTGTGAAGTTTTCTGTATCGCGTTTTCCAGTGTGCTTAATGCGGCCGTGAGTTCCTCCTGCCGTGTAAGGGCTTTGGTATGATCGATGGCCAGTTGTTGTTGTCTGGCTTTAAGTTGGTCAAATATTTCCTGGGCTTCGGTGATCGCCTGTTTCAATTGAAGTTCCTTGTCATCAGTGAGCTGCCCGGCAAACAGATCTTTACGTTGTTGACTCAGATCCAGGTACAATTCCTGTTGCGAGAGATTGATTTCCATTTTCCTTTCGGCTTCTGATGCCAGTGCTTTTGACTGGTATTCCATTTCTTTCAGAGTCGCTTCCAGGGCTGCTTTTTCTCGGGTACATTGATCCAGTTTTTCGGTATGGGCTTTCCATTGTTCGGCAAAAGTTGTAATGCCATCTGTAAATGTAGCAGGGGTAGCCTTCCAGTTTTCCATCCATCCAGATGCGGAGAAATATGGCGAGAGAAGTGCTTCAATTCCTTTCAGATGGGTCGCAGCTACTTCTTGTTCGCGTTTCACCTGGTTTTGCTGTTCCTGAAACAAGGACAGGTTGTTCTGAATATCTTTGATTTGATTCGCCAGGCCGTCGGTATTTTGCTTCAGCAGATCCATCACGTTTTTAGCCGTTTCCAACGCTTGTTTTTGGTCAGCGTAAGTTTGTAATTGGGTCAGCAGATCAGCCTGTTTTGTTTTAAAAGCCTGCAATTGGGTTTCGATCCAGGATGCTTTTTCCGCATCGGTTATGGAAAGACTTTTTTTCGCCGCATCCGATTGTTCCCAGGCTTGTCTTTGGATCTCAAGAGCGGATTGTTTAGCCTGAAGATCTCCCTCTTGCCGTTGAATGGCGATTTGCAGGCGCTCGCATTCCTGCTTTAAGGCCTGATGTTTTCTATGGCTGGCCAGATAGATTTGTTCTTTTTCCTGATGGGCTTTTTCGAGCTGAGCCAAAACCTTTTCCATTTGGGGATTTTCCGCCACATAAGGATGGTATGTGCTGCCACATACCGGGCAGGGTTCATGCTCGGTCAGTGCTTTCCTCAACTTTTCTACATTTTCTGCCGATGCCAGCCGGGCCTGTTGCAGGAGTTGATCAGCTGTATCTCTTTCCGCGTTGATGACCGGCAGCTGTTGGTCCAGCTCTTGTAAAAGTGCCTGTTTGTGTTGATGATCGGTTTGATCCTGTACTTGCTTCTGCTTTAAATTTTTGCATTCAGTCTGTGCATAATAGTACAGCTGCCATTGTGCCTGTGACTTGATCAGCTCTTCTACCTGAGCGTCAGTTTCAGTTTTATTTCGATTCAGGTTTTCGATCGGAATGGCCAGTAATGTTTTGGATTGGGCATTGCAGCTTTTTTGTTGATCTTCGAAAGCTTTCAACTGCTGTTTCCACTGCTGCTCAATATTGGCTTTTTGGGCTTCGGTGGTTTGGATTTTATTCTGTAACTGTGCTAAACTTGTCACAGCATTTTGCAGTACTTCCAACAGTTTTTGGGCATCTTCCAGTTTGGAGAGGATAAGGTCTTTATTTTCGGCAACCGGCTTTCGAGCAGTTTGTTCAGTCTGCCATTGGCTGATGGTTTCTATTTCTCCCAGCAGTG
Organism: Chryseobacterium populi; assembly: GCF_000282115.1. Taxonomy (GTDB): domain Bacteria; phylum Bacteroidota; class Bacteroidia; order Flavobacteriales; family Weeksellaceae; genus Chryseobacterium; species Chryseobacterium populi. The sequence goes on from NZ_AKJY01000051.1 coordinate 12,249, forward strand.
TAGCAAATACTTCCTCTTTATTTTTAAGTATAGCCTGGTGTTGCCGGTTAATTTCATTTGCTTTCTGGGCCTCTTCTTTCAGCTGGCTGACCTGCTCTTTTTTCTCCGACAGCAGCGTATCGAGCTTCCTTGCTTTTTCCAGTAATGGCTGCGCATCCGCAAGGGTTTTATTTTCAGCGGAAAGCTGATGGTCGGCTGCTATTAGCTGCTTTTCAATTTTTTCCTGTTGTATTTGCAGTGAAGCCAGGGTTTTCTTTAAAGAGATCAGTTGGGTTGATTTATCGATCTGTTGTGCTTGCGCTTGCTGTAAGGCATCTGCCCAGCTTCGGGTTTGCTGTGCCTGTTCGACTGCATGTAATTTAAGGCTTCTCGGCAAAGCGGAAGTTTTGGTTTCAGCAGCTACTTGTAAGGCATTTTGCGCTTCATCGTTGCTTTGTTGAAAGTTGGCGAGTTGTTCGTACCATCCAATCCCGGCAGTGTATTTTTCGATCTCTGCTTCAAGGCTTTTGATCTGGCTTTCCAGCAGCTCCTGATCTGCAGATAGGACCTGCTGTTCTTCATCACTCAGGGTGACAATACCTTCTTTACGGACATGGAGATCGCGTAGCTGTAATTCTTCGGCCTTGTATTTTTCAAAGATTTTCCGGGAGATTTCAGAATAAATATGGGTTCCCGTCAGCTTTTCGAGCAAAGAAGATTTCTCGTCGCGGTTGGCTTTCATAAAAGCGGTAAAGTCGCCCTGCGCCAGTAACACCGACCGGGTAAATTGCTCAAAATTCAAGCCGACCAATCGTGCGATTTCATTGAAGGTTTCTGCTTTTCTGCCGGGCATCTCGACAGCGGTGCTAAGGTTTTTGAGCGTTATGGAATCAGACTGTATGCCTCCATCAGCCCGGTTCCTGGCCCGTCTCACACTCCAGGTAGCGCGGTAATTTTGCCCGTCGATTCCTCTGAAATCGACTTCAGCAAATCCATCAGCCGTGCCGTCGCGCAGAATGCCCCGCACATCACCCTGGCTTAGCGTGCTGCCCTGTACATCTTGAATTTCAACGCCGGTTTCCCTGGCCTGGAGATAACGGGGTGTTTTACCGTATAAGGCCAGGCATAAAGCATCCAGGATGGTTGATTTTCCAGCTCCGGTAGCACCGGTAATGGCAAAGATCCCAGCAGAACATAAAGGCTCTTCCGTAAAGTTGATTTCGGTAACTCCTTCTAACGAAGCTAAATTTTTAATGCGTATGGTAAGGATCTTCATCTTATTCGGCTTTATGGTTTACTTCCTGCACCACCTGTTGAAAGAGCTGCAACAGATGATCGGGAACTTCGCTGTTATATCGGGACTGGTAGACTTTACCGAATACATCAAGCGGCTGCAGTTCATTCAGCTTTTCAGGTCTGATCAGTACCGGTGTTTCTTTAGTTGAACTCGGATATTGGACATCGATTTTCGCAAGCCTGACACTTTTACCGGCTAGTGCTATCTCTACTTTATGGCGCAAAGCGGGCTCAGGTCCTTCCAGCAAGACTCTCACTTGCAGATAAGGCAGGTTTTCCGGATTGGAATCGGCTGATGGCAATTGTTCCAAAAGGGAAATGACTTCATGCAAAGGCCTATATTGAAGCGGAGTCCTTTGAAGTGGCACAAACAGCGGGATTTCTACGGTTTTCAGATTGCTGATTTCCTGCTCAAGATCAAAAACAATCACCTGATGCTTGTAATGAATTTCGGAGAAAGACATCGGCAAGGGACTGCCCGAATAACGGATGTGTTCCTTTCCACCAATTTTTTGTGCTTTGTGTATGTGTCCCAGCGCTACATATTTGATATCCTGATGAAAGGCCATGGCTGAAATGCCTTCCACACCGCCCATGATCAGCCTTTCAGTTTTATCAAGATCAGTGACCTCTGCCTGTTGGGCATGTAGGTGTCCCATGGCAATGATGGGTTGGCCTTCTGATTTATGTTGTTCCGCATAGTTAAAAGCCTCCTGATATAAAACCGCCACACCTTCGGTATAAGGGTTGGCGCAGTCAGCAATGGCAGGATAATCGCCCATACGCAGAAAAGGAATGGCCAGACACCAGGCTTTGATGTCTCCCAAAGTATCATTTATTTTAACAAGCAGTTTTTCGTAATTAATATTTCCCTCGGCATCTTTTTCTACTAAGCCTATAATATGAACATTAGAAGATTCCAGTAAAGGTTTCGGTGCTTCCAAACGTGCCGCCGAATCATGGTTACCTGCCGTAATGATAATTTGTAGACCTGGCAATACTGTTGTTGCCTGGTTGAGAAAACGATAAAACATCCGAACTGAGGCTGCAGATGGATTGGAACTATCAAAGATATCCCCGCTGATCAGCAGTACTTCGATTTTTTCAGTTACTAAAGTTTCTACCAGCCAATTTAGAAACTGTTGGTGTTCATAACTGCGGTCATATTCGTGAAACAGCTGGCCAATATGCCAGTCTGCAGTGTGTAGAAATTTCATAATACAGCTTTAGGACGGTTAATCTGTATCCCAACAAATTTGGGATACATGAAGACCTGACTTGCCTGGTAATCCCATGACAAATCATTTCATACTTTTGATGAAGCAGGTTGTTAAATTAAAGAGGATTGTGTCTTTGGTTTTTCATGGTAAGAGTTATTAGTTGATGCAATTTAATAATTAATTCAAAACCACGAGTAAAATTCAAGCAATTTTGCATGCTCTCCATAAATTCTTTAAGCTTTATCAAAATATCTGGCTAAACTACTTATATAAAACAAGATGGATTTACGGAAAACAGTAAGGAAATAACTTTTTTTCACGAAAAATAGAATTCATAAATCATTAAGAAAATTATAACATTATTCATCAAAAGCTTCGACCTTTAATTGAAACTATTAGAGAAGCTTTGGTAGACTTCCCTGTTTTTCAGACAAATTAAAATTATTAAATTTAGTTTGTTA
>NZ_AKJY01000052.1 GCF_000282115.1 Chryseobacterium populi
TATTCCGGAAAAGGACTGGACAAAAAAGAAGATTCCAAGGGCGGATCTGATCTATGGCTGATCAGAATCAATGAATTCGGGGATGAATTATGGCAGAAAACGATTGGTGGAACTTCTGATGAAGAGGTAAGATCAGTGATCCAGACTACGGATTTAGGTTTCTTTGTGGCTGGAAATGTCCAGAACTCAGCTAAAGGCTATGGTTCCAAAGATATATGGATTATAAGACTCGATAAAACAGGAAAACAAGTTTCCGAATTAATATTAGGAGGAAAGGGATTGGATGAAGTAGAGAAAATGATTCCGACAAAGGATGGCGGTGCTTTATTAGGAGCTTATTCAAGAAGTAATCAAGGTGGATCAAAGAAAACCGAAAACTTTGGTGAAGGTGATTACTGGATCATCAAACTTTCGAAAGACGGTAAAGTTGAATGGGAAAAGAATTTCGGTGGAAAGGGAGATGATCATTTAAGAACCCTTGCTTTAACATCCACAGGATACTTAATTGGTGGTGAATCAAGATCGGAAAGATCGGGAAACAAAACCACAGGGATAGAAGAAGGAACAGATCTTTGGCTGATTTCATTGAATGAAAGAGGTGAAGAGATCTGGCAGAAATCCTACAATTTTAAAAACAGGGATGTTCTCATGGGAATGAGTGTTTTACACAGCTCTGATGATAAAACATCAAAAGGAATCTTACTTGGTGGTTATACTCAGGCAGAGGGAAGAATAGAGAATGATGATGAAACGTTCTGGATGCTGTATCTGAATCAGAATGGTAGTGAAGAATGGAGAAAGCATGTGAAAGGGGAATCAAGAAAAAGAGAGGAAAGACTTTCGGATAT
>NZ_AKJY01000053.1 GCF_000282115.1 Chryseobacterium populi
AACTACAAATTTTGAGACAGAAAAAAGACTGCCCCTTTTGAGACAGCCTCTTTTTAACCAATAAATGGTCTATTTTTTCACTCGATAATCTAATTTCTAATTCGGCTTTTAAATTAATTTTGTAATTGTGTTCTCCTCTCAGCCTATCTTTTTGTTCCGGTCTGTTTTGGCTCATTATAGTAATGGGAGTTTGAATGGTGACCGGGGTTAAGATAAAGAATAAAATTAAGAAAAATAAAAGGAAAAGGGTCAAAGAATTTTGTTATATAGCTTTCACTGTGAATATATTTAGTAATGAATTATGAAGTAAATTTATCTTTCAATTTTCTAAAGTTGAATATTTTATAATCAATAGTATTACAAATTATTTTTTTATGTTGTATATATCATACTAATACAAGCATTCAGAATTGTTTTTATTTCCTTTGATAGATAAATTCTAATATTTAGAATTCATATTGGTTAATCCAACTAAGGATTGAAGCTGTTATTTCTATGCAAAGTTTATCAAAATCATAGGTATAGGCAAAATCATCACTAAGTTCATATTTATCAAATATAGGGGCGCATAATTTTAACATTTTCAGACTAAATGACTTTAGCTCATCATGTTTCATGAGATTTCCAAAGTTATTGTTGATAATATTTGAAACGGTCTCGAATTTTGAAAAATGAAATTTCTCAAAAAGGATGTGATCCGTATAATATTCACATTGCTCAATCGAACTTCCAGACCTTATAGCACCATCATATACAATTTTCGCCCATTGGGAACGCTGCTCTATTAATGCTGTGTTAGGAACTAATTCTGGAAAGCTATTACTCAATAAATTTTGTAATCGTTCCTTGTAATATGTTACATCCTTTTCCATAAAATTTGTGATTTATCCTTTTTCCATAAAATCTGTGATAATTGTATGTAGCATATAAGCTTAATATAATATCATTTCTATGTATTGTCAGTTCTGTAAAACATGTATAATCGTTCAGGTATTTTATGAATTCATATTTCAGGCTTCCATAGCCCAATAGTTTTGATTTGTAATAGGTAAAATTAATATGGAACCATCTAAATTATAAATTTTCTGAGGTTCTAAAATCTGTTGGAAATTCCATGCTAATTCTTGCCATAAGATAACTGACCGTAGATTCTGCTCCCTGATTAATATTCACGTTGTTTTTCTCAAGCCCATCATAGCAACCTCTGGTTACAGGATTGTAAATAATTTGGTTTAACTGGTTTTTTCCAAGAAACCAATTAAAGGAATTGTGCATCATCTGAAAATACTTTTCATTATCTAAAATCTTATAAAATGAAGCTAATGCAAGAATAGTATAAGCCACGTCAATAGGCTGTTCTCCACCATTCGATCTATTGTTTTCCTTGCTTTCTTTTTGTAACCAGCCTTGGTTAGAAATCACTTTTATAGTATCGTTGACAATTATTTTAGACAAGAGAAAAGCAAAAGACTGTTTCGCTATTTCCTTATATATTTCATTTTTAGTAGCAACCCAAGCAAATAATAAAGCTTCCGGCAATACGCTATTTCCGTAAGTCAGATAACTTTCGAACCACATCCAATTACCTTTAGCTTCATGTTGATACATTTTCACCAAACGATTCGCCAATTCTTTTAATAAAGGAATATTTTTTTCAGAATTCTGGTAATACAATCCTTTTATAATAAAAGCTATGGCTCTGGTGGAATATATTTTTTCAGCAAAAACCAAGTTTTTTTGAAGCATGGCTTCTGCGAGTTCATAAAATTCCTGTGGTAAAATTTCTCTTAATGAAATTAAATAACCCAAAGCCCATATCGCTCTTCCGTTAGAATCTTCAAGGTTGGTTTCGTAATTCTGTGGGGTAAATTGTTTTTCCTTATCCACATAATTTAGGAAACTGCCATCTTTTTGTTGACAAAATTTAATAAAATTTAAATAGATTGAAATTAATTGCAGATCAGATTTGTTTTTGGTGGCTTTGTAATGTTGGCAAATAGCGATCATTGCACGTGCATTATCATCCAGGGTATAGCCGGAATCAATATCTGGTTCACTGATCTTGGAAAATTGTATCATTCCAAAATCTGTAGTTATATTTTGGATATGATCAAGATTGAATTTAGGTAAGGTATATTTGAGTTTTGCATTGCTGTTTCTGAATTTATGAAATAATAAAGCATGTAAAATAGACGAATTTTCCCAAGCGGTCGGAGCCATTTTTTGCAAAGATTTTATGCGTAATTTTTCACGACTATTTTCATTTTTCAGTAAAGTATTAACAGCAAAAGTCAATTGTTTTGGGGCTTCAAAATCAATGAGTATTCCTGTTTCCTCTTTTAAAACTTCTAAAGCATGTGGAATAGGAGTAGAAACAATGGAACACCCGCAATCCGATGCTTGAAAAATTACCTTTGGCAACGGCGCGGTAAAACAAATGTATTTTTCCGTTTTCCTGAATAACAGCTGGGTTTAGAACTCCTTCGCTCTCAAAGCTTAAGTCGGTTTTCCTGAGGATGATTCCTTCTTTTTTTATTTCTATCATTTAGGTAGCAGCATTGCGACTTTCATTTTCTTTGTTTCTTTTTTTATCTTGTTTGTCTTGTCGTTTCTCTTTTGCTGATTTTGAAGGAGGCGTTTTATCCGATTTTTTCTTTGTTTCCTTTCCTTTTAACATATATTTTTATTTTATGTAAAGATCATTGATTAGAAAGGGAAAACTTTGCAATAGTCTGTTCATTTATTACATAAATCATAGATATTAAATTTTAAAGGATTAACTTTGAATAGAGTAGCTGTTGGCATATTGATTAACAGACTGAAATACAGGAAATCTTATGAAACTGTATATAAAATATATGGTGAGCCTGCGTTGTAAAATGGTTGTTCATCAGGAGCTGGAAAAACTAGGTATTAAAAATGCTGTGGTAGATCTTGGTTTGGTAGAAATATTGGATGATATTAGTGTTAAACAAAGGCTTATGCTGAAAGAAAATCTTCTGAAGACAGGGCTTGAACTATTGGATGACAAAAAAAGTATTTTGATTGAAAAAATAAAGAATACTGTCACAGAAATGATTCATCATTCAGAATCTCTTCCAAAAGAAAATTTCTCAGACTATATCAGTAAAAAACTTGGTTATGATTACACCTATCTAGCCAATACATTTTCTGAGGTAAAGGGAATAACTCTTCAGCATTTTATCATAATCAATAAAATTGAAAAGGTAAAAGAGCTGCTTTTGTATGATGAGCTTAATCTTACTGAAATTTCCTATAAACTCAATTACAGTAGTGCTGCTCATCTTTCCAATCAATTCAAAAAAATAACAGGGCTTTCGCCATCATTTTATAAGCAACTCAAACATAAACGTCTTAAAAATCTGGAAGATATTTAACCGGAAAGATGTGATATATGTAAAATTATTTGTAAAAAGTATAGGCCAGATCTTATAATAAATATTCAACTTTGGAGAGTAATAATTCTGTTACATATAATCTTGAATGATGAATACCAATCCTACTAAAAGTACGAAAGCTTTTAAAATAAAAGGAGATTGGAAGCAACAATCTCACCAGTTGAAAGAACAGTTCTCTCTGCTTAAAGATTCGGACTTGATGTTTGATATAGGAAAAGAGAATAAATTACTGGAAAGGATAGGAAATAAATTAAGCAAAAACCGTGAAGAAGTTATTAAAATTCTTAATGACACTCAGCTTTTATAATGAGCGTACTAAAACCCGAGAAACAATATTTATTTTTTAAGGGATTTTAATCGAAAAAGGGCAGGTGCTTTTAAGCTTCTGTTCTTTTTATTTGAATATATCATTACTTCCAAAATAAAAAGAGATGAGATCAGCTGAAACTTTCCAGAATCTTACAAGAAAAATTTTTAAGGTGACAACTAAAATACAGTCTTCATATCCCGAATTATATTTCCTGCTAAATGAAACTCCATTATTTATGTCATCTAATGAGGCGAATATTACAATACAAGATCTCAAGCAATATCTTACTACGATAAGAATGCAACTTATTACGTTTGAGAAAGATAAAAAAATGAAATTATGAAAACTATAACTTTATATAGATTTAAGGATTTGGTAACCCAGAAAATTCCCTTTTTGGAGGGAAAATCTATGCTCAATTCTTCTGAAATTGATATTTTAGATACGGAAAAAGTTATTGAATATATGATTGAAGTATCTGATGATTTTGATTTTGAAAACTATGACACTACTGAACTCATAGCATTATGCAATACTTCGAACAAATTTGTTGAACATCATTTTGTTACACGCTTGAATGATTATGATGTTATATAGCCTTTACAGATTATGCCTAGTCGAGCCAGTTAGTCTTACAAGAGATGCAATTTTTACCGCTGTGATGATCATCCTTACGGGAATTGTTTAGATTTGTATTGTCGTGGAGTGAATTCGTTTTAAGAAACCGTTCTTTACTCTTGAGGGGAGGACCATAATAACCCTTATCGTTATTGCTGCCTTAAAAAAAACAATTATTGGAAATTTGTTTTTAATAATTGTGCAAAAAATAACGTAATACATATAAACTGTGTTTAACTTTTTCTTTTTATTTCCTTCATCAGATCCTCCAGATAATCCAGATAATCAGTTTGTATATCTTGTATTTCCAACAGTTTTTTGTTTTGATTTACCAATAGATGGTCTATTTTTTCACTTAGCAATTTAATTTCTAATTCAGCTTTTAAATTGATTTTGTAGTCATGTTCTCCTCTTAGTCTGTCCTTTTGTTCCTGTCTGTTTTGGCTCATCATAATAATGGGAGCCTGAATGGCTGCTAAACAGGAAAGAATGAGATTGAGTAAAATAAACTGAAACGGATCAAATGAATTGGTTAATAACCAAACATTAATCATCATCCATAGTAATATAAATGAAAAAAATACAATAATAAATGCCCAGCTGCCTCCAAATAATGCCACTTTATCTGCAATTTTTTCTCCAATAGTTAATTCTGATTCAATTTCGGCTTGTATATTTTCTGACAGAATGGAGTTATTTTTAATGGCATCCATCACATCCAAGTCTATGATGGCTAGTTCACCTTTTTCCTGTGATATTAAAGAAGTCAGATATAGTCGTCTGTATTTATTAAGTTCAATTAAAGAAATATAATGATCTTTTGAAAAGCCGGGGAAATCCATTCTTAATAAATTAAAAATACCATCTCTAATGTCCTGCCCTTGTATTTCTTCACCTTTCCCGATCTTCTTTTTGCTGATATAGCTTGTTTCCATTGTTGATCTTTCAAAATTTAAAATTAGTTTTATTTAAAGTATATTTCAGGATGTTCTCTTTGTTTACCATTTGTTTTTTCTGTCAATACTTTGCTCTCTGTTAAAAGTAGTTTTCATGGCAATTTTTCAATGTTCCGGTATACCGATTGAATTGAAGCTTACATTTCAGATAGTCAACTATTTTTTGAATATTCATAATCTACAAATAGCCAGTTTTCTACATGCTGTATTCCCGGAGTTTTCCATGCAATACGGTCGGCTTCTTCTTTTTGATGCCATGAATTTACTGTTCCTGTTAACGTCACTGTAGTACCGGATACCTTTATATGAATATCGCTATTGTAAACCAACCAATTCATTTTCATGGCATTTTCAATGTCTTTTTGTTTGATAACATCTATTATTTCTGATTGGATTTTAATATTATTGATGATCGCTTTTATACCTGGAAGATAATGGATTGCATTTTTAATAATTTCTCTCTGATAGTCCCACTGCACTTCACCCTCTAAAGTTACCTGCCCATTTTCAACAATTACTTTGATCATATTCTCCGGAATAAATACATTGGATTTAAAGGCTTCTAAAATTTCATGGGCAATTTCATTATCGGTTTTTGATAAGGAGTCTGGAGATTTCACGATGATATTTTCTATTAAGATTTTTACTCCAACAACTTTTTTTGCAGCATTTTCCGCTTCTATTTTTTTTGCATAATGATCAACTTCTCCTGTAAGGGAAACCACACCGTCTTTTGCTGTAACTCCTATTTCTGCTGAGTGTAATAATGGTTCCCATTGAATGGCATCCTGAACATTCTTTTGTAATTCTGCATTTGTTTTCATTACATCTTAATTTATCATTCAAAATTCCAGAAACTTTCCAGCATATACCATGATCAGTATCACGCTGAAACCTGATACTGGTCAGGCATGGAAATTCAATTTGTATATAAATAATTGCTTATTTTTAGATAACCTATTTATTTGATATGTCTTACAACTTACCTGAAGGTCTTAGAGGTCTTACAAACGATGAAGTGGAAGCTTTCAGACTGAAATATGGATATAATCGCTTGGAGGATATCCGTAAGAATACATGGTTTGATTTGCTGATTGACATTTTAAAAGAACCCATGCTGATTTTGCTGATCATTATTTCAATTATTTATGTGATTGTAGGAGACTATGGTGAAGCAGCTTTCATGTTTGTGGCAATTGTGGCGGTGACTGCAATATCCTTTTATCAGGATAACCGTAGTAAAAAAGCTTTGGAAGAACTTGAAAAACTCAACGAACCTTTAAGTACAGTTATCAGAAATTCAGAGGCAGTAGAAATTCCGACACACGAAATTGTCGTAGGTGATTTATGCATTACCGAGGAAGGACGGATTATTAATGCTGATGGAGTAATTGTACACAGCAATGATTTTTCCGTTAATGAATCCTCGCTTACCGGTGAAAGTTTTTCAGTTTTTAAAGATAACAAATCAGAGGATAATCTTGTTTATAGCGGAACTGTGACGGTTTCTGGGTTGGCTGTTTTTAAGATACAAAAAATAGGCAAAGAAACACGTGTCGGTAAAATTGGAGAATCAATACTGAATATAAAAGAAGAAATTTCGCCATTGCAGATCCAGATTCGGAAGTTTGTAAAATGGATGGCAGTTATCGGTATTGTTATTTTTTTGATGGTCTGCATCTTCAGTTATATCAAAACCGGAGACCTGGTAACAAGCCTGCTTAGTGGATTAACACTGGCAATGTCAGTATTGCCTGAAGAAATTCCTGTGGCATTTACAACGTTTATGGCTTTGGGTGCGTGGAAACTGATGCGTCAGGGAATTATTATTAAGCGGAGCAGTATTGTAGAAACCCTGGGAAGTACCACGGTTATCTGTACTGATAAAACAGGTACCATTACTGAGAATTCGATGAAGCTTCAACATTTGTATGATTACCTTTCCGACAGGATTTATGAAGAAAAGGAATTTAAAAATGATGATTTAAGTGAACTGATTAATTATGCAATGTGGAGCAGTGAGCCAGTCCCTTTTGACCCTATGGAAATCACTCTGCACAAAACATTTGAGGAGACTCAAAAGAATGATGTCAGAAAAGAGTATCAAATGTTTCACGAATATCCGCTTGAAGGGAAACCCCCAATGATGACTCATCTTTTTGAAAATACCAATAAAGACAGAATCATTGCAGCGAAAGGAGCTCCGGAAGCCATTCTGACTGTTTCCAGACTTTCAGAGACCGAAAAAAATAAGATAAGAGATATTGCAAAAACATTTGGACAGCAAGGTTATCGTGTATTGGGAGTTGCGAAGTCCCATTTTGAAGGAAACAGTTTTCCAAAAAAACAGCAGGATTTTAATTTTGAATTTTTAGGGCTGACTGTTTTTTATGACCCTCCTAAAAAAGGAATAAAAGAGGTATTTCAAAGTATTTATGATGCCGGGATTAAGGTAAAAGTCATTACCGGTGATAATGCAGATACAACGAATGCGATCGCGCTTCAGGCAGGAATTAAAAATGAGGCTCCTGCAATCAATGGCAGTGATATTATAGGTCGTTCTGAAAAAGAGCTGATGCAGATCTCGGAGAATACGGTTTTGTTTACCAGAATGTTTCCTGATGCCAAGCTTGCGGTAGTAAATGCCTTGAAAGAGAAGGGGGAAGTAGTAGCGATGCTTGGAGATGGTGTAAACGACGGTCCCGCGCTAAAAGCTGCCCATATTGGTGTGGCAATGGGAAATAAAGGAACCGAAATTGCCAAATCAGCTGCCGCACTGGTCATTACGAATGATGATTTAGAAAAATTGATTGTTGGAATTGCCGCAGGAAGAAGAATTTATACCAATATTAAAAAGGCGATTCAGTATATTATTTCCATTCATATTCCTATTATTCTGACGGTTTCTTTACCTCTGTTTTTGGGCTGGGTATTTCCTCATATATTTACTCCGGTTCACGTTATTTTCCTTGAATTAGTAATGGGGCCGACTTGCTCTATTGTTTATGAAAATGAACCTATGGAAAAAAACACAATGAAACAGCCTCCAAGAGCTATGGGAGATACTTTTTTAAGTTTAAATGAACTGGGAATCAGTATTGTTCAGGGCGTGGTAATCACTCTCGGAGTTTTGCTTGCCTATCAGTTTGCTGTTCAAAACTGTGGTAGCGAAGAAAAGACAAGGGCAATGGTATTCAGTACCTTAATCTTTGCCAATATATTACTGAGCTTTGTCAACCGGTCATTCTTTTATAGTGTGTTGGAAAGTTTCAGAAACCGTAATCCTTTACTCATCGGTATTTCCGCTTTGGTACTGATAATGCTTTTAGTTATATTATATGTAAAGCCAATTTCTCTATTTTTTAAAGTAACAGCGCTCAATATAAACGAATTGGGGATGACTGTTTTCATTGCAGCCGTTTCTGTTTTATGGTTTGAGATCTATAAATATGTGAGAAGAAAGAAAAAATGAAACCTTGATAAGCAAGTACGGTAATAATTACCTTAAAAAAGGACTGGCTTTAAACCTGTGTTTTCATTTGGCAATATCATTTTTTTTAGTGATTGATATCATTTCTTGGAATGAATAATTTAATGAATTTTACACAAGCAAATTAATAACCGTGAAGATTAGCGCAGAATGCAGTTTGTTTGACAGAATCTCACAAGAAGAAGGGTGCTCATTCAAGAGTGCTCTTCTTTTAGCTAAAAAATCAATACAATAAGACAATGATAGGAAACCAACACCCATGGCATGACGTTTCACCAGGAGATAACCTGCCACAAATAGTTACAGCTGTTATTGAAATACCTAGTGGCAGCCATACAAAATACGAAATCGACAAACTATCAGGACTGATAAGACTGGATAGGATTCTTTTATCTTCTATGTATTATCCTGCCAATTATGGGATCATCCCCAAGACATATTACAGTGACGGAGATCCGTTGGATATTCTGGTGCTATGTTCGGAAAGTCTCGTTCCGCTTACCCTGGTTAATGCAAGGGTGATAGGAATAATGGAAATGACGGACGAAGAAAAAAAAGATCATAAAATAATAGCTGTGGCTGAAAATGATTCCTCTTTGGCAGATGTTCATGATATTGAAGACCTGTCGGTTTACACGGTTAATGGGATTCAGAATTTTTTTGAAGAATATAAAAAATTGGAAGGAAAAACTGTGCAGGTATTTGGTTTTAAAAATAAGGAAGAAGCTTATGCTTGTATTGAAGAAAGTTTGATGATATATGCCAAAGAAATCAAGCCTAAAATAAAAGAGGATTAATATAATAAGATCCTTTGATTTTATAATTTCATACCCGGCATCATGGGGATAAAGAACCAACATACCAACGAAATGATGATGATACAAATGATATTAAGTACAAATCCTGTTTTCATCATCGTCTGAATTTTTATATTTCCTCTGGCAAAAATTATTGCATTTGGAGGAGTTCCCATAGGAAGCATAGATGAGCAACTTGCACTTAGTGTCATTGGGATTCCTAGTAGAAGAGGATCAATGTGTAAAGATATGGCTAGAGTAGTCACCACGGGTGAAAGAATCATTATTAAAGCCAGATTGCTGATCACTTCACTTAAAAAAATAGAGATGGCAGATATTGTCAGTATAATTAAAAGAAGATTATCTGTAGTAATGTAGGCCAGGCCGCTGGCCAACTCATTGGCTAACTGTGATACCTCAAGAGCATTGGCTAATGCAATTCCTCCTCCAAATAGCAGTAGTATATCCCAGGCCATTTTCTGAGTATCGCGCCAAACCAGTAATCTTTCAGGTTTCCTGTTTTTCTTGTTTCCGGATGGCATTAAAAATAAAAGAACAGCACTCAATAGGGCAATAACCGTGTCGTCCAGTTTAAAAAAAGTTTGCCAATTATTTAACAGGTCTTTTGAAATCCATAATAAAATGGTAAAAATGAAAATCAGCAGGACTCGTACTTCGGGCCTGCTAATTGCTCCCAACTGAAGTTGGGATTTTTTTATTGTGTCTGAAGCTTCATCATTGTGTTGAATATTATTAGGGTACATTATTTTTACCACTACTCCGTAAAGCATTAATAATAAAACTAAAGTCAGCGGCAAAAACAGCACCATCCAGTCAGAAAAGCCGATGGTATAATTGAACCTGTCTTTAATATACCCCACATAAGCAACATTGGGAGGGGTAGCAATGACAGTACCCAGAGCAAAGTTGGAAGCGTAAGCAATAGAAAGCAAGAGTGCTAAAGAAAAGTTTTGTGTATTTTTTTCATTTTTATTGTGATTATTAACGACGTGGATGACCGATACAGCCAAAGGATACATCATCATGGTCGTCGCGGTATTACTGAGCCATAAACTGAGGAAGCCTGTTGCCATAATAAAACCAAGGATGATACGATTTCCATTGGTTCCTGTGATTCTTATAATTCCCAGAGCTATTCTTTTGTGAAGATTCCATTTTTCGACGGCTATTGCAATGAAAAAACCTCCCATGAATAAAAAAACGATTGGATCTGCATAACTTTGTGCGACACCTTTTATGGAAGAAATACCAAAAGCGGGAAATAATACAATAGGTATTAAGGAGGTAACAGCCATAGGCACTGCTTCAAATATCCACCAGAAAATCATAAGTATAGCAACAGACAGGACCTGATTGGGATGGTGGGATAATGTAAAAGGATTGGTTATAAAGCTCAACAAACTTAGTAAAAGCCCTATGACCAGACCGATTTTTTTTCTGTGGATCCTATAGTAGGTTGGCATGGCGGTAAGAATAGATGAATCAGAGTTTTGAATTAATTAACAACAATTATCTTTTTTGCTTTTCAGTTTCTTTTTTCTTTTTATTAAAATAACCTCTCAGTAAAAAATTATTCTTAGCAGCAGCTTCTATTTCTCTTAATTCGCCGACACCTTTTTCAATATTAATGATAGTAGAGTCTACAGACTTCCCAAGTTTACGATTGTTAGTAAGCTTTGATAGGACATTCTCATCATTATTTATTTTCGACGTAAATTGAATAAGATCATCAGAGCTTTTTTCAAGATTGCGGAGTGTCTTTTCTATTGAAATAGCTAAAGAATCATTGGAAGATAATTGAGAAAATACATTGTTTTTATCATTTAGCTTTTTTGTGAACATACTAATTTCTTGGGAGCTGTTCCGCAGATTAGAAATACTGCTTTCAATATGATCTGCCCATTTCTTATCGGTAAATATTTTTGCTATAGTTCCGTTTTTATTATTCAGTATTGGGGTGAATTTTGCTAGTTCCTGAGAGCTTATCTGTAAATTTTTTATGGTTTTGTCAATGCTCGATGCAAAATCCTTATCGGTCATTATTTTTGTCAACAAGCTATTCTTATTATTCATTTTACTACTGAATTTAACCAGCTCATCAGTAATTGTTTTGGCGTTGTCTGTACTTTGTTTTATGCTTGAGAACAGATCATCTATTTCAATTGTTTTATAAGAAGCAATCACGTCATTATCCTTCACTATGGTAGTGGAGGTGGTGCCGGGCGAAATAATAAGAATTTTATCACCCATTAATCCGTCTGATGCTATACTGGCAACGGCGTCAGTTTTTATATATTTCTGAACATCCTTTCTGATTACTAACTTTACCAGAACCAATGAATCTGAAATAAAATCTATTTTATTAACCGTTCCTATGTTAATACCCGAAAGACGGACATTACTTCCCTGCTTTAATCCGCTGACATTCTTAAATTCTGAACGCAGAGCGAAATTAGAGCCAAACAAATTTCTGTTGACACCAATAAAGTAGATAGCTGTTATGAAAAGAAAGATGCCTGCTGTGACAAAAATTCCCAATTTCCAGTTGTTTGATGACTCGTTGCTCATGGCTGCTTTATTTATTTTTCAAAAAATGATTTTACCCAATCATCGGCGTTATTTTCTATTTCTTTATAGCTGCCTTCAGCTTTAATGATACCATCCTTGAGTACGATGATTCTATCACCGGTATATTTTGCACAGGTTAAATCGTGTGTTATAATAATGGATGAGGTATTGTATTTTAGTTTGATATTTCGAATGAGCTCGATAATTTCACGGGCTGTGATCGTATCTAAACCCCCGGTCGGTTCATCATAAATAATAATTTCCGGTTTAATGATTAATGCTCTTGCCAGCCCGATTCTTTTTCTCATTCCTCCGGACAGCTCTGCCGGCAACTGATCAATAGCTTCTTCCAACCCTACGTTTTGTAATGCTTCTTTAACAGCAGATTCCATTTCATGTGCAGTAAGATTCTTATGATTGTGCTGTAATGTGAAAATCAAATTCTCACGGACGGTCATAGAATCATATAAAGCTCCGTTTTGAAACAGGAAACCAATTTTCATCCGGATCCGGTTGAGTTCTTCCTCATTCAATTTTGTTATATCCTTTCCTGATATAAATATTTCCCCTTTATCCACTTTGGTAAGACCGACAAGGCATTTAACAGCAACGGACTTACCCGAGCCTGACTTTCCTAATATGACCAGATTTTCTCCTCTTTTAACGGTAAAGCTGATGCCGTTCAAGACCTTATTACTGCCATAAGATTTGTAAACATTTTTAAATTCTATCAGTGATGTGCCGGTTGCTGGCTGGTCATATCCGACAGGTAAATTTTTAGTATTTTCCATTACAATTCAAAAAATAGGTCAGTTACCTGTACTGCTATCAAATCAATGATAAAGATCATCAATGAAGCAATGACTACAGCTGAATTTGCAGCTTTTCCCACGCTTTTTGTTCCCCCTGAAGCATTAAATCCTTCATAACAGCCAATAATCCCGATAAAAAAACCGAAAAAAAAGGTTTTGATGATCGCTGGTAAAATATCTGCATATTCCAGAGATTCAAATATGTTTGAAAAATAATGTTCCACATTGCTTTCGCTGTGCATATTGATCCCGATAAAACCGCCCATGATTCCGATCAGATCAGCATATAGGACTAAAATAGGGATCATTAATGTGGTAGCCAATGTTCTGGTTACTACGAGATACCGATAGGGATTAATCGCTGAAACTTCCATGGCATCAATTTGTTCCGTTACTTTCATAGAGCCTAATTCTGCTCCAATTCCTGATGAAACTCTTCCCGCACAAATCAAAGCGGTAATGACCGGGGCAATCTCTCTTATTAATGACAGCGAAACCATACCGGGTATCATAGACTCGGCTCCGAACCTTGCCATAGCGGGACGTGACTGTATGGTGAGTACCAGTCCCATGATGAAACCTGTTATGGTCACTAATGCTAATGACTGATAACCCACAACAAAACACTGTCGGATAAACTCTTTCCACTCAAAGCCCGGTTTGAAAATTTCTTTAAAAAAGCGGCTGGAGAATGAAGCTATATTGCCTACAATACTGAGATTTTTTTTAAAATAGGTTTCCACGATGTTGCGTTTATATGTTCATATAGTTAGATTGTCCATTATTGATCTTTACAGAAATACTTTCAGCCGATAGACACAATGTACAATCCGGAACGTTTAAGAATTAGTAATGAATTAAAGATCATACTCATAATCCACTGTTAACTCATTTTTTACATCTTGTATACCAGGTGTTTTCCAGACGATGCGTCCTGCTTCTTCTTTTTGATGCCAAGTGTGTACATTCCCTGTTAATGTGACTGTTGTGCCGGATACGGATACGTTGATCTCACTATTATCAATTGAACTTCTGTCAAGAGCCTTCTCAATATCACTTTTTTCAACGGGGTTCCGGATTTCCGGGTTAATGATAATGTTATTATAAATACCTTTAACGCCGGGAAGGTATTTTACGGCATTTTCTGTAATATCTCTTATGTACTCCCAATACACTTCACCATCAAGATCTACCCAGCCGTCTTCTACTTTTGCTGTTATTTTTTCCTGTGGGATAAATGAGTTTGCATTAAATGCAGCTATAATTTCACTGGCAATTTCGACATCAGTTTTTGACTTAGGATCTGGTAATTTTACTTCGATATCTTCTACCAAAACCCTTACTCCCAAAACATTTTTTGCGGCATGCTCAGCCTGCAGTTTTTTTGCATAACTGTCCACATTACCTGTAAGAGAAACAATTCCGTTATTTACTATAACACCAATTTCTGCTGAATGGAGCAAAGGCTCCCATAGAATGGCATCCTGAACGTCTTTTTGTAATTCTGCATTTGTTTTCATTTTTGATATAATTTTGTACTTCAAAGTTCCAGAAACGTCGCAGAATATAACATGACCAACATCACAGTGAATCATGATGCTAATCAAAATAAATGTTTGGCAGTCTGTATTTTATTATTGAAATTTGGATAAATATGGATGTGTATAGTGTTAAAAAAATTAATAAACATGGACAAGACTATTTTAACAATAACTTTGAACCCGTCGGTAGACAAGAGCAGCAGTGTTCTAAGCATCATACCTGAAAAGAAATTGCGTTGTAATTTCCCTAAATATGAGGCAGGAGGAGGTGGAGTCAATGTATCCAGAGCATTAAAAAGATTGGGAATCTCATCAGATACTTTTTTTACTTCCGGCGGAAGAACGGGCAGATTGCTGGAAGAGTTACTTCAAGCTGAACAACTGGATCTAGTACCTTTCCATATTGCTGCGGAAACCCGGGAAAATTTTACTGTTTTAGATACCTCTAACAACAAGCAATACAGGTTTGGATTCCCTGGAGAACTTTTAACACAAGACGAGCAAAACAAAATTTTAAATAGTGTTAAGGTAACGAATCCGTTTCCTGATTTTGTAGTAATCAGCGGCAGTTTACCGGCAGAAACCGATCCGGATTTTATGAAACAGCTTGTTAATACGTGTAAGTCAAAAGGAAGTAAGGTAATTATTGATACATCAGGAGAAGCTCTGAAAACAGCGGTAGAAGAGGGGGTGTATTTATTAAAACCGAATATTGGGGAACTTGCCTTTTTAGTGGGAAAAGACAAGCTGGAAGAAGATGATGTAGACCGAGCCGCCCAACTTATCATTTCGCAGGGTAAAGCCGAGGTTGTAGTAGTTTCATTGGGCTCTCAGGGAGCTGTTTTATTTTCAGCAGGTGAAAAAATCAGGATTGAGGCACCGCCTGTAGAGGTGAAAAGCACTGTGGGTGCCGGAGACAGCATGGTTGCGGGAATGATTTCTGTTTTGGTGAAAGGGGGAAATTACAAAGAAGTCCTTTCCATGGGAATCGCTTGTGGATCTGCCACTACAATGGCCGAAGGAACAGGACTTTTTACATGGGAAAATGCAAAGCACTTATTTGATGAAATTTGGAAATAACTCTTAACTAAGAATGATATATTAGAGTTGGCTCCAATTTTTGTCTTCTAATTTATTCTATGATATATGAACGTAAAGGCCAAGCCATTTTCTGATGTATTTCTAAGAGACGCGTTATAAAATGACTTGTTGCTACGTCGTGTAAATCATCCTTACAGTTCATGGTATATTCACAAAGTCTAAGAATAAGACTTTCATGATCTTGTAACAATTCTGCAATAAAAGCCTGGCTGTTATGTCTCTCCCCATTTTGTTCTGTAAAATGTGTTGAACTTACGTACGATTGTAGAGTTGCCGGTACATACTGACCAAGAGAACGTATTCTTTCTGCAATACTGTTGATGATATTATCCAATTGTTTGCATTGAGTATCAAAAAAAGTACGTTTGTCATGATAGTCGGCTCCTTCCACATTCCAGTGGGCATTTTTTGTTTTTATATACAAAACGTTTTCATCTGCCAATATTTTTATGAGCCGATCCGCAATTGCCTGCCGATGATTGTCTGCTATTCCTATTTGTATTTTCATTTTAATTGGTTTTATTGTTTTTTTTAGTATCCCGGAGAAATGCATATTACTATTTTGCAGACATACCCCCGTCAATTATTTGAGTTGTTCCTGTAATGAATTGGCTGTCGTCACTGGCAAGAAATAAAACCAGTTTTGCTATTTCAACAGGTTCAGCATAACGTCCTAATGGTATTGCCGCCTCAAATTGCTTCTTAACCTCTTCAGCGTGTCCTGCAGAAGAGCTTTCTTCTATAGAACGCATCATTCTGTTATTTACAGGAGATGGGTGAACCGTATTCACTCTGATTTTTCGCGAAGCTGCTTCAAGAGCCGTAGTTCTCATAATGCCAACAACAGCATGTTTACTGGTGACATAGGCGCTTAGCCCTGGAAATCCCAATATACCGGCAACAGATGAAGTCATAATGATGCTTCCGCCATCGTTCATTTGAGGCAAAACATATTTATTTCCCAGCCATACCCCTTTTACATTGACGGATATAATTGTATCAAAAACGTCTTCAGGATAATTTTCAATTGGCTTCACAACTCCTTCAATACCGGCATTGTTGAAAAATACATCTATTTTTCCAAATAGTTTTATGGTCTCCGCAACATAGTGTTCAACATCAGCAGCTTTTGAAACATCAGCAACTGCATATCTTATATGTTCGCTATTTAATTCGTAGGCAGCATCTTGTAATTCTTTTTCAGAGAGGTCGACGAGCATTACTTTTGCTCCCTCTTCTAAAAATAGTTTAGCTGTAATTTTGCCAATGCTTCCGGAGCCGCCTGTTATAATGGCTACTTTATTTTCTAAATTTTTCATAATTTCAGATTTGTTGATTGAATTTATATTTAACTATTTTTCTTAATAATCTAGTTAATGGTATTATAGTGATGAAAAAGAATTAAAAATTGATCCCTATGTAAATGATATAAAACCTGTGGAAAACTATATGATCTTCCACAGGTCAGAGGTTAATCAAAGATTAATAAAAATCATATTCATAATTAACTTCCAGTTCATTCTTTACATTCCAAATGCCGGGGGTTTTCCAGGCAATGCGTCCTGCTTCTTCTTTTTGATACAAAGAATTTGCGGTTCCTTTTAAAGTTACCGTAGTTCCTAACACAGATACTTTAATATCATTATCGTAAATTGAGCTTCTCTTGAGTGCATTTTCAATATCTTTTTTTTGTATGGTATCATCCAATTCTGATTTGATTTTGATTTTGTTCAGTACACCCTTTACACCAGAAAGGTATTTTACTGCTCTTTCTGCTGCTTCTCTCTGATAGTTCCATGGTAACTGACCTTCCAAAGTAACCCATCCATCTTCAACTTTTATCTTGATATTGTTATCAGGAATAGTATAGTTTGATTTAAAAGTATTTAATACTTCTGTTGCAACTTCGGCATCTGTTTTTTTCCAAGAGCTAGGAAATTTAACTTCAATATCCTCGACTAAAGCTTTTACTCCAGCAACTTTTTTGGCTGCTTTTTCTGCCTCTGCTTTTTTTGCATAACTGTCAACTACGCCTGTAAGAGAAACCACACCATCTTTTACGGTGACACCAATCTCTGCTGCGTGTAATAAAGGTTCCCATGCAATGGCATCCTGAACCTCTCTCTGTAATTTTGTATTTGTTTTCATTTTAATTTTTTTTGGTTAATAAAAATGTTAAGATTGTTAATTGAAAATTTATTGTAGTTGATTTGAAATTCAAGTTATTGATTCCTTAGTAAGAGCATAGAAAGCTCTATCATTTCAGATTGGTTTTAAGAAATGTATTTTTTTATCTTGTGTGTTTTGTCCTGATTTTTCTGCTGATACAATATGTTTTTCTATGGTCAGCCTTGCCATTAAGTAACTAATGGTAGATTCAGCTCCCTGATTCAGATTGATATAGCTGTCTTCCACACCGTCATAGCATCCTCCGGTACAGGGATTGTATATTATTTGGTTTAAATGGTTATTTCCTAAAAACCAATCAAAAGCAGTAAATATTTTGTATTTATAATCTTCAATTCTGAAATTATTGTAAAATTCGTTTAGTGCTATAATGGTATAGGATACATCAATGGGCTGCTCTCCACCCGTATGGGCTGGATTAATTTCCTGACCATTATGCATCCAGCCTTTATTAGAGATTACTTTAATTGCATCCTGAGAAAATATTTTTGACAGCAGAAAGTCAAAAGAATCCAAAGCAATTGATTGATATATTGGTTTACGGATTGTTAACCATGCAAAAAGTATTGCTTCCGGAAGCACACTATTGGCATACGTGAGATAGCTTTCATACCATTGCCACTCGTTATCAGTTTCATGTTTATACATTTGAACTAAACGGTCGGCAAGTTGTTCTATAAGTCGAATATTTAACGGATTACCATTTTTAGTATTCGCAAAATACATTCCCTTAATGATAAATGCCATTGCCCTGGTTGAATGGATAGATTCGGCTTGCAAAATAGCTTTATTAAAAAGTTTCTTTGCCTTGACAATTAGTTCTGAAGGGATGATATCCTGCATCGAAATCAAGTATCCCAATGCCCATATTGCTCTGCCAAAAGCATCTTCAAGATTACAGGTGCTGTTTTGTTCTGTAAATTGTTTTTGTATATCAACATAATTGAAAAAGTAGCCTTCGTCTTGGAAACTAAATAGTATGAAATAAAAGTAGATATTGATGTAATTTAAATCATTTTTTCTTTTATAGATTCTGTAGAATTGGCACATCGCTATCAACGCTCTGGCATTATCATCCAGGGTATATCCCGAATCTTTGTCAGGGTGATTTATAATTGAAAACTGAAGGATTCCAAAATCAGTGGTCATTTTTTTCAAATGATTAAGGTTGATCTTTGGGATTTTATACGAAATAGATGAACCGGAATTTAAAAGACTTCTAAACAACTTAACATGGGCTATGGCAGAATTTTCCCATGCAGTCGGAATCATCTGATGTAAACCGTTTAATGTCATTTGATTTCTCATTGATTTGTCGTCCAGTAAATTAATTACCTGTTTAGCGAGTTGCGGTGCATCATTAAAATCTATAATGATGCCCGCTCCTTTTTCCAATATTTCCAGAGCATGTGGAATAGGAGTAGAAACAATAGGGCAGCCACAGCTGATAGCATAGGAAAAAGTACCGCTTACTGCCTGGTTGGGATCTTTGGAGGTAAACAGGTAAATGTCTGTTAATTGCAAGTATTCCAATAATAAGTCAAGAGGTAAATAATCATTAACAAAATCTACATTCCCCGATAAATCTAATTTTTCGATTAGTAATTCTAAACTTTGTCTGTATTTTTCACCATCCTGTTGTATAACACACGGGTGGGTTTTTCCTATAATTAAAAATAATGTTTCAGGATGTTGCTTAATAATGGAAGGCAAGGCTTTTAGTGTTGTTTCAATACCCTTACCTGAACTCAGCAAACCAAAAGTTGAAAGTATTTTTCTGTGCTGGTAACCATATTTTTCTTTTAAAAATTTTTTATCAATGTGCTGTACTAAGTGTGTGCCATGGGGAATCACCGTAATTTTTTCCTGTGCTATAAGATAATCATCCTCTAATATTTTTTTAGCAGACTGAGTCATTACGACTAGCATATTTGTAATTTCAGCGATACTCTGAATATATTGTTGTGTTTCCCTGTCCGGTTTCGGTAAAACGGTGTGGAATACCACTACAGAGGTTTTCTCAACAGATTGTAGGAGTATTAATAATTCTTTTTCATTGCCTCTGAACAAACCGAACTCGTGCTGAAGAACGATTAATTCAATTCGATCTGAGGTATTAATATCCCGGATTAATCTGTAATAGGAATGAGGGTTTTGTGTTTCTAAAATATAATTGACATTCTCATCATAATCATGCTTTCCGTATTCCAATGCACATATTTTAATATCAAAGGATTCTGTGAATTTGTGGGTAATTGCCTGTATTAAATCCTGAGTATAGGTCGCGATGCCGCATTCTCTGGGTGGAAAGGTGCTGAGCATCAGTAATTGAGGTGTTTTTTCTGAAACACGTTTTAAAGCGAGCTGTTTAAGTAGTCTTTTTCTCCTATTTAGTTTATTATTCATGGGGTATGTTTTTATAAGTTGTTAATTCTTTCAGTAATTCTGAAAGGCAAACCGAAGCACACGCAATATGCTTATCTGCCGCTCCGTAATAGATGTATAATGTATCCTCTCGAACCAGCGTTCCACTGGGAAAACAAACATTATTAACTTTACCATGCAGCTCGTAATTGTATTCCGGTTTAAACAATGGATAGGGTAAACGGGCTATTTCGCGGGTAGGATCTTCTAAATCTAATAATGTCGCACAAGCACAGTAAACATAACCATCCACTGTATCGTGAACACCATGGTAGATTAGAAGCCAGCCTTTTTCTGTTTCAATGGGAGGACATCCACCTCCTACATAGCTTACTTCGTGGTCGTATTTTGATGAAATGAGGATGTGATCGCTGAACATTAAGAGAAAGTTATCCCAAAAATTATGGGTAAGCTCACTCAAATCATAAACAGAAACAATTTGAATGTCTGGTTTTATTCGATGTAAAAAATAAAGTTTCCCATGAATACGCCTTGGAAATAAAATTACATTTTTGTCCCAAATCAGTATTTTTTTACCCTTTTTTTTAGGAACGATATATTTTCCGTTAAAACGGAAGTATTTTTCATTCAATTCACCTCTGGATTCAGCTAGGTGTTTAAACTCCTCATATGAATACTGTGGCACAATCAATCCTCTTTTTTCCCAGATGACCAAATCTTCTGAGGTAGCTAATGCGCCCAATGCATTAATTCCGTCGTAAGCCGTATAAGTGAGATAATACAAACCATCGATCTTTACAATCCTTGGATCTTCCACCCCTTTCTTTTCATAATTATATTGTGGATACAAAAACGGGATTTCCATTCGGTTTTCAATTGTTAGCGGTGTTTTCAATTGGCAATAACCAATGCTCGAATAATTGTCTTTGCTCACCGCTCTGTAAAATAGATGAACAAAATCTTTTTCATATAGTACAGCAGGATTTAAAACTCCGGAACTTTCAAATCCAAGATTGGTTTTTTCTAGGATGATACCTTCTTTTTTTACGTTGATCATGATGGTCTACTATTTTTGTATTGATTATTTTTCAATAAATCCTTCCTGCTGCATTTTATTGCGAAGAGCTTTAGCAATTTCGTTCGTTAGTCTTTTTACTCCCTTCGGATCATACGTTTCTGTAATTCCTGACCATATTATTTTATCATCTTTAATAGAATAAATTATAGTTTCAATAATGAACTTTTTGGTGATGGTATAATTGCCGGGAATATTATAATACATCCAGTTTCTGTAATAATAGGTGATGAAATCATTATAATACACAGGGTACATATAATATTGCTGGGGAGTATATACCTTTTCTTTATCCACATCAATCAAACGCATTGTTATAGCAGCATCAAAACCGTCTTTTTTTATTCTACTTCGTAAAGCCTGTTCATCCTTTCTGTTAAAATTTTCATCCAGATAACTGTAAGAGGTAATGCCTTTTCCATCGAAGTATTTCGCCATTTCATCTTCGGCGCTGCGGCGATTGGTTTCATTTCTTAATAGTGCCATCACCAGTACTTTTTTCCAATCTGTAGCATGGATCTGTTTACCCGGATCCCGCCAACTGCTTGCTATATGAGTAGAGCTGCAGGAATTGAGAAGTACAGTACATACAAATGCTGTAAAAAGAATCACTTGATGATAGTATAATTTTTTCATGATAATGTTTATTTTAATTCATTCCAAAGGTCTTGAAGCTGCATTGGAAATAATATGATGCCCATCACTATATAACATGATGGTGGTTGGTTTAAAACATTGATAATCTGTTTTTTTATTTGGGTTTAAATAATGTTATATCATTTTTTTTAGTGACCGGAGTCATTATTTAGGGAGACCGTAATTTGGAAATTTACACTGCTAAATTATTACTCATGAAAACTTTTATGAACTTCGCGATTATTTTTTTCTGTACTGTTTGCAGTACTATTGTATTTGGTCAGAATGTAAAAACGAATACTGAGATAGCCATACTTCTTAAAGACAATGTCAACCTCTCTACGCTGCATTACCCGAAATCGGTTATTCAGTTTTATACCAAAAATGAATCTGAATACGCTTGGATAGATGATATGCAGAAGTTGGATCAACCTGAGATAGCAATGTTGTTGCTGGAATACTCCTACCGGTTCGGACTCTCTTTATCTGATTATCATTGGGATAGTATTTCTCTTCAGAAATTAAAAAAATTGAGAGATTCCCCTGCCGAAATAAATCAAAAAGAGAAAGCTGTATTTGATATTCTGATGACCGATGCCTTAATAACACTCATCAATAATATGCATTTTGGAAAATATAATCCTTCGTACAACTCGGCATATATTGATTCCAATGATATTAATGGATTTCGATCCGAAGATATACTGCTGAATGCAAGACAGCAGACAGATTTCCTTAAGACAATCCTTGAGGTTCAGCCTAAAATAAAAGCGTACACAGACTTCCAGAACTATTTAAATATTCTCTATACGGAAAATGACTGTATAGCTCCAGAAAGGGAAGCTGAAAAAATCATCGTCAATATGGAGCGCTTACGATGGATTGATACCAAAGAGACGAACTATATTCTGGTAAATATTCCTTCTTATACATTGAAACTTTATCATCAAGATGATGTGTTTGATTTTAAAGTAATTATAGGAAAGCCAACCACCAAAACACCAGTTTTGAGCAGCAGTATTACTTATTTTACAACAGCGCCTGACTGGAAAGTTCCCCAAAGTATTTTCATAAAAGAAATGCTGCCTAAAATCTTAAAAAGTCCCCAATATTTAGAGAACCATCATTATTCGGTTTATGATAAAAACGGGAATCAAGTTGAAATAAGTTCATCAAAACTAAAAGAGATCCGTCAAAACCCTTACCGATATAGTATAAGACAGTCATCCGGATGTGATAATGCATTGGGAGCGGTGGTTTTTAGATTTGAAAACTCTTATGGAATATATCTCCATGATACTTCTCAGAAACAATTGTTTAATAAAGATGAAAGAGCTTTGAGCCACGGGTGCATTCGTGTTGAGAACGCTAAAGAACTTGCATCTCTCATATTAAAAAACGATGGTTCAGGAAACAAGATTCCTGTTTTGGAAAATGCAATGTCAGAGTATAAAAGAAAAGATTTTGTTCTAAAGCAACCTGTTCCCATCATTATAACCTATCTGACCTGTCTTATAACGGATGGAAAGCCTGTATTATATAAAGATATTTACCATTTAGATGATTCATTAGAAAATAAATTTAACCAAAATAAATAATCAGATTATGAGAACGATTTTAGTCGCCACTGACTACTCAAAGCCTGCGAAAAATGCGGCCTTTTATGCTCTGCATTTGGCCCATGCCCTGAAGGCCAACATCGATTTATGCCACGCCTTTGGCTTACCGATTGAAAGTCCAATGCTTGGGCAGACCGTATGGTCTGTATATGAATATCCAGATTTATATGAAGAAAATACAAAAGAGCTTAAAAATTTGGCAAAGGCACTGGAAGAAAGAGAAAAAGTTGTATGGGGAGATGAAGCTTTTCCATTTCATCCTTCAATACATTATGAAAGTGAGGGAGGCGATGCGGTTCATGTTATCAACAATATGGCAGCCAATAAAAAGCCGCTTCTTATCGTAATGGGCATGCAGGGAGCAGGAATGCTTACCCGCTTTATTTTCGGAAGCAACAGTATACAGATGATTGAAAACACAAAATATCCGCTTCTTTTAGTTCCATTAAACCATAAATATAATGGACTTAAGAAGATTGCCTTCGCTACAGATCTGAATAAAAAAGACATAAAAACTGCTCAATTATTAATTGAATTTGCCAAATACTTTGATGCTGAGCTTTTGATTACCCATATTATTCAGAGCAATAATGATGTGATCCAGGATGCCACTTATGAACATAAAAAAGAGACGTTTCTAAAGAACCTGAATGGTAAAACTTGCTATAACTGTATATACAGTGAAAATATAGATTACGGTTTGGAAATATTAAAAAACAAAGACATCGATATGCTGGTGATGGGTCATCATGATAAAAGTTTCTTCAAAAGACTATTTTGGGGAAGTCATGCCGCAAGACAGGCTGTAGAATTAGAAATTCCCCTATTAACGATTCCTGAAAATGTTCATGTTCATTTTTGAATATTTAAAATTAATTATTACATATAATTGCTTATAATGGAAATAATATTGAATACGAAAACATTTTCATAGATCATATATGTTCATTATGCTAAAATGTATAACTTTATATGTCTGCATAATACGATAACTATGGAAAGTGCCAAACTGTTGCAAGCCATTATTGAAACGGCTATTGACGGTATTATAACCATTGATGACAGGGGGAAAATAGAAAGCCTGAATCCCTCTGCACTAAAAATATTTGGCTACAAAGAGGAAGAATTAATCGGAAAAAATATTTCAGTATTAATGCCGGAACCCAATAAAAGCAGACATGATGGTTACCTTATTCATTATCAGACTACCGGAGAAAAAAAAATAATAGGCAAAGGAAGGGAAGTCAGAGGATTAAGGAAAGATGGATCAAAATTTCCTTTTAGGCTTGCTGTAAGCGAAGTACAATATCAGCATAGGATGATTTATACAGGTTTTATCCACGATCTTTCCAAAGAAAAAGAAGCGGAAGAATCTCTTAAAAGGTATGCTGGTGAGCTGGAAGAATTAGTCGAAAACCGTACAAAATCACTAAAAAAAATGCTTCATGAATTGGAGGTGGCCAAGGAAGAAGCTAATACATCGCTGGAAAAAGAAAAAGATCTTAACAAAATGAAAAGCCGGTTCGTATCAATGGCATCACACGAGTTTCGAACCCCTTTAAGTTCTATGCAGCTTTCTGCCGTACTTATTGAAAAATATCTTCAAACTTCAGACAATATCCAAATATTAAAACATCTCCATAAGATAAAAAATGCAATTGCCAGTTTGAATTCCATCCTCAATGATTTTCTTTCCTTAGAAAAATTGGATACCGGAATTGTAAAACCCCATTATGATTCATTTGATATTGTTAAGTTTTCAGAAGAACTTACAGAAGAAATGCAGCTTATCACCAAAGAAGATCAAATTATAATATACCAGCACACAGGATCAGAAAGTGAAATCAATTTGGATCAAAACTTATTAAGAAATTGTTTAATGAACTTAATGAGCAATGCTATAAAATATTCAGGAGAACATACGTTGATTGAATTCTCTACAGAAATAAATGAAGATAGGTATGTGTTTTCAGTAAAGGATAATGGAATAGGAATACCCGAAGGAGACCAATCCGGTCTTTTTCAGCCATTTTTCAGGGCACATAATATAGGAAATATTCCCGGAACAGGTTTAGGTCTCAATATTGTTCAGCGGTATGTAAATCTCATGGATGGTCGGGTTCATTTTGAAAGTACATCAGATAAGGGTACTGAGTTTACCTTATCATTTCATAAAAATTCAGCTAACAATACTCCAATTTAGTACCAATGGAAAAGACACGCCTACTGATAATCGAAGATAATGACGATATCCGCGAAAGCACTTCGGAGATTCTTCAGCTTGCCAGTTATGAAGTATTTCAGGCTTCTAATGGTAAACAGGGAGTAGATCTGGCTATTAAGCATATACCGGATGTGATATTATGTGATATTATGATGCCGGAGCTTGACGGGTATGGGGTTTTACATCTTTTAAGCAAAAGAGAGGATACTGCGCTTATCCCTTTTATTTTTATAACGGCAAAAACGGATCGGATAGAAATCCGAAAAGGAATAGAAATGGGGGCGGATGACTACCTTACTAAGCCATTTGATGATATAGAACTTCTCAGTGCTATTGAAAGCCGATTGAAAAAGAAAGAACGTCAGAAAAGCCTTTATAGCAATATTCTTAGTCAAATGACCAATTTATTTCACGGTGCGCATGGACTTGATGAATTAAAGAAAGCTTTTGATGAACGAAAAGTCAAATCTTTTAAAAAGAAACAGATTATCTATTATGAAGGTGATACTGCAAATGCTGTTTATCTTATTATATCAGGCTCAGTGAAAACAACAAAAATGACAGAAGACGGAAAAGAACTCATGACAGCAGTCTACAGTCCGGAAGAATATTTTGGAATCACTTCATTATTTGCAGGAAAAGAATATAAAGAGACAGCTGAAGTATTGGAGGATGCTACCTTATGCTCAGTTCCCAGAGAAGTTATTGATCAACTACTGTATAAATATCCTGATATAGCGGAAAAATTCATCAAAATTCTTGCCCAGAATGTTATTACCCACGAAGAGCAGCTATTGCAGCTTGCTTATTTTTCTGTGAGAAAAAGAATGGCGGAAGTTTTACTTAAGATTCATACAAAACATCCTCACACGGAAAATTTTGAAATTTCAAGAGAAAACCTCGCTTCTATGGCTGGAATGGCTATTGAAACGGTAAGCAGAATTCTCAGTGATTTTAAAGAAGAAAATTTAATAGATAGAAATGCAGGCAGGATTACGATACTGGACGTTTCACGTCTTCAAAAATTAAAAAACTAATATCTGTCACTTTTTATAATGATTTTATACATTGAATATTGATAATGAGATCTATACATTTGATCATTCAAAAGACAGTATGAAAGTCATCGTTTATCATATCAGCCAGGAAGATAAAAAGCTTCTGGCTTTGGCTAATCGTAAAAAACATAAAATTACGATTATAGTAGATCCTTTAAGTGAAGCTACCGTTCATTTTGCAGAAGCAAAAGATACTGCCATAATCATTGATCAGGAAAACCCGGTTTCAAACAGTCTTATTTTGAAACTTATATCCTTTGGGATTAGATATTTTATATTCAGATTCCAGGAACAGGCTCCTGTGGATGTATCAATAATTCAGGATGCCGGATTGAAATACATTACCATTACAGATTCAACATTGAAGATTTCCTCAATAATTAAAATTCTCGATGCCTGGGAAAAAAGTGATTAGTATCATTTCAAAACGCAACGATCGTCATAATTTAAAAATTATTTCTCTTATACCTTTGAAGTATAAACCTTAAAATAATTGTGTTATGAAAACTTTGGAAAAAACCAATCCATCAAATGAATCTCAATCATTAGAATCTCTGGTAGAAAATTTTTGGAAGAATGATGATCTTGTTGATCAGTTGGCTAAAACGGAGCCAACAGTTAACATTATTGATAAAAATGGTGTTTATAAGATTAAAGTATCAGCTCCGGGATTTAAGAAAAAGGACTTCAAAGTTGCAGTTGAGGACGAAACATTGATCATCAGTGCTGCAACCAGTGCAGAGAAAAAAGAAGAAAAAGAAAATTATGTCAGAAAAGAGTTTTCAGCTTCCTCATTTGTCCGCAGTTTCCGTTTACCGGATAGTATTAGTTTAGGCCATATAAAAGCCAATTATAAAGGGGGATTATTAAATATTACCATTAATAAATCTAATCTGGATAAAAAAGAAGTAAAAGAGATCAAAATACGCTAAAATTTTTCAGTATTAATTCATAAAAACCTATTGCGCATTCAGGAGATTATTCAAGTATCAGAGCCAGAATAGGCCGTTGCGCAACAGATTTATAAAACTAAAAAAATGGATACTATTATTTTAAAATCTCTTGGAGGAGCCGAAACAGTTACCGGATCCAAGCATTTATTAAAGACCTCGGAACTTACTATATTAGTAGATTGTGGATTGTTTCAGGGCATTAAATCTTTGCGTGAACAAAACTGGGAATCATTAAATGTCGATGTTGCTGAAATAGATATTGTCATTCTTACGCATGCTCATCTTGATCATTGCGGTTATATTCCTCTTCTTGTAAAAAACGGATTTAAAGGTAAAATTTACATGACTGAGCCTACCAAAGAATTAGCAAAATTGATTTTACTCGATAGTGCAAAGCTGCAGGAAGAAGATGCGGAGAAAGCGAATTTTCATCATTATACCAAACATAATCCTGCAAAACCGTTGTATACGATAAATGATGCTGAAAGATCTTTTAAACAATTTTTTACGGTTAGTGAAAACACCGCGATCAAACTTAGTGATCATATTCAATGCAGGTTTAAACCCTGCGGGCATATTATTGGAGCCTGTTCTGTGGAGATCAAATGTTTTGAGAAAACGATCATTTTTTCAGGAGATATCGGACGGACTCACAGCACTATTTTACCTCCTCCTGATTTTTTCACCGAAGCGGATTTTATAGTGATGGAATCGACATACGGAGACAGACTTCATGACAATACCAATTTATATGATAAATTGGAACACTGGATCAATCTCACTGTTAAAAACCATGGTAATATAATTATTCCCAGTTTTGCTGTAGGCAGGGCACAGGAGCTTATTTATATTCTTTATCAGCTCAAGGAACAGAACAGAATCCCTTACAATCTTCCTGTAATTATGGATAGCCCAATGGCTGCTTCTGCTACGGATATTATGGTTGAATATGCTGAACACATAATTGTTAATAAAGAAAAATGGCTGGAAATTATTGAACAGGTGAATATCAATAAAGAATATACGAATACTGAAGAAATAGTTCATAATAAACAAAGTAAAATAATAATTGCCGGCAGTGGTATGATGACAGGAGGGCGTGTTCTTGAGTACTTAAAGCATGATATAGGAAACAGCCGGAATACCGTATTAATTGTTGGTTTTCAGGCAGAAGGTACTCGTGGAAGAGCATTGCTTAATGAATCTCATGAGTTAAAAATTCACGGAAAATATTATCCTGCAAACGCAAATGTTGTTGAATTAACGGGATTATCAGCACATGCTGACCAATCTGAATTAATGGAATGGATAAGAAAATTTAAAAATTCTCCTCAACAGATCATGCTTGTTCACGGTGAACCCTCTGCGCAAGAAGCATTAAGGGTAAAAATTCAAACGGAGCTACAAATACCGGTAAAAATTCTAATAAAAGATAAGGAATTCATTTTCTGAAATAATGCTTAAAATTGTACTATTTTATAATTATTCTAAAAAGAAAAAAATCTAATTTTGTATTGTGAGAAAGTTCATTTCCATAATATTACTTTCCTTTTATTTGGTTTCGACAACCGAGTTGTATCAGTTGCTGAAGATTCCCGTACTTATAGAACATTTTATAGAGCACAAGGAACAAAATGCAGAAATTACTCTTATGTCTTTTCTTAAAATGCATTATGACCATCCTGTAAAAGATGCGGATTATCAGACCGATCAAAAACTACCTTTCATCGCTCATTCTTTTCCCCTTGCTCTTGTTTTTACTATAAGTCCTAATATCACATTTGAGGTCAAAAAGCAGATCATAACAGATCATCACGAGAAAGTTTATTCTTATGATGAACCTTTTTATGATAAAGGTGCTTTACATTCTATCTGGCAGCCTCCTAAAAACTGTTAATCATTTCCGTTTGTTTTTAAAGTTCAACACGTTGGTGTTGGTCTCTATCCTGCTGTGATTGGGCTGGATTCAATCACCTTGTGTTTTCTGTTCTTTGATAAGAATAGGAGTTTACACTCTTACCTGGCAGGAATAGAAACAAATACTATTTATTACAACAAGATTTAACAGAATTAAATATGCTTACAAAAATCATTGGGTTTTCTGTAAAGAATAAACTCATTATAGCATTATTGGTATTCGGATTGATAGGTGTTGGGGCCTATCAGGTGACCCAATTACCGATAGATGCAGTCCCTGATATTACCAATAATCAGGTTCAGGTGATAACAACAGCTCCTTCATTCGGAGCTACGGATATCGAAAGATTAGTTACTTTTCCCATAGAACAGTCCAACAGTAATATTTCAGGGTTAAAAGAAATCCGCAGTTTCTCGCGGTTTGGCCTTTCACTGGTCACCATCGTATTTGATGATGATATAGATATTTATTGGGCGAGGCAGCAGGTTGCAGAAAGGCTGCAGCAGGTGCAGAACCAGATCCCTCCGGATATAGGAACCCCTACGCTGGGACCTATTTCAACAGGACTGGGTGAAATTTATCAATATGTTGTCCGTCCCAAAAAAGGATACGAAAGTAAATATGATATTACGGAACTCCGTACCCTGCAGGACTGGATTGTCAGAAGACAATTGCTGGGTGTAAAGGGGGTTGCGGAAGTCAGCAGTTTTGGTGGGAAACTGAAACAATATGAGATTTCTGTAAATCCGGACAAACTTAATGCTTACGGAATTACCATTACAGATGTATTCGATGCATTAAAAACCAATAATCAGAATACAGGTGGTTCTTATATCGAAAAAGGACCTACCGTTCTATACATACGAAGCGAAGGACTAGTTGGAAATCTTGATGATATCAAGAATATTTCTATCTCCACCAAGAATAATGGTGTCCCTTTATTTATAAGAGACATTGCAGAGGTGAGGTATGGTTATGCTACAAGATTCGGAGCAATGACCTATAATGATAATGGTGAAGTTTCTGGTGCTATTGTGATGATGCTCAAAGGCGAAAATAGCAGTGAGGTTATTAAAAATGTAAAAGCTAAGATTTTGCAGATCCAGAAAACTTTGCCCGAAGGAGTTGTGATTGAGCCATTCTTGGACAGAACCAAAATGGTAAACAATGCCATTGGTACTGTTGAAAAAAATCTGATGGAAGGCGCATTGATCGTTGTTTTTGTGCTGGTTTTGTTTCTTGGAAACTTCCGTGCGGGTCTATTGGTAGCTTCAGTTATTCCTCTGGCAATGCTTTTTGCCATTTGTACGATGAATCTCTTTGGGGTAAGCGGTAATCTGATGAGCCTTGGTGCACTCGATTTCGGTTTGATTATAGACGGGGCTGTTATTATTGTAGAATCGGTTATGCATCAGTTTACCCATAATGCCAAATTCCGGAAAACAATTTCTATTTCGAAGCAGGAAATGGATACCATTGTCATAGATTCTGCTGGAAAAATGATGAACAGTGCAGTTTTTGGGCAGATTATTATTCTTATCGTGTATCTGCCTATTTTAACATTACAAGGGATTGAAGGAAAAATGTTCAAACCGATGGCGCAAACCGTTGCCTTTGCTTTATTGGGGGCATTTCTGCTTTCACTTACCTATATTCCGATGATGAGTTCTATTATTTTAAGCAAAAAAATAGGCCACAAAATGAACTTTTCAGACCGTTTGATGGCGAAGGTTGAAACTCTTTACCGTAAAACCTTATTAAAAGTTTTAAGAGTTCCAATAACCATTTTTAGTATTGTCATAGTTCTTTTTATTCTTGCCGTTGTGGTTCTGAGCAGAATGGGCGGTGAATTTATTCCATCCTTGGAGGAAGGTGATTTTGCTGTTGATACTAGGGTTTTGTCAGGAAGTAATATCAAAACCACTATTGAAAGTACACAAAAAGCGGCCCATATTTTGAAAACGCGCTTTCCGGAAGTTCAGAAAGTAGTCACTAAAATAGGAAGCGGAGAAGTTCCCACCGACCCGATGCCGATGGATGCTTCTGATATGATGGTGATTCTGAAAGATAAAAGCGAATGGACTTCTGCCAAAAGCTTTCCGGAGCTATCTGATAAAATGAGCAAAGCTTTGGAAGATGTTCCTGGAATTACCGTTGGTTTTCAGTATCCCGTTCAGATGCGTTTTAATGAATTGATGACCGGCGCAAGACAAGATGTTGTTTTGAAAATATTCGGAGAAAATCTGGAAACTCTGGTTACAAATGCCAATCAGCTTGGGAAAATAATCAATACAGTAAAGGGAACTCAAAACTTATATATAGAGCCTGTTTCAGGTCTTTCGCAGGTGATTATCCAGTACAACAGACCGGTTATAGCGCAATATCATTTGTCGATTGGAGATATCAACAGGGTGATCAATACTGCTTTTGCAGGACAAAGTACAGGTTTGGTTTTCGAGGGTGAAAAACGCTTTGATATGGTGGTAAGATTAAATAGTAATGACCGTAAGAATCTGGATGATGTAAAGAATTTACTGGTTCCCACGCCATCAGGTAATCAGATTCCGCTTTCGCAGCTTGCCAATATCGACATCAAAGATGGTCCTAACCAAATCCAACGTGAGAACGGACAGCGGAGAATTGTGGTCGGTTTCAATATCAAAAACCGAGATGTTCAGGGAATTGTAGAAGAACTTCAGACTAAGGTAGACCAACAGCTGAAGCTTCCTCCGGGATATTACGTCACGTACGGAGGTTCTTTTGAAAACCTTAAAAATGCCAAAAGCAGGCTGATGATTGCAGTACCGATTGCTTTGATTTTAATTTTCGTGCTATTGTTTCTTGCTTTTAATTCTGTTAAAGAAAGTCTTTTGATTTATACGGCGATTCCACTTTCTATTATTGGAGGCGTGTTCTTACTGGCAGCAAGAGGAATGCCTTTCAGTATTAGTGCAGGGGTAGGGTTTATTGCTCTTTTCGGAGTGGCGGTTCTCAATGGCATTGTCCTGATTTCGGAATTCAACAGACTGTATAAAAGCGGAATTAAAAATATAGTAAGAATCGTTGTAGACGGAGGAGAAGCAAGGTTAAGACCTGTGTTGATGACTGCTTTTGTGGCTTCATTGGGATTTATTCCGATGGCTCTAAGTAACGGTGCTGGAGCAGAAGTCCAAAGACCATTGGCAACCGTGGTGATAGGTGGACTTTTGATTGCCACATTACTCACGCTTTTTGTGCTTCCATTGCTTTACGTAACGATAGAAAAAGGATTTAAAATGAAAAACATACGAAAAAATATAGTAACACCTGCTCTTATCATCTTTTTTGTATTAACAGGAAGTGTTATGAACTCTCAAGCCAAAATCACCTTAAATGAAGCGGTTGACATCGCTTTAAAAAACAACAGAGGTCTTAAAAATGAGAAATTAAAATCAGAATATGCAAAAGCACTCATAAAAACTTCTTTAGACATCCCTCAGACAGGAATTTCTGCGGATTATGGACAAATCAACAGTGCTTACCGTGATATGAAATTCGGAATTTCCCAGAGCATTACATTTCCTACCGTATACAAAAGACAAAAAAATCTGTACACCGAAGAATGGAAAAAAAGTGAGCTTAATATTTCATTAAAAGAATATCAACTGAAAAAAGGTGTTACGCTTACGTTCTACAATATCTTATATTGGCAGGAAAAGGAAAGAATACTGAATGAATCTTTAGATTTTTATTCTCAATTTCTGGATAAGGCAACTTTAAGATTAAAAAGCGGTGAGAGTAATATTTTGGAGAAAGCGACTGCTGCCAACCAAAAATCAGCTATTGAAATCCAGATTAAACAGGTGCAGCAGGAACTCAGAACTTTGCAGCTGCAGTTACAATGGCTTCTGAATTCAGAAACGGAATTGATTCCAGGTGGAGAACGTATTTTGTCTCTTTCTGGTTTACAAAATGATGTTTCCGGTAATCCATCGTTAAAAATATTAGAACAGCAAAAAAATATTGCAGCACAGCAAACCGCTTGGGAGAAATCCAAATTACTACCGGGTTTACAGTTCGCCTACAATCTCAATAGTTTCCGTGGAATGGGAGCAGATGATAAAATTTACAATTCTTCGCCACAGTTTCATTCTTTTCAGCTGGGAGTTTCTGTTCCTATATTTTCGGGAAGCCAGAAAGCAAGAATTGAATCTTCGAAAATTGCTGAATCGGTCAGTCAAAATGATTGGCAAAATGCTCAGTTTACATTAAATAATCAGTATAAAAAACTCTCGGAGATTCAGCAGAAAAATTTGGAAATTGTTTCTCAGTACGAGAAATATGAACTGAAAAATGCCAATACTATTCTTGAAACTGCTCAAAAACAGTTCATCAACGGAGAAATCAATTATCTGGAATTTGTAATGCTTGCCAATCAGGCGATCAGTATCAAAAATAATTACACCGATGCCGTTTGGAATCTTAATGAAAGTATTGTTGAACTGGAATATAT
This sequence comes from Chryseobacterium populi, assembly GCF_000282115.1. Lineage (GTDB taxonomy): Bacteria > Bacteroidota > Bacteroidia > Flavobacteriales > Weeksellaceae > Chryseobacterium > Chryseobacterium populi. The sequence goes on from NZ_AKJY01000053.1 coordinate 34,181, forward strand.
TACTTTAAATCAATAAATTATGTCAAAATCAATTCAAAATCAATATTCGATTGTATTAATGCTTACCCTCTTTTTTTCGGTTCAGTGCAATAAGAAAGAAGAAGCTGTTATAAAACCAACGATTCCTAAAGATGAAAGTCTCGTTGTACTTAGTGATGCTCAGCTTAAAAATACACCTATAGAAACAGAGTCACTTTCTGTGAAAAATATTTCTACGGTACTTAAAATCAATGGAAAAATAGATGTTCCGCCTCAGAATTTGGTTTCGGTAAGTGTTCCATTGGGCGGTTATCTTAAAAATACGACGTTGCTTCCTGGAATGCGGGTGAATAAAGGACAGGTGATTGCCGTAATCGAAAATCCTCAGTTTATACAGCTTCAGCAGGATTATCTGATGGCAAAATCAAAACTTCATTTTGCAGAGCTGGATTATAACAGACAAAAAAAACTGAACCAGAGTCAGGCAAGCAGTGATAAAGTAATGCAGCAGGCGCAGTCTGAGATGAACAGCCAGAGAATTATGATGAATACTTTGGCAGAACAGCTTCAGCTCGTTAATATCAATCCGGGAAGTTTAACTTCGGGAAACATTAGGAAAAGCGTTCCGGTGTACAGTACAATCAATGGTTTTGTGAGCAAAGTTAATGTGAATATAGGCAAGTTTGTCAATCCGTCTGATGTTTTATTTGAACTTATCAACCCCAATGACATTCATCTGAATCTTAAAGTGTATGAAAAAGATCTCGGAATGTTGAAAATCGGACAAAGATTTACAGCCTATACCAATACACAGCCAGAGAAAAAATATGATGGAGAAATTATTCTGATCAGCAAAGATATCAATGCGGACGGAACGGCAGATGTACATTGCCATTTTGAGCAGTATGACCATAGCCTGACTCCCGGAATGTATATGAATGCTGAGATCGAGACTCAAACATCATTTTCCAATGCACTTCCAGAGGAAAGTACCGTCAATTTTGAAGGTAAAGATTATGTTTTTGTTCAGGAAAAAAGACAAACCTATAAACTGATTCCGGTAATGTTGGGAGAAGCTGAAAACGGTTTCATTCAAATTAAAAACTTTGAAGATTTTAAGAACAGAAAAATCGTCACCAAAAATGCGTACACGCTTTTGATGAAGCTTAAAAATACGGCAAGTGAAGAGGAATAATTCCGCTTTAAATAATTAAAAAAATAAATTCAAAAACCTAAAATAATGAATAAATCATTTTTCTCAATAAAGAATATTTTAACTGTATTGTTGGTACTGTTTATCGGTATTCAGTTCATTGATGTAAAAAAAAATATCAGTCCGAACCAATCTGCCAATGCCATCGGAAATTTTTATGCAATACCGAAAAACGTTCAGTCTATTTTGAAAACCAGTTGCTACGACTGCCATTCCAACAATACTTTTTATCCTTGGTACAGCAATATGCAACCAGTGAAATGGTGGCTGTCGGATCATGTCAATTCGGGTAAAAGACATTTGAATTTTGATGAATTTAATACTTACAGCCGTGAAAAAAAGCTTAAGAAACTAAATGAAATCGTAGAAACGGTAAAAGAGGGCGAAATGCCGCTTACTTCTTACACAGTTATTCATCAGAAAGCAAAACTTTCGCTGACTGATCAATCTGAAATAGAAAAATGGGTGAATGAAATAAGGAATGGGATTAAATAGTTAATTACATTTAATTTAAAATCATTCTTAAATAAACATTTCATAATTTTGATTAGTGAAAAAGCTGATTTCCATATTATTGTTGTCACTGTATTTGGTTTCTACAACCGAACTGTATCAGCTTTTGAAAGTCCCGGAACTTATTGAACATTATTGTGAACACAAAGCTTTAAATCCGGAAATGTCGCTTACAGCATTCTTGAAAACGCATTACGATCATCCGGTTAAAGATGGTGATTATGGTAAGGATCAAAGGTTACCTTTTATCATTCATTCTATACCTCTTACTTTGGTTTTTACAATCAATCAGGGATTCAGTCTGGAAACCAGAAACGACTTATTTCAACATATAAAATCTCATAAAATACCGTTTTATGACGAAGATTTTTATTGTAAAGGATTTTTAAACTCCGTGTGGGAACCGCCCAGATATGCATTTTCATAATTCATTTTAATTATTTGGTTTAAGTATAAACCAACTTATCGTATATTCTTAAAAACAAAATCATTATAAATTCTAAGTAATGAAAACAATAATCTCAGCCTTATTAATGGTTGTATTTGCTGTTGGTTTCCATGCACAAAACAGATTAGAAATCGCAAAAAAAGAAGCTACAGAAAATAAAGAACTTATTTTACTTAATTTTTCCGGTTCAGACTGGTGCATTCCATGTATTAAACTTCATAAAAACATTATCGAAACAGAAGATTTCAAAAAGCTGGAAACCGAAAAGGTGATTGTCTACATCAATGCAGATTTTCCACGAAATAAGAAAAATCAGCTTTCTCCCGAACTGAAAAAAGAAAACGCTTTACTTGCGGATCATTATAATTCAAAAGGCCTGTTTCCTTACACCCTTTTATTGAATTCTGAAGGAAAAATACTGAAAAGCTGGGAAGGTCTTCCTTCGGAAAATGCATTGGCTTTCAGTAAAGAGATAAGAAGTATCAAAGAAAATCAAAAATAAAAGGTATGTTAAGAGAATTCAAAAGACCTCAAAAATTAATGGGGAACGCTTTTGAAATTACCGCTGTAAGCGATGATAAAAATTCTGCGAATCAGCATATTGATGCAGCAATTGACGAAATCAGGAGAATTGAAAAGCTTCTGACGACATTCAGTGAGGAAAGCCAAACCAATCTCATCAACAGAAATGCAGGAATCAAGCCTGTAAAAGTAGATTGGGAAATTTTTGATCTCATTGAAAGAAGTCTAACAATCAGCAGAATAACGGACGGATATTTTGATATTTCCTATGGTGGAATCGATAAAAGTTTCTGGAATTTCGACAGGGAAATGAAAGAGCTTCCCAATCCTGAACTGATTAAAGACCATCTGAAACTGGTTAATTATCAGAACATTATTCTTGACCGCGAAAACCAAACCATTTTCCTTAAAGAAAAAGGAATGCGAATTGGTTTCGGAGGAATCGGAAAGGGCTATGCCGCGGAAAAGGCAAAAAAACTTCTTCAGAAAAGAGGTGTTTTATCGGGAATTGTAAACGCTTCTGGTGATTTGACGACTTGGGGAAATCAGGCAGACGGAAAACCATGGACTGTTGGAATTGCTGATCCCAATAATGTAAAACAACCATTCTCTTACATGAACATCACAGATATGGCCATTGCAACTTCCGGAAATTATGAAAAATTTGTCGTCATAGGCGGCAAAAAATATTCTCATACCATCAATCCGAAAACGGGAATGCCTGTTTCTGGTGTAAAAAGTGTTACGATCTTTTGTCCAAATGCTGAGATTGCCGATGCCATGGCAACTCCGGTAAGCATTATGGGGATTGATTCTGCCCTCAATATGGTGAATCAGATCAATCATCTGGAATGCATCATCATCGATGATCAGGACAGAATTTATTCATCTCAAAACATTAATTTAAAATGAAATGTTTCTGTCAATATAATGGAATGAAGAATCTCAACTCATAGCCGAGACTCCACCTATCCCGGAATGACAGAATAATTTCATCAAAAAAAGAAATCAAAATGAAAAATTTCATAAAAATAACAGCAGGAATTTCCCTGCTAATCACAATTGTTTCCCTGCAATCCTGCACCACTGTAAAAGAATATGAAAAAAACAAACTGAACGATGCAGAAATGGTTCTTGGAAACAGAACGATCGAAAAAACCGAACTGAGCTTCCAATCCTACAGGGAAGGTTCTTCAGGAGCCAATGCCGGAAAAGTGGGAGGCGGTTGCGGATGTAATTAAGAGAGTAATTGTAAAATTTAATTGTGATTTAAAATGAAAAAATTGATAATAAGTATCTTCGCTCTTTTCGGAATTTTCAATGCAAAAGCGCAGGAAAATGCTAGCAACGAGCAACCGAAAAAACTAACTCTTGATGAAGCCAATTTGGTTTCCAGCTATTACAAACAGGATGGAAACAATTCGGCGGTCACAGGAGGAATCGGAACAGAGAAGCTTACAGATATTTCCAATACGATTGATGTAACAATGGTAAAATATGATAAAAAAGACCGGAAAAATAAATTAGGGTTCAGTGTCGGAATCGATCATTACACATCGGCATCTTCCGATATGATAGACCTGAAAGCCAATTCATCCGCTTCTCACGCAGACAACAGAATTTATCCTGCATTAAGCTGGAGCCGTGAGAATACCGAAAAAGGAACGACTTTAATGGCAGGTGTTTCTACCTCTTTTGAATTTGATTATGCATCTTACGGTGCAAACATCGGGTTTTCACAAAAAACCAAGAATAAAATGGGAGAGTTTACCGCAAAATTCCAGGCTTATCTGGATCAGGTAAAACTGATTGCCCCGATTGAGCTCAGAACAAACGGAAGCACAGGAGGTGAACACGAGAACTACGGCACAAGCGGAAGAAATACTTATGCACTGTCGCTTTCTTATTCGCAAATCATCAATCAGAACTTTCAGGTTGAATTTTTGGCGGACGGCGTTCAGCAGACAGGATATTTAAGTTTGCCTTTCCACAGAGTTTATTTCAATGATAGCTCAGTTCATCAGGAAGCTTTGCCCGATAAACGGTTCAAAATTCCTTTAGGAGTAAGAGCAAATTACTTCCTTGGGGATAAAGTGATTCTAAGAGCCTATTATCGTTATTATACCGACGATTGGGGACTAAAATCAAATACAATTAGCCTGGAAACCCCCTTGAAGATCTCACCTTTTGTTTCGGTGAGTCCTTTTTACAGATATTATTCTCAGACTGCAGCTAAATATTTTGCGCCTTATCAACTGCATACGGCATTTGATGATTTTTATACAAGCAATTATGATCTTTCAAAATTCGACAGCCATTTTTATGGAGCAGGAATCCGATTCAGTCCTAAAAATGGTTTATTTGGTATCGAAAGACTGAATATGTTGGAAATCAGATACGGTCATTATACCAAATCTATAGGGATGAAATCTGATATCATTTCACTAAATTTAAGATTTAAATGATAGATTATGAGATTACTAACCATGATCCTGATTACTTTAACCTGTTCAGACATTTGTTTCGGACAGGTTATATATGATTCAGTTAAACTAAAAAATTCGAATTTCGGTAAGTATGATGACAAGGTTTATCAGCCCACTTATAAAAAACTCATTATCCCAACTGTTTTTATTGCCTATGGTATTGTGAGTTTAAGTTCCGATGACCTTAAAAACCTGAATAGATTTACTCAGTATGAAATCGGTGAACATCAACCCAAACATATCAAGCTGGATAATTATACGCAATATTTACCGGTAGTAATGGTGTATGGATATAATCTTGCAGGAATTAAAGGAAAGCACAATCTTAAAGAGAGAACCATTATTTATGGTACATCTCAGCTTATTTCTGCTGCTTTTGTGCTCCCTTTAAAACATGTGGTAAAAGAAGAGCGGCCTGACATGTCTAATCATCTTTCCTTTCCTTCCGGTCATACAGCGGCAGCTTTTTCCTCTGCACAATTTTTATTCAGAGAATATAAGGATGAACATTTTTGGCTGGCAATTACCGGGTATCCCGTTGCTATTTTTACGGGGATTTACAGGACATTAAATGATAAACACTGGGTAGGAGATGTAGTGGCAGGAGCAGCATTTGGTATTTTAAGTACAGAATTGGCTTACTGGTTATTTCCGACTGTAAATAAGCTGTTTAATAAGAAAGAATCAAAAAATATAACTTTAATATATCCCGTTCTTGAACCTAAAAATTTTGGAGCTGGGCTTGTTTTAAATTTTTAATATGCATCACCAATTAGAAAAACATTATGTAAATAGAATTGGCTGGCTTCGTGCAGCCGTTTTAGGTGCTAATGACGGTTTGTTGTCTACTACAAGTATTGTCATTGGTGTTGCGGCCGCACAACCGGATCGCAATACTATTGTGCTTGCAGCTTTAGCGGGGATGATTGCCGGAGCAATGTCTATGGCTGCCGGGGAG
>NZ_AKJY01000054.1 GCF_000282115.1 Chryseobacterium populi
CATAAGAGTGACTGTTTTTATGATTTTGTAGTCAACCTTTTTCAGGACGAGACAGATAAACAAAAAACCTCCGGTAAATTTCGGAGGTTTTTTTATTGAGTCAAATTCTTCAAATCCTGATTTATTTTCCATAATAGGCTAATTTAGAAAAAATTATTCATCCCCGAAAAAGGCATTCGAGCTGCCGATCCAGATGGCATCTTTCTTATTGAAATCTACATTTACCATGGCTGCTTTGGTCATTCTGCCGAGGTTTTCCAGGAGAATAGGGCGGTCGTCATTTTCACGCCAGATATATAGTAAACGGATTTCGGCTTTTGAGAATTCCCCGTTGATATCTTCAAAAATGGGTTCATAACTTACTTTTCTCTGTAAAATATAATTTTCTTTATCTTCAATAGCATCTGTAATTTCCTTTGTAGGGTTTAAATTAACACCGCTTCCTGCAAATGAAAATAAAGGTTTTAAAACAAAGTTTTCCAGATTTTCACGGTCCGGGAACTCATGGAGAAAATAACTCTTCGGAACAAACCTGTGTTTCAGAAGCGGTAACAGGAATTTTGAAATTTTAAAGAACCAGTTCGGATGGGTGATCCACTTTACATCTGCCTCTTCACGGAAATCAAATTCGGTTTTCAGATCAGGAATTCTTTCCAGCTCATCGAAAATAACCCGGTTGTAGATTCTTTTGATCTCAATTTGTCTACCATTATTTTCGTAATATAATTTCCTGCCTTCCTTTTTTACTTTGGTGAGGCAAACGGTTTTTATCCCCAATAATTTTTCAGTAAAAACAAAATCAATGAGCGTTTTCTGTTTTTCAGGGAAGATTTCAAGAAGAACTACATTTTCAGGGTTTTCATCTCCCACAATCAGTTCTTTTAAATAGGCTTTAAATTCCTCGTGAGGCATTTTATTTTTAATTTCAGAAATAAACGGGTATACCTCGCAGAAGGTTTCCTCTAATATTCTCTGAAAAGCATATAAAGAAGGAAAGGCTTGTAGCTCTATCAATTGTGGCTCTATTTCTCCGTTTTCACTTTTGCAGACCCCGAAATCTATCGTGAAAAAATGAGGCTGATGAGTATCATTGGGAACTCTGCAGTTTTCAGGAATTGCTTTTTGAAGAGTTTCAAAGGGTAAAGCTTTGATCTGATCAATAATGCTTTCACTGGCATCGATCAGTTTGTTTTCAAATTCTTTAGTAAGGAAAACCGGGCTCTCGGAAATCCTGAAAGATGGTTCCAGTCCGCTTTTCTGTTTTAATATTTCTTTGAAATGACTGTATTTTTCCTGTGAAAATTCCCGGTTAAATTGCTTTCTGTATTTTGAGATCATATTCTTTTTCTTTGTGATTTTAAAAAATCGAGCAGTTTTTGCTCGATTTCTGTATGGATAGTTTGTTTTAATTTTTATTCTAAACCATTACTTCCGCTCCCTTCAAAATGTTTTTTTTTGCAAACTGCAGGAATCTCGGAAGAATCTGGTTGCGGGTGAGGATAATCTTGTCCTCATCATCCATTCTGTCCAATGTTTCAAGATATTTTTCCATTCCGAAGTTTTCAATCATCGCATTTTTGTTCTTTTCATCTTTCAGGTTTTCAACCATGCTTGCAGGGTCGGCTTCCGGATGAAACTGGGTTCCGAAAATCTCTTCTGAAAAACGGATGGCCATCACAGCCCTTTCCAGGTTGATATGCGGACGGAATTTTTCTATCGCCACGATTTTCATTCCTAATTCTTCAAAACGGTCAAGGTTGGGTTCAATAAACTGAAAAGCTCTTGAATCAACAGCATAAAAAGGATTCGGAAGGTTTTTGAATAAAAATTCCTGCTCACCTTCTTCTGTTTTATGCACAGGCATCACTCCGAAAGAATAAGATTTTCTCTTGCAAATATTTCCTAAATCCCAGTGAATGCTTGCCAGCTGAAAAGAATGGCAGATTAAGAACAGGTATTTTTTGTTTTCGCTGTACTTATTATGATCGTAAACCGAATTTAGGAAGTCTGCATATCTTGTTTCCCATTCAAGGCCTTCTCTGTGCGGATCTCCGGGGCCTCCGGAAGAAATAAAAATATCGAAATCTTCTACGTTCGGAATTTCATCTTTATATCTTACATCAAATGTATTGATAATTACTTTTTCATCAGAACTTTGCTGAAATGCTTCAGAAATCTCTTTTATATTTCTAAAGCCCTGATTAACATGATTGTTGTTCATATCAAGCAAAGCAATTCGAATATCTTTCATACTACATCATATTTTTTACAAAGTTACCAAAAATATTATGAAGCGGGTTCGCCGTGTGTGATCCCGTATTCCGTCTCAGAAATCATATAATCAACCACTTTTGTCAGGTCTCCTGTCTCATTAAAAATTTTCAGCTGTCTGTCTGCGCCGGTTCCGTTTTCCAGAATTGTCCATGCATATTCCACTTCTTTCCGGCACCCTAAATCATCTACGACATCGTCTATAAACTCAAGAAGTTCTTTTAATAAATCCGGATACGGCACAGATTCTTCTTTTCCGAAGTCGATCAGATGAGCTTCAATGCCACTTTTGGAAGCACGCCATTTATTTTCATTTAATAATAACCTTCTGTAGCTTCTGAAGCTTAAATTCTGCTGATGAAGCTTATAAATTTTAGCGACCAGACTTTGCATAATTGCAGCCATACAAACGGTTTCATCAATCCTTAAGGGCATATCGCATATTCTGAACTCAATCGTAGGGTAGAACGGATGAACGCGAAGATCCCACCAGATTTTCTTGGCATTATCTATAGTTCCCGTTTTTACCAGAAGATCTACATAACTGTCAAATTCTGCCAGAGAATTAAAATAGCTAGGAATTCCTGTCCTTGGGAATTTAACGAAAATTTCCTGTCTGTAAGATTTGAAGCCTGTATTCCGTCCGATCCAGAAAGGTGAATTGGTAGACAATGCATAAACGTGAGGCAAAAAATAACGCATTACATTCTGAATCCTTACCCCTTCTTCACGATTCGGGATACCGATATGTACATGCAGTCCGAAGATAAGGTTTCCACGGGCAACATCACCCATATCGTCTACGATCTTATTATAACGTTCACCATTGGTGATGGTATTATGTTCCCAGTTTGAAAATGGATGAGTTCCACCTCCTGAAACACGAAGGCCCTGCTCATGGGCTGTATTGATAAGATGTCTTCTTAAATTCGTAAGTTCAACCCTGGCTTCCTGAATGTTTTGGCAGATCCCCGTTTCCATCTCAATCATGGATTCGTGCATTTCGTGCTTTAAATTTTCACTTAAAACCGCTTTTCCGCCTTCAATAATTTTCGAAACATGAGAGATTAAGTCTCTGCTTTCAACATCAATGATTTGATATTCTTCTTCGATTCCTATAGTAAATTGATGCATGTTTTTGTGTTTTTACAATATTTTATTTTACAGAGTCCTTTACAAAAGTTCCCCAGGAGATATTCGGTTTTCCTGGAACGTATTCTTTGGCTTTTTCGATCGCAAGTTTGGCGGCGTGTTCTACGATCCATGCGAAGTTTTCTTCTCCCACAGAATTTACATCAGCATCAGGTGCAGGATTACAGAAATCTATTGCATAAGGAATACCGTCCCTTACTGCAAATTCTACCGTATTAAAATCATATCCTAAAGCTTCATTCATTTTAATGGTATAATCATGAATGGTTTTTAATAATTTTTCCAGTTCTTCGCCTTCGGTCTGATGAGTGGTTGCATACCTCAGATGATGGGCATTTCTCGGTTCATAAGGCATGATGTGAACATATTTCTTACCCAAACAGTATACCCTGTAGTAATCATCAAAAATAATTTCTTCCTGTACCATCATAACAAGTTGTTCCGTTTCACTCAGTTTATTCCACAGATCTTCCGGATTCTCCACTCTGTAAACGTTTCTCCAGCCGCCGCCGTCATGGGGTTTCATATAAGCCGGAAATCCTACGTAATTGAAGATGTATTCCCAATCGTGTGGGAATTTCAAATTTCTGAATGATGTTTCCGATGTATTGGTCGGCCTTTCATGTGAGGGCAGTAAAACTGTTTTTGGCAGCGGAATTCCCAGTTTAGACATCAGGGCATTGTTGAAAAACTTTTCATCGGCACTCCACCAAAACGGATTATTGATCACATAGGTTCCGTTAACGGCTGCATTTTTAAGATAAGCTCTGTAGAAGGGAACGTCCTGCGAAATTCTGTCTATGATTACTGCATAACCATAATCAGCCCCCTGCTCAAGCTTATCGATATGTACGGGTTCTGCTATGATCTCTCCGCCACCCAATTCATTTACCTTGTCGATGAACGCCCAGGGAAATGTATCTTCCATACCAAATAGAATTCCCACTTTTTTTGTCATAATTGTTGTTTTTAGGTTTTTATAATTAAATTTTATTTTAGAGTTGAATCATTTTTCAGGAAAAAAAAGCACCTATAAATGTAGGGAAAACCATTCTCCATAAAGGCCAGTCATGATTGATCCATTTTCTTTCATCATACCAGTAATCTATCCCTTTTGCCGTTAAAATTCCTGCCATTTCCAGGTTTTTATCCTTACAGATGTCCTGGTCAGAAGTGCTTAAAACAATGTGCATATGCTTGTATTTCCAGGCTTCATCATTTTTTACAAACTCTCTCGGGCAGTTAAAATACACCAGGTCGTCAGAATATCCGTCCATAAAATTCCGGATACTGAAAGCTCCCGACATACAGAATAAATGGGAAACCACATCCGGAAACCTGAAAGCAAAATTGGCTGCATGATACCCGCCGAAGCTGGCTCCTGCCACTGCTACACGATGGGTATTGTGAAGCTTCTGAATATAAGGGATAAATTCTCTGATCAGGAACTGTACATACAATTCATAATTTTTGATCCTTTGCTGCGGCGAAATTTTATCATCATAAAAGCTCCAGCCATCGATGGTTTGAACGTTATAAAGTTTTACTTTTCCCTGTTCTATAAACCAGTTGATGCTTCCGTTAAGATGAAAATCATGGTTTTGGGTGTACAGGCCCTGGGAAGTGGGAAACATCACAACAGGATGTCCGTAATGTCCCGTAACCTCTACTTTAAGGCTGGTTCCTAATATATGTGAATAGTAATCGGTATGTTCTATTTGCGGCATTTTAAAATAATTATTTTATGATTGATACGTGTTAGCTGCTCGGTCTGTTTTTGGGCGGAAGGATATTCAGCATATCTGCATTGATTTTTTCGGCAGCATAGTCCAGTCTTTCCTGTATAACGGCGGCATCATTAGATTTATAAACAATTCCTACATGATAATCTATCGGCAGGAATTTTACGACTTCATCAGATTTAAATTCTTCATAATCCGGCTCCTTATCTTTGATCAAAGCAACAATTAATCCTGCATAATAGCCTGTAGGCTTGGAAACTTCATAGTTTTTGCCTCTCAGAAGAGCATCTTCAATCTTTGCCCATTCCCGCCAGATATTGATATTGCTTGAAGCTTCTACAAGATCAGGAATATGGGCACCTCCGACTCTGGATGATGTCTCAAGGAAATACCATTTTCCGTCATCCTTACTTCGTATAAATTCAGTATGTGTAGCACCGTTTAACAATCCGAAATTCAAAAGCACCTTTGTATTCACTTCTTCAAGGGCTTTAAACTCGTCAGAATATCTTCCCAGGGTTTTTGTTCTGAAAACACCGCCTTCATGAGAAACCTGCATGGGAGGAGCGAGGTATTTCGATGCAGAAGTAAAAGTAATTTCGTTATTAAAAGTTAAGCTGTCAACATGGTATACATCTCCGGGCTTAAAGCTTTCCAGTAAAAAAAAGTGACGTTCTTCTCCAAGGGCATCCAACGCTTCCCAAAGCTGGTCTTTGGAAATGATTTTTTTAATTCCTGATGCGGAAGCTTCCGAACGTGGTTTTAAAACCCATGGAGCGGAAACCCTGTCTGCGAATGCATTCACCTCATCATTATTGAAAACCGCAGTAAATTCAGGAACATTAATTCCCGAATCCTTAGCTTTTTGCCTCATCGCAAGTTTATCCCTGAAGTAGCGGTGGGTGGTCTGTCCCATCCCCGGAATACGGAAGGTTTCTCTTATCAGAGCTGCTTTTTCTACATCATAGTCATCAAGGGCAACTACAGCATCCACTTTCCTGGTTTGCATCAGATAGGAAAATCCCTGCACCAGATGTTCCAGGTTCCAGACGGAAGGCTTTATCTCAGGCATATAAAAAACCTCTTCGATCGCATGCCACGGCCAGTTTTTTTCTTTAAGATTTTCGGATGTTATTAAGATTATTTTATTACCGAGCTTCTTCATCTCATCCATGAAGTCATAGCCCTTGTAATAGCACGAAATACATACTATAATTTTTTCCTCCATATAATGTTTTTTAATTTTTAGTGGATTTTCAAAAATAAAAGCAAATTTTCATTAATTATTTAATGTTAAAATTTGAATTATGGTGAACTATTGAGAATCTCCTATCAATTATACAGAGTTTTTTTGTAATAAACTAATTTTTAGTGATAATTTTCGATTAAATCGGCCAATAATTGTACTCCAAAGCCGGTTGCTGCTTTTTCCCGGGCATATCCTACGTTTCCGAAAGCAACTCCTGCAATATCCAGATGTGCCCATTTAGGATGATCTTCAATAAACTGTTCTAAGAATTTGGCAGCAATGATGCAGTCTCCGATCGGTTTCATTGAAATATTTTTCAGATCAGCTACATCAGACTGGATATCTTCTTTCCAGATGTCCCACAACGGCAGATTCCATAACCTCTGGTTGGTTTTATCTCCGGTCTTTACCAAAAGATTTTTAAGGCCTTCATCGTTGGAAAACAAAGCTCCGCAGGTGTCTCCGAACATTCTCACTGAGCTGCCTGTCAGTGTGGCTAAATCAATGAGAAAATCGGTCTTATAATTTTTGGCAAGATAAGAAAGTGAATCGGCAAGAATCATTCTTCCTTCAGCGTCCGTATCGAGTACCTCAATGGTTTTGCCGTTGTAAGCAGTTATCACATCACTCGGAAGATAAGCATTCTCGGAAATGGCATTGTCTGTGATTGGCAGAACAGCAACAATATTTACCGGAAGTTTCATTTCTGCAGCATAGATCAAAGCTCCCAATACAGCTGTAGCACCACCTATATCAGATTTCATGTAATGCATGTTGGCCGGATTTTTCAACGAAATCCCTCCGGTATCAAACAATACACATTTTCCGACCAAACCAAATGTTTTGGCAGTTTTTACGTTTGTTTTATATTCCAGGATGGTAAAAGCAGCATCATAAGCACTTCCTTTATTCACTGCAAGATAAGCTCCCAGTCCCAGTTCTTCACATTTCTTTCTGTTAAAAGCGGTATATTTCAGTTCGTATTTCTTAGCTAAATTCTTGAGGTAAGAACTGAAAATATCCGGTTTTTTAAGATTGGCAGGCTTATTCAGCCAGTCCTGGCAGGCGATTTGCCCATTGCTTATAGCTTCAGCTCTTTGAGAGATATGATCCAGTTTTTTCTGGCTTAAGCTTTCAAAATGAATCTCAAATTTAGGATTCCAAAAAGGATGGCTCTTGTCAAAAGGATAGTGATAGGTCCCCATCAACAGGCCTTTTATAAATTGTTCAAATTGTTTTTCTGTGATAAACTCTGCCAGAACCAATGTAGGGACAGCCTGAAGATTTTTTTTCTGTGCCTGTGAAAATTTATTGGCTACCTGCTGGATTTCAAAGTCCTGCAAGCTGTATTTTCCTAAACCGATAAAATAAGTAATGCTTTCGTTATCAGTAGAAATAAAAATCTCATGCTTTTTCCCTGTAAAAAAAGTGGAAATATTTTTATTGTAATTTTTACTCCTTTTTGTCCATTCTTCTTCAGTAAATAACTGGAAGATCTGAGTATAATTTTTATTTTTTTTGTTGATTAATTTCATAGGGTTAATTTTTAATGCTTTTTTGTTGTGGGATTACTTCAACAGGATTTTCTGTGTTATCATAAAATAACCATTCGATAGCTCTTGGAAACTCCTGTGACCAATAAAACTCACTGTGGGTCCCTTCAGGGTTGATGCTGGTCCGGAATTCAAAATCAAACAGGTTCTTTTTCTCCCATCGCTTCAGGTATTCTTCAAAAACCCGGATTCTTTTTACCATTTTGGAACCTTCCTGTCCGCCGCCATATAAATAAATTTTTGTTTTAAAGGGAACTCTGAAATTCATCACCGGAAAATTATTATTCGGCTCTACCCAGAGAGAGGGCGAGAAGATCAACAACTTAGAATAAACTTCAGGATAAAGAAACCCGCTGTAAATACTGATCAGAGCACCTAAAGAACTTCCACCGATTCCGGTATTTTCCCTGTCTTTTTTAGTACGGTAATTTTCATCTACAAAAGGCTTTAAGGTATCTGTAATAAAGCGGATGTATTTTTTTCCTTCCGAACCGTTTGCGATATTATCATTATCAAAAATATATTCTTTGATCCTTTCTTCACTTCCGTGCTCTATGGCAATTACAATAACATCACCACGGCCATATTCGGCAAGAATGGAAAGCTTTTTATCGATTTCCCAGTTTCCGTACCCACTGCCTTCATTAAAAAGGTTCTGGGCATCCTGAAGATATAAAACAGGATATTTTTTATTGGATACATAATAGTCATAAGGGAGTAAAGCCCATACTTTCCGGTAACGGTCAAGCTGTGGTATGTAAAATTCTTCTGAGATTATTTCTGCAATAGGGAAAAACTCATCTTTAAAAGGGCCCCAGTTGAGTCGCCATTTTTCCACAATATCAGAAACACTGTTCGTTTCTTTCCTGGCTTTCCGGTTGGGAGTAATGTTTCCGTGTTGATCAAGCTCTACATTTTCCCATCCTCCTTTGGTAAATTTATATTCAACGTCAGACGGAAGGATCTGGCTGTCGATCTCAATAAAATAATTGTTAGGATCTGACTGCCTGAGCTGATAGTTGACGTCTTTGGGATTCCAGTTGTTGAAATTTCCGGTGATGTACACCGTTCTGTTATCGTTTTCCTCAGTATAAAGTTCAAACTTCATTATGTGTTTTAAAAAAATTAACAGCTAAATTTATAAAAAATCTTTTTATGCAGATTATTTTTCAATTTATAAAATCTGTGATTGAAAAATTAATATATTTGATAAACAAGTGTATGAAAGAGATGAGCAATACAATTATTTCAACAATAATTAACTATCGTTGTTAATATTTTTCGTAGTTTCAAGGGATATATAAAAATAGAATCAAGTCTTGATGAATTCGGTTAAAACTTATACGCTTTTTACGGAACATGATGTATATCTTTTTCGGGAAGGTAAGCATTATAAGCTGTATGACAAGTTTGGAGCACATTCCGTAGAAAAAAATGGGATTCATGGTGTTTATTTTTCTGTATGGGCTCCAAATGCTGAAAAAGTTTCCGTGATAGGGAATTTCAACAACTGGAATCATAAAGACCACATTTTATATCCGCGCTGGGACGGATCAGGTATCTGGGAAGGTTTTATTGCAGGATTGACCTGGGGAACATTGTATAAATATGCAATTGAAACAGCAAGAGGTGAGATTTTAGAGAAAAGTGACCCTTATGCTTTAAGCTGGGAACAAAATAAACAGGCTGCCTCACTGGTTTCTACCACATGGTATGAATGGACAGATAAGGAATGGCTCGAGAATCGCTGGAAGAAAAACAGCCTTGATGCACCGGTATCCGTTTATGAACTGCATCTTGGGTCGTGGGTGAGGGAAGGAGATCATCCTGACCGGTTTCTGAACTACAGGGATGTTGCCGGAAAGCTGGTTCCTTATGTTCTGGAAATGGGTTTTACGCATGTAGAATTCATGCCGGTGATGGAATATCCATATGATCCAAGCTGGGGATACCAGATTACAGGATTTTATGCAGCTACCTCCCGTTTCGGATCTCCGCAGGACCTGATGTATCTGATTAATGAACTGCATAAAAATAATATCGGTGTTATTTTAGATTGGGTTCCGTCTCATTTTCCGGGAGATGCCAATGGCTTACACCGTTTTGACGGTTCTCATCTGTATGAGCATGAAGATCCGAGAAAAGGGTTTCATCCGGATTGGAAGTCGTATATTTTCAATTATGGGAGGAATGAAGTGAAATCGTTTTTAATCTCAAATGCCATGTTCTGGTTTGAACGTTATCATGCAGACGGATTGCGTGTAGATGCGGTAACTTCAATGCTGCATCTGGATTATTCAAGAAATGAAGGGGAATGGGAACCGAATATTTATGGTGGAAATGTAAATTTAGAAGCCAAAACTTTTTTGCAGGAGTTTAATACCGCAGTTTATAAAGAATTTGGAAATAATATCATCACCATTGCGGAAGAAAGTTCAGATTTCCCAATGTTGACGAAGCCTGTACACGATGGCGGGGTAGGTTTTGGAATGAAATGGATGATGGGCTGGATGCATGACACCCTTGATTATTTTAAAGAAGAACCTGTGAACAGGAAATATCACCATCATAAACTGACCTTTGCTTCGGTGTATATGTATAATGAAAATTATATGATGCCCTTGTCACACGACGAGGTGGTACATGGAAAAGCCAGCCTGATCTATAAAATGACCGGTGATGAATGGCAGAAATTTGCCAACCTTCGTGCGTTGTATGTCTACATGTTTACGCATCCGGGAGCCAAGCTGCTGTTTATGGGGGATGAATTCGGGCAGACGAGTGAATGGAATTTTACAAGGAGTTTAGACTGGCATTTATTGGAATATCCGATCCATAAAGGACTGCAGACTCTCGTCAAAGATTTAAACCATATGTATAGAAGTGAAACGGCTTTTTATGAAAGCCAGTTTGATAAACATGGTTTTGAATGGGTGGAAGCCGATGATCTCGAAAATTCGGTCTATATCTATTTGAGGAAAGGGAAAAAAAGAGATGATGTTTTGATGGTGGTATTAAATTTAACTCCGCAGGTTTTGGATTATAAGATCGGTGTGAATGCGGGAACCCATTGGAAAGTTATTTTTAATTCAGATGAAGTGAGGTATAATGGAAGTGGGGTAAACCCTGAGATTTTTGAAGAAAAAAATGAACAGTGGATGAACCATCCGAAATCAATCAGTTTAAAACTGCCACCTCTTGCAGGGATTATTTTAAAGCAGAGAACAGAAAAAGACAAAAAGTATAAATTACAAAGAATTAAACTACATAAAAGATAAAAATGATTATTTATCATCTCAGTACAGAATGTTATCCGGTGGCAAAGGTAGGAGGTCTGGCGGATGTTGTGGGGGCGCTCCCTAAGTACCAGAATAAAATAACAGGAATAGAAGCTAAGGTAGTGATGCCGTGGTACAATAAAGCTTTTGTTTATGATCACGGGTTTGACATTATTTTTGACGGGTTTATTCATCAGGGACCTAATATGCTTCAGGTTCAGGTTTTGAAGGAAAAAACCGATGCTTTGGGCTTCGAGCTGTATATGGTAAGAATTCCGGGGCTTTTAGACAGGGATAATCCTTATGGCTATGATGATGAAAGTTTTCAGTTTCTGGCCTTTCAGCATGGTGTTTTACACTGGCTGAGTGCTATGGAGATCCGTCCTGATATTTTACATTGTCACGATTACCATACCGGGTTGGTTCCTTTTATGATAGAACACTGCTACGAATTTAAGTTTCTGAAAGGAGTCAAAACAATCGGAACAATCCATAACGGAGAATACCAGGGAATGATGAGCTGGAATATGGCCAATTATATGCCATCTTTCGATGCTTACAAATGGGGACTGCTGGACTGGAACGGATTGATTAACCCGCTGGCAAGCATGATGAAATGTTCCAATGCTTTTACAACGGTTTCTGAAGGATACCTGGAAGAGCTTTTTATCAGTTTTAGAGGCCTTGAGAGTCTGGTTCGTGAAGAATTCAGTAAAGCATACGGAATTATCAACGGGATTGATGCCGAAGTCTGGAACCCTGAAACAGATCCGATGATGGATTTTAATTTTACGATTAAGAATGCTGTAGAACAGAAAAAGAAAAACAAAGAAAAGCTTTGTAAAGAATATGGTTTAAAGCCTGATCTTCCCTTATTTGCCTTCATCGGGAGGTTTGCAACGGAAAAAGGAGCAGATCTGCTGCCTGACGTTGTTTGGAAAAGCATAAAACAAAGTTATGGAGCACTGAATATTATGATTCTTGGATCAGGAAATCCTTATATCGAAAACAAGCTGAAAGAATATGACTTTTACTACAGCAATTTTGCTTTAGATTTAGGATATAAAGAATATCTTTCCCATAAAATATATGCTTCGGCAGACTTTTTATTAATGCCGTCGAGGGTAGAGCCTTGCGGGCTGAACCAGATGTACTCGATGAGGTACGGAACCATTCCGGTAGTAAGATATACGGGAGGATTGAGAGATACGGTGGAAGATATTTCAACAGGCGGTGCAGGATTGAATTTTACCTATCCCGGCGTTGATGATATCATTCATGCGGTGAACAGAGGGGTAAGCCTTTATCAGGAGAAGGATGTGATGAAAAATCTTATCTACGCCAATATGAAGTTTGATTTCGCGTGGGAGAAATCAGCGGCCAAATATATAGCACTTTACAATAAGTAAAATAACGCAACATACGCAGCCATAGAAAGAAAATATGGCAAAACTGGCATGAAAGATACAGTAAGGATGTTGAGGATTTTGTAATAAATAAAGCAGGGGTGATGGATGTATTGATTACCAATCCATTATTCAGAAATGAGCTCAGGAAATATTATATAGAGATTGATGATGTAGATAAAGAAGTAAAAGAGCTGAAAGAAGGATTATATGAAGTTGTAGTTTATAATGAGAATCTGAAAGCAGACAATAAAGAATGTTTCAGGGCACTAAGAACAGAAAAGTAGACTTAATAAAATAAAATGCAATTATAGATATGAAACGTAATGTTATTTCCATTGTTTTAGGCGGAGGCAGAGGGACAAGACTTTTTCCGTTGACCTATTCAAGATCCAAGCCGGCTGTTCCTATTGCCGGAAAATACAGGCTGGTAGATATTCCCATTTCAAACTGCCTCAATTCAGGTTTGAATAAAATTCTCGTGTTGACGCAGTTTAACTCAGCTTCTTTAAATTCACATATTAAAAACTCCTACCACTTTGATATCTTCAGCAAGGGCTTTGTAGATATCCTCGCTGCCGAGCAGAATGTAGAGAATGATAACTGGTACCAGGGAACGGCAGATGCTGTACGCCAATCGATGAAGCACCTTGAAAAGTATGATTACGATTATATTTTAATCCTTTCCGGTGACCAGCTGTATCAGATGGATTTCAGGGAAATGCTGGATTTCCATATTGAAAAAGGAGGTGATGTTACCATTGCGACCATTCCGGTAAATGCCAAAGATGCAACAGGCTTTGGGATCCTGAGCTCGGATGATGAAGGGAATATTACATCATTTGTAGAAAAGCCGGGCTATGATATTCTGGGAGATCTGAAATCTGAAGTTTCCGAAGAAAATAAGCATACCGGAAAAGAATATCTGGCCTCAATGGGAATTTATATCTTCACCAGAAGCATCCTTAAAAAGATGTTTGACGAAGGGGCTGGGGATGATTTCGGAAAAGATATTATCCCGAATTCGATAGGGAAGTATACCACTTTAAGCTATCAGTTTGAAGGTTATTGGACAGATATTGGGACGATTGAATCTTTTTACGAAGCCAATTTAGATTTGTGCCAGGATTTTCCGCAGTTTAATCTATTCTCTTCATCACCCATATACACAAGGGCAAGAATGCTTCCGCCATCGAAAATTAATGGCTCTTATGTAAGTAAAGCCGTTTTTGGAGACGGATGTATCATTATGGCAGATAAAATTGAAAACTCTGTGATCGGAAACAGAACAAGAATAGACAAAGGAAGCACCATTGTCAATTCTTATGTGATGGGAGCTGATTTTTACCAGAATACCACCGAAATTGTACTGAATGACAGAAACGGTCGCCCTAATATGGGAATAGGGAAATACTGTTATATAGAAAAAGCCATTCTCGATAAAAACTGTTACATCGGGGATAATGTAAGAATCATTGGCGGAAAACACTTGCCGGATGGTGATTTTGGAACCTATTCTGTTCAGGATGGTATTGTGGTGGTGAAAAAAGGGGCTGTGTTAGCACCCGGAACACATATAGGATAAGGTTTACATTGATAAAATAAAATAAGCAATATAAAAAAACAGCCCGGAACAATGCCGGGCTGCTTTTGTTTTAAGAATAATCAGATTTTAAGAACCTAGGAATGTAATGGTGAAAGATCTTGAAGATACAACATAATTAGATCCGGCTCCGGTGGCAATACCATATTCGACAACATCCCCTGCGCTCAGGTTCAATGTAATATTTGCTGCCCTGTTGATGGCAGAATTTGGTGCATAGTTTGCAATCGAAGCTAACACTACCCGCTGCTGTCCTGAGGTTGAAGTTACACGGGCTATCCAGTTAATAGAGTTGGTCCCTGTATTTGGGGTTACAAGCGCCTGAAGAGAAATCTGGTAAAACCCTGCCTCGGGTACTGTGTAGCTATTATTTGCCGTACTCCAGTTGCCGTCATTGGTGCTGGGGCTGAATGTAAGTTTAGTAAAGCTTGAGGCACCGTTAATGGTTTGATTGCTACCACTGGCATTTTTACCGGCTGTCACTACTTTTGGGATAAAGAAAGTGGGTGAAGAGAGGTTATTTAAAAATTTTTGCCAGATACTGCCATCAAAAAAATAATAGCCTGCAGAAGTGATATTTACTGTTTTCGTAGATGACGCTGCTACTGCAGCTGTGGCATATACAATGATACCTGTCTGGGCCGTGCCATATTGTGCATCACCTGCTTTTATCTGGTCACCGGTGAGCCTGGGCGCTATGATACCTTCACTGGTAGTGCCATTATTAGCTTTTGCGGTAACATCCAGCGTGGCTTTTGGATCCGTATTATTTATACCCATCTGGGCGTGGCTGGCCATTGAAATAAGCATGCCCAAAATTAAAAATATTTGTTTTTTCATTGTAATCAAAATTTTATTTTAAATGATATTTTGTTTTTATCTTTAGTATAAGGGAATTTACCTTACGGTATCTGTTTATGATCCCAAATAGGTAATGCTGAAAGCCCTTCTGGTCACTGTATAGCTTGTAAATCCACCGGAACCATTGAAACAGCCGAAACAAGGTTCAAAACCCATTTCAACGATCTCACCTGCATTCAGGTAAATCGTGAGGGTTCCGCCACTATTATAATTAGCTCCAACATTCATTGATTGGTATACAGTAAATTCGGTTCCGTCGTTTTTCCTTACATTCCATCCAAAAGAATTGTTACCGTTATTCGGGGTTTCAATAGCCTGTGTAGAGATCAGGTAAAAGCCGGCCTTACCGGGGCCTACCGTATAATTGTTGTTTGTCGTACTCCAGCTGCCGTCATTGATCCCGATAGTGGTGTACGTAGCTTTTCTATATCCGCCGCCTGGTGTAGAAGAGTCAGTAAGGAACAGATTGCTGGTTGCGGATCCGGAGGCAACCACATGAGGTAAGATTGGAGAGCCTGTGGGTCCGGATACTATAAACTTCTGCCAGATATTACCGTCAAAATAATAATATCCCGGGGTTGTTATTCGTGCTGTTTTTGTACTGGATGTGCCTACAGCTGCAGTGGCATAAACAAAGGCTCCGGTCTGGTCATTGCCATACAGGGCATCGGCTGCCTTGATCTGGTCGCCGGTAAGCCTGGGGGCAATGAGGCCCTCCGGAGCCGATCCGGTAGTGTTTTTTGCAGTAATGTCTAGAGAAGCCTGTGGAAGCCCGGTATTAATTCCCACCTGTGCGAAAGAAGTGGTAACAAGTAGGATCCCAATAAGTGAGAAAAATTGTTTTGATTGTTTCATTGTAGTTTGTGTTTTATTGTGTTTAGAGACGTCAAAAATGATAAACTTTTTTGGGTGTCAAATTTTCTCTATTGCCTGTTCCTGAATTTACTCCCATCTGTAAAATAATTTGGGGGACTGGATCGATTTTGGGAAGACCAGAAAGGTCCTGTGACTATTTTTTTCATCGTGTTGGGTTTTAAAAATTCCCACTATAACTCATATTTAAATAATAGATTGCTTTAGTGAAAAATGCTTTGTGTTTTATTGATTGTGTAAAGTAATATTAAATAATTCACATCAATAATATTTTGATCGTTAATAATTGTTATGTATTTTAAAATATTTCAAATAAAATGTTATATTTTAAATTGTAATTATTTGATTTACAACAATAAATAATTTTAATACTGTTAATTTTAAAAACATTGTAACTCACTTGTTTTTGAATAAATATTTCTGTAATGTATCCGGTAAATTTTCCTGCAACATTTTATATTCTGTCCCGGTTTTCGGACAAAATATTTTTGACAGGTATTTTAAGTTTTAAATTGCTTTTTTGCTCTTATCGGAATGCTCTGATAGTGTTCGGGATCTTTAGCAGGTTGCTGATTTATGAAAAAGAGGAAGCTAAAGCAATTATCCGGAATTCCATATTTAATGAAGCCAGGGATCAGGAAATATCATTAATAATTCAGGATCTTATATATTGGTCACTTTTTTATTTATATTGTTTTCTGAATGCATTTTTTTAACATAATTATCCTTTGAACATCACGATATATTGAATTATTATCGGTGAAAATACTACTGGAAGGCCTTTAAAATGGCAGTTTATCAAAGTGTACATGAATGTTATTTGTTAATAAAAATAATTTAAAGAAAATTTTTCTAATTTATTCAAAATGAATGGTCCTGTATAAAATTACTTAATATTTGAAATGAATATAAATTTAACATATAATATTTTATTTATTGTGTATTTTTTTAATTTGTTCTTGATTAAATCATTTAAATTATAGATAAAATAAATATGTAATTAATTGTATTTTAGTGTTTTAATTGTCCGTTTGTTTGCTTCTAAGCTCTTTGTGTTTATACCTTTGCGCAACAACAATAATCCTTGTAGCAATGAAAAAAAAAATTATTTTAGTGAGTCTTTTGGGAATTGCTTTGCTCTCAAAGGCTCAGGTGGGAATCAATAACAGCGCACCAGCTGCCACACTTGATGTTACCGCCAAAACCACAGGTGCAATTCCGGGAACACCTGAAGGGCTTATATCTCCGCGTTTAACACTCTTAGATCTTAATCAGAAATCCTCCGCCTATACAACAGCACAAACCGGAACTTTGATTTATGTTACAGATGCATCCAATGATACCCCCGCAGGTAAAACCATTAAAATTGTAGACGTAGGCTATTATTATTTTGATGGTTCTATATGGCAGAGAATAAACACCGGTACAGGCACTGGTACCAGTTCAGATAATATTTATACGAGCAATGGCACTCTTGGAGCTAACCGTACTGTTGCCATGGCAGATAAAACCCTGAGCTTTACTTCCGGAACTCCAACAGTTAATCAGTTCAATGTAGACGGAACTGTATTCTCTGTAGATACGCAGAACGACCGTATAGGTGTAGGAACTGCCACCCCTCAGAGAACCCAGCATGTAAGCGGAAGCCTTCAGATAACCAATGAGCTTAATGTAGGTGGAAATGCCACTACCGCAGGAAGCGCTGGTACAATCGGACAGATACTTACATCAGGCGGTCCGGGAGCAGCTCCTATATGGAAGGATGCTTCTACAGGCACAGGTATAAATATCTATACTGCAGATGGTACACTTACCGGTAACAGAACTGTAACCCAGGGGGCTAATACGCTTACATTTACAGGAACTTCAACCAATGCGTTTTCTGTGGATGGAACTACGCTTTCCGTAGATGCCGCCAATAACAGAACAGGTATAGGAACTACCACCCCTCAGAGAACCCAGCATGTAAACGGAAGCCTTCAGATAACCAATGAGTTTAATGTAGGTGGAGATGCCACTACCGCAGGAAACGCCGGTACTGCAGATCAGATACTTGTTTCTTCAGGGCCTGGTGCAGCTCCTCAGTGGAAAAATATGTCATCGGTATCAGGAGGCTTGGCTTCTGCTAACTATGTTCAGGGAACTTCTGAGATTACAGTTAATCAGGGAACTACAGCTGATGTTCCGGGGGTTAGTGTTACATTAACCGTTCCTGCCGGAAGGACACAAACACTCTTTTTTACAATTCAGGGATATAGCTCAACTACTAATAATAGTTTTGCAGGGCAGGGAGTGTTTTCTCTTTTGCAAAACGGAGTGAAAATTTCATCTGCCTATTCATCTTCAGGCAGTGGAGGAGTTTATTTACCTAATGGTACTCTATTAACAAACCTTCCACATCCCACTACCTTCATAAAATCTATTTCTTTACCAGCCGGAACTTATACTTTTAAGGTGCAGTACTCTGCATGGGCTAATAACCATATAATAAATAAACTTCCTTCAAATTACGTAGGTTATAACGGAGATACAGAAGCTATGCTTACCAAAATGACCATATTGGTGTTTAATGATTAATGTACATCTGATAAAATACTGTTCAAATATTTATTAAACAACCATTTCAGAAATGAGAGAGCATATCAATAATAGAATCAGTATAATATCGGGATATTAGTAATTTAATAATACAAAGTGGCCAACATACCGGCCTCTTTGTATTTATAATATTCCGTGTCTTTTAGCTGTGAGAATATTCCGGTAAGGTTTCAGAATCTTTTCACAGAGTTCCGGATAAATATTTAAATGGTAAGAACTGCTCCGGAGTATTATTTTAATAGTCCGGTGAGGTCTTGGATACATCTGCCGGGGTCCCGAAGCTATATTTTGGGGTTAAAGAACCGCTTTACCGGGCTTTAGGACCCTTCGCACGGGGTCTGGAACCTTACAGGATGGTTTTGGAACCCCAATTTTGGGGTTCTGTAACCGGAACGGAACGCTTCAGAACCCCGTCAAAGGAATAATTGTGGAATTATAAGATAAAATATAGGGGTATACATTTCAGATATAAAAAATAAATTCGCATTTTTGTAAAAAATCGGGCGATGCAAAAAGAAAAACTACGTACAGTAAGAAAACAGAAAGGCTTTACACAGCAGCAGATTGCTGATATACTTGCAACTGATGTATCAAACTACAGCAGGAAAGAAAACGGCGATGTGAAGATCGTAAAAGAGGAATGGGATAAAATTGCCCGCTTTTTGGATATTCCGGTGGAGGAAATTTATGAAGAAGATGAAGCTAAAATAATTATAAACAACGAGTATAATACTGTAAGTGATAATGCAGGTTTTTATAATTTTCCAATTAATGGAAGCAATACTAATAATTACAACATTCCTGATTCTGTTATAGATAATCTTCAGGAATATATAGCTTTACTGAAAGAAGAAATTAAAAGGCTTAAAGAAGAAACGAATAAATAATTTTAATAAAAATAAACCACCAGATTTGGTGGTTTTATTATGATAATTATAGATTATGGAACCAAGACTTTTGAAAAAAATCATTTTCTTACTGCTCATTTTCTTCACAATCATTTGCAGATCTCAAATAGTAACTGTTCAAGGCATTGCTAAAGATTCTTTAAACAACTTTATTGCAATTAGTGTAAATGATACCATAAGAAAGTTTAGAGATAAGGCGTTTAAGGATAAAAACTGGGAAGGGTATGATAAATTAGCTAATAATAAAAATTTTGTAACCATGCCTGATTCTTTAGGAAATTATATAATAAATGCAAAGGTTACAGATACATTATATTTTTATAAGAGAAAATACATTACTCAGAAATATAAAGTTGAGGATATAATAAAAAACAAGATAGTGGTTGATCTAAAGCCTATGCCATGTATTCCATTTAAAACATGTGATCAGAGAATTCCATCGAAATTATACGTTTTTGTTGGAAAGAAAATAAATGTAGAATCAGTAGATACATCTCAGTATTGTGGTGAAATGATGGATAGTGAATATAAAGCTGAATACAGAATTGAACAAGAATTTTCTGAGCATTATCCCAGTTCAACAATTATTTTTACAGCTT
This sequence comes from Chryseobacterium populi, assembly GCF_000282115.1. Lineage (GTDB taxonomy): Bacteria > Bacteroidota > Bacteroidia > Flavobacteriales > Weeksellaceae > Chryseobacterium > Chryseobacterium populi. The sequence continues at coordinate 20,094 of NZ_AKJY01000054.1, forward strand.
ATGATCATAATAGTATGAAGGAGTACGATTTTAGGAATTATAATAATATATTAGTTTTTGTAGGAGAATATTGTGGTGACTTAATACAACTGAAATATCAGTTTTTCCCGGTTTACAAAACAGCACACGGGAAATGGGCAGCTGTTATAAAACCTAGGGATGAGCATTATTATAAACAAGATAAGTTTAAGCCAACAAATATTATTTTTGATAAATCAGTAAGCTTTGATCTTCCGGATCATTTGTCTCCTCAACAGATTACCCAGCTTATAGAATACAAATTTCCTGAAAAATATTATAAAATAAAAGGTGGAAAAGTTTTTCCAATAATGGGCAGATCAGCTGAAGATCTCGTAAAACTTTGGAAAGAGCTTTATTACAAAGAAAATAAATAACAGAATTTTATAAAATCAAAGTGATCAACATATTGGTCACTTTTTTTATTTGTCTTACTTTTGTGCGATGCGTTTTTTTAAAATCATAGCCGTAATGATGCTCTTGCTGGTAGGTGCCTATGCACTTTCCATGTATTATTTTGTGGAAGAAAGCAAAAATTTTAAAATCGAAAAAGAGATAGACTATCCCGTGGATAAGGTTTTTTCCCAATTTAATAATCTGCAGAATTTCACGCGCTGGAATAATTTCTTTAAAAGCTCCCAGTCGATAGATATCGATTATTATACCCCTTACGAAGGGCAGGGAAGTGCCATAAGCTATGTTGATTCTAAAAAAGATACCAATGGCGAAATGTTTATCCGCTATGAAAATCCAAACACTACTTTAAGATACCAGCTTTTTGAAGATAAAAATGAAAACCCGACTTTGGTGGATGTGAAATTCAAGGCATTGTCTGCCGAAAAAACGAAAATCACCTGGTATGTACATACCCCCAAGCTGTCTGTTTTAAGAAGGGTTGAAAACTTCTGGACGGAAGACCGGTTTGCCGAAAATATTGATAAAAGCATGGTCAACCTGAAAAATGTTTTAGGGAATAAAGTAGAGAAAGACAACCAGATGGCAGCGATTAAATATGACAGCCTGATGGTGGAAAATGAAGAGGAAAAATTACTGTTGGGAATCAATGTAAGCACCTCCAACAAAAAAGATGCATTGTATAGAAATATTGTGATGAATTACAATAAAGTGTACAACTATGTAACGATGGATCTGGGTAAAAAAGATGATGAATTCGGTTTTCCGGTGATGATCACGGATGCTGATAATTATAAGGACAAAGAAGTATCCTATTTCCTTGGAATTCCCTTATCTAAAAAATTCGGCGTTACTGATAACAATTTTAATTTCAGATCGGTAAGTCCTACTCAGAATTATGTGATCTATTATAAAGGAAGCTATGAAGGAAGAGTAAAAGCAATTCAACAGCTGATCCAGAAGGCCAAAAAGGATGAAATGCGTTTCGGGGATATCCGCCAGACTTTTATTGAGCGCCCGATGGAGGATCAGAATGTGAACGTGAAGCTCTCATTATCGGTCTTTAAGTAAATTCTTGAAAATTATTTCTTTTGGCTTTTTTTTAATAGTTGGAGGCTATCCCAAGTCGGTTTTTTTTATTAAATTTGAAGATTAATTCTACAAACAAAATTTAATAATAGATAAACTGTAATAATGGACAGATTTTCATTCCTAAACGCAGCTCATTCTCAGTTAATTGAGGATTTATACCAACAATACTTAAAATTCCCGGACTCCTTAGAACCATCATGGAAAGCCTTCTTTCAAGGTTTCGATTTTGCTTTGGAGAACTACGGGGATGATGACAACATCCAATATATTCAAGCTCTGGCCAATTCTGCCCCGGCAGTACAGCAAATATCTCAGGCGGTTTCAAACGGTGAGGTTCCTGAGCATATCAAGAAAGAGTTTAAGGTAGTGAACCTTATTGAGGCTTACAGAACGAGAGGGCACCTGTTTACAAAAACAAACCCGGTAAGAGAAAGAAGACATTATACGCCGACTTTAGATATCGAAAACTTCGGTCTCAGTAACGAAGATTTAAATACAAAGTTCAACTGTGCAGTAGAAACAGGAATGAAAGAACCTGCAACCTTGAAGGATCTTATCACTCACCTGGAAAATATCTACTGTGATTCTATCGGTGTTGAATACACCTACATCAACAATGTTGAAGAAAAAGACTTTATCAAGAAATGGCTACAGGTAAACGAAAACCATCCAAGCCTTTCTGCAAATGAAAAAACTGAAATCCTGTTGAAGCTGAATCAGGCGGTGGCATTTGAAAATTATCTTCACACAAAATTTGTAGGACAAAAAAGATTTTCACTGGAAGGAGGGGAAACATTAATTCCTGCTTTAGACCAGCTGATTTCAAGATCTTCACAATTGGGAGTGAATGAAGTGGTTTTAGGGATGGCTCACAGAGGAAGGCTGAATGTATTGTCAAATATTTTCGGAAAGTCTTACAAACAGATTTTCTCTGAATTTGAAGGAAAAGAATTTGAAGAAGATGTATTCTCCGGTGACGTTAAATATCACCTGGGATCTTCCAAAAAAATACAAACAGCTTCAGGAGAAGAGGTTTCTATCAATCTGACTCCGAACCCATCTCACCTTGAAACTGTAGCTGCCTTAGTAGAAGGGATCTGCCGTGCAAAAGTAGATGACAAATATAAAGGAGACTACTCTAAAATCTTACCGATTGTCATTCACGGTGACGGTGCAATTGCAGGGCAGGGTATTGCCTATGAAGTTGCCCAGATGATGACCCTGGAAGGGTACAGAACGGGAGGTACTGTTCATATCGTGGTCAATAATCAGGTTTCATTTACAACCAATTACGCAGATGCGAGATCTTCAACATATTGTACAGACATTGCAAAAGTTACGGAATCTCCGGTAATGCATGTAAATGCTGATGATGCCGAAGCAGTAGTACATGCGATTCACTTTGCTGCTGATTTCAGAGCAAAATTCGGGAAAGACGTTTATATCGATTTATTAGGATATAGAAAATATGGTCATAACGAAGGTGATGAGCCAAGATTTACGCAGCCTAACCTATATAAGCTGATCTCAAAACACCCGAACCCAAGAGAGATTTATAAAGATAAATTAATCAACGACAGTGTAGTTTCCAACGATATTCTTAAGAAAATGGAAACAGATTTCAAAGCCCTTTTAGATAAAGACTTTGATGCTTCCAAAGAAATCGAGAAAAACGTAATGGATCTGTTTATGGCGGAAGACTGGACGAATTATCCTATCGGAAAGAGAGGTGCAGTTCAGTTGCCGGTAGATACTAAATATGATGCAGTGAAGCTGAAAGAGCTGGCGATTAAAATGTCAACACTTCCGGCTGATAAAAAATTCATCAGTAAAATTACAAGGCTTTTTGAAAACCGTATCAAAGCAATCGAGGGAAATTCATTAGACTGGGCTTTAGGAGAATGGTTGGCGTATGCTACATTGCTTACTGAAGGGCACAACGTCAGAATTTCCGGAGAAGATGTGGAAAGAGGTACATTCTCCCACAGACATGCTGTAGTGAAAACAGAAGATACAGAAGAAGAATATATCCCGTTGAGACACGTTTCAGAAAACAGATTTGATGTATTCAATTCCCACCTTTCAGAATACGGGGTTTTGGGATTTGATTACGGATATGCAATGGTTTCTCCTAATACGTTAACCATCTGGGAAGCACAGTTCGGAGATTTCGTAAACGGAGCTCAGATCATTGTTGACCAATATCTGGCTGCAGCAGAAGAAAAATGGAAAATTCAGGACGGATTGGTAATGCTATTACCTCACGGTTCAGAAGGACAGGGAGCAGAGCACTCTTCAGCAAGACTGGAAAGATTCTTAACCCTTTGTGCCAATGAAAATATGATAGTAGCGAATGTTACATCGCCGGCCAACTATTTCCATCTATTAAGAAGACAGCTGAAATGGACGTTCAGAAAACCATTGGTTGTGATGAGCCCGAAATCTTTATTAAGACATCCGAAAGTGGTTTCTCCACTGGAAGATTTCTCAAACGGAAGTTTCCGGCCGGTTTTGGATGATCCTACTGCAGATCCTAAAAAAATAGAAAAATTAGTTCTTTGTTCAGGTAAATTATACTTCGAATTATTAGCGAAGAAAGAAGAGTTAAACTGTGAAAATATCGCATTGGTAAGATTCGAACAGCTATATCCGCTTCAGGCAGATGCTATCGAAGCGATCTTCAGCAAATACGAAAACAGAAAACAGCTGGTGTGGGCTCAGGAAGAACCTGAAAACATGGGAGCCTGGTCTTACATCTTAAGAAACTTCAGAGATACGGGAATCCAGGTGATTGCGCCTGTACCAAGTGGTGCTCCGGCTCCGGGAAGTCATAAAATGTTTGAGAAAAACCAGAATGCGGTAATCAACAGAGTTTTTGACAGAGATGATGCTCCTGCAAAAAGACCTGTAACAGCTTAATTATAAATAATATTCAATTAAAAAATAAAAAATACTCAATATGTCAATTTTAGAAATGAAAGTTCCTTCACCGGGCGAATCAATTACAGAAGTTGAAATTGCAACTTGGCTTGTAAAAGATGGTGATTATGTAGAAAAAGATCAACCTATCGCTGAGGTAGACTCAGACAAAGCAACTCTTGAATTGCCTGCAGAACAAAGTGGTGTGATCACTTTAAAAGCAGAAGAAGGTGATGTGGTACAAGTAGGCCAGGTAGTTTGTTTAATTGATATGGATGCTGCCAGACCGGAAGGTGCGGCTGCCCCTGCTGCTGAAGCTCCTAAACAAGAAGAGGCTCCCAAAGCTGCCGAACCTGTAAAACAGGAAGCTCCAAAACCTGCAGCACAACCGGCTGCTGCGGCTACTCAAACTTATGCAACCGGAGCTCCGTCTCCTGCAGCTAAGAAAATTCTTGATGAAAAAGGAATTGAGGCAGCCCAGGTTTCAGGATCAGGAAGAGACGGCAGAATTACTAAAACAGATGCAGAATTGGCAGCAGTTCCTGCATTGGGAGGAAGCCCGTTCACTGCAACAGGTGCAAGATCTACCACTACGACCAAACTTTCAGTTTTAAGAAGAAAAATTGCTCAGAGATTGGTTTCTGTAAAGAACGAAACAGCCATGTTAACGACTTTCAACGAAGTTGATATGTCTGAAATTTTCAGATTAAGAAAGCAATATAAAGAAGAATTTGCTCAGAAGCACGGAGTTGGACTTGGTTTCATGTCTTTCTTTACAAAAGCGGTTACAAGAGCATTACAAATGTATCCTGATGTAAATGCATCGATCGACGGAGATTTCAAAATAAACTATGATTTCTGCGATATTTCAATTGCAGTTTCAGGTCCTAAAGGATTAATGGTTCCGGTATTGAGAAATGCTGAAAATATGTCTTTCAGCGGAATTGAAGCCAACATTAAAGATCTTGCCACAAAAGTAAGAGACGGTAAAATTACAGTTGATGAAATGACCGGCGGTACTTTCACGATTACAAACGGCGGTACATTCGGATCTATGATGTCTACACCGATCATCAACCCACCACAATCTGCGATCTTAGGAATGCACAACATTATCCAGAGACCGGTTGCTGTGGACGGACAGGTGGTAATCAGGCCAATGATGTACGTAGCAATGTCTTATGACCACAGAATTATCGACGGTAAAGAATCTGTAGGATTCCTTGTAGCGGTAAAAGAAGGTATCGATAACCCTGTTGAAGTATTAATGGGAGGTGACGAAAGAAAAGGCCTTGGATTATAAGTTTTAATAAAATTATAATATAAATATACAATCTCGCCTATAAAAGGCGAGATTTTTGTATATATTTAAAAAATACTAAGATGATGTTCTCAAAAATAACTTCCAATATCAGAGTTTCAGTAATTCCTGAATATGATAGTAAAAACAGTTACCCATCAGAAAATCGTTACGTTTTTAAATATAACATCACGATTGAAAATGACGGTGATTTCCCCATAAAAGTGTTGAAAAGAAAATGGCTGATTTTTGACGTCGGATTCGGATACACTGAAATTATAGGCGACGGAATAATTGGTTTAACTCCCGAGATCCGGAAAGGCGAAAATTTCGCTTATTTTTCCAATGTAATGCTTCGTTCAGGAGTAGGGAATATGAGCGGAAAATACCTCGTTAAAAACATGGATACCCAGGAAAATTTTGAGATTGATATTCCTAAATTCAACCTGTTGTCTGAAGTGTTAAGCAATTAATGATTATACAAAGTAAAATGTACAAGGTGTTCATGATGCCTGATTAATTTTCTAAAGCTTTTTAATCTTTAGTTTCATGACATCCGAAATTTCTTCATTGCTGCTGAGAAATAATTTTTCAAAAGCCAGCAAAGAAATTTTGGCGCATACTTCTGCATCGTCACCGGCCCGGTGATGGTTGAATTTGATCTGATGATATTCAGCCAGATGCTTTAATCCGTATTTGGGAAGATAATTCCATGATTTTTTAGCCAGTTGAATGCTGCACAGATAATCAATTTTCGGGGTAAACATTCCATAATGGTCAAGGCATCCCCTTAAAACCCCGGCATCAAAGCTGGCGTTATGGGCAATCATTAAGGTTCCGTACATCATATTCTCTATTTCATACCAGATCTCATCAAAGGTAGGAGCATCCTTTACATCTTCGGGTAAAATACCATGAACATCGATATTATACTGACTGAAAAAAGGAAAACTGGGAGGTTTGATCAGCCAGGTTTTGGTTTCCACAATCACAGAATCCTGTACAACACAAACCCCAACTTCACAAGCTGAGCTTCTGGCATTGGTAGCCGTTTCGAAATCTATTGCGCAGAAATCCATTTTTTTGAGTTATAAATTATGAGTTATGAATTATGAGTTTAAAGTTTAATAAAAGGGCTTATTCAATTTAAGGAATACCACTTATTTCCTAATCCCTACATCCTAATTCTTTCTTCCTAAAAAATGCCTGAAAATAAGCCATTCCGATTGGTAGAACAGATTTATCTGATGTGTTTGACGAAGTTTCCAGGTTTCCGGAAGCTGGGCATAAAAACCAAAGTGTGCCCTCACAACTGCCCAAAGGTGCGGAAAGCCGTTTTTTAGTCCGAAATAAATTCCTGCCACACCATCTAAACAAAGCCTGGAAAAGATAAGCCAGATCAGTTGTGGAAAAGGAAGGTTTTTCAGCATCATCGAAAGGTTATTCCGGATGTTTAAATATGTTTTTTGAGCACTTTGCTTATTTAAAGTTCCGCCACCTACATGATATACCGTGGATTTTCCAGTATAATAAATCTTTTTTCCTGTATTGATCAATCTCCAGCATAGATCTATTTCTTCCTGATGGGCAAAAAATCTTTCGTCAAAACCATTTTGCTCCCAAAAATCTTTTGAGCGGATAAAAAAGCAACATCCCGAAGCCCAGAAGATTTCTGTCTCATCATCATACTGCCCATTGTCTTCTTCAAGATCATCAAACACACGGCCTCTGCAATATGGATATCCCAGATTGTCAATCAAACCGCCACCGGCTCCTGCAAATTCAAAGAACTTCGGGTTATGGTAAGACAATATTTTAGGCTGGATTGCTGAAATTTCTGGATTTTTTTCAAATAAATTCAAAACCGGTTCTATCCAGTTTTCCGTTACTTCAACATCAGAGTTTAAAAGACAGTAATATTCAGCCCCGATATGTTTTAAACCTTCATTATATCCTCCTGCAAAACCGTAGTTTTTATCATTTCTCACCGTTTTCACTGACGGAAAGTGAGTAGTCAGGTATTCTATAGAGTCATCAGTAGAAAGGTTGTCAATAACGTAAACATCCGCATTCTGAGAAAAACGGACTATATTGGGAAGGAACTTCTCAAGCCAGCTTTTACCATTCCAGTTTAATATGACGACTGCTAATTTTTTTGACATGGAATCATCTATTTTTTTCTGAACCGTATGATTTAATGGAATCCTGATATTTCCATTTCCTGTGTGACCAAAGATAATTGTCCGGGTGCTTGTGTAAAGTATTTTCCAATAATTTATGGAATTTTTTCACCACTTCATTTTCCTCAAATTTTTCTCCATCCGGATAAATCCTGTGATAATTGACCTGGTAAAAGCCACGCTTTACTTTTTTCATTTCGCAATAAATAAAAGCCAGATCCATACGGGTAGCAAGTTTGTCATAGCCAATAAAGACCGGAGTCCTCTGATTAAGAAATTCCAATCCGTAATTTACATGTGAAATATGTGGCGTCTGGTCTGCAACAAACATATAAGCAGAATTCCCGTTGTTTTTATTTCTGAAGATATTAAGGATTACTTCATTAGCTTCCAATGCTTCATTCCCGAATTTATTCCGCACTTTTTTCATCTGGTTTTCCCAGAACTCACTGTTTACTTTTCTGTACACCGGATGACAGTGTTCCTGAGGGATAACTTTTGCCAAAGCATTGATCCATTCCCAGTTAAAAACATGGCCTGCCAGTAAAATGATGTTTTTGCCTTCTTTTTTGGCTTCATGAAACAGCTCCTGGTTAATGTGCTGCATTCTTACCCTTGATTCCGTTTCGGAAATACTGAAAGATTTTACAGTTTCCACAAGATAATCCGAGAAATTGAGATAGAATTTTTTGGTAATTGCCCTGATCTCCTCATCAGGTTTTTCAGGAAATGAGTTGCGTAGGTTTTGTGTAATTACATTTTTTCTGTAGCCGACAATATAATAATTCAAAAAGAAAATAATATCCGAAAAAATATATAATATTTTGAGCGGAAGCTTAGAAATCAGGTATAGTATTTTGATCAGGAAATTCATAAAACAGGCAAATTTAGTGATAAAAAAAATATGGTTTCATTTTTGTAATGGATAACTAATATTTTTTTAATTTTATAGTATGAAAAAATTATCAATTTTAGCTTTCCTGGCACTGGGAATGGTTGTTTTTTCACAAGAAGTGAAAAAAGCTCCCGAAGATAAAAACTCGGGAGATAAGGCATTGCTTGTAAAAACCGATGCTGCTGAATTGGAGGCGAAGAAGAAAGCTGCTGAGGAAAAGGCTAAATTGCCTAAACCTTACGATCCTAAAGCGGACGCACAAAAAGATATCAATGAATTAATAGCTAAGGCTAAAAAAGAGAATAAAAATATTCTTATTCAGGCCGGAGGTAACTGGTGTATCTGGTGCCTGAGATTCAATCAGTTTGTACAGACAACTCCTGAATTAAAAGATATTGTTGACCAGAATTATCTGTACTATCACTTGAATTATTCTCCGGATAATAAAAATGAGAAAATCTTTGCCCAGTATGGAAATCCGGGTGATAAGTTTGGGTATCCTGTTTTTATCCTGTTGGATAAGAATGGCAAAATGATTCACATTCAGCAAAGTGATGTGCTTGAAGAAGGTAAGGGATACAGCAAAGAAAAAGTAAAAGAATTTTTCAACAGCTGGACGCCAAAATCGTAAATTAAAACCGGGAATTTCCCGGTTTATTTTTTTATAGAAATCTTTTAATCCAATTCAATTTTTTCTCAGAATAGGGTGGATATTTTACATTCGGTTCTCCCCATGTTGTTTTTTCTAAAACAGGTTTCTGATGTGAAAAAGTTTCAAAGCCGAATTTCCCGTGATAATTTCCGGTTCCTGAATTTCCGATACCACCAAAAGGAAGATTTTCATTTCCCAGATGCATCACAACATCATTAATGCATCCGCCGCCAAAAGAAAGTTTTTGGATAAAAGCTTCTTTTTCTTCGGAATTATTAGTGAACAGATAAGCGGAAAGCGGTTTTTCAAGTTCCAGCAGACTATTTAAAGTATGATTAAAGCCGGAGAATGAAATCACAGGCAGGATTGGACCGAAAATTTCTTCCTGCATCACATCATTATCCCAATTGACCCGTGTAAGAACTGTTGGCTCAATGTATAATTGTTCCTGATCAAAGTTCCCCCCGAAATAAATTTTATTCTTATCAATAAGCTTTATAAGCCGTTGAAAATTCTTTTGATTGATAATCCGTGTGTAGTTTTTGGAATCCGGTTCGTATTTAAATTCCCTGATATATTTTCTGAGGGTCTCTAAAAACTGTTCCTGAACCGATTCTTCGACCAATATATAATCAGGAGCCACACAGGTCTGGCCTGCATTCAGGAATTTTCCCCAGACAATTCGTTTGGCAGCGATATCCAGATTGGCATCTTTTGTAACTATAGCAGGAGATTTTCCGCCCAATTCCAATGTAACGGGGGTAAGGTTTTGTGCGGCAGCCTGATATACAATTTTACCCACCTTTGTGCTTCCCGTGAAAAATATTTTATCAAACCTCAGTTGTAAAAGCTCAGTTGTTTCATCAATTCCGCCTTCAAAAACATACATATATTCCGGTGGGAAATTTTCATTGATGAGTTTTGATATTATTTTCATTGTATTTTCTGCAATTTCACTGGGCTTTACAATACAGCAGTTTCCTGCAGCCAATGCAGCGATCATTGGCGAAAGGGATAACTGATAAGGATAATTCCAGGCACCGATTACCAATACACATCCCAAAGGTTCAGGGTAAATCTTACTCTTTCCGATCTGACTGGCAAGATTGGTTCTTACTTTCTTAGGTTTTGCAAGGGCTTTTAAATGATTCAGATAATACCTGATATCATTTAAAATAAAGGAAATCTCAGTTGTGAACGTATCGAATTCAGATTTACCGAAATCTTTATAAATGGCTTCATTTAATAAGCTCTGATTTTCGATAATAAGATCTCTCAGCTTTTCAAGGTACATTTTTCGGAACTTAAGGTTCTTTGTTTTTTGTGTTTTGAAAAAATCTTTCTGTCTGAACAGAATTTCCTGGATATTCATAAAAATTAAATTTCAGAAAATACAGCAAATCTTTTGCCTAAATCACATGTTTATTGCCCAAAACATTGGATGAATAGTACTGAATTCCCCTTCCCTGAAGGAGTGGATTTTTGTAACGCAAAAAGACGGGGTAGTTTTAAATATTTTTCAGAATCAAATTTTGCCTTTGAGATGGCAGTTTAAAGATCAAAAAAAACCACTTCAATTAGAAGTGGTTATATGGTTTGAGAAAATATCTCTCTTAAGCTTCTTCAGATTTAGCTTCTTCCTTTTTTGCAGGAGCAGCAGGAGCTACAGCCGGTGCGTCAGATACGATGTCGAATTCAAAGTTGTATTCAACATTTCTGTGTAATCTGATTACAGCAGTTACTTTACCTGTTCTCTTGATGGTGTTACCAGGAATTTTGATATATTTTTTCTCTACTTCAACACCTGCTTTAGCAAGAGCTGCAGAAAGATCTGCATTGTTGATAGATCCGAATAATTTATCACCTGATCCTACTTTAGCAGGAATAGAGATCGTCGTTTTCTTTAATTGATCTACTACAGCATTGGCAGCTGCAACTAATTTAGCTTCTTCTTCTTTTCTAGCCTCTAAAGTAGCTTCTAAAGCTGCTTTATTTTTAGGGGTAGCTAAAAGAGCAATTCCTTGAGGAATTAAGAAGTTTCTTGCATAACCAGGTTTTACGCTTACTGTGTCGAATTCAAGACCTAAATTTTCTACGTCTTTTTTTAGGATAATGTCCATTGTTGTTGTCCTTTTTTTAGAGTTTAGAGTTTAAAAACCAGTAGTATTCAGAGAATGTTATTACCTGAAAGTCTGAGATCTTTATCTAAAATCAAGTTAGAATTAATTATTTATTCAGCAACAAAAGAAGAAGGTAAACCCTCTCCTTTTATTTATTTTTTGTCTTATTTTAATAAGTCAGCTACGTACGGCATTAAAGCAAGGTGTCTTGCTCTTTTGATTGCAGCAGAAACTTTTCTTTGGTATTTTAAAGAAGTTCCTGTGTATCTTCTTGGTAAAATTTTACCCTGCTCGTTCACGAATTGTAATAAGAAATCAGCATCTTTGTAATCAACGTGCTTAATTCCGAATTTTTTGAATCTACAATATTTCTTTTCAGATTTTGTATTGATATCAAGTGGAGTTAAGAATTTTACTTCTGATTCTCCTCCAGCTGAGGCTTGTTTAGCCATTTCATCTATTGCCATGTCTTGTCGTTTTAAAAAATTGGGTTAATAATTAAGCTCTAGCTGCTTTTACTTTAGATCTTCTTGTGATAGCATAATCAATAGCATGCTTATCAAGTTTTGTCGTAAGGTAACGGATTACTCTTTCGTCACGTTTGAATGCTAATTCTAAATCAGCAACGATAGTTCCTTCTCCTTTAAACTCGATTAAAGTGTAGAATCCGTTCTTTTTTAATTGGATCGGATAAGCTAATTTTTTTAATCCCCAGTTTTCTTTAGCAACGATTTCGCAGTTCTTTTCTTTTAAAAGATCTTCAAATTTTTTCACTGCTTCCTCCACCTGAGCGTCAGATAGAACGGGAGTTAAAATGAAAACAGTTTCGTAATTGTTCATAATGTTAAATAAATTTGTTAATTATTTCGAGGTGCAAAATTAATGAAAGTATTTTAAGTATGCAATAGATGTTGAAGATTTGTTGAGAGTTATGAGTTATAAATTAAATACCATCAATACTGTTCTTAAGTTTTCAGATGATCCTCTTCACTTCTGATCTCTTTCAGAAAATTCACTTTAATCACATCATACAATGAATGCCGGCTTACCAGGATTGAGGCGATGGAAGAAACCATTCCTGCCAGCATCAGATGGAAAATCAGTGAATGTCTGTCAGTCATTTCCAGAACAATAATGGCTGATGTAAACGGGGCTCTTGTGATTCCTGTAAGAAAAGCTACCATTCCGGCTAAAACGACTACATTGGTTTCATTTTGGGTTAAATGAATAGCACCTGAAATTACAGAACCAATACTGGCTCCGGCAGTCAATGCAGGGGCAAATATTCCCCCGGCACCACCGGAAGTGAATGAAAGGGCAGGACCTACCATTCTGAGGATAGGAATATACCAGTCCTCATGTTTGTCTTTAGTAAAAAGTACGCGTTCCATGATTTCTTTACCGGAGCCCAGGATTTCCCGGCTGATGAAATAGGCTACAGAGGCTATGAAAAGCGAACAAATAATCAGAAATATGATATTAGCCCTGTCTGTAGTGAGTTTTTTCTTTTTCCATTCATTCATTTTAAGCATGCTTACAGACAGCTGACTGGCTAAAATTCCGGCAATACCTGCTACTAAAATAATAGGGAACATCACCATTAAAGACACATCATTGGTTTTCGGATAGCCTAAATAAAGATAAGATCCTGCCAATGTCTGAGCGGTTAAACCTGCAATAATAACAGCTGTAAACAAAGCCGTTTTAAAATAATTGATATGGGTTTTTGAAAGTTCTTCAACAGCAAATACAATTCCGCCCAGAGGCGTATTGAATGCGGCAGCAAGCCCGGCAGCAGCTCCTGTCATGATCATATTTTTTTTGGAAATTTTAGGCCACCATTCCGGAAGATATTCATTGACTTTCCGGAAAATTGATCCTGCAATCTGTATGGTTGGCCCTTCACGACCGACAGCTCCACCACCAATGACAAGAATGACGGATGAAATGATTTTAAAGACAATAATCTTAAGACTTAGCAGACTTCTTATTTTCTTATGCTCTTTAGGATTAGCGAGCTCTACGGCTGCCATTACCTGCGGAATTCCGCTTCCTTTGGCATTAGGTGCAAATTCTTTTACCAGCCACCATGAAAGGACGAAACCAATCGGAGCGACAATAAAAATCATCCATGCATGCCAATCAAGAATAAAATTTAAGAGGTTTTCTCCCCAGGCAAATATTTTAGCATACATCACCGCAAAAAATCCGGTGATCACTGACCCGATCCAAAAAGGGATAGCCTGAAGCAGGTTGTACTTCAGCTGTTCATTACGGATATTGTCAAAAGATTTTTTTAAGCCTTTTCGGAGGAGAATAAAAATTTTCAGCATTTGTTAATTTTGAAATATAAAAATACGTTAAAACTGTGGGATTTATATTTTTTCTAAAAATTTTGAAATCATTAAAGCTCTTTTAACGGTAAGCTTTTTGGGTAAGCCAAAACTTAAGATATTGCTTTTAAGTTCCAATTCGAAATCCTCGTCAACAAAAGATTTTATAAGTTGTCTTCTTGACGGATTTAAAAACAATCTTGCTCTTGATTCGTTTCCCGTTAAAATAGAAAAAGTATCATTAAATTTCTTATCGTCCTTAAAACTGATATCAAAATTTCCAAAAACATTTGCGATTTTGTCAGCAAAAGTTTCTTTTCTGATAGTGAGGTCACCATAGCTTTCATCCAGCTTTTTCATTCCCCAGATTTCTAAGATCTCTTCTATATGGCTACCGTGTTTTTGTGTATGTTTAATCGTTCTGATTACAATATAAAGATAAAATGAGGATTGGTTTTTATTTTCGATTACATAACAAATTTCAGGAGTGAAATTCTCGTTTTCCACAATGGGCTGGAATCGAAATAAAGGAGAATCTTTAATGTCAATTACCGAAACGTTATATTTCTCACAGAGCTTATCATAGATCTTGAAAATCTGTTCCTTTTGAGTTTCAGTAAATCTAAATAATTTGACATAATTTATATCTCTTAAATTAATATTCATTTGTGCAAAATAGTTTGTTTTAAAGGTAAAATTATTAATTCTAATTCCAACAATAAAAAACCTCCGATACAATCGAAGGCTTTATATTTTTATGACAAGCGGTAAAACTATTTATTATTATTCATCGCTCATCATTCATCACTTATCATCTATAATTAAGCATCAGGCAAATCGCCATTACTTATATTTCTGTGTTCAGATCCCAATTCTGAAGATAATCATGAACATGCTTCAGCATCATTCCGCCCAGAGATCCGTCAACTACTCTGTGATCATAAGAGTGAGACATAAACATTAAATTTCTGATGGCAATCACATCACCGTCTTTAGTTTCAAGAACTGCCGGCTTTTTAACGATAGCTCCGATCGCTAAAATAGCAACCTGTGGCTGAGGAATAATTGGTGTTCCCATTAGGTTTCCGAAGCTTCCCACATTGGAAATGGTGTATGTAGCTCCCTGAGTATCTTCAGGTTTTAATTTTTTGTTTCTGGCTCTGTAAGCAAGATCATTGATTGCTTTTGCAAGTCCTGAAAGAGATAGCTGATCAGCATTTTTGATTACGGGAACGATAAGGTTTCCATCCGGTAAAGCAGTGGCCATACCGATGTTGATATTTTTCTTTTTAATGATGTTATCTCCATTGATAGAAACATTAATCATCGGGTAATCCTGGATTGCTTTCACAACAGCTTTTACGAAGATCGGCATAAAAGTTAATTTCTCACCTTCACGTTTTTCAAAGATATCTTTATGCTTATTTCTCCATTTTACAACGTTGGTAACGTCAGTTTCGATGAAGGAAGTAACATGTGGAGCAATCTGCTTTGCTTTAACCATATTTTCTGCGATGAGCTTTCTCATTCTGTCCATCGGAATGATCTCATCACCTGCAGCAACAGGAACTGTAGCCGCTGGTGCAGAAGTAACAGCCGGCTGTGGAGTAGAAGCAGCTTGAACAGGTGCTGCCTGAGGCTGGCTTCCTCTGTTGGTTACATATGCTAAAATATCTTCTTTGGTAATTCTTCCTTCCAAACCGCTTCCTTTAATAGATTTCAGTTCGGTTTCAGAAATATTTTCCTGTTGTGCGATTGATTTTACAAGGGGAGATAAATAAAGGTCTCCTGAGAATTCCACATTGGATGGTGCAGAAACCTTTAATGGCTCTTCGATCGTTTTTAAAGTCTCGGTATCAGGTTCCGGAGTTTCAGTTTTAATTTCTTCTGAAACAGTGTTTCCGCCTTCTCCTTCAATTTCTAAAATAGCAATGGCTTCACCTACTTTGGCAACTTCATCTTTTTGCTTTAAGATTTTCACAATTTTCCCCGAAACCGGTGTTGGAACATCTGAATCAACCTTATCCGTTGCGATTTCTACTACGGAATCATCTTCTTTTACCGTATCACCCTCATTGAATAACCAAGTGATAATAGTAGCTTCCATAACGCCTTCTCCCATGGAAGGAAGCAATAATTTGTACTCTGCCATTTTTATTTTTTAGATTTTGACAAATATATAAAAAAAATCGGTTTTTTTATGAAATGTATAATTTTAAGAAAATTCAATGTAAATATTCTCGCCAACATTCAAACCGAATAAAGTTTTTGCTCCGTTTTTTTTGCTCCCTTTGTAGATGGTAAGTTCCAAGAGCTGACTATCATTGAAAATGGCTGCCGACTGGCCATGAAATTCAGTTTCTCTTTCCCAATTTGAAACCACTTCCGTATGGCTGGAAAATATCTTTGAAAGGCTTAAATTTCTGAACTTAATCGTGAAATTTTCATATCCTTTACCTGTGTTTTCAAAAAATTCTTTATGGATATTTGAAATTATATTTCCGAAATTATCAATATACATGACTTCGCCAATAATCATTTTTTCAGCTTCATTATGCACCGGTTTCGGAAACAAAAGTTGTTTCACAGATTTTACTTTTCTTCCGATAACTTCCGGAAGCCCGCCATTCGCCAGATGCACTGCTGCCGGCACGAAAACATCTGTTGAAGTAAAGCTTACCACATCATCAAACCTGTTGTTCAGGGTGATCTCATAAATTGCCTCAGGTTTGATATCAAAGAAAATAAGGCTTAATAAACCGTTGTCTGCTGCCAGAAAATAGGATCCGTCTGCTTTATAGAGAATGTTTTTTCTTGATTTGTGAAAAAAGCTGTCTACAGACAGAATGTGAATGGTTCCTTTAGGAAAATGTTTATAAGCATTTCTTACAATATATGAGGTCTGAATAAGATTGTAGGCCTGAATATCATGAGTAATATCAATAATATTAACCTCAGGATTCAAGGAAAGAATTTTGCCTTTCACAGCCGAAGCTCTGTAATCTAAATTTCCGAAATCCGAAGTAAGGGTAATAATTGGCATTGGTAATTTATAGAATGATAGAACTGCAAATTTATCTAAAATAAAAAGAAAGCCCTAAATATTGTGGATAAGAATTTGACATTAATTTGAAAAAAAACTTTAAATTTAAAATCTAAATAAAATGTATTTGCATGTTTGAATTAACATATGATTTGGAAGATATTGATGCAAAAATCTTCTATGGCGTTAATAACCAATATTTCAATCTGATAAAATCAAGCTTTCCGACCCTTAAAATTACAGGAAGAGATCACTATATTCTTGCAAAAGGAAATCAGGAAACTCTGGATATACTTAAACAAAAGCTGAATGATATTGTAAGCTTTATTTCGAAAAATAATTCTATTGAGCTGAAAGACGTTGAAAATATTCTCAATATCAAAGACGAAAACGAGAAACAATTGATTTTTGACCAGGATATTATTGTAAAAGGAGTAAACGGAAAGGTTATTAAAGCTAAGACTACCAATCTTAAAAAGCTGGTAAAAGAAACAGAGAAAAAGGATATGGTTTTTGCCATCGGGCCTGCCGGAACAGGTAAAACTTATACGAGCGTGGCCTTGGCAGCAAGAGCTTTGCGGGATAAGGAGGTTAAAAGAATTATCCTGACAAGGCCGGCTGTTGAAGCGGGGGAGAGCTTAGGATTTCTTCCGGGTGATCTTAAGGAGAAGCTGGATCCTTATTTACAACCTTTATATGATGCGCTCCGTGATATGATTCCGCATGAGAAACTGGAAGGCTTTATCGAGAAAAAAGTAATTGAGGTGGCTCCGTTGGCTTTTATGAGAGGAAGAACGCTTGATGATGCGTTTGTGATTCTGGATGAAGCTCAAAATACAACCCATTCTCAGATGAAAATGTTTTTAACCAGGATGGGAATGAATGCTAAATTCATTATTACCGGAGATCCAAGCCAGGTAGATTTACCTCCGAAACAGCAATCCGGATTAAAAGAAGCTATGAGAATTCTGCATGGTGTTAACGAAATTGGATTTGTACATCTTACGGAAGAGGATGTTGTGAGACACCCTGTTGTAAGGAAAATTATATTGGCTTACAATGATGAGGAGAAAAGATTAAGAGATTAAATAAGTACGGGGATTAGGATTTAGGATTAAGCGCTATCAGTTCTTATCTAAATAATATAAAGAACGAAACAGCTTTGCTTGTTTCGTTCTTTGCTTATTATGGAGAATGTCATGCCTGAATTTGGTTCAGATGAGGAAAATAATTAGTAATTTTGAGTAGAAAAGTATAAAATTATTAAAATGAAAAAACTATTATTATTAGGTGCTTTTGCACTTTTGGGAGGAGCTGTTCAGGCTCAGGAAGGTTTTAAGCTAGGTGGGCACATTGGTATTCCCGTAGCAGATGCAAGTGACGCTTCATCATTTACTTTAGGTATTGATGCTGCTTATATGTGGAATATTACGAAAGGCCTTGATTTAGGGGTTGCTTCAGGGTATTCTCACTTCTTCGGTGAAGATAATTTTGACGATTTCGGATTCATTCCGGTAGCGGTTTCAGGAAAATACAGATTTTCAGGAGCTCCTATTTTTGTAGGGCTGGATCTTGGGTACGGAATTTCTACGAAAGATGGGGTAGACGGCGGTTTTTATGCCTATCCTAAGTTTGGATACCAAATGTCTAAAGGTGAATTGTATATTGGATACCAGTCTATCAGCAATAAGCGTGATTGGGGATGGTATACAGCTAACTGGTCAGTGGGTGCAGTGAATATAGGATATAATTTCTTCCTTAAGTAAAGATATTAGAAAATGAATATTTTTCGACTCCAATTGCATAATTGGAGTTTTTTTTGTTAAAATGTTGATAATAAAATATAAACAAACGTTTAGTGTAATTTATGTTAGAAATAACCAATATTTTTAGATGATATTAATCACATTAACAAATTTTAATATTAGATGGGGCAGGTGTAAATTTGCTCTCAGAAAGTATTAAAATTTTTTAAAATGAAAAAATTATTATTAGCGAGTGCTATTGCACTTTTTGGTTTATCTAATGCTCAGATTGCAAAAGGAACTACTTATTTGTCAGGACAAGTAAACTATACTTCAACTCAAGATAACAATACTGATGCTAAAACAGAAGACTTCAAAATCGTTCCTACTGTAGGATATTTTGTTGGAACTAACTTAGCTGTAGGTTTAGGTGTAGGTTACGTTAACGGATCTAAAACTGTAACTTTATTAGATTCAAAAGTTAAAACAACTACTGACGCTTTTGTAGTAGCTCCTTTCGTTAGAAAATACTGGACTATCGGAGAAAAATTATATTTCTTCGGTCAGTTAGAAGTTCCAATGGCATTTGGTAAGGATAAAGTAGAAGCAGATGCTGTAAATGCTTCTTCTGAGAACAAATTCACTTCAATCGGTGTTAATGTTAAACCAGGTCTGGATTATTTCTTAAGCAAAAACTGGTCTATCGAAGCTACAATCGGTGAATTCGGTTACAACAACTTCAAGTATAAAGATCTTGATAAAAGCACTGACAACTATAACTTCGGATTAAACTTATCTTCAGTTACATTCGGTGTTAAGTATGTTTTTGCAAAATAATAAACGAAGCATATAAAATTAAATTCCTGGGTCCGATCCCAGGAATTTTTTTATTTTTAATGTCAGGGAAAATTCTTTATTCCGGCTCAAGTAAAATTGGCTTTATTACTGTATTATTTGTAATTAAATGTATCATTAATAATAAATTTAAGTTAAATTTGCCGGCTGTAAGTTTTATCAGGTACTTATAAAATGAATCTGATGGAGCTGTTTATATAGAATTAAAAATTTTTATAACTATGAAAAAATTATTACTAGCTGGTGCAGTTGCACTTTTCGGATTATCAAATGCTCAAATGACTAAGGGAGACTGGGTAATCAGTGGAAACACAACTTTAGGTTTTAACAATGTAAGCACGACAGTTAAAGCAGGAGGAGAGTCTGTAGACGGGCCTAAAGTGAATACATTTTCAGTAACTCCATCTGTAGGGTATTTTGTAATCGACAAACTAGCGGTTGGGATTGATCTTGGGTTCACTACTGCAACTACAAAATTTGAAGGCTTAAAAGCTACCACTACAAGCTTCTCTGTGATGCCTACCGGTACTTACTATTTTGCGAATGACAGTAAATTTGTTCCTTACTTGGGTGCAGGAATTGGTTATGCTTCTGTTAAAAACAAAGGAAACGGTGATTTTATGGGTGTTTCAACTTCTGATGAAACAACTACAGACGGCTTGGCATGGAAAGTAAAAGGAGGGGTAACTTATATGGCGACTCAGTCATTAGGGGTTAATTTAGGAGTTTCTTATGACCAGTTCTCCAATAAAGAAACGTATATGAATACCGATGTAAAAACGAATGTTAAGACTTTCGGGGTAAATGTAGGTTTTTCTTATTTCATCAAATCAAAAGCACAGAAATCTGATAAATAATCAGTTAATTCAGATTAAAAATAATAAACCCAACTCTTTTGAGTCGGGTTTATTTATTATAATAAAAATATTGTCTTTTTATTTTCCGAACATTCCGCCCATTCCTGGCATATTCGGCATTTTGCTCATCATCTGCATCATCTGTTTTCCCTGAGGTCCCTGCATCATCTTCATCATTTTACCCATCTGCTCAAACTGCTTCATCAGCTGGTTTACATCTTCAATTTTTCTTCCTGCTCCTCTGGCAATTCTTTGCTTTCTCTGAGTATTGATAATGGAAGGTCTTCTTCTTTCGTCCGGTGTCATCGAATAAATGATTGCTTCAATATGCTTAAAGGCATCATCACTGATCTCTACATCTTTGATCGCTTTTCCAACTCCAGGAATCATGCCCATCAGGTCTTTCATATTACCCATTTTCTTGATCTGGTTGATCTGCTTCAGGAAATCATCAAAACCGAATTCATTTTTAGCGATTTTTTTGTGAAGCTTTTTGGCTTCTTCTTCGTCAAATTGCTCCTGAGCCCTTTCTACTAAGGAAACAACGTCTCCCATTCCCAGGATCCTGTCAGCCATCCTTTCAGGGTAGAAAAGATCCAAAGCTTCCATTTTTTCCCCTGTAGAGATAAATTTGATCGGTTTTTCCACAACGGAACGGATTGTTAAAGCAGCACCCCCTCTTGTATCACCATCTAATTTCGTAAGAACAACACCGTCAAAGTTTAAAGCTTCGTTGAAAGCTTTTGCCGTGTTTACAGCATCCTGACCTGTCATGGAGTCTACAACGAATAAGGTTTCATCAGGCTTAATGAAATAATGTACCGATTTAATCTCGTTCATCATCTGCTCATCAATTGCCAAACGGCCTGCTGTATCAACGATGACAACGTCGTGGTTGTTTTGTTTAGCAAAATTAATTGCATTTTCAGCAATAGTGGAAGGGTTTGTAGAGCCTTCTTCAGTAAAAACAGGAACACCGATCTGACCACCTAAAACTTTTAGCTGGTCAATCGCTGCAGGACGGTAAACGTCACACGCAACCAGTAGAGGTTTTTTATTTCTTTTGGTTTTTAAATAATTGGCAAGTTTCCCGGAAAATGTAGTCTTACCGGAACCCTGAAGACCTGCAATAAGAATGACGGACGGTTTCCCCGAAAGACTGATTCCTTCCTGGGAACCTCCCATTAAATCTACTAATTCATCATGAACAATTTTAGTCATCAATTGTCCCGGGGTAAGCGAGGTAAGAACATTCTGTCCCAAAGCTTTATCCTGAACTCTTTTAGTAAGGTCTTTTGCTACTTTATAGTTAACATCGGCATCTACTAATGCTCTACGAATTTCTTTTACGGTTTCTGCAACATTGATTTCCGTAATTTTTCCACGTCCGGAAATATTATGAAGCGCTTTGTCTAATTTATCCTGTAAACTATTAAACATATGTATTGTAAATTATAGGTCTGCAAAAATACGCAATTTTTAATAATATATATTACATATGATGTATAAGATGTTGAGATTTGTTTTCTTTCCGGATTATAATTTTATTTTTGCAAAATGAATTTCACAGATAGTTGTATCATTGTTTTATTACTCGTTATCTTTAATTGTATTGTGTATATGATATTCAAAAGATATTTATATATGAAACCGGATGCGGGGATGAAATTTCTTACAGTAAATATTGCTAAAGATATTGTATGGCTTGTTATTTCTCTGATGATCATTGATAAAACAAAAGAAAATTTTCTCTTTATTGTGATATGCTTTGTTGTGGCATCATTATTCATCTATACAGCTATAATAAAACAGATTAACAAATCCTGATTTTTTTGATGATAAAAATCAATTTTTAATATTGGTAAAGTTTAATAAAATCGATATATTTGCACACGATTAAAAAAGAGATATGAACAGAAAAATTTCTTCATTATTTTTCGCATTTTTGTTTGTGTTTATTAGCGGTTTAGCTACTGCACAACACGAATCTGAGGGTGAGAAGTCTGCTGAAAAAGTAGAGCACACAGAGGCAGGAGAGAGCTTCAATGCTACCAAAATGATCATGGAACACATTGGTGATTCCAACGAATGGCATTTATGGACTACAAAAGATGAGAACGGTGAAGAACATCACGTTTCTGTTCCTCTTCCTGTAATTATTAAGGATAATACAGGATGGCACACTTTCCTTTCAAGCGAGATGGCTCACGGTCATGAGCATGAAGGATATACTTTAGAAGAAGGACAGGTAGTTTCTACAAAAGGAATTGAAAAAGCAACTTTATTTTCAATGATCAGTGGAAAACAAAAATCTGACAAAGTTTTCTTTGATCTTTCAATCACTAAAAATGCAGCATCAATGTTTTTATCTGTGATCTTTATGCTAATTGTTTTCATTGGAATGGCAAGAGGGTATAAAAAATCTCAGCTTCCGAAAGGAATTGGTAAAGTAATGGAACCTGTCATTGTATTCATTAGAGACGAAGTGGCGATCCCAAATATTGGGTCTGTAAAATATAAGAGATATATGCCTTATCTTTTAACGGCATTCTTCTTCATCTGGTTTAACAACCTTTTCGGATTGATTCCTTTCTTTCCAGGAGGGTCAAACCTTACCGGAAACATTGCGATTACTGCTGTTTTAGCAATCATTACCTTATTAATTACATTATTCAGTGCGAATAAAGATTACTGGAAACACATCTTTATGCCGCCGGTTCCGATCTTATTGTACCCGATTATGGTTCCAATCGAGATTATCGGGATCTTTACAAAACCGTTCGCCTTGATGATGCGACTTTTCGCTAATATTACTGCAGGACACATTATGATCTTAGCTATTATATCTTTGATCTTTATCTTTAAATCTCCGTTCTTGGGATTTGCATCGGTACCATTAGCGTTATTCGTTTCCGTATTGGAATTATTGGTAGCTGCATTACAGGCTTATATCTTTACCGTATTATCAGCATTGTTTATCGGTATCGCTGTAGCAGAGCACGAGCATGAGCATGGTCACCATGAAGAGCACGCTCACTAAGAGCTGAAACTAAACTTTAAAATAATTTTTAACTAAATATTTATTTATTATGGATTTATCAACTGGAGCAGGATTAATTTACGTAGGTATCGGATTAGCAGTATTAGGAGTAGGTCTTGGTATTGGTAAAATCGGTGGTCATGCAATGGATGCTATCGCTAGACAACCAGAACAAGCTGGTAAGATTCAAGGAGCTATGCTTATTGCTGCTGGTCTTATTGAAGGTGCTGGTCTTATCGCGATCATCTTTGGTGCTTTCATCAAGTAATTATCCTCAAAAAAACATTCTTAGCAGTGAAGCGGTTGGCTGCTGCTAAGAATTTTAAAACAATCCATAAAATTACACCTTAAAAAAAGAATTTACAGATATGGGAATTATTGAACCTGGAATTGGACTTTTGTTTTGGATGACGCTTACTTTTGTTATCCTGTTGTTTCTTTTAGCAAAATTCGCTTGGAAACCAATTGTAAATGCAGTGAATGACAGAGAAACTTCTATCGTTGATGCATTGAATCAAGCTAAATTGGCTAAAAAAGAAATGGAAGATCTTAAAGCTGACAACGAAAGAATCATTCGTGAAGCTAAAATCGAAAGAGATGCTATTCTGAAAGAAGCAAGAGAAATTAAAGACAGAATCGTAGGAGAGGCTAAAGACGTTGCTAAAACAGAAGCAGACAAATTAATCGAATCTGCAAAACAAACCATCGAATCTGAGAAAAATGCTGCAATGGCAGATA
This sequence comes from Chryseobacterium populi, assembly GCF_000282115.1. Lineage (GTDB taxonomy): Bacteria > Bacteroidota > Bacteroidia > Flavobacteriales > Weeksellaceae > Chryseobacterium > Chryseobacterium populi. The sequence goes on from NZ_AKJY01000054.1 coordinate 44,295, forward strand.
TTAAAACTCAAATCGGTGCTTTATCTGTAAATATTGCAGAATCTATTCTAAAGCAAAAATTAGAAAACAACGAAGCTCAGAACGAGTTGGTTCAAAATTATTTAAACAAATCTAATCTTAACTAAGAATGCTTACATCTAAAGTAGCTAAAAGATACGCACAAGGTTTACTGGATTTTACAAATGAATCCGGACAAACAGCTACTGTATTTTCTGAAATGAAAGATGTGGTAAAGATAATGGCTGAATCGAAAGATTTAAATAAATTCTTCCTTACACCTTATATCGATTCTAAAAAGAAAATAGAAGTAGCAAAAGAGATTTTTAAAGGTTTATCGGTTTCTTCTCAGAATTTAATCACTTTGGTGATCAAGCAGGGCCGTGAAAACCAGCTGAGAAATATTGCTCAGGAATTTATCAATAAAGTAGAAGACATCAACGGGGTACAGAGAATAACTCTTACAACAGCGACACAGCTTTCAAATTCAAATATTGAAGAGATCCTGAAATCTACAAACCTGGTAAACGGTAACTCAAACTTCGATTTGAAAGTAAATGTAAACCCCGCTATTTTAGGAGGATACATCTTAAGAGTAGGAGACCAGCAGGTAGATGCATCTGTGAAAAGTAAACTTAATCAGGTTAAAAAAGATTTTCAATTAAATTAAGAAAAAAACAACCATACAATGGCAGAAATAAATCCGGCAGAAGTATCTGCGATCTTAAAACAACAATTGGCCAACTTCGATACTCAATCCAACGTTGAGGAAGTAGGTACAGTTTTAACCATCGGTGATGGTATTGCTCGTGTATACGGGTTAGAAAACGTACAATACGGAGAGTTGGTGAAATTTTCTAGTGATGTAGAAGGTATTGTACTTAACCTTGAAGAAGACAACGTAGGTGTTGCTCTTTTAGGAGAAAGTAAATTAGTAAAAGAAGGTGATACAGTAAGAAGAACAAACAGAATCTCTTCTATCAAAGTAGGAGAAGGTATGTTGGGAAGAGTAGTAGATACTCTTGGTAACCCTATCGATGGTAAAGGTCCTATTACCGGGGATTTATACGAAATGCCATTGGAAAGAAAAGCTCCCGGAGTTATCTTCAGACAGCCGGTAACTGAGCCTTTACAAACTGGTATCGTGGCGATCGACTCTATGATCCCTGTAGGAAGAGGACAGAGAGAGCTTATCATCGGCGACAGACAGACTGGTAAAACTACTGTTGCAATTGATACGATCATCAACCAAAAAGAATTCTTTGATGCAGGGAAACCTGTATATTGTATATATGTGGCTATCGGGCAGAAAGCTTCTACAGTAGCTCAAATCGTTAAAACCCTTTCTGATAAAGGAGCTTTGGCATATACTGTAATCGTTGCTGCTAACGCTTCAGATCCGGTTCCTATGCAGGTATATTCTGCAATGGCAGGAGCTTCAATCGGTGAATTCTTCAGAGACACCGGTAGACCGGCATTGATCGTTTATGATGATTTATCTAAACAAGCGGTTGCTTACCGTGAGCTTTCCCTGTTATTAAGAAGACCACCGGGCCGTGAGGCATATCCGGGAGACGTTTTCTATCTTCACTCAAGATTATTGGAAAGAGCGGCAAAAGTAATTGCTGATGACAATATTGCGAGCCAGATGAACGACTTACCTGAATCTCTCAGACCAATTGTAAAAGGTGGTGGTTCTTTAACTGCCCTTCCGATTATCGAAACTCAGGCTGGTGACGTTTCTGCGTATATTCCAACTAACGTAATCTCTATTACAGACGGACAGATCTTCCTGGAATCTGACCTGTTCAACTCAGGGGTCCGTCCTGCGATCAACGTAGGGATCTCTGTATCCAGAGTAGGAGGTAATGCTCAGATCAAATCAATGAAAAAAGTTTCCGGTACATTAAAATTAGACCAGGCTCAATATAAAGAATTGGAAGCGTTTGCTAAATTCGGTTCAGACCTTGATGCTTCTACGCTAGCGGTAATCTCTAAAGGAGAAAGAAACGTGGAAATCCTTAAGCAGCCGGTAAACTCTCCACTTCCTGTAGATAGCCAGGTAGCGATGATCTACGCCGGAACTGAGAACTTACTTAGAAATGTTCCTATCAGAAAAGTAAAAGAATTCCAGATTGAATATATCGCTTTCTTAAGATCTAAGCACCCTGAAACAATGGCTGCGATCAAAGCTGGAAAAATCGATAACGATATCACAGACGTTCTTAAGCAGGCAGCTAACGATTTAGCTTCTAAATATAATTAAAAATTCAATGTTTAAGGTTTGAAATTCAATGTTTTAAACCTTAAGCGTTAAACTTTGAACTCAAATTAATGGCAAACTTAAAAGAAATACGAGGAAGGATCACTTCAATTTCATCTACGATGCAAATCACACGTGCTATGAAAATGGTTTCCGCTGCGAAACTTAAAAAAGCACAGGATGCGATCGTGATGTTGCGACCTTATTCTGAAAAGCTACAAGAAATCATCCAGAATGTAAATTCTAGTTCAGATCCTGATCAGGTTTCCGTGTATGCTCAGAAAAGAGAGGTTAAAAGAATACTTTTCATCGCTGTAACTTCAAACAGAGGTCTTGCAGGTGCTTTTAACTCATCCATCGTTAAAGAGCTTAATATTCAGTTTCAGAATAATTCTCAATACGAGATTGAAGTTCTTACAATCGGTAAGAAAGCTTACGATGCAGTAAGAAGAAACCGTGCCGTGTATGCAAATGCAAGTGCCGTTTACGATAATTTAAACTTTGATGCGGTTTCCAATTCTACAGAAGCTGTAATGAACAGCTTTAGAGAAGGTAAATTTGATGAAGTATATATCATTTATAACAAATTCATCAATGCCGCTACCCAAGAAGTGACCAAAGAACAGCTGCTTCCTATCGTGATGCCTGAAACAACAGAGCCCCAGCTAGAAACAGATTATATCTTTGAACCGAACAAAAATGAAATTTTGGATAATTTAATTCCGAAATCTATCAAAACTCAGGTGTTCAAAGCTGTTTTAGATTCAGTAGCATCTGAGCATGGAGCAAGAATGACAGCAATGCATAAAGCCACAGACAACGCTCAGGCTTTGAAGAATGATTTAGTAATCTTCTACAACAAAGCAAGACAGGCTGCCATTACAAACGAAATCTTAGAGATCGTTTCCGGAGCAGAAGCTTTGAAAAATTCTTAAAGAATTATTTTAACACAATATTAAAGCATCGGGTATATCGATGCTTTTTTTGTTATTTTTATTTTGTATATCTTTGTAAAAATAAATTTTATAATTTTTTAAATGGACTCGGACATAGTCAGGCTTTTGCTAGCCTTGTTTCTTGTATTACTTAATGGCTTTTTCGTAGCCGCAGAATTTTCAATTGTTAAAGTTCGTTACTCACAAATCCAGTTAAAAGCCGCAGAAGGAAACTCTATGGCAAAACAGGCAGAGCATATTATCAAGCATCTTGATGAGTATTTATCTGCTACACAGCTGGGTATTACATTAGCTTCCCTTGCCCTCGGTTGGGTAGGAGAAAGTGCATTACACCATGTAGTTGAAAATATTTTCCACTCTCTTAATATCACTTTAAGCCAGGCATCAATTACTTCAGTATCGGTAGTTACCAGTTTTGTTTTAATTACGGTAATGCATATTGTATTTGGTGAGCTTATTCCAAAATCTATTGCCATCAGAAAATCGGAGGCAACCACAATGGCAACAGCAGTTCCGTTGAGAGTATTTTATACGATATTCAAACCATTTATCTGGTTGATGAATTTAATGTCAAATACTTTTTTAAGATTAATCAAAATACATCCCGCTTCTGAACAGGAAATTCATTCAACAGAAGAGCTTCAGCTTCTGGTAAAACAGAGTGCAGACAGTGGAGAAATTGAAGAGGAGAATTATGAGATCATCAAAAATGCATTTGATTTTACAGACCATTCCGCAAAGCAGATCATGGTTCCAAGGCAGAATATCACTTCCATAGATTTTGAAGAAGATATCAATGAGATTATCAATAAGATCATGGAAAGCGGCTATTCCCGTATTCCGGTTTATATCAATTCTATAGATAACATAATTGGTGTTTTTTATACCAAAGAAATTATCAGGGAATATGTCAAAGGAAAGGGTGAGCTTAACCACGATGATCTTAAGAATTTAATGCGTGATGCTTTCTTTGTGGTTGGAAGCAAGAAGATTTCAGATTTATTGAAAATTTTCCAGCAGAAAAAGCAGCACCTTGCCATTGTCATCGATGAATTCGGAGGTACTGAAGGAATTATTACATTGGAAGACATTCTGGAAGAGCTGGTAGGGGAAATTCAGGATGAAGAAGATGATGAAGACAAGCTTGTAGATAAAATAGCAGACAATACCTATTGGGTTCAGGCAACACAGCCTCTTGACGAGATCAATGAATACCTGCCTAAGAAATTGCCGCTTTCAGAAGAAAGTGAATACAATTCATTAGCAGGTTTTATCCTTCACGAACTGGAAGATATTCCGGAGGAAAACCAGGAATTTGATCTGGAAAATTATCATTTCAAGATTTTGAAAATGAATAATAAGAGTGTTGAGCTTGTAGAGCTGGTTTATGAAGGCCCTAATATCATCAATGATCTGACAGACAAATTAGAAATTTAAAGCAAGTAAAATGATTTTTTATAACGGTATAAAAGATTACGAAAATCCGAAGCGTCAGTATGAAGAAGAAGTTCTTGTTTTGGATGATACTGATGATGTTTATAAATTGATCTTGCATAACGATGATATCCATACTTTTGATTATGTAATTGATTCTTTGATCGAAATTTGTAAACATACTCTCGAACAGGCTGAACAATGCACGATATTGGTGCATTATAAAGGCAAATGTACTGTAAAAACAGGCTCAATGGATCTGTTGAAGCCAATGCATGAAAAGTTAATTTCAAGAGAATTAACAAGCGAAATAGTTTAATAAAATCCTAACAATTGGTTAGGATTTTTTTATTGTTTTATGTTTTTTTAGATTTTTTATCTCATTAGTGTGAAAAATATTTGCTGTTTCAATAATTTTTTTAAATTAGCAATAGCTATAAAAAACACATATGAGATTTAAAATTAATTCGTTAATCGTAGGCTGTATATTGTCTTGTTCAGCTTTATCAGCCCAGGAATCATCACTTGAAACTTCTGCAAAAAAATGGATCAATGAAAATTCCAGAAATTTAGGGATTCAAAACTTTACCCAACTTAAGTTAAGCTTTGTAAGAAAAGGAAATTCAGGAGAAACACTACGTTTCCAGCAAATGATTAAAGACGTACCGGTTTTCCAATCGGAGATTGTATTGCATTTCAACAAAGAAGGGAAAATTACTTATACTTCTGCAGAAAGCTTTAAAAAAAATGTAACGGAAATAAATACGGTTCCTTCCGTTCAGGTTTCTGAAGCTCTTCAAAAAGCCCATATTGCCTCAAAAACAAAGGGTAAGATTACTTATGAAGAAACCAGGCTTTTTGTTTATCTTACAGAATCCGGAGAAACGAAGCTGGTTTACAGGGTACGTACAAACTCTCATGATCATTCGGGAAGCTGGGAAACCATTGTAGATGCACAAAACGGAAATGTAATCAGCGTGAAGGATGTTGCACTGTATCATCACAGTCACAATGATGATCCGAAACCTAAGAAAAAAAATAAAGGAAAAACAACAGACAATAAAAAAACTCTTGTGTCTGGTTCCGGCTATATCTTTGAACCCGATCCGCTTTCCAAGATGCAGGCAGCTTATGGAGGCCAGTATGCGGATAATAATGATGCTACCAACGCAAGTCTGGATGCAGCAAGAACTTTGGTTACCATTCCTGAGCTGGATTTAACAGCAGGGGTATATAAGTTAAAAGGTTCTTATGCAGAAATTAAAGAATTGGAAATTCCTTCTACAGGGCTTTTTACCCAGGCAACCAATCAGTTTTTATTTAACAGAAATAATCAGGGATTCGAAGCGGTAAACGTGTACTGGCATGTAGACCATAACTTACGGTATATCAATGAAACATTAAATATTTTATGTAAACCATTAACCAACGAAGGAATACTATGGTATGATCCCCATGGAAAGAATGGAGATGATAATTCTTATTACCTGGATGGCAGGTTGGTTTTTGGGGAAGGTTGTGTAGATGATGCTGAAGATGCTGACGTTATCATACATGAATTAGGACATGGAGTGCATGATTGGTTAACCAACGGGAATTTATCCCAGGTTCAGGGGTTAAGTGAGGGATGTGCAGACTATTGGGCTCAGTCATACAGCAGAAGTTTAAACCAATGGCCCTCATCGGCACCACAATACAATTGGATGTTCAACTGGGACGGGCACAACGAATGTTGGGACGGAAGAATTACAAATTATACAGAAACGTATCCCGGTGGACTTATAGGAATTATTCATATAGACGGACAAATCTGGGCATCTGCTTTGATGAGAATATACAATCAAATCGGGAAAGAAAAAACAGACAGGGCTTTCCTTGAAGGGTTATCCATGACAAATGCATTAACAGGCCAACAGGATGCAGCGATTGCCGTAAGACAGGCTGCTATTGATATGGTAGGACAATTCGGGTTCACTTGTGGTGATGTAAGCATAATGACACAGGAATTTACTGCTGCAGGCTATACTTTACCAGCCTATAACTGTTTGTTGAGTACAGATGATGTTTCTAAAAAAGAAAATGTTGAGATCTATCCTAACCCGGTTTCAGGTACTTTACATATTTCTCTGAAAACAGGAAAAGAAGAAAAAGTGGAAATCTATAATATGGAAGGCAGAAAAGTTTTGGAAACCACCGTTATCAATGGTAAGAATACAATAAATGTTTCTGATCTTCAGACAGGAAATTATATTTTGAATATAAAAGGAATAAATTTATCAACTAAGTTTATCAAGAAATAAAACTTAAAAATGATAATGAAATCCGGTGTGAAAACATCGGATTTTTATTAAACAAATTCAGCACTCATTATTTTATTTGCATTCAACTAAAATAGTATATTTGTAAAAACTATATAGAAACTAAAAAATAATGCTTGTAATAGGAATTGCAGGAGGTACAGGGTCCGGCAAAACTACAGTTGTTGATAAGATACTTCAGCAGCTTGATATCGAAGGAATGAACATCCTTTCTCAGGATAATTATTATCACGATAATCAAAATCTGACATTAACAGAGCGGGAAGCTTTAAATTATGACCATCCCAAGTCTATAGATTTTGAACTGATGTTGAAACATGTAAAAGCTTTAAAAAATAACGAGCCTATTGAACAGCCGATTTACAGCTTTGTTACTCATTCCCGAACCGGAGACCACGTTACTGTAGAACCTAAAAATGTATTGGTAGTAGAAGGCATTTTGGTACTGACGAATAAAGAATTGCTGAAAGAATTTGATCTGAAAGTTTTCGTTCATGCAGATTCTGACGAAAGATTAATCAGGCGGATCAGGAGAGATACACAGGAGAGGGGAAGAGATCTGAGTGAAGTATTACACCGTTACCAAACCACTTTGAAACCGATGCATCAGGAATTTATAGAGCCGTCTAAAAACGAAGCGGATCTTATCATCCCCAATATGAAACAAAATTCCGTAGCGATTGATTTTTTAACTACCGTTATTAAAAACTCGTTGAGAAAACACTAAAATGGCAGAAAACAAACTCATTAAAGATATTCAGCCAAAGTCTGAAACATTCAAACTTATTCAGAAATATGTTTTGAATAAATACACCATTACCATCTGCATGTTTCTGGTCTGGATGATTTTCTTTGATAAAACCTCCTTTCTGGTAATTAATGAACTGAATGGTGAAATCAGTAAATATGAAGAGCAGCTGCAGTATTATAAAAAAGAATACGAAAAAAACGATGCTTTCTATAAAAAACTGATGAACAATAAATCTGAAAAAGAAAAATACGCCAGAGAAAACTACTTTATGAAAAAGCCGGATGAAGAAATCTTTATTCTGGTGGTAGACAGCTCGAATATTGCTCAAAAACAATAAAAAGTCAATTGTTAATTTTGCTTTGCTAATGAATGATCAGATTTAAAAACTGGCAAAGAGGTTAATTTGCTATTGATCATTCACATAATAATACCTATACCTTTCAACTCAATGTCAAATATAGATATACTTCCGGATTGGGAAAATTTAGTAAAAAAACAGCTTAAAACAGAAGATATTTACACGATTCTGAAGAAGGAAAACTTAGAAGGAATTGATGTTAAACCCTTCTATAGCACCGTGCAGAAACCATTGGCAAACCTGCCGAAAGTAGAAGAAAGTACCCATTTAGTGGCTACCTACCATGAAAGCCTGGAAGAAGATGTTTATGCCTTTCTGTTAAATCATAACGTAGAAAACCTTGAGGAGAAAACCATTTTTGTCAATAATAAAGACCTGGCCGAACACATCAGTCCTAAAGATGAAGACCAGTATTTTTCATTAATTGATGTTTTTGATGAAAAGGAAGCCGTAATTAATGACCAGCTGGTTAAAGAATTGCTTGCAAAAGATTTTAAAAGAAACATCTGCGTAGACATATCCTTGCATCAAAATGCAGGTGCTGCAATCTATCAGCAGCTAGGAATTGCTTTATCAAAAGCTAAAGAGCTCGTTGAAGCTTACGGGCCGGAAATCTTAAATAAACTGATTTTCAGAATTGCTATCGGAGGGAATTATTTCTTTGAAATGGCTAAAATAAGAGCCTTTAAACTGGTTTTTAACCAACTTTCAAAAGAATACGGACTGGATGAGATTCCATACCTGTTTGCCGAAACTTCTTTAAGAAACAAATCGGTTTCAGACCGGGAAAATAACCTTATCAGATCCACATTAGAGCTTGCTTCTGCAATGATCAGTGGTGCTGATGCTGTTTTCAGCAGCAATTATCTGGTTGAAAAGAGCACGGAAAACTCAGAAGAAATTTCTTTTAAGCAGCAGATTGTTCTGGCATATGAAAGCATTATTAATGTATTTGAAGACGCTTCCAACGGGAGTTATTATGTTGAAGACATTACCCGGCAGATAGCAGAAAAATCCTGGGGCTTATTCATTGAGATTGAAAAAGCAGGAGGTTACCTGGAACTATTAAAACAGGGTGTGATTCAGAAAAAGATTTATGACCATGCTGTACAAGAACAGAAATGGGTGGAAGAAGGTAAAATAAAGCTGATTGGAGTAAACCTTTATCCGAAGTTAGAGGCTAAAAAGTCAATTGACGACTTATATAATGAAAAAGAAATAAAGGCGGTCCGTTGGGCAGAAATGTTTGAATAATAATACAATGAGAAAAGTCTTATTTTTTCTTCTTGTTCTGTTTTTTGGAATGTGTTTTTCACAAACAGCTGAAAACCTGCACGGAAAATGGAGCGGAACGGATTCCGGTAAGAAAAGGTCTTTTACCTTTTTCCCTGATGGCTATGCCAATGTTGAATTGGAAGGAATGGTTATTGACGGAAGAAACTATATAATTCCTGATGGTCCGAACAAAGGCAAAACAGGATATATAAAATACACTGTTGATTTTTCCAAAAAACCTTTTAAATTCAGTTTGATTGCTTCATACAATGACAACAATAACAAAATTGAAGAAAGTAAATTTTTAAATGGGCTTATTGAATTCACTAAAGAAAATGAAATTGTGTTTTTCATGGATTTTGAAAATGAAGGTCATACAGATATAGATCCATTGTCCCCCAATACAATTACCCTTCATAAAGATTCAAACTTATAATTCTGAATGATGAAAGAAAAACTGATTGACTTATTTGAGTATACTTACCACTATAACAAGGAAATGATCAAACTTATTTCCGGAAATATCTCAAAAGTAGATGAGAAGATAATCAGTTTAATCAGTCATACCCTCAATGCCCAGCAAATCTGGAATTCAAGGATTTTAGGAGAAAAAAATTTCGAAGTATGGCAGATCAATCCTTTCGAAGACCTTAATACCATCAATCATCAGAATTTTCTGAAAAGTATCGGAATTGTTAAAGATTCTGATTTGGATCAAAGAATCGAATACCGGAACTCCAGAGGAACAAAATTTGAAAACAGTATTTTTGAGATGCTTTTTCACGCCATCAATCATTCCACGTATCATCGGGGACAGATCAACTCTTTATTAAAACAAAACGGTATAGAACCCATATTAACCGATTATATTTTCTATAAAAGATAATTAAAACACAAACATCTGGGTAAATCTACGAAATCAGTGGAAAAAAAAATATTAAATAAGGATATTCAAAATTATATCAATGCAAATCTGAATACAGACCTACATGCTTTATTATTGAAAAAATCCCCGTTTCCGGAAGTCTCTATGCTGGAAATTGTTCAGCAGATAAAAGGAAAGCAGGTGGCACAGAGAAAATTTCCGTTTTTACTGAAGGAAGGAATTATTTTTCCGCCACAACTCAGCTTAGAGCAATCTTCCTCAGAAAAAACAGCAGGGTATAAATCTGAAATTTTAAAAGGAAAAAGATTCATAGATCTTACAAGCGGCTTTGGAATTGACGCTTATTACCTGTCCCGTAATTTTGAAGAGATTACCCTGATAGAACAGAACCCAGACCTTTTAGAAATTGTAAGGCATAACTGGCATGTACTGGAGAAAAAAGCAGAATTTATCAATCAAAAGCTGGAAGATTTTCTTGATAGAAATGAAGAAACCTTTGATGTCATCTATTTAGATCCGGCAAGGAGAGACCAACAAAAAAACAAAGTGTTCCTTCTGGAAGATTTGTCACCTAATATTCTCGAAATCCGGGAAAAATTACTTTCAATTTCAAAAGAAGTAGTGATAAAGCTGTCTCCACTGATTGATTTGAAGTATCTGGTATCAGTTTTGCCGGGTATTTTCAGAATTGATATTGTTGCTCTGAAAAATGATGTAAAAGAAGTCATCGTGTTTTTGAATAACGAAAACTCAGAAAATATTAGCTGTAACTGCGTGAATCTGGAAAGCGGTGAACCCAATTTTACGTTTCTGTTTGGGGATGAAGAAAATGCAAAAGCAGAATATTCAGAACCGGAAAGATTTATTTATATTCCCAATCATGCAATTTTAAAAGCAGGTGTTTTTAATTTAATCTCGGAAAAAATGAATGTGAAAAAGCTTCATCCGAATAGCCATCTTTATACTTTTAATGAAAAGATCAATGACTTTCCGGGAAGAATAATTGAAATGGAAGAGATTGATAATAAGCAGATTAAAAAGAAAGAGCAGTTTAATATCATTTCAAAGAATTATCCTTTAAAACCTGAAGAAATCAAAAAAAAATATAATATTAAAGATGGTGGTGAAAAGTATCTTATTTTTACACAATCCAAAAAAGGTAAAATTATTTTAAAATCCATATAAAAATGTTGCCGTAAAATGCAAGATTTCTTAATTTTGGGCAATCAAAAATTTAAGCATGAGAAAATTAATTATATGTTTAGCCATTGCAACTGTAGCCGTAAGCTGTAAAAAAATACAAGCGGGGGGAAATAAGAATACTCTGAAACTGGAAGAAGGGGTAGAAAGATATTCTGACGATGTACAGGGTGGAGGCGAAGCTCACGGTCATGAAGCAGCTACAGGTCACAAAGAAGCAGCTACTGCTGCAAAACCTGAAGCAGAAGCTCCTAAAACTGACAGTGCTGCCGCTGCAAAACCTGCAGAAGCTGAGAAAGCTCCAAAAGCTGAACACTAATTATTAGTAAACAATATAAAAATGTCCTGCAAAATGTAGGGCATTTTTTATTTGTGGGTATTGAAGCTGATTGATAGAATGCTTAAAATCATTTCTTTTTGTTTGTTCCTGCAATCCATTTTTTTTACTTTTAACAAAATAAATTTTACAATGCAAGAGACATTAAATTACATCAACGAAAACAAACAGCGTTTCGTGGATGAATTATTTGAATTACTGAGAATTCCTTCTATTTCTGCAGATCCTGCTTATAAAGATGATGTGTTGAAATGTGCAGATGTATGTGCAGCACACCTTAAGAATGCAGGAGCAGACAACGTAGAAGTCTGCCAGACCAAGGGATATCCTATCGTGTTTGGTGAAAAAATTTTAGACAGCAAATTACCGACTGTTCTGATTTATGGTCATTATGATGTACAGCCGGCGGATCCGTTGGAATTATGGAGAAAGCCGCCTTTCGAGCCTTATATTGAAAAAACGGAACTTCACCCGGATGGAGCGATTTTCGCGAGAGGTTCTGCCGATGATAAAGGGCAATTCTTTATGCATTTGAAAGCTTTTGAAGCAATGATGAAAACAAATACACTTCCTTGTAACGTTAAATTTATTTTAGAAGGTGAAGAAGAAGTAGGGTCTGTAAGCTTAGGAGATTTTGTTAATGAAAACAAGGAGAAATTAGCCTGTGACTGTATCTTAATTTCCGACACCCATATTTACAGCAATGAACAGCCTACGGTAACTACAGGCTTAAGAGGATTAAGCTATGTAGAAGTAGAAGTGGAAGGTCCAAACAGGGATTTACATTCCGGGCTTTATGGTGGCGCTGTTCCGAATCCTATTCACGTACTTTCAAGAATGATCGCACAGTTGATTGATGAAGACGGGCATATTACAATTGATGGATTCTACGATAATGTAGATATGGTTTCTGATGCTGAAAGAGCTGAAATGAATAAGCTGAAGGATAATCCGGAAGAATTTAAAAAATCAATCGGATTAAGCAACGTAGAAGGGGAGAAAGGATATACCACACTGGAAAGAACATCAATACGTCCTACATTGGATTGTAATGGAATTTGGGGTGGTTATACAGGTGAAGGGGCTAAAACGGTGATTCCTTCTAAAGCTTCTGCCAAAATTTCAATGCGTTTGGTTCCTTATCAGACTCCGGAAGAAATTACAGAAAAGTTCACAACATATTTCGAGAAAATTGCTCCGGATACAGTAAAAGTAAAAGTTACACCGCATCATGGTGGGATGCCTTATGTATTACCAACGGATACAAAGGAATTTTTAGCCGCTAAACAGGCTATGGAAGCAGCATTTAATAAAGAAGTCCTTCCTTACAGAGGCGGAGGCAGTATCCCGATTACAGCGATGTTTGAAAAAGTACTGGGAGCTAAATCAGTATTAATGGGCTTTGGCTTAGATTCAGATGCAATACATTCTCCCAACGAACACTACGGATTGTTCAATTTTTATAAAGGAATAGAGAGTATTCCATTATTTTTCGAAAACTATTCAAAATAGCAAATCTTAATCCTTAAGTGAAAAAACTTAAGGATTTTTTATTCTTGAGAATCAACAAACATTTTAAGCAGGAAAATACTTTGTATAGTATTTTATAAAAAATTAAATATTATTTGTTTAATATGGTTATTAAAATTATTTAGGAGACCAGCTCAAATAGAAAGAGGCTATCTCAAAAGGTAAAATAATACTTTGAGAATCTTCTAAAAGACAAAAAAGAGCCCGAAAGAGGGAATATTTTTGAGACAGCCTCTTTTTTATGTTTTTATTTAATTTATATTATTAATATGTTTGAATTTGATATTTTTATTTTATTTTATTTGTGAATGTGGTTTTTTTTATTAATTTTATAATTATAAAATTAATAACTTTTTAACTATGAAAAAATTATACTTATTCGGAGTATTATTATCTGCAATTGGTCTGAATGCTCAGACTGTCATTTACTCCCAGCCGACAACAACAACAAATGGTATTGTCTCAGATGTTTTAGCGAATAACAATTTTGTTGCAGCAGCTGATGATTTTAAGCTGACCAGCCAAAATAAGATTACAAAAATCAAGATTGAAGGCTTCCAGAATGCAGGAACTCTTGAAACTACTATTGCTACTGGTGCTGTGTTGTATATTTACGCTAATAATGGAGGAATGCCTGCCGGAATCCCTAATAATCCTGCTGTAACTCCGATTGCAAAGGTTGATGTTGCTAAAGGTGCCCCCGGATATGGTTTGGTAAAAACAGGAACATCCAATTATACTTTTACAATTGATGTAACTGCAGCATTACCTACTCCTGTAATTTTGCAGGCAAATGCAGTTTATTGGTTGGTATTCGCAGCTAAAACAAATTTAACGGCATATACAGGAACTACAAGATTTAACTGGTTTGCAGGACAAATAAATGACAATCCGGCTCTATTGGTTGATCCTAGCAATGCCTTCGGAGCAGGAGCAACTAACTGGACAAGCCTTTCTGCACTAACGGCTACACCGGCACTAGACGGACTTGCATTTTCTATTGAAGGCGAATCTGTATTAGGAGTACATGAAGTATATAATTCTGTAAAATCAGTAAGTGTTTCCCCAAATCCAACCACTGACTATTTGTTTGTGACATCAAAATCAAAAGTAAGTAATGTTGCGGTTTTTGATGTTTCCGGAAGGAAGCTTAATGTTAATTTTGATGGTGAAAAAGTAGATGTAAGAAATCTTCAGGCAGGAAATTATATGATCAGTATAGAAAACAAAGATGGAAAAATTACTGAAAAATTCATTAAGAAATAAAGATTGACAAATCTTAGCACATATAAAACGTTCCAATTGGAACGTTTTTTTTATTTTAGAAAATTAAAAATAAGAAATATGCTGGAAAATAAAGTTACCTATATAACAGGCGGAACCAAAGGTATCGGTTTTGGGATTGCAAAAATTCTACTTGAAAATGGAGTTTCAGTTGCATTTTCAGGAAGAAAAAAAGAAGATGTGACAGCAGCTGAAAAAGCTTTGCAGCAGTATTCAGAAAAAGTTTTAGGAATTGTTTCTGATGTAAGAAATCTGGAAAGTGAAATGGAAGCTGTAAAATATGCAGTAGAGAAATTCGGGAAAATAGATTTTGTAATTGCCAATGCGGGATTAGGGATATTCAAGCCTGTAGATGAGCTATCTGCAGATGAATGGAATGCTATGATTGAAACGAATTTAACCGGTGTTTTTTATACTTTAAAAGCATCACTGGATGAATTAAAGAAGTCAGAAGGATATTATATAACCATTTCCAGCCTGGCCGGGGCCAATTTCTTTGAAAAAGGAACAGGCTACAACGCGTCAAAATTCGGTGTTGTAGGCTTTACCCAGGCAGCAATGATTGATTTAAGAAAATACAATATCAAATCAACAGTGATTATGCCGGGATCAGTCGCGTCAAATTTCAACGGAAATGTGATTTCTGAAAAAGATGAATGGAAAATCCAGCCGGAAGATATGGGGAATCTGGTATTGGATATTTTAAAAATGAATCCGAGGGTTTTGCCAAGTAAAATTGAGTTTAGGGCGGCTAAACCAGCATAATCAAAATCTATATTATTTCTTTTATTAGAGAATTAATTAAAATAAATTCAAAATAATTTTTTTAAAGCCAAACTATCAGATTATAAAAACATTTACATTTTAATATATTGATAATGAATTAAATGTTTTTCGTTTATCTTAAAACTTTTTATAAAAAATTCAGGTCATTTCATAAAATATTGATCAGATAAACTTTTTTTATTCAGCATTTGAGTAACATTGCGATAAAATTTCTCACTTCACAGGCAACTATTTTTAATTCTTATAGTCATATAAATAGAAATTGATTTACAGAAAAGAATTTTATGTTAGGAGTTTTAATAATGATACTAAATTCTAAAAATATTTTATGAAAAAAGTTTTATCAAATGGAGCATTTTTATTGGTTTTATTTAACACAATAAATGCGCAGACTTTACAAAACGATAATTTTAATTCCTATACGATAGGAAATGTAGGAACGGATATTACCGCAACAACACCCGGACAGGGCGGGTTTTACACAGATTTCGCCGGAGGTTCCAATTCAGAAGCACAGATCGTAAATATAGATGCTTCTCATGACAAATCGTTGCAGCTTACCGGAAACGCCACTGCAACAGGAACAAAATATATGTGGAAGAATGGATTGGCTGCAGCATGGGCTGCAAGAACTCCCGGAAACAATATCATCAAATTAAATGTTAGTTTATATACCGGAAGCGCCACAGATGGTGTAGGGAGGGGAACTGTTATGATTTATAATACTACAACTCATAAAACCTTAGTTGGAATAGGATATAATTATGCAACAAAAAAAATTATGGGTATAGCCCACTATACAGATAATACAGGGCAAACTGCAAATTTTGGGCTTAATTTAGGAACAAATATATATCCTGCCAATACCTGGATTCCGTTAAGTTGTACATTTGATAAAACCACAGGAATGGCTACGTGGACAACCCCTGAAGGTAGTTTCAGCCCCGGCCCGGGCTATACACCGGCAGCTGTAGGTGAAGACCCTTTTGAAATGGATTTTGTTTCAGCTGTCGGCACTGGTAATACAGTGGCCCATATTACCTCTTTTGATGACTATGTGCTAATGGCTACCAATACTGCCGTATTAGGAACAAAAGAGGCAGTTGCGGAAGAAAATAGCGTTTCAGTGTACCCAAGTCCAGCCATTGATTTCATCAATATTCACTCTAAATCACAAATCACTAAAATTGAAATTTTTGATACAGCAGGAAGGAAGATAAATGCTAAGCTCGATAATGATAAAGTAGAGGTAAGGAAGCTTAATCCGGGAGCCTATATCATTATTATTGAGACCAAAGGAGACCGGTTTTCCAAAAAATTCATTAAAAAATAATCTGATATTTTTTTCGGGAATAATAAAAACGCTTTACATTAGAGCGTTTTTATTATTTTTAATGCGCTGAATAACATATTATGCATGCATAATATATTTTTTATTTATATTTACAGAAATTAATCAAACAAAATCTCAGCATAAAGTTGTGTGACTTTTTTGCGATAAAGGGAAAAGTAAAATAGTACACATGAAACCTTAGGGTTGCATATGGCCAATAAAAAAATTAAGAACAACATATGAAAATATTAGTTTGTATTAGTAGTGTTCCGGATACTACTTCCAAAATTAACTTTACAGCAGATAAATCTGCTTTCGACAAAAACGGAATTCAGTGGGTAATCAATCCGTTAGATGAATTTGCATTGACAAAAGCAGTTAAACTTCAGGAATCTCAGGGAGCTACGGTAACAGTAATCAATGTAGGAGATGCGGGTACAGAGCCGGTAATCAGAAAAGCATTGGCTATCGGAGCTAACGATGCGGTAAGAGTAAACCTTGACCCGAAAGATAGTTATTCTACAGCTAAAGAAATTGCTGCTGTTGCCCAGAATGGTGGGTATGACCTTATTCTTTGCGGTAAAGAATCTATCGATTATAACGGGGGTTCTGTTCCGGGAATGGTGGCTCAGCTGCTAAATCAGCCTTTCGTAAATGCATCCGTAGGATTAGATGTAAACGGAAGTGAAGCTACCGCTGTAAGAGAAATTGAAGGCGGTAAAGAAACGATTTCTGTAAAGCTGCCTGCTGTCATTGCCGGTCAGAAAGGATTAGTAGACGAAAAAGATCTGATTATCCCGAATATGAGAGGGATTATGTCTGCAAGAACCAAGCCTTTACAAGTTGTAGAGCCTGCTTCATCAGAAGTGAAAGTTCAGGGTGTTACTTATGACAGTGTTCCACCGAGAGCTGCAGTAAAGATGGTTTCTCCGGATAACTTGGATGAATTGGTGAGATTACTTCACGAAGAAGCTAAAGTTATCTAATCTTTTAATCATTAAATTTTTTAATCTTTAAATTCAAAACAATGGCAGTATTCGTATACGCAGAAAATATAAACGGAGTTTACAAAAAGGCAGCTTTTGAAGCAGTAGCTTACGCGAAAGCAATTGCAGACCAGTCAGGTGACAGCGTTACCGCAATCTCTGTAAACCCTACCGATTCTTCAGATTTATTATACAAATATGGAGCATCAAACGTAATCAATATTAAAGACGAAGGTCTTAAAAATTTCTCAGCAAAAGCATATGCACAGGCTGTAAGTGAAGTGTTTGACGGAAACACAATTGTTTTCCCGCACACTACCGATGCATCTTCAGTGGCTCCGATGTTGGCAATCATGAAGAATTATTCATTAATTACCAATGCTTTGGCAGCTCCTGAGAGCCTTTCCCCCTTCCAGGTGAAAAGAAAAGCTTTCTCAGGAAAAGGGTTTATGCATGCAAAGGCAGAAGGAAACGGAGTTATTGTGACTGTTTCTCAAAATGCTTTCGGTGTTAAAGAAAATGCAGCATCAGGTTCTGAAGAAGTGAAGAATTTATCCGTATCCAATGAAGATACTAAAGTGATTTCTCACGAACAAAGTTCAGGGAAATTAGATCTTAAAGAAGCTGAGATCGTTGTTTCTGCAGGAAGAGGGATGAAGGGTCCTGAAAACTGGGGAATGATTGAAGATTTAGCTGGTGTTTTAGGTGCTGCTACAGCTTGTTCCAAACCTGTTTCAGACATCGGATGGAGACCTCACACAGAACACGTAGGGCAAACCGGAAAAGCAATTTCTCCAAACCTTTATATCGCTGTGGGTATCTCAGGAGCGATCCAGCATTTAGCCGGAGTTAACTCTTCCAAAACAATCGTTGTAATCAATAATGATGCTGAAGCTCCATTCTTCAAATCAGCTGATTATGGGGTAATAGGAGATGCTTTCCAGATTATTCCCGCATTAACTGAAAAGATTAAAGCTTTAAAAGGATAAAAATAAGTCAATAGTGAATTTTACGGTACAGGTCAATGATATATTTAAAATTGGCACGAAGTAATTCACGATTCACATTTCACATAAAAGTAAAAGTTCGGGCTTTCCGGGCTTTTATTTTTGTCTAAAAAGTAAAACCTACAACAAAAAATTAATTTATATTTGTAGTTATGGATTATAAACAGTTAATTATTCGCGGAATATCGTACAGCCAGACCCAATCAGGTGCGTACGCTTTGTTATTGGAACATGAAGAAACACATATAAAATTACCTGTTGTTATAGGAAATTTCGAGGCACAATCCATCTCTCTGGGTCTGGAGAAAGATATTCATCCGCCTCGTCCTCTTACTCATGATTTATTCACAAAATTTATAGTTACTGCGAATTATGAATTGGTCTCAGTTATTATTTATCAGATTGTAGACGGGGTTTTCTTCTCCAATATCAATTTCAAAAATAAAAGCAGCGATGAAGAAATGATCTTGGATGCCAGAACTTCCGATGCCGTTGCTATGGCCGTAAGATTTGATGCCCCCATTTTCACCACTCAGCAGGTACTGAATGAAGCCGGAATTCTTCTGGAGCTGGAAGATGTCTCCAAAGAAGAAGAGGCCTTCTCCGAAACGGTAAAAACAGAAGACAATTTAAAATCTCTTTCCATGGAAGAGCTTCAGAAATTACTGGAAGATGCAGTGAAAGAAGAAGATTATGATACTGCTCTTGAAATTCAGGAAGAAATCAAGAGAAGGAAAAAGAAAATCGACTAAGATATTTATAAAAAATATGAATTTAAAATTACGACTTACCATCCTCAGCTTTCTGCAGTTTTTTGTTTGGGGAGCATGGCTGATTACGATGGCTAATTTTTGGTTCGGTACAAAACATTGGGAAGGAGCTCAGTTTGGAGCCGTTTTCGGAACAATGGGGATAGCCTCTATCTTTATGCCTACCATCACCGGAATTATTGCCGACCGCTGGGTGAATGCGGAACGGATTTTTTCGGCCCTGCAAATTCTTTACGGAATCGTTCTGTTCATCTTACCTCATACAGGAAATCCTGATTCTTTCTTTTATGTAATGCTCGTGGCCATGTGTTTCTATATGCCGACCATTGCTCTTGCCAATTCTATTTCTTATACTGTTTTAAAGAATAGTGATTTGGATGTTGTAAAAGACTTTCCTCCCATTCGTGTATGGGGAACAATCGGGTTTATTGTAGCGATGTGGATCACCAATCTTACAGGAAATAAAGCAACGGAAGGTCAATTTTATATTGGCGGTATTGTAGCCATTTTACTTGGAATATATGCACTTACACTACCGAAATGTCCGCCACAAAAACTGATTGATGAAAGCGCTCCTTTATCAGAACAGCTTGGATTGAATGCATTTAAACTCTTCGGAAACTATAAAATGGCATTGTTTTTCCTGTTTTCGATGCTTTTAGGAGCTGCATTGCAGTTAACAAATGCTTATGGAGATGTTTTCTTAAGTGAGTTTGCTCATTTTCCAAAATATGCAGATTCGTTTGTAGTACAGAGATCGACCATTATTATGTCTATATCCCAGGTTTCCGAAACTTTATTTATCCTCGCTATTCCTTTCTTTCTGAAAAAATTCGGGATTAAAAAAGTAATGCTGATGTCAATGCTGGCATGGGTTTTAAGATTCGGGTTCTTTGCCTATGGTATTCCTGATGGATATGGTCTGGCATTAATCGTCCTTTCCTGTATCGTTTACGGAATGGCTTTCGACTTCTTTAATATCTCAGGTTCTCTCTTCGTAGAAACCACTACCGATAAAAAGATCCGTTCTTCTGCACAGGGATTGTTTATGATGATGACCAATGGTTTTGGAGCTGTTTTCGGAAGTTATATGGCAGGCTGGGCGATTGATAAATTCTTTACTCGTCAATTTACCAGCGCTTCAGAATTATCCACTTATCTTGAAACCACACCTGACAACCCTACATTTTTAGAAATTCTTAAAAATTCTTTTAATGCAGCAGTAAATCCTGACGGAACATTATCATCGGTTGTAATGATGAAAGACTGGAACCAGATTTGGCTGTCTTTTGCAGCATATGCGCTGATATTAGCCATTTTATTTGCTCTCTTGTTTAAACATAAACACGATCCTAAAGAAGTTGCTCATGTTAAACATTAATTTTATCATCTGATTATCAATATATTAAAATACACTTTGGAATAAAGTGTATTTTTTTTATTTTACAGGCAACCTTTTATCCTTTTTGCCGTCTTTTATATAGAAACTGATAAATGAATAATTTAGAAAAGAATTTTATCCTTGCTAAAAAACATGACAGACTCGCCCAGAAAGCTCTTTATGAAGCATTTTCGGGCAGAATGCTTGCTATAGCAAATTCTTATACTAATAATATTTATGATGCTGAAGATATCTTATCAAACGCTTTCCTTAAATGTTTTACAAAACTGGGGGACTGTAAAGACTGGAAAAGCTTTCCTTTCTGGCTCCGTAAAATTGTGGTGAACGATTCCATAAGCTTTATACGCCGGAACAAAAATATCCTGTATGTAGATGCCGCTGAAGTCGCAGAAGAGGTTTCTGACGAAGATTTTGAGGAAGAACTTGAAAGGATTGATCTTGAAGATATATTCTCCCAGATGCCGATGGGCTACAAACTGATTTTTAACCTTTATATTTTTGAAGAGAAAAAACATCAGGAGATCGCAGAAATTCTTAATATTTCTGAAGGAACAAGCAAAAGCCAGCTGAGCAAAGCTAAAAAATGGCTTGTAGAATTTTTTAAAACAAAAGAAAATGAAAAAAGAAATACTGAAACACTTAAGATCTGATTACGAAAACAGGGAAATAAAGCCTTCTTCTGATCTTTGGGATAAGATAGAAGGAGAATTGGAAAAAGCTTCTGATTTGCCTTTAAAACAACCTTTTCAGTGGTGGAAATATGCAGCTGTTGTTTTGCTTTTCGTCTTTATGGGAACTCTTGTTTATTTTAATACGAATAAAACCGGAATTGAAAATACAACGATGAAAAACAAATTACCGGAAAAGACAAAAATGCATTCGGAAGCCGTACAACAAAGTAATAACATAGAAACCGTCCCGTCTTCTGCTTTTGCTGTTAACCGTACTTTAAATGAAAACATCGTAGGTAAAGAGAAAAATATGAATACTCAGGCTCAGCCTCAAAAAAAGAATCCACCAATACAGAATCCAACAGAAATACAAAATGCGGATATCCTTAAAACCTTTCCTGAAATTGCATCTGTCCATCAGATAAAAACACCTGATATTGTAAAGTCCGGCGATGAAAAAGTAATTATTGAAAAAGTACCGGTTTCTTCTGAAATATCTGAAAAAAAACCTGTGAAATACATACAGGCATCTGATCTTCTTGCCGGAAGAGAATACGATAAGGCAGAAGGAAACAAACATAAAGGATCTTACATAAGAATAGATTTAGAGAGATTAAAACCCCATTTTTCACAAGTGGTAACCTTAGGCGTTACAGTACGCTCAGGCACAGACGAATAAATAAAAATTTAAATATAAGTGAACTATCCAGCTGAGATACCGTTGGACAGCCCGGATAATAACTAAAAATAACAAACAATGAACAATAAAGCTCTATTTTCTGCTGTTCTGCTGACTGTTTCAGTAATGGCTTTTGCACAGGAGAAATCCGGAAATTATTATGATTCCCGTTCCAAAGAAACACTGCTGCAAAAAATAAGTCATTACACCAGGAAAATCGACAGTATTGTAACTTCGGAAAGAACAAAAATGAATGATGAACTGGACGTTGTAGATAGAAATTTCAAAGACGGGAAGATGTCTGCGGCCGATAAACAGAAACTGAATAATGAAATAGCTTTAAAGTATGAAAGCATTATTAACGAAAAAGTAGATGGTGAAAAAGAAAGTTTTGAAGAGATCACAAAAGAAAGAGTAAGAAAATCTGTACTGGGAAAAAGTGTCGATGAGAAAAAGAATGATATGAAGAATCTTTTGAATAATGCAGGAATTCTCATTGGTGGTGGATTTTTAAATCTTACCAGCAGCTCGGCTCCGTTTAATTTCTTTAATGAATCTGATGAGATCCGTTTTGGGAAATCTGGATCTCTTTCTTACCAGTTTAGATTTGAAATGCAGGTAGGTAAATATTCGAGCCCTACATTCCTGAACTTTGGTATTGGCGTAAGAGCTGATGTGTATTATCTGGAAAAATCAAAAGTTTTTACTCAGGCTGACGGAAAACTTTTTCAGACAGAATTTACACCGGGTGGTATAAAATATTCACAGTTAAAAGCAGAATATATTGAAGTTCCTCTGGAGATGCAGTTTGTACTTAATCCTAAATATGTGGATTATGGAGGAGAAAAATTCATCGATGATAGTAAGGCACAGCTAAGAATCGGAGTTGGAATTTATGGAGGGGTAAAAATTGGAAGCAGGATAAAATACAGGTATGAGGATGAGGTGTCAAATAGAAACATCTTCAAACAAAGGGTGGAAAACGGAATGAATAACTTTCTGTTCGGAACAAAATTGAGTATAGGCTACGCAGGGATAAGTCTGTATGTGAAAAAAGATTTAACATCTGTTTTTAATGATGATGCTATAATGAATAACAAAAACAGTTTACAGATAGGAATTGAGATCTTTAATTTAACGTTCTGATTAATAATTGAATGCATTGGTTTTAAACACACTTTCCGGAGTGTGTTTTTTTTTGTATTTTGGCGCTTTAGGAAATATGAAAAATATTCAGTTAATAGGATTGTTATTAGTGATCATTGGCAGCTTTTTACCATTGGTTCATGTCCCTGTGATAGGAAACTGGAACTACTGGAAGCTGGATCATTATTTAGCCATTATATGTTGGGTTCTTTCTGCGTGTGCACTTTTTGGAATCGTGAATAATCAACTTAAAACAGTAAGGATTTTTGGAATCCTCCTGATCATCTTATTCATTTTTACCCTGATTGCCATTAAGTTTCAGGCATTAGACTATTTCAGTTTTTTACCTTTTAAATCTTGGCGGGAAACTTTTGCAGGAGTTGTAAAATTAAAGTGGGGCTGGTTTATTGAATTCATGGGAGCATTTATACTGGTCATAACCAAAAGAAAAGCGTAGGATGAAAGGATCAAATATTGTTTTAATGCTGTTGTTGCTGGGTTTTACTGAATTAAAATCACAGGAAAAAAATATCTTTTTAAGCCCGGACCAGCCTGCAAAGTGCGAAAAACTTAAGCAGGGCAAATTTCTGCGCGTCGGATATCCCATAGAAACATGGTTTATGACGATAAAAGACAATGTTCAGACCGAATATTACAATGACGGAAAAGATTATATAAAATCACGGCTGGAG
>NZ_AKJY01000055.1 GCF_000282115.1 Chryseobacterium populi
AAGATTCCCGCCGTAAGTAAATTGACCCGTCAGTTTTCCGGTGTCTCTTTTCAATCCTAAATTGATTACACCTGCAATGGCATCAGAGCCATATTGTGCTGCAGCACCATCTCTCAGTACTTCTATTCTGTTGATCGCAAAAGAAGGGATAGCATTTAAATCCGTTCCCACGGTTCCTCTTCCCGGAGTTCCGTTTACATTCACCAACGCTGAAGTATGTCTTCTTTTACCATTTACCAAAACCAGGACCTGATCTGGCCCCAGACCCCTCAACTGTGCAGGATCCAGGTGATCCGTACCATCTGAATTGGTCTGAACCGTAGAAGTAAATGATGGGGCAACAGCATTTAAAATCTGGGAAATATTTGTCTGTGGCAGAACTACAGAAGATTCTTTTATATTGAATACATCCACAGGGACAGGGCTGTCCACTTTTGATCTCGCCCCGCTTCTTGAACCCAGAATCACTACTTCTTCTACATTAGCTGTTTTCAGGGTGTCTTTTTCCTGACCATAAGCATAAGTTCCAAGGAAAAATAAAACAGAGGCCGAAAAAATTGTCTTTTTACTTTTCATACATTTTGCAGTTTATTATTTTAATGTTTTTTGAGGAGCAAATGTATGTCATATTTACAAGTCTACAAAATAAGTAGACTTATAAATTATAAAAAATGTTAATAGCCTGTGTCTATTTCGTTTAAATCTTAGTTAGTTTTGCGTATTTAAGAATAAGATTTTTCTCCCCTTCATGCATAAAAACCACTTTTGCTTTGATATTCTGTGGATCTGTCCCGTCTAAGAATGTAACTTCCCCGATACCAAAACGGTCGTGCCTTACTTTATCTCCCACTTCGATATCCTGGGAAGAAGCTCCGCTCGGATTGATAATTTTTGCAGTGCTTACAGGTTTTAATTTTCTTGGCTCGGCAATCGGTTTGGAGGTTTCATTTCTTTCTATAGATTTTTTTTCGACCTTTTTAAAGCTTTTCATCTCAGAAGGGTGTTCATCAAAAATATTTGACTTAACTCCTGAATTATTAATGAAACGTTTTTCAATAGCCGGATTGATAAATTCTATAAACTCATCATCAATTTCACTTAAAAACCTTGAAGGCTCAGCATCGGTAATTTTTCCCCATTGAAAACGTGAAATGGCATAAGAGAAAAATGCCTGTTTCTCTGCTCTCGTCAGTGCAACATAAAATAAACGTCTTTCTTCTTCCAGATCTTCCCTTGTTGCTGAGCTCATAAAGCTCGGGAAAAGGTTTTCTTCCATCCCTACAAGATGCACTACCGGGAATTCCAATCCTTTGGACAGGTGAATGGTCATCAGAGACACCATATCTTCCTCATCATCTTTATTTTGTGTATCCGCAGAAAGGGCAATATTTTCAAGGAAGTTGGATAAGCTCGGATCTCCGTCTTCCAGCTGCATCTGTTCTTCAATGAATCCCTGCATTGAGTTCATCAGTTCCTGAACGTTTTCTACACGGGAAATCCCTTCCGGAGTCTGGTCATCTTTTAAGAATTTGATCAGTCCGCTTCGTTTTGCCACCTCCATTGCTACATTGTAAGCTGTTTCAGTTTTCAGCAATACCTGAAATGCTTTGATCATCGACCAGAAATCATTAAGCTTTGTAATAACCCCATTGTTCAAACCTAATTGTGGTGCGTACATCGGAAGATTACTCAATACTTTGGAAACCGAAACATTCTGGGCATCTGCAAAAACAATCAGCTTATTCTGAGTGGTTTCACCGATTCCCCGGGCAGGATAATTGATAATCCTCATCAAAGCCTCAGAATCGTTTTCATTGATGAGCAGACGAAGATATCCAATAAGGTCTTTAACTTCTTTTCTTTGGTAGAAAGACAAACCGCCATATACTTTATAAGGAATATTTTTACGCCTCAAAGAATCTTCAAAAGCCCTTGTCTGAGAGTTTGTTCTGTATAAAATAGCAAAATCACTGTATTTTCTCTGATCCCGGTTTCTAAGTTCCCAGATATTTCCGGCCACGAAATTCGCTTCATCCGCATCAGACATTGAACGGTATATTTTTATTTTATCGCCTTCTTCATTATCACTGAAAACATTTTTCTTAAACTGCTGGAGGTTTTTTGCAATAACAACATTCGCTGCATTTACGATCGTCTGCGTTGAACGGTAATTCTGCTCCAAAGCAACCGTCACCGCATCAGGATAATCTTTTTTAAAATTCAGGATATTATAAATATTCGCGCCACGGAAAGAGTAAATAGACTGCGCATCATCCCCCACCACACAGATATTTTCAAATTTTGAAGCCAGTGCTTTTACAATAAGATACTGGGAATGGTTGGTATCCTGGTACTCATCTACGAGAATATACCTGAACCTGTCCTGGTATTTTGCAAGCACTTCCGGAAAACGGGTCAGCAGCTCATTTGTTTTTAATAATAAATCATCAAAATCCATTGCCCCGTTTCTGAAGCAGGCTTCTACATATTTCTGGTAAATCTGCCCTATGAATTTCATATTTGCTTTTTCATCCGCCTCTATAAGCTCGGGATTATTGAAATACGCTTTTACTGTGATCAGATTGTTTTTATAGGTTGAAATTCTTGCCTGTACTTTTTTGGGCTTATACAGATCTGCATCAATATTCATGTCTTTCAACACTTTCTTGATCACGTTTAAGGCATCCTGCTGATCATAAATTGTAAAATTGGAAGGGTATCCAAGGTAATGGGCCTCACTTCTCAGAATTCTTGCAAACACCGAGTGGAAAGTTCCCATCCAGAGGCTTCTTGCATTGCTCTGTCCTACAACCTTTGCAATACGTTCTTTCATTTCTTTTGCTGCCTTATTGGTAAAAGTAAGCGCCAGGATATTGAAAGGGTCTACACCATTGGTAATCAAATGAGCGATACGCATGGTAAGCACACGTGTTTTTCCTGAACCTGCTCCTGCAAGCACCATCAATGGCCCTTGTAATGTAGTAACAGCTTCATATTGTGATTCGTTGAGTCCTTTCAGATAATCCATACAGCAAAAAAATTTTGGAACACAAAATTAGTGTATTCTATGGAGAATTCAAATTTTGAAATGCTCCCAATTCTGACAATTCATTTTTAATCAATTATTTTAAACTGCAAACTTTAAAATCTATATTTTTAAACACCACTTTCTTATTTTTCTAATAATCCTTATTCATTATGAAAAATTACAATCAATTTCTTATTTAAATTGTAACAGATTCAGTATTCCTGATACTAATTGTCAAAACAATTTCTACTTTATGAAAAAGCGACTTCTTTCTGTTGCTGCTACAGCTTTCTTCGGAATGGCTCTGAACGCACAACAAATTAAATTTGAAGAGTATGACTTGCCAAACGGTCTTCACGTAATTCTTCATCAGGATAATTCTGCCCCGGTAGTAACAACGGGTGTCATGTACCATGTAGGGGCAAAAGATGAAGTAAAAGGAAGAACAGGCTTTGCTCACTTCTTCGAGCACCTTTTATTTGAAGGAACCCCAAACATTAAAAGAGGGGACTGGTTTAAAATTGTTTCTTCAAACGGAGGACAAAATAATGCCAACACAACCAATGACAGAACGTATTATTATGAAACTTTCCCTTCCAACAATGAGCAGTTAGGCCTTTGGATGGAAGCTGAAAGAATGCGCCATGCCTTAATCAACCAGATAGGAGTAGATACTCAGAGAGAAGTTGTAAAAGAAGAAAAAAGACTGAGAATGGATAACCAGCCTTATGGAAATCTTTTCCCGACTATTCAGAAAAACCTTTTCACCAATCACCCGTACAACTGGCCGACAATCGGTTCTATGGAAGATTTAAATGCTGCAAAATTAGATGAATTCCAGGCATTTTATAAGAAATATTATGTCCCTAACAACGCTACTTTAGTGGTTGCAGGTGATATCAAGCCTGAGCAGACTAAAAAATGGATTCAGGAATATTATGGTGGAATTCCAAAGGGAACTACTTATCCGAAAGATTTCCCGAAAGATGCCCCTATCACTCAGGAAAAAGAAGTGACTGCCACAGACCCGAATATCCAGCTTCCGGCATATGTTTTCGCGTACAGAACACCGGGTAATAAAGAAAAAGATGCTTATGTTTTAGATATGCTTTCTTCTTATCTAAGCAATGGAAAATCTTCAGTATTATACAAAAAATTAGTTGACCAGGATAAAAAGGCGCTTCAGGTAGCGGCTTTCAACCAGGGACTTGAAGACTACAGTATTTTTGCATTCTTTGCAATCCCAATGGGGCAAACGACCAAGCAGGTGCTACAGACTGACATTGATGCTGAAATCAAAAAACTACAGACTACTTTAATTTCCGAAGAAGATTATCAGAAACTTCAGAACCAGTATGAAAATCAATTCGTTAATGCAAATTCAAGCATTCAGGGAATTGCAGCTTCATTGGCAACAAACCATGTATTGATGGGAAATACCAACCTAATCAATAAAGAAATCGACATCTACAGATCGATCACAAGACAGGATCTGCAGAATGCTGCTAAAAAATATCTTAATTCCAACCAAAGAATAATCATTAATTACGTACCTGAAAAAAAGTAATCATTCAGAGACTTTTAGGTTAGAATATGATTATTAAAAATTAAATTTTTACAAATGAAAAAGCAATTAACATATATAGCTGCAGCGTTTTTCTTTACAGGAATGGTTTCAGCACAAAAAATAGACCTTAATGCAATGCCAAAACCGGGGCCTACTCCTGCGATCAACATTGCAAAGCCAAAAACTTTCCAGCTGAGCAATGGTCTTACGGTAATGGTTGTAGAAAACAATAAATTACCAAGAGTAAGCGCAAACCTTTCTATGGACAGACCTCCATACAATGAAGGAAGTGTAACAGGGGTAAGCGAAATTATGGCTGAACAGTTCGAAAACGGAACGACCAATATCAGCAAAGATGATTTCAATAAAAAGATTGATTATCTTGGTGCTAATCTTAACTTCTCTTCAAACGGTGCTGCGGCCAATTCACTTTCAAAATACTTCCCTGAAGTTTTAGGCTTAATGGCAGATGCGATCATCAATCCTAAGTTTTCTGCTGAAGAAATTCAGAATTCTAAGGAAAGAGCCATTGAAGGATTAAAATCTGACGAAAAAAATGCCTCCTCTATCGCAGGAAGGGTTTCCAACGCTTTGATGTATGGAAAAAATACTTCAAGAGGTGAATTTGAAACCATTGAATCGATCAATAAAATTCAATTGGCTGATGTACAAAACACTTACAAGAAATATTACGCTCCTGATAATGCTTATTTGGTGATCGTTGGAGATGTAAAATTTGACCAGGTAAAACCTTTAATTGAGAAAGCGTTCAGTGGATGGAAAAAAGCAAATACGCCTGTTACCCCGATGGAACCATCAAGTAATGTTGCCAAAACTGAAATCAATATTGTTGACGTTCCTTCAGCTGTACAGTCTGTTGTTTCTTTAAACAACCTGAACACTTTAAAAATGAAAGACGCCAATTACTTTCCTGCAACGATTGCCAACTACATCCTTGGAGGTGGTGGTGAAGCAAGGCTTTTCATGAATCTTCGTGAGAAAAACGGATTTACTTATGGCGCTTATTCAAGCATGAGTGCAAGTAAATATGCTCCACAGTTTTCAGCAAGCGCAAGCGTAAGAAACGAAGTTACAGACAAGGCAGTGAAGGAATTTATGAACGAACTAAATGCCATCTCTACAGTAAAGCCTGAAGAACTGGAAAATGCTAAGGCTAAACTGAAAGGTTCCTTTATCATGTCTTTGGAACAGCCGGCTACGATTGCAAGATTTGCTTTAAATCAGAAAGTTCAGGACCTGCCTGCTGATTTCTATACCAATTACTTAAAATCTATTGATAAAGTAACAGCGGCAGACGTTTCAAACGCTGTAAAAACTACTATTTTACCTAACCAGAGCAGAATTTTTATCGCAGGTAAAGCTTCCGATATTTCTGAAGGCCTGGAAAAACTGGGCTACCCTGTAAAATATTTTGACAAAGATGCCAACCCTGTTGCAAAACCGGCGGCACAAAAAGTAGACGCTAATGTAACGATCGGATCTGTTGCAGATAAATACATCAATGCTATTGGTGGTCTGGCAGCGGTTCAGAAAGTAACTTCCGTTTCTATGGATGCTACAACAAAAGTACAGGGGATGGATATGAGCATGAAACTTCTTCAGGCTAAAGGGGGTAAAATGAATCTGAACGTAAGTATGATGGGAAACACGGTACAAAAAATAGTTTTTGACGGTAAAGACGGTTATATGGAAGTTCAGGGACAAAAATCTCCTTTAAGCGACAAGCAAAAGACCGAAATGTCTAAAGATACGGAGCTTTTCCCGGAATTGGCATTTGCAAAATCTCCTGAATATAAATTAGCAGGAATCGAGAAATATAACAATGAAGATTCTTATGTTGTAAAAGGAGCAAAAGATACGTATTACTACAGTGTAAAAACCGGATTGAAAACCGGAGAAGTAAAAACTGCTGACGGAGGATCCGTTCCCGCAAGCTATTCTGATTACAAAGATGTATCAGGTGTAAAAATGCCATTCACAATCATTCAGAATATGGGTGGAATGGATATTAATTTAGCCGTAAAATCTTATCAGGTAAATCAGGCTAAAGATTCTGATTTCAAATAGGAATTCAAATATTTACAATAAAACGGCAGCAAATTGCTGCTGTTTTTATTTTTACTCAAATCTTTTTTTGCCGTTCAGTAAAAAAAGATTAAATTTGCCCATTCAAAAAGATATCAAAATTAATGGATTCTATATTTATACTATTGATGGTTCTTATTATGATTGCTAGCGTTTTACTGGTAATTATTGTTATGGCTCAAAACCCTAAAGGAGGAGGCCTTTCAAGTACTTTCGGAGGTGCATCATCTGCACAGTTCGGGGTACAGAGAACGAATGACTTCATGGAAAAAGCAACCTGGACCTTAGGAGCGGTAATCATCGTTTTAATTCTTATCAGTGTTGTAATTACCGGAAAACCTGCACAGACAGCTCCGGCTCAGCAACAAATTAAGAAAGAAGCTCCGGCACAGCAATCTGCTCCGGCTTCAAAAACAACTACACCGGCACAGACTCCGGCTAAATAAGCAAGTATTAATTACACATATACACAAAAGCAACTCAGATTGAGTTGCTTTTTTTTATTTTAGTTTGATCCGTTCTATTTTCTGACGAAGTTTCAGCCCGGCTTTTAAAAAGGAATATTGCAAAGGCTTCGTTTCTTTATAATATTTATCAATGAAAATATGCATTGCTCCGTAAAACCGGTCGAGATAAACCTCATCTTTTACTGTACTTTCCCCTTTGTGATGAAGGATTGAGGCTTTCCCGTAATAATAGTTTTTATATCTTTTTTGCAGTAGTGTATAGCAAAGATCAATATCTTCCCCATACATAAAATAAGATTCATCCAAACCTCCGGCTGTTTCATATACTTCTTTTTTCACAAGGAAAAATGCTCCGGTAATTACTTCCACTTCAGCATTTTCATATTCGCCGACATCATTCCTGTAATAGGATTTGGAATTATTCTTTTTGAAATTGGTAAATAATTTTTCAAAAGAGTTGAACATATCCGGAACAGATCGCTTGCTTTCAGGCAGAAAATTACCTTCCACATCATGCATTCTTACTCCCAGGCATCCAAAATCAGTTTTTGAGTCTGCAAAATCCAGGATATGCTGCATATCAAACCCTTCCAGTTCCGTATCCGGGTTCAGAAGCAAAATATATTCTCCCTGTGCAATTTTTATCGCTTTATTATTTGCTTTCGCAAAACCTTCATTATTTTTGGAAGCAATAAAATGAAATTCGGGAAATTCAGGAATAAGGTCACCCCATGAAGAATCTGCAGAAGCGTTATCGATAATAATCACTTCATAATTAATATTTTCAATATAATTCCGGATAGAGATAAGACAGTTTCTCAATAATTGAGTAACATTATAATTGACAATGACGATGGACAGCTTAATGTTCATTTTAATCCTTTTCGTTGTAAGGTAGTCTGTTGATGATAGACCTCCCAAGGGAAATCTCATCCGCATACTCAAGCTCATCCCCTACCGAAATACCCCTTGCAATACTTGAGAAATTGACATTGAAGTTTTTAAACTTTTTGTAAATATAATATGCCGTAGTATCTCCTTCCATCGTTGCACTCAGCGCAAAAATAAATTCTTTTACACTTCCTTCATTCAGCTTTCTTTCAATACTCGGAATGTTCAGTTGATTGGGACCGACTCCTTCCATCGGAGAAATTTTCCCACCCAGAATCAGGTATTTCCCTGTGTATTTCCCTGTATTTTCAATAGCAATAACATCCCGTACATCTTCCACAATACAGATCAGTTCATCATTTCTTTTGGGGCTACTGCAAATTTCACAAACTTCAGAATCAGAAAAATTATGACAATCTTTACAATATTTAATTTCACTGACAAGATTAATCAGGGAATTGCCCAGACTTACCGCCCTGGAATTGGGTTGCTTCAATAAATGTAATGCCAAACGCAAAGCCGTTTTCCTGCCAATTCCGGGAAGCCCCGAAATCTCATCCACTGCTTTTGCCAAAACTTTACTTGGGTAATCCATAATTACAAAAATACTATAAAAAGATGAGTATTTATGGGTTTAACACGTTTAAATCCTTATGCTTTCCGATAAAAAATATATCTTTGAAAAAAATATGAAAAAAATAAACTAAATGGTACTTAAAAATCTGAATTACCCCCTGGATTTTAAATTTAAGATTACAACATTATCCAGTGACTTCAACATTACAGACAAAAACGGGAACTATGTAGCTTACGTTCGTCAGAAAATGTTCAAGCTAAAAGAAGATGTTATCGTTTTTAATGATGAAAGCAAGTCGAAAGAGCTTTTCAGGATCAAAGCCAATCAGTGGATCGATTTTAATGCATCTTATTCTTTAAATGATCTGGTCGACAACAAAAACTACGGAAGGCTGGCAAGAAAAGGAATGCGTTCTTTATGGAAATCATCCTATGATGTTCTGGATGAAAATGATAAACAGAGGTTTACTATTACCGAAGATAATGCATGGACAAAGTTCTTTGACGGGATGGTAAGCGAAATTCCGATAATCGGGATGTTTACCGGGTACTTCCTTAATCCTGCCTACACGGTAAAGGGAATTGACGGAAAAGAATATTTTAAATTGAAAAAAATGCCTTCTTTTTTCGGAAGAAGATTTCAGCTTGACAGAATAATTGATATTGATGATGAAGATGAAAGTTTGGTTATTCTCTCATTACTGATGATGGTGCTTCTGGAAAGAGCAAGAGGATAAAATAAACCACAGACAATGAAATATCCAGTTATTTTCCTTTCAGCCCTGCTGTTGGTTGCCTGTAAAAAAGACAAACCGGCAGTTATAGACTCCAGACCTGCAGACTCTTTAAGCATTGTAGAGGATTCTGTAAAGGCAGATATTCCTTCAGGAAAAATCTTAATTGAAAACATTGCTTTTCCAAAAGAGATCAAAGAATGCTCATGCTATTTTGCAAAAAACAAAGCAGATTTTGAAGCGGAAAAATACATTTATGCCGACGACGCAGGAAAAACTGCTTATATGAAGCTGGACGGCAAAAGGCTGGCTATGAACCTCATATCATCAAGTGATATGGAAGTTGATGAGCAGCTGACCAAAGAAATAGAAAATGAAAACTACAAAATCTCGGTAAAAGGTAAAAAAATAAAAAGCGAAGAAGCTTTATTATTTGAAGGTACACTGATTATTGAAAAACCTGACGGCACAGTGGTAACCACACCTATTTACGGAGAGTGCGGATGTTGACAGGCAGAATCGCAAAACCGCTGATTTGCAGATTTGTAAAATCGTTGGAAAATCAAGCTGTTAAGCCAATTTGCCCTTTCCCTTTTTTGCGATTTCACAAATCTGCAAATCAACGATTTTACAGTTCAACAATAAAAAACAATGCTTCCTGTTTACGGGAGCATTTTTTATTTCGTAATTTTGATAAAAATAAAATTTTATGGAATTATCCAATATAGAACCACAGATTATCTGGAAGAACTTTTCCAGACTGAATGCAGTTCCGAGACCTTCAAAAAAAGAAGAAAAGGTAATTGCTTTCATCAAAGAATTCGGCGAAAACCTGGGTTTGGAAACCAATGTGGATGAAGTAGGAAACGTTATCATTAAAAAACCTGCCACCACAGGAATGGAAAGCCGTAAATCTGTTGTTCTGCAATCTCATTTAGACATGGTATGCCAGAAAAACAGTGATATCAATTTCGATTTTGAAACGGAAGGAATTAAAATGGAAATTGACGGTGACTGGGTAAAGGCAAAAGGAACTACTTTAGGGGCAGACAATGGCCTGGGAGTCGCTACGATCATGTCGATTCTGGAAAGTTCAAATATCCCGCATCCGGCACTGGAAGCACTTTTCACCATTGATGAAGAAACAGGAATGACCGGAGCTTTAGGCTTAAAACCGGGACAGCTTACCGGAGATATCCTGTTAAATCTTGATACGGAAGAAGATGATGAAATTGATATCGGTTGTGCAGGAGGAATTGACGTTACTGTAACAAAGAATTACGAATTGGAGCCAGCTAAAGGACAAATCGTAAGGATGGAAATCAAAGGCTTACAGGGTGGCCATTCTGGAATGGATATCCATAAAGGATTCGGAAATTCAAATGTTATCCTGGGAAGATTACTTTACACAGGCCTTACAAAAGAAAATATTCAGTTGATTTCTATTGATGGCGGTGGATTGAGAAATGCAATTCCGAGAGAAGCAGTTGCCATTGTTTCTGTTAGAAATGCCCAGGAATTTATTGAAGATGTAACAAGCCATCTTAAAAAAGAAATTCTAGAAGAATTCGCTGCGGTTGAACCGGGGCTTCAGATTAATATAGAAAACTCTACAAGTTCTGAAAAAGCACTTTCGGAAGAAGATTCCAGAAAAGTTATTTTAGTATTAAAATCTCTTCACAACGGGGTTTACAGAATGAGCCCTGATGTTAAGGATCTTGTAGAATCTTCCAATAATGTAGCGAGAGTTGAATTAAAAGGAGGTAACCTTAGAATTTTAAATCTTTCCAGATCTTCAGTAGAATCTACAAAAGATGCTGTTGCAGAACAGCTGAAATCTGTTTGTGAATTAGCAGGAATGGAAGTAGAATTCAGTGGATCTTACCCGGGATGGAAACCCAAACCAGGCTCTGAAATCGTTCAGCTGATGGAAAAAATCTATGTGGAAAAATTCACAGATCAACCACATGTGGTAGCTTGCCATGCAGGCTTGGAATGTGGAATCATCGGTGCCAATTATCCTGAAATGGAAATGGTAAGCTTCGGGCCTACGATCAGGGGAGCACACTCTCCTGATGAGAAAGCAAATATCCCTTCTACCCAGAAATTCTGGAGTTTCCTGAAAGAAATTTTAGTGAATATTCCTCAGAAATAATTGAGATGAAAGATGTTGACTGAGAATTATGAATAAAGATTTTTTATTTATAACAATTATTATGATCAACAAAAAATTTATATTGAATATCCAAAGTCAGGAGATTTTGGATATTCTATTTTTAAATATTTACCTTACTTATTGTAACAATATAAGAGTGTAACAATTTCACCATTTAAAACTAACAATAATGAAAAGTATTACAGTATTCTGCGGCTCAAGTTTCGGGTCGGATGATATTTACAGAGAACAGGCATTTTTACTTGGACAAACCCTGGCAAAACAAAACATACAGCTTATTTATGGCGGTGCAGATGTCGGTTTGATGGGAACTATTGCAGACGGAGCATTGAGTGAAAAAGGTAAGGTAATTGGAGTCCTTCCCCATTTTTTACAATCCAAAGAAATTGCCCATAAACAATTGACAGAATTAATTCTCGTTGAAACCATGCATGAGAGAAAAACTAAAATGAATGATCTTTGCGACGGGGTAATTGTTCTTCCGGGGGGTTATGGTACCTTGGAAGAGTTTTTTGAGATGATCACATGGGCTCAGCTTGGGCTTCATAAAAAGCCGGTTGCCATTTTTAATATTAACGGGTTTTATGATGATCTGATCAAAATGGTTCAGACCATGGTTGATAAAGGGTTTTTAAAACAAATCAACCGGGATATGCTTTTAATAGGTGACACTACTGATGAGCTTTTAGAAAAAATGAGAAACTACCAGGCTCCTACTGTAGGAAAATGGATTTCGAAAGAAGAGATTTAAAAATAAATTGATGTTAATAAATGAAAAACTCCTGAAGGATAAATTTCAGGAGTTCATTATTTAAGTTTAAATATATTTAAGGATAGGGAGCAATTTCCACTTCAAGCCCCTCCATTTCGGGGACGATATGTAGCTGGCAACCTAGTCTGCTGTTATCTTTTACATGGAAAGCTTCACCCAGCATTGCATCTTCCTCATCTCCCATTTCAGTAAGTCCAGGATCATTGATCACATACACCTGACATGAAGCGCACATCGCCATTCCACCACAAACTCCTATAGTTCCTTCTTCTGCCAATTCATAAGAACGGATGATTTCCATTAAATTCATGGACATATCTGTGGGAGCGACGATATCATGGGTTACCCCTTCTCTATCGGTAATTTTTATATTGATATCTGACATAATTTTGCAAAATTAGTCAATTTTTTTAACAACAGCTTTCTCTGCTTCTTTACGGCTTCCATCAAATCCGTCAACTCCACTTACGGTTGTATATTTTAACACAAATTTTTTACCTGGATTTAAACGGTTATAAACACTCTGACACATCAAGGTAGCCTCATGGAAACCACATAAAATCAATTTAAGTTTTCCGGGATAAGTATTGATATCACCGATAGCATAAATACCTTCGATGTTGGTCTGATAATCAAGCGCATTATTCACAACGATTGCATTTTTTTCGATATTCAGTCCCCAGTTGCCGATTTCCCCTAATTTTGGAGTTAAACCGAATAACGGAATAAAATAATCCGTTTCAATATCATAAGCTTCCTGGCCTTCAACTTCTACAGTGATCGCTTCTACTTTTCCATCCCCTTTGATCGCTGTAACTTCTGCAGGAGTAATTAATTTAATTTTTCCCTGATTTTTTAAATCCTGAACTTTTTCTACAGAATCCAAAGCGCCACGGAATTCATTTCTCCGGTGAATTAAAGTGACTTCACTGGCTACATTGGATAAGAAGACACTCCAGTCCAGGGCAGAATCTCCCCCTCCGGCAATGACCACTTTTTTATTTCTGAAATGTTCCGGTTCTTTAACGAAATATTCAAGACCTTTTTCTTCATAATCAGCGATATTTTCCATGGTAGGTTTTCTGGGTTCAAAAGTTCCCAAACCTCCGGCAATAGCAATCGCTTTTGCCCTGTGTACAGTTCCTTTGTTAGTGATCACCTCAAACCACTCGTCATCTGCTTTTGTATAAGAAACCGCAGTTTCACCCAAAGTGAATCCCGGCTGGAATTGTTTGATCTGCTCCATTAAATTATCAATAAGTTCTCCAGCATTAACGGAAGGATAACCTGGAATATCGAAAATAGGTTTTTTAGGATAAAGCTCTGCCAATTGCCCGCCAGGCTGAGGAAGTGCGTCTATAATATGACATTTCATTTTTAACAGACCGGCTTCAAAAACTGCAAAAAGTCCTGTAGGTCCTGCTCCTATAATCAATATATCAGTAGTAATCATAACAAAATTTAATTATACATGTATCTGCAAATTTACTAATTTTAGCCCGAAGCTTTTTAATTGATTCTAAATAAAAACCTGAGATTTATCAAATATCAGTAAAAACTATAACATTTTAAATTTGGCAACGTTTTTGTAAAATCCATACCATGAAAAAAATTTTAAATATCATTGCATTATTCATATTCTTTTTAGGTTTTGGCCAGGTAGATAATATTGCAGATGGCGAATCTATTACATTCAGGATACATTACGGAATACTGACTGCAGGAAATGCTACCCTTACCACACAAAAAACAACTTATAAAGGCTCCCCACACCTGTACGTAAAAGGCACAGGCCAGACTTCCGGTGCCGTAAAAGCTTTTTTTAAGGTAGATGATCTGTATGAAAGTTTTATCAATATAGAAACAGGGTTACCCAGTTTTTATGTAAGAAATGTAAAGGAAGGAAGCTACCGCCAACATTTCGAAACGGTTTTTAATCATGATAATAATACTTTAATTCTAACCGATAAAAAAACACCGGCAAACGGCTCTAAGGTAATAAAATCTGTAAAGGGCGTACAGGATATGCTTTCCTGTTTTTATTATCTGAGAAGTAAATCTCCCGGTGAACTGAAAGTAGGGACAATTATCAATATGAACGTCTGGATTGATGATGAAATGTTTCCGTTTCAGCTGAAAGTAGTAGGTACTGAAGATTTAAAGACCAAATTCGGAAAAGTGAATTGTTTAAAGATTATTCCGTCTGTAAAAAGCGGCAGGGTTTTTAAAGAAAAAGAAGGGGTAACCATGTGGGTAAGCAATGATGCCAATCACATTCCGATGTTATTAAAGGCTGAACTGGCAGTAGGTTCTTTAAAAGCAAGTATTGATAGCTACAAAAATGTAAAGTATCCTTTAAAGTTTACCAAATAACAAATTAGCTTTTTTAATAAGAATCGGCGGCCCCAAAGGGGCCGCC
>NZ_AKJY01000056.1 GCF_000282115.1 Chryseobacterium populi
CCCCCGGCGTTGTTACAAATGCGGGAACCCCTGCCAATCCTATTTGGGCATCGCTCCAAATTGTCACAAATACCCAAGGCCATTCAACGGACAAACTAAGATATTTAGGATTTCCAGATGTAACAAAAACAACTACTGTCGGTAGCTTCCTTGAGTTCAGAGTAAGACAATCTGGAGTAAGTTATTTCTTCGAAATGAGGTTACTGAATCCTCCCGCTTCTAATATCATATATCGATATGCCAGAATTGGTTATACTACAGGAGCAAACAATGGCTACGCATCCAGTTTCACATTTACTCCAACCAACTATAATGTTTGGCAAATAGTAGATTCTCCGAGTCTGCTTAATGGGACTGCTCTCGGGTTTCATGGAGTTCTTTCGTCATCCGCCAGAGATGCCATGCACGAACTTATTTTAAATTTTTCCTACGGTGAATTTGTGAATTGTGTGATCAATACATATTAAAACCGGTAATGTTTGTAAGCACACCCCCGTATATTCTTTGATTATTTATTTCTGGTGCAAGAACCGACTGATATACCTATCCCCAGGGTCAGGTTTTATTAGTGATTGAAGGTAAAGTCCATATTAATTTTCAAAGTAGGCAACAAGAGAGCTTTAGTTTTTACTTGGCTTTCTTGAGGATGCTATTTTCATTTTCTAATCGTTTTATCTGTCTGTAGAAATAATCCTCATTCTCGACGAAGTAAAACTTCTTACACCAAAAATGTCTTTTTCCATTTCGTACCAGTATTTCTGCTCATATTGAAGTGCATTGCCAATTGAGAATTTTTAAGCATCTTCTTTTTTTGATAATCCAGGATTTTAAAGATATCGGCTCTGCTGTAGGAGCGGTGCTTCTGATTTGTTTTTACTGTTTCCTTATCCTGATTTCCAAAGATCTTTTTATTGAGTTCAATAATATCAATCCCCGAAATACTGTGGTCCTTAATAAAACAAAGGATGAGACAAAATAACGATCCACCCTTTGCTGTATGTATTCAGTAAAACATAGAATGAATCGTTTTTACCTGATTCAAATCTTGATAAATCACTATTGGGCAAGCTGTGTTATGGTAATAGAGCCTAATTGAACATAATTGCTTGCCGTAGAATTACAATGATAAAGTAATCTTAACCTATCTCCTCCATTTAGATTACCTGTCCAATTTATAGTGTTTCCGTTATCAACATCTGAACCGGCAAGGCCGGATCTTGTATCTCTCATAATGATTGACCATGTAGATCCACCATCAGTACTTTTTTGAAGTATTGACATTGTAAACCAATTGGTTTGACTATTTACATCGTGCGAATGTGAACTTTGCATATTAAAAATATACAGACCTCCCAATCCAGCAGGTACAGTGAATACATTATTGGTCCAAGAGTTATTGGTATCAATATATTCATTTGGATAAAGTGCAAGTACCTGATTAGAGTTCCCGATATTTTGAGTTCCCAGCACTCCGGCACTTACCACTATTTTAGATGTTCCGGGGCCTGCTATCGGTAAGCCTGCCACATACCCTAAAACACCATTGGCATCGGCCACCACTGTTCTGGTTGCAGTAA
Organism: Chryseobacterium populi; assembly: GCF_000282115.1. GTDB lineage: Bacteria > Bacteroidota > Bacteroidia > Flavobacteriales > Weeksellaceae > Chryseobacterium > Chryseobacterium populi. The sequence continues at coordinate 1,578 of NZ_AKJY01000056.1, forward strand.
AAGTCTGGTTCTGCGTTGCGGATGCATTACCTGCAGTGTTGGTGTTGATAGCGTTTGTCGCACCATTCACTGGAAGGTTTCTCAATCTCGTAATTCCATTGTTGTCCATTTTTTCGGTTGGCGAAGAGGTATTCATCCCTATATTTCCTTCTCCTGTGATGCGCATTTTTTCTGTCCCGTTAGCACCACTACCCGCACCTGTTTCAAACTTTATTGGGGCTGATTGGGTTGTGAATCTCGAACCCAGGGTTAATCCGCGGGAATCGTTTGATACAATGATTTGCCCGGTATTCTCTGGGTCTTGAAATATCTGCAAATCAGAAATTACCGAATCTCCGTTGTTGTCATTGGCTGTCAATACTATGTCAGCTCTTTTCATCCCCGCAGTACCATATTGCCGAATTCCTCCCGTACCCGGAAAGGTTGTACGCTGGTTGCTGCCTAAAAAAGTAAGATTAAATCCATTATTCGTTAATGTACGTGCACTGGTAAGAGAACCATTGGCATTGTAAATATTAACAGAGGCTGCTTCGCCTCCTGTTTTCTGCCATAAGGTTCCGTCAAAATAGTAATATCCTGCTGTGGTTACATTGACGGTTTGTCCGGCTGGAGCTGTATCTGCTGCTGTTACATATACTAAAGCTCCTGTTTGACTCACTGTATAGGTTTTTGCTCTTAGTTCATCACCTGTTAATCTGGGAGCAATGATACCATCCAGTTTTGAAGTGTCACCTGGGACACCTACTACATCTAGGGTTGCCTGCGGGGTCTGTGTTTGGATACCAACTTGAGAGAATACAGCTACAGAACTAAATAATGTTCCAATTAATAAATAGTTTTTCATTTACGATAATTTTACTTGGGTTATATGTTGACTGTGTTTTTAGAATCCAAAAAAGGTATTCTTTAAAAATTAGCACGAATACCTTAACAACAAGTTGAATAATGTGGCAATATTATTACTATGAGAAAAGAGACACAAGATTTTAATCGGTATAATTCCTGAATTATACCGACACAAATCAGACTACAAAACACTGACAGTTAAATAATTAAAATAAATTATATAAAAACAATATCCATCCAGTAATTTCCCGCATAAGATGCAGGTAAGTATTTATACATTTGTGAAACTTATTTTCTGCAATAAATATTTTTTGTACAGAGCATTAATTTAATTCCAACCAAAAGCGAATGAAACCTCATAAATATATTTTTTTATTTTTTGTTCTGAATCTGTTTACTTTGATAAAAAGTCAGAAAGTCTCTGAAGAACAGCTGAAAAATGAACTTCTTCAAATACAAAATAAAATCGGTAATACAGGTATAGTAAACAATACGATCCAAGAACTGGAAAAAAAATACAAAACTGCAAAGGAAAATAAATATGATGTTACTTTTCTAATTGGTGTAGAACTAATGCGGGCTTATTCGACATTAGATAACACAGAGAAAGTTATTGAAATTTCATCGGATTTAGAAAAATATATTGATGAAAATACATCTCCACAAGAAGTATCAATTATGTACAAGATGAGGGCTCGTTCATTTGGAGATCTCGGTTTTTTGGAAGATTCTCATAAAGCCTATCAAACTTCAAAAATATATTTGAAGAAAATCAAAAACAGTGATGTTCGTTATTATTATAGCAGCCTGTTTTATTCTAATTATTCCAGTTATTTTGATCAAAGTAAAAAACAATCCGACTCTGTTGGTTTATGTCTTTTAAAAGGATTGAGTGAAGCTGAAAAAATTTCTGATAAAGATTCTAAAATATCATCAAAACAAAAATATGATTTAATTACTTCTATACAGGCAAATCTAACTCTTTATTACTTGTGGATCATGCAGCCCGGCGATCCTAAAACAGCTGAAAAATACATTTTAAAATCACTAGAGATTGCTAAAAGCAGAAAAATAAGCCCTCTTAATGAAATGAATTTATACAGAACAGCTGGTGACTTTTATTTTGACCAGAAAAATAACAATAAAGCTATTTATTATGCTCAAGAAGGCTTGAAACTGGAAAAAAGAATATCATCTCCTTTCAGCAGAGAAATATTTTATGAGGTCTTGACGGAAGCATACTTGGCGCAAAACAATACAGTAGAAGGAAAAAAATACAGTCAGCTTCTCACGAAGTTAAAAGACAGTATAAAAATTGCAGAAAAACATTCAGTAAATAAAGTTACAACCGAAATTAAAAAAGAAAAAGACGAAGAAAAAAATAGTACTCTTAAAACCTACCTTTATATTTTCTTAATTATAATCATACTTGTAGGTGGTGGAATTTGGTATTACTGGAAAAATAAGAATAAAATTCTTCAACAAAAATTTCAGAAACTCATAATGAAAATAAAACATGAAGCTGAAATCCAAAATTCTGAAGAAGAAAAAGAGGAAGAAGAAACAATAAAAATTCCAAAAACAATTGCAGAAGAAACCATCAATCAATTATTAAATAAAATATCTAAATTTGAAAAAACAGAAAAGTATCTAAAAAATGACATTACAATCGCCTGGCTTGCAAGTCATCTCAATACGAATACAAAATACCTTTCTGAGATTATAAAAAACTACAAAAACAAAAACTTCAACAGCTATATTAATAGTCTCAGAATTAAGTACATCACAAAAAAACTTTATGAAGATGCAATTTACAGAGAGTATAAAATCAGTTATTTAGCAGAAGTATGCGGGTATGCCACTCCCCGGGTATTTCTGAATGCATTTAAAAAAGAAACAGGTTTAACGCCTTCAGATTTTATCGAAAACATGAGGAAAGAAAAAATAACTGTTGACACCCAGAAAAATCAGTATTTCTGATTTTTGCCGAAAAACCTTCTTCTTTAAATATAAACTTGTTCTCACCAATAATATCTGGATAGACACTTCTACCAGCAGCCCAATTATTACTACAAATGTTTGTGGTGAGGGGGATGCCGAATACAGCTATTACCCAGGCAATAGCCAGTTTAAAATTATTGCCTGTAAATTTGATTGATGGATTTTTATCATAAAGAATTTTTGTGTCGCATTTTATAATGATGATGAACAATTCGGGAATTCTTAGGATTCTAAATACTTTCGCAGGACTGATATGGTCAACTTTACAGGATTCTACATCTTTAAGCCTTGTGTCAGCTGATTTTACATTATAACAGAGTGAAAGTAAGGAATGTAAAATTATGTACCGGATTGAATCGGGTACCATGATGGTTATTAATATCTGTTTATTTATTAATTTTGAAAAAACATACCAGATGAAAACCAAACTGTTTATTTTCCTGTTCTTTCCCCTCATTCTATGGTCTCAAAATTTTTCTAAACAAAGGATAGAGTTGTTAAAAAAACAAATACATGAAAAAGATGTGTATGCAAAGCTTGGAGATCAAAAAGTTCTTTTAATGTGCGATGAACTTTATACTCTTTCAAAGGAAGAAGGGGATAAAAAGGGGATATTGATAGCTATAATCTTTCGGGCAGAAATATATAGCAACAGGATGGACACTGATTCATGCTTGCAGTCTGTTGAAGAAGGGCTGCCTATAGCTGAAGAGTTAAAGTCGTATTCAGACTGGGCAGCACTGCTCCAATATAAAGCGAAATCACTGATGCAGGTGAAAAATTTTGATGATGCCCGATCCTGTTATTCTAAAGCCCTTAAAGTTATTGATCTCATTGATGATAAAAATATACTGCATTTCCGAAAATATTATATCTATGACAATCTTATAAGTTATTCTTCCCATTTTTTTAAAGAATATAATAAGAATAATTATAAAGATTCAGTACTATATTATGCTCAGAAAAGTTATTCTGAAATATTAAAAGTCTCCGATAAATTTCCTTATAGAAATCCAACACTTGGTCAAGCCGTCCAAAACGTAGGAGTAGCTTATGATATGCAAGGTAACTATAAGGAAGCGGAAAAATATTATGATTATGCTGAAAAAATTCAGATAAAGGAAGACGATAAAAGATTTATAGCTAATGTGTACCTACTTAGGGGGAATCAAAAGTTTGATTTGGGTAACAACCAGGATGCCCTAAAATATTGGAATAAAAGCCTGCCAATTTTAAAGCAATACAAATTTTCAGAGGGATTATTACTCATTTACCCTAAAATGATAGAATATTATAGAAAAATCGGAGATAGCAAAATGGAAGCCTACTATCTTGAAAAAAACATGCGTTTAAAAGATAGTCTGGCAACAATCAACCAATCCGCTCTTATAACACAAAATAAAAATGATAAAAAAGCATTAATAACGGATAAACCCCAAAAAACATTATTTGTTTTGCCGGTTCTTATAGCATCACTCGTTCTGCTCTCCCTTATCATATTCTATTTCTACCGAAGAAAAACAAAGAAATACCCTGCAATAGAACCTGAAAAAAACATCAAATTACAGGATAATACTGCAGATAAAGAACAGCTTATGCAGCTTTTGGAAATGGCAAAGCGTAATGATAAACATCTGCTTGTGATTTTCCAGAATGTATTTCCCGGCTTATACAAAAAATTATTGGAGTTTCCTGAATTAACTCCATTAGACCTGGAAATGTGTGTATATCTTAAATTGAATATCCAGACTAAAGACATCGCCAATTATACGCGGGCATCATTAAATTCTGTAGACAGCAGAAAGTACCGTCTGCGAAAAAAAATGAATGTTCCCCAGGATACCAGTCTCTATATCTGGATCAATAAGCTTTAGAAGATTTTTCAAAAAAATTAAAAGCCGGCAGTTGAAAACTGCCGGCTTCACTCACATGTGTTTCTACCTTATTGGCTGTTGTATATTTGTATTTGTGATTTATATGGAATCATTTAGAATATTAGAGAATTATATGCTCTGACATACTAAATTTTTTCTTCCAGCTGGTAATTGTATTTCTACTCAGTTTAAAATGAGCAGCTACCCGTTTATTGGTATATCCATATTTTTTTTGAAAAGTTAAAATTTCCAATATTGAAGATTCGTCATAGGAACGATGCTTTCGATTAGAAGAAGAACTATCCTTATTTCCTGAACCAAAAATTAAATTGTTGAGTTTTATTATATCCAAACCCGTTAGTTTGGTCTGTAATAAAATTTCTTTGCATATTTCTTCTTTTTCAGGATGTTTTATCATAATAATATCCTGGTATATTCTTCTATAATCCGGCCGGGTTGTCATTTTCATACAGGTTGTTTTTATATTTATTCATCCATTTATACACCGTTGTCTTCGGGATTTTATACTCTTCGATCACCTGCTTCACACTTTTGGTTTCAGATTCTATAAGTTCCAGAATAAAATCAATAATTTCTTTTGTATAGAGGTTCTTTCTGAACCGCGGAAGTACTGAATTTTGGTTAGCATTACTATTAATTGCCTTGGGTGGTGAATATAAAATCAGATGCTGGGAATGCAATCTAAAAAAATCATATTCCAGGAGTTTACACCATTTTAATAATAATTCAGTTTCTATAGATTTTTCATTATACATTTCGTTTATTGTATTCGCATTCAAATCAAAAAAATTACAAATCCTTCCAATAGCGATATTGTTTTCCTCAACTTTTATCTTTATCAGATTACCTATTTTTATTTCTTTTAAATTCACAAATGTTTTTTATTTTGATTGGCCAATCCATTTTTATCTATGAAGCAATTTTCTTAATTTAACCGTTGAGCCGTCATATAAAAATAAAAGTTGGCTGCATCTCTGGTTGCATGCCAAGTAAAATTATACCATTGACCGTTCGGGAAAGTAATCATTACATTTACATATTCTGTTGTACTATTCGTATAAGTTCCCATATTATCATCCCCATCAATCAAATAGCTATAATAGTTGGGAAGCAAATTCATTCCCGTACCATTGTCAATGTTAAAATCATGTGTAGATAAAGCAGATAAATTATAAACAATATTTGCACTGGTGGGATTGAATAGTTTTGGAGCTACACCGCCACTAGACCTTAAACCATCCATTCTCACTCCGTTTATATATAAAAATTTTAACTTATCCGTGGCAGAGCTTAGTTCATAGATTGAATTATTACCCGTAGTACTTGTACTGTTTCTTCCCGTCATAATATTTCGGGAACCTGAGGCAGTTGTGAATGCTGTTGCATTGATCACTATTCTTACTGATTTTGTTTCTCCAACTATGAAGTCCGTAGAATTACCACCAACACTTGTAAGATCAAATACTTCCCAAAGGGGATTGGCAACCGTAGTATATGTATTTTTTATGATTTTTGCCTGATAGCCTGGTTTTATTTCTAATGAATTTGTGATTGCAGTTCCCGAAGTTCTTAACAGCTGGTCTGCTGCATGTCCTACAACAAAGATCGAAACAGTGGCCGTATTTTTTATGCTGTAAATCCTTCCGCCAAACGAATTGCTTAATGTTCCGTCAGGCAATGTAAGGGTAATGACGGAAGAGCCAACTACATTAATAAACTGGTCTTTGCTGCTTAATGCTGTATTAGCTGAAACCTCTGAATAAGCTCCTTCATAGGTACCATCAATAACAAGGGTACTATTGGGAGCAGTTGTTCCAATTCCTGTATTTCCTGAAGAAGTTATAATAAAATCATTCGCCTGCTGTGCTAAAGTAGGGACACCGGCAGTATTATTATCTTTTGCTCCATCTACATGCAAGATTCCCTGAGGATTAGGCGTATTAATGCCTACCTGGGATTGTATTTTCTGAATTCCCAGAATTATACAAGCTAATAAAAGTAATTTTTTCATCCTATGATATTTTAAATTAAATTCTAAATAAATTTCTCAGAATTCAAAACTTAAGCTCCTATGATTTTTGATATGTTATAGCTCATCTGATTTTTTAACGAATACTATTCCTGATGATATTACTACCAAAACAGAACCTCATATTACGTGAAGAGTTTTTAGCTTTTCATTCTTAACTGGCAAATCTATAATTGATAGTGGATGTTTTAGAAAATTCTATCTATCAATATCTATTAATTTTCCGTCAAAAATCGTCAATCACTGATATACAGACAGATAAATACAAACAAACACATTTAATGTTGTTAGCCCCCCGCGTTCTTTTGCCGTTCGCTCAAATAAAGAATACTCACTTGTATTACGGTGATCGGGTAATGGCATGTGCCTGCTTAACTGTTTCATACGATACTTCCGATAGACCGGTATAACCTGCTTTACCTTCTTTAACCAGTTCAGCCATGGCATCAACCGTTTTCTCGATCGGCGTATTTTTATCCAGACGGTGCAGATAATACGGATTGATGTAATCAGTATTGAGATTTTTTAGGGAACGCTCTAGAGATTTTTTCACATAGTCCTTTTTACCATTGATGACCCAGGTTACTTTTTTATTGTCATCGATTTCCCAACCAAACTTGGTGGCCAAAATATACTGATCGTGTTTGCCGCCGATTGCTTTCGTAATGAGCAGCTCATTTTTCAGTGGCTCATACAGATCGGCAGTATCCAAAAAAATACTGCCCAACTCGAGCGAACGGTGAATCGTCGCGATGGCTTCCCGCTGGTCCGCAGGACCGTATATATGTGCTTCTTCAAAACCTGTCATACCCATACAGGAACTAGAAGAAATCTCTATTTATTAAATATTTATTTAATAAACATCAAGAGGTGGCACATTAAAGTATATTATTATCTTAAATATGTTCAGCAGTTGCCCTTAAATTGGCAGTATTTGCATTATTTATATAAACACCGATATCCTAGTGAATTTAGGATTGTTTTTTGAACCAAAAATCCGTTCCCAGAACCCCCAGCGTTGTTACAAATACAGGAACACCTGCCAATTGTGAATTTGTGAATTGTGTAATCAACACCTATTCACGAACAATGCTTCTAAGTACTGTTTCCCGTACATTCTTTGAGTATTTACAGGAAATTATAGCGAAACTTTAATCGTTATTCTTCTTTAAAATTCTTAATAAGAAAGTAAGAAGACATTAGAAAGGTTAATATATATACAATAGCCAGTATCGGTTTTTCGAACTTTAAATTTTCAAAGTCAAATTCTTTAAAAATAATCCAGCCTAAAACAATTGTTATAATTACGAATGGAAATGGCTGCCTTTTTTTATTGCTCATAAATTTTAATCTTTAATTATTATGCCTGTCAACGGGAATATTATCAAACTGCTATTGTAAATAACTAATTGTATCCAATGTTTTGATTATTATATTCTAAAACTTTCATGGTTTAAATTGACACATTTTGATGCCCGAAATTTTCAAATAAAAATAAATCTCTCATTTATTTCTCCAGCTCTTTCAATTACATTCTAAATGCCTTTTTTCTTCATTATAGTTAGAAATTAATTTTTCACAAAAAAAGATAAATATTTTTAATTTCACTTTACACTTTTATTTAGTTTTTGGTATTTTTATAAGATGGAAAATGAAAAAAATTCATTACTCAATAGAAACAAAATAAAAGCAATATCTACTGAGGATAAACTTCAGCTTCCGCATAATTATTTAGAAGTAGTAAAATCTTTTGCCAAAATAACTTATCAAAGTATTTATGTGATTGATTATGAAGAAATGAAATTTGAATATGTTTCGAATAATCCTTTATTTTTATGTGGTTATTCTCCTGAAGAAGTTCTTGAAATGGGCTATGATTTCTATTTTAATAATGTCCCCAAAAAAGATTTGGAAATGTTGAGCGTGATTAATAATCTTGGATTTGATTTTTATGATAAATTGCCCAACAATGATGAAAGAAAATTATACAGCATTTCGTATGATTTCCACCTGAATGGTCAATATGAAAAGCCCATTCTTATTAATCATAAATTGTCCCCTCTTTTTCTTAACAGCAATGGATTGGTTTGGAAATCACTATGTGTAGTCTCTATTTCACGCAATCAAAATGCCGGGAATGTTACTATAAATAAACAGGAATCTGATATACTGTGGAAACTGGATTTGTCAAAAAAAGTTTGGATTGCAGAAAATAAGCCAAAACTCAAAGAAAAAGAATTGGAAATACTCCGATTATATGCCCAAGGATTAACCATAAATCAGATTGCCGGAAAAATGTTTGTTTCTCCAGATACTGTCAAATATTACAGAAGAAAAATTTTTGAAATTTTTGCTGTTAAAAATTTCACTGAAGCCCTTGCTTTTGCTGTAGATAATAAGATTATCTAATTTTAGTTCCCCCGTACCCATGATTACCATTATAAAATAATTCTTTTAAACCATTGATATTTCATAAATTATATATTCATATTATTTCGAACACTTTTATAGAAGATTTGACCAAATTAGCCGAGCTTTATATGGAATAAGATACTTCTAATCAATACAAACCGATTGAAGGAAATTTATTTTTAATGTAACCGAAGCGCATTAGCTGAAAAATACGAAATATCCTACTACAAACTTTACATTCTTAATCAACAGGAAATGGATACTGAAATTTTGAAAGAATTTGTCTATCCATGATTATTATGTTTTAGGATTAGTGTTTATAGTGATCTCTGCTATGCTATATTTTCTTATCCCCATACAGGCCAGAACTGATTCGATAGTGTACTAATATTTATTTTCTATTGGCTTAAAAATCTATGGAAGAACAATTTTTATTTTTTGTTTTGATTGATTTTTCGATTAATTCGTTATGCCTGTGATCCTATTTTTAGTACTAAAAATATTACAAGCTATGGTATTTTTAGTACAAATTATATTTTTTTTTAATTTGTTTGTTTCATAGGTTCGCATTAAAATATAATAAAAAGTATTAAGCTATATAATGAGTTATGGTTTTATTAAGAATTAAAACCAATACAGTGATTAAATATTTACAAATACTATTTCTATAATTTAAACTTGTAAGATGAAAAAAACTTTATTGCTTTGTGGAGCATTAACCTCAAACATTATTTTATGTCAGGTAGGTATTGTTACCGATATGCCGGGAAGTACTTTGACGGTTGCGGGCTCAGTAGCAGCACCCTATAAAAGTGTGACGGCTGCTTATACTATGACAAAAGATGATTACTTTGTTAGCAGCAATGCCTCTACAAATACTACAATCAGTCTCCCCGCCTTTAATGATACAACCCCGGTATTTAACGGACGTATTTATGAGATTAAAAACGCAAGTACTACATCCACACTTACAGTGGCAGCCCAAGCTGGAGAACTGATCAACAGTACAACAGCTACAGGTATTGCTACAATTACCTTGTTGCCAACGGAATCTGTTGAACTTATAAAAACAAATGTAAATTCTGCTACAGGAGTTACATGGGAACTAAAAGGGCATAAAATTACACAAAGTCCCATAGTAACTGAACCCTGGTATAATTCAGCTACTTCAACCGGAGCTACAGGTGTTGGTCAAACTATTTATCACAGCGGTAAAGTGGGGGTTGGAACCAATAACCCTTTAAGTATTTTTGACGTAAACGGAGCAATCCGATATACAAGTGGTACTGTGCCAATACCTAATACAACAAATTCAAGTATTATTGCCTGGAATTCATTACAATCAGGATTTGGAGAATCCGAATTTATAAATTACCGTGGAACGGGTGGCGGAGGATTTCGTTTTTATACATTAACTTCTGGTGTTCCTGTTTATGGTGTTCATAATATTGCATTTATTAATATCGCAGGTGTTTATACAAATTCAGATACACGTTTAAAAACTAATATCACAGATGTAAATAATGGTATCAGTAAAGTAATGGCAATGCGACCTGTTATGTACGATATACATTCAGACAGAAAATCACTGGAAAATAGTAAAATGACTTTTGGTAAAGATGATAAAATGATTCATTCAGCAGGTTTTTTAGCACAGGAACTAGCTAAGATTCTTCCTGAAGCTGTAGATATACCCAAAGATGAATCAAAGCAAATCTATAGTGTGAATTACGGAGCAATTGTCCCTGTGCTTACTAAAGCAATTCAAGAACAGCAATCAGAAATAGAAACGTTAAAAGCTGAAATCAGAAAACTAAGTGATCTTATGAGCATTCGTAATGATAAGTAAGATTAAGGGTTTTCATTTTCGGGAACCGGTATCCCGTGTCCTTTTGGCATGTACATTTCGCTGTTTAAAGTATAGCTCACAAAACTGGTTACTTTAAAACCGTTGTCTTTTAACCGTTTAGCTAAGGGAGCATCTTTACCTGCCGGTGTGAATTGCAATACATGAAACAGCCCGAATTGTCCATAGAATTTTTCTCCCGATAATCGATTGTCCCGAACAATCTTTTTAAAATTAATAATCATAGCTGAATCTCTGGAAACAGCAGTATTTTTGCCATAGGCCCGATCTATTCCCCAAACAACAATCTTTAGTGAATCGGGTAAGGTTTTATTGTGATCATAAATACGGGACCATTTTGTGTACAATTCTTTACCTGCCTGCTGCGGAATACTTATCTCAATATCCTGTACCAATTCTTTCAATAACAGTGTATCTTTTGATTCCTGGTGGAGAAACCTGTTTAACTTCCATGCAGCAGCGCTAACCTTAATGGGAGCTAGATTTCTAAAACGCAGTAAAATATTACTGTATTTTGTATTATTGTGAACTCTAAATCTTTTTAAAAAACGCATGATATTGAGTTTTTTAATCAGACTGATTTTTTAACATCTGTCAATTTGACTCCATCTAGCATTTTTGTATATTTAAAGTCAAATTAATGTAAATGAGTAACTTAATTGGAAAGGAGAAAGAATTGAAGCAGGCAAAAGAATCTGAAACTTCTAAATTCATCGCCGTGTATAATCGAGATAGACTCTTGATCGAAGAGTTTAATGATCTTTATACTTCTTCGTTCAATAAAGCAGAGAAATATCTTTTAGTAATAGAAGCGTTAAATAAGGAGGCTAACGGTTTAATACGTTCCAAAATTATTGACGGTACCAAGTTATCTAATTCAGGATGTACAAAGCGGATATTAAATGAACCTGAAGAAAGCAGCTTTATATGCAAGTGCATAGGCTCTCAGAAAACCTCACTCAGAATAATGAGAAGAATGTTATTTTTAATTGCCTTTTTAATTTTGGGGCTAAACAGCTTTGCCTTATCTCAAACCGGCTCTAAATTATCTGATAAGGAAATAGCCATATGGGTAGAAAGCTACATGGATTTTTCAGTAAAATTTGACAATTTTAGTGGTGTTGTTTTGGTCTCCCATAATGGAAAGAAAGTTTTTGCCAAAGCATACGGCATGGCTAATTACGAACTACAGGTGCCAAATACATTGAATACTAAATTTCGCATTGGCTCAGTGAGTAAAACATTTACTGCTGCTGCAATTACGAAATTGTATCAGGAAAATAAAATTGATTTGGATGCTTCCATCTGCAAATACTTAGATGAATGTCCAGCATTTTGGGAAAAGATAACTATAAGGCAACTATTATCACATACCTCAGGGATCGTTAGCTTTACAGGTTTGCCCGAAGCAAAAGGGAATTTTCTTCTATTGGGACATACATCGAAAGAAATCGTTGATCTGTTTAGGTCAAAACAATTAGAATCTGTACCAGGGGAAAAATATAATTACAATAATTCAGGATATTATTTGTTAGGTCTTATCGTTGAAAAAGTGTCTGGAGTTTCTCTTGAACAGTATTTGCAGGACAATTTTTTTATCCCTTTGCAACTAGAAAATACCGGAGTCGACAAAAAAGAGACTTTGATTATAAATCGGGCATCAGGTTATCATCAGGTAAATGACAGTTTATTTGTAAACACATTTAATATAAATATGGACAACTCTTTTGCGATTGGTGGACTTTACTCAACTGCAAATGATTTATTAAAATGGGCAAACATATTTGATTCCGATGTTTTATTCAAAGATAAAATTAGAAAGGAAATATTAACAAAGGCACAAAATAGTAATTATGGTTTGGGCTGGGATCTTGATTCAGTTGGACAAAATCCACGTTTCTATCACGATGGTGGTGTTACTGACTTCTCAACTTCCTTGCAACGGATTGGCGATTTTACAATAATCGCAATAAGCAATAAAGGCAGTGATGCAGGAATTAAAGTTGCTTATGACATTGTTGGCAAACTTTTTACCTATCCTGCAACTATAAGGGGTATTCAAGATGAAATGTCACATGAGACAAGCGACAAGCTACTGCAACTTGTCAATAAAGCAAAGCAAAACTTTCCAAGATTCAGAATAAACGAAAAACTTGTTAATGATGTTGCAGATGACTTGATGAAGCAGGAGAAAACCAAACAGGCAATTGAGATTTATACACTCAATACCCTCCTTTATCCTGATAGCGAAAATGCATATCTCAAATTAGGGGAAACATACTTAAGTATAAAAAATTCAAAAGAAGCAATGAAGAATTTTAACAATTGCTTAAAAATAAATCCCTCTAATGCTAAAGCAAAGGAGCATTTAAAAAGATAATTACACATACAACAAAGAGCTTCATCAGGTACGAAGCTTAGATGATAGCCAGAGCTTAATTCAAGGAGGAGTTGTCAATACAGAATCGGATTAAAAAAAGATAGCTAATCTTGATATTCGTCATCAGAAGGGCAATACAGAAGAAAAGAGACAAATAATAAGTTCAATGTTCCCTGAATATTTAAAATTTGATGGCAACAAATATCCAACTCCAAGATTAAATTCCGCCATTCATCTTATTTATCAGGATAACTTTTTAACTTACACAGTTAGTGGGACACTACCAAAAATGAGACAAACCTAGCTTTTTTAGATTTGTCCCAACATGTGAACAAAAAAAATACTCTGTCCTGTGCCAATTGACAATAAGTTAATACTTCCATAGTAATATATACAATAAATTCACACAGCCCAAGCTGCCTTGGAGCATATAAGAATTTTTTTTAAACAAGAAAAAAACTATTGGGATACCTCAATAATCATGGCTTAGAACTAATGTAATTCCATGGTTGTAACACCGTACTTCTTTTTAAATGAGTAGTAAAAATGAGATAGATTTTCAAAACCAAGGTCCATATAGAAATCTGCTGGCCTCTTTTTCTGGTACTTTATTATATGGTAAGCCTCCTCAAGACGTCTTTCTTTAAGCCATTGCTTCGGAGGAACGTTAAACACTTTAGCAAAATCGCGTTTAAATGCAGAAATACTACGTCCAGTAAGTTTGGCAAATGACCCTACATCAATATTGAACATAAAATTATTATTCATAAAATCCTCCAGATCTACTAGGTGCGGTTTACTAAAATCGAACAAAATAAATTTAAAATCAGGGTTACTATCTAGAAGTAATTCAATAGCCTCCCTGATCTTAAGTTCTGCCAAACGTGGCGTAGCTTCTTTTGTTTTATTAATGTATGGCGCTAACGAAATGAAATAACTGTGCAAAAAATCATTCGGTTGAAAAAATAATTTATCACTGCCATGATATCGTTCTTTGACTTCAATCTTATTTTCAACAGCATATCGTTGTAAAGTTTTTTTATCCAAAGTAATAGCGATAAATTTATAATTCCCCGTTTTTGCCGGATACTTTATGGTACGTATAAGTTGATTCTTTCGCACTAAAACAACTGTATTTTCCTTGACAACTGTTAAGGTGCCGTCAAGAAAGCAATGCGTTTCACCAGCTAATTGAAACCCTAGAAAATGATCCGGATAGTATTCTTCTGTTCCTCGTTGTCTTTCAAAAGCACAAGAATAAACCAGCTTATCAAATATTATTTCATGTGTAGCTTCCATCATATAAATGTACAAAAGAATTAAAGATTTACTCCGGCTCCAGCTGTTGCGATTTCCTTGTCCTGCTCTGGCGTTCCTCCAGAGGATCCGATAGCCCCTATAACAATACCTTCTTGATTTTTGATCACAACTCCACCAGGAATTGTCAATAAACCTCCATTGGAGCTGATCATACCAAAAGCGTGTATTTCAGCACCAGAAATGATGCTTCCCATAATATCACTATCCACACCAAACATAACTGCAGTCTTGGCCTTTTTCACTGCGAAATCAATAACACCATACGCACTATCCAATCTAGCAAAGGACACAAGATGCCCACCAGAATCAACAACTGCAATGCTTACCGGTATTTGTAAACTTTTAGCTTTTTCTATTGCCGCATTTAAGGCGCGATTAGCCTCATTATATTTAATATTCATTTTATCTAATTTATATTGTGAAGTAAAGAAAGCATGGACTTTACTCCATGCTTATCCAGTAATTTAACTTTTTGAAGTCCAGGCTTCTGTCTGCAACTGCTTAACGAAATCTTCTGTTTCTTTGGGATGTACATTTCGGAAATTCGAATTATCATCCAATGCAACATTCACAATACAATCAGCCATTGATTGAGGATCCAACTGATGCTTCAAAGATTCAGCCGTACCATCAAAGACCGAAGATGGAGTGAAGTTTTTCTCAGGATTATACCATCTGAAAATAGAGTCTACTCCGCGATCGTTAAAACCTGTACCAAATACACCTGGATTACATGTTGCAATCTTGATGTTAAAATCTGCTAACTCAGTTTTAAGCCCTTCAGCGATCGCCTCCATTGCATGTTTTGAAGAACAATAAGCCGCAACATAAGGTACTGTCCATAAACCTCCCATTGAGGTAGTAAACACAATTTTAGCAGCTTTCTTTTGCCCCACCCATTTTTTTATAAAACCTTGTGCCAGCTCCAAACCTCCAAACACATTCACATCAAACATTGATCGGATAAATTCTAAAGGTTGCTCCGCAATTGGTCCACCTTCCATAATTCCGGCATTACTGATTAGAATATCAATATCATACTTATCGACTACATATTGGATATCGCGAGAGTTAGTAACATCCAACTTATCAGCAATCAATTCGATACCTGTTTCCTGAGCTTCGCGTATCAGATCACTCATTTGGGGGTATACTTGTGCTGTAGCAATCACTTTGTGACCTTTACGTGCTAAATCAAATGCAGCGATTTTTCCAAAACCACTGGCTGCTCCTGTAATTAAAACTGTTTTACTCATTTTTATAATGATTTAAATTTATACAACAAATTTCCGTATATAATCCATTACAAATATTGTCACAAAGACCTATTTAATGTTGCTGAAAAGATCAACCATAAGCTATAACTTTTAAGGTTGTCTTAAAGCTTGCCCTGCTATTAGAAAGAATAGCATTTATTCACAAATGAACAGTTTTTTCCATTTTGCAACAGCATTTCTGCTTAACTTAAATTATTTAGCGATTTGAGAGCTATTCAAACAGCTTTTCCTTTGGTATTCTAAAATCTGATAAATTGCAGACCTATCATAAGATCGATGGCGTTGATTAAATTGCTCATTGCGTCTTGAATTAGTGTTAAAGACAAGCTTATTTATTGTTACAACATCTAACACTGATAATTTTTTCTTTGCTATAAATGACTTCACATCAATTTTTTCTCTGGATACTTTAAATTAATTATATCCGTATAGATTCTTTTATAATTGGGAATACTTTTCATACTAATACTATCATCCTAATGTTTACCATATTTTTTAGTCCATTTATAGTTGACCTAGGAATTCTATATTCATTAACAACATTCGCTTTGTCTTATTTTCATTATGGACCTGCTTAAGGACAAAATCAATCAATTCCTTCGTGTAAATATTTTTCCTGTACCGAGGAAGATTTGTACTATTATTAGCAAGTTGTTGTGGGGCATGATGTCCTAATTATTATAGGTTATAACGTAAAAATGTATCTGAACTCCAGACTTTTGTATAAGTGATTAATAATGAACTAGACTAATTTTGTAACGTAATCCAAAACATTAGTTTTATTATAAACCCTTTTTGAATATAAACTCATGAATGCTATAAATTTCACTATATTCGTTCTGGTTGCATATGTACTGCCAATTCCACTTCTTGCCTGGCTTGACCGCCCTAAAAAACATAAACCTTAAATAAAAATATTATGCATGCAGGATATTTCGCCGCGGCCTAGCTATAAAGACACGCGAACTACATAGATACGAACATGATTGCGAGTTCACGTATCAAGATTTTGAGGGGTGCAAATTGTTCGAAAAGCTCGGATTGATTAGTGAGTGTCATCTATCGTCTGAGATTTACGAAATAGCACAACAAATAGATGATTCTGGACATGATATTGAAGTTTTTATATCTTGTGTCGATTGTTTGGGGAAGATTAATTTTCAAAGCCTTTATGAATATGTAAATAATTTCTATTACGGCGAATTTCTGGTCTTTTTGACGCATCACTGAATTATTTATGGGATGAAACTATTCTTCAGATCAGGAAACGTGTTTCCCAATATGATACCTTAAGAACGCTTTTAAGATAAATGTAATATACAATTTTTGAATTGATAGAAGTTTAGCATTAATGAATTGGGATTATTACGGAAAACCATAATGTATTAACAAGAAGCTATAGTATATTTATCACAAATAAAAATAAGCAATAGTATGCGAAACGCAGATTTAAATAGAGTTGTATTTTATTCAAAAGAAGATATGGCAGGTGGTCATCAACTTTCTAAAGGTGAAAATAAACTTAAAAGTGATATACAAGAAAATTATTCAGATATAAATGACGTTCTAGAGCTATACAATATCAAAAAATATTTGGATAGCGGTATATATTTAAATAAATGGTCACAGGAAGAAATTAGTGATTTTAAAGAAAAAGCTAATAGCTATAATAGAATTATTGGAAAATTTATAGCTAGTATAAACGATGAAAATGTAATTAGTTTTCATGAAAAAATTATCCATAGTTATGTTGTTTCATTTTGGGAGTTAATTGACAGTCATAATGGATTTCATCGAATATCCAAAATCAATTTTGAAAGTATTCTTTCAAATGAACCTTATCTCATCAATATTTTTTTGACCCATAAAAATCTGGTCAACTTTTATGATTTCGAAATAAAGAACTTCTTGTTGACGTATTCAAAAACAGCTGAAATTTTACTGTCTTTTTATGAAAAGGAAAATAGTTTTCATCATAAGAAAAGTTTTCTACCAAAAAGCCTAAGTATTGAAGATAAGGAACTTATTATAGACAATTATCTAGATTCTAACGATACAAATTTAAATTATGTCCAACTGATTCAAAATGTACGAACTAAGAATGATTTTAAAATTAATGATAAAACAAGATTAAAAGCAAAACGCTTGAATAAAAGCGAAACTGAGAAATTTTTACTTGGAAATAGAGGTATTAAATATGGAGTTACTGTTGGCTTTAAAGAGGGTGCTGATAAAATAAAAGAAGGCTCAATTGATGCTAATCATACTGTTAATTATGTATATAGTGTAGATTTTATTAAAGAAAATACTGATCCATATTCCTTATTTAAAAATTTTAAATATTTATTTGAGTATGTTGATGAACAAAATAGAATTGATCTTATCAGTAAAAGAAGCCAAATAGGAGCAATTGAAAGACTAATGGGTGTTCAATCTCAAAACGATTATAAAGTTGGAATAAGTTTTTTTTTGTCAGAATTGACTTCCCAAGCACAAATTCACGGCTATATTCGAATGTTAAATTTATTAGATATTTCCTTGGAAAACGTCTTTCAATCTATTTTCACAAATGTTTTTCAAGACAAGTACAATTTTGCTGAGAATGCAACTTTTTCTGTTTCATCAGCAGTTTCAAATTTTGAAAAAGTAAGATTTTTAGCACCTGAATTTGAATCTTTATTAAAGCAATATAAGCTTTATGTTGAAGACGGAATCATAGATTTTGAGCTTCTTCAAATATCATCTTCACCATCTGCATTAAAAGATATTCCTAGTATAAACATTAACAAGTATATCTACTTTAATGATAATTGTAATGAGGTTTTGGCTATTTCAAATTTGTTTTTCTCTGATCAAATGAGTCTATCCTTTGTTGAGCCTTTTTTAGAGAAAAATTATACTACTTTTTTTGACTTGCTTGCAAATGAAAAAGTTAAACTTGATTCTTATCATGAACATCAAAAACCTCAATTAGATTATCTTATCGAGAAAGGGTTAATAATTGTAGATAATGATGGCTTTCTACAAATAACAAACATACCAAGAGTTTTTATAATTAAAGATTTAAGAGAAAATGAGGTGGGTTCATATTATCACTATCCTTCTGATTTTCAAACGGAAGTTCTAAAGATGATATCTGAAGATATGATTTATTTCGGTTCTTCTCTTTTTTCAAAACCTGAGCAAGCATATTTAAATTACTTTTTGAATAAGAGCGATTTTACTAATGGTATGGATTTGAGAAATAGTTATTTGCATGGTACTCAAGCTACTCCAGATAATACCGAGAAACATGATCATGCTTATATTATATATTTAAAATTATTAGTCTTAGTATTATTGAAGATTGATGATGACCTAGCAATTTCTAAACTTAATAATTAGCTGTATTATTTATAGCATAGTTGAATAGTTCCCCCGCTACTTTTTGAAGCCGTATTCCTTTCCAAGGTTTTGGATTGTTATCAGGTGATTCAATAAAGTTTTGTAACTTTTCATCTATTATTATATTATGAAATCCAAATTGTAAATCGTAAATTTCTATGTAAGCGCATTTGTCAGGGTAGACTTCCCTGTTTTTCAGACAAATTAAAATTATTAAATTTAGTTTGTTAA
>NZ_AKJY01000057.1 GCF_000282115.1 Chryseobacterium populi
CTGTATTATTCCCTGTTTTTCACCAGTATCCAGCCTGAATATTTAAAAGGAGTATTGTGTTTGTCCTTTTCATTCCAGGTTACAGAGTACCAGTAGCTTCCTGTGGGAACTCTTCTTCCGCTTACTGTTCCGTCCCATCTGTATTTATTGGTTTTGTCTCCCTGGTGAATTTTTGCACCATACCGGTCGAATATACTGAAAACCAGGTTCTGTTTACCTGCCAGGGCAGAATAATCAATCACATCATTTACGCCGTCTCCGTTAGGAGTGATTACATTAACCAGGTTAGGAACAGTAATTGTGATGCTGATCGGCTCGCAATCGTAAGCATCTTTCACAAAAATCTGGCTTTCCCCTCTCGGTAAATCGGTGAAAACATTAGAATCCTGCCAGTTGATATTGTCAAGAGAATACTGGTAAGGAGGTGTTCCCCCAATTACATTTACCGTAGCTGTAGAATTTGAAATGTCTACGTTTGTGATCACCGGCTGCCCTGCAGGGTATACCGTTACTGTTTGGGTAGCAACGCATTCTCCTGTTTTCAGTTTTACCCAGTATACCCCCACTCCAACATTGGTAATGGTTTGAGTGGTTGCCCCGGTGCTCCATTCATAAGAAGCAAAGCCGGGTCCTGCATCCAGGGTAGTTTTATCTTCCATACAAATTGTTTTGTCTTGTAAAACGGCAGATAAAACCGGAGTCAATACAATAAGGGTCACTTTAGCGATCGCATAACAACCGTTTCCATTGATAACTTTGATGTAAACCACTCCGTTCGGAGCAGTATGTGCAGTTGGAGTTGTGATGGCATTGGTTCCGTTGATTGCATCGGTTAACGAAGGATAGTACTGTTTAATAATTCCTGTTTGGGTAGTAACACCTGCGGCTGTGAGATTAAAAGTAGCAGTTGCAGGATTGGTTTCGATAAAGCATGATCTTAATGTAGCATCATTCACCACCACCACCGGTAAAATATTTAATGTGATCTGGGCAGTATCCACACAACCCTGAGGAGTAGTTACTTTTACAAATATGATACCTGCTGCCGAGGCATAGCTGGCAGGATTTAAAATTTCATTAGTTCCTGCGTTGAGGTCATTAAGTGTTGGATAGAATTGTTTAATAGCTCCTGTAACGGTTGTAACGGCTGCTGTTGTTAAGTCGAATGTGGCTGTTCCCGCATTGTTATTATTACATCCGCTTAATGTAGCATCATCTGCAGCAAAAGGAGTTGGGTTTAAGATGATCTGTGCGTCTCCATTGTCACATAAGGTAGAGGAAGGATCTTTTATAACCACGGTAATTGTCGTGTTTCCGGTGTATTGAAAGCTGCCTGGGTTAGCGATCGGGACTGAGTTTCCTAATACATAATATGTGAAAACGTAATTCGCAGGGTTGTTTACGAATTGGGAGTTAAATGAAGTTAAATCCACTGTTCCGCTTCCTGTTGCAGGATTTACGCATACAAAAGGAGTTACGGTATTCGTTAAAATAGGAACTTTATC
>NZ_AKJY01000058.1 GCF_000282115.1 Chryseobacterium populi
TGACTAGTCCTGAAAAAGGTTGACTAGTTTAATACATCAAATATACTTAAATCAGAGTAGGAATTTTCCTATTCTGATTTTGTTTTTTATAGGTTTTTAATTTTACGTTATTTTTCAAGTGTACTTGGCCTGGAATATTATAATTCAGGGAAAAATGAGGTCTCAAATTATTATAATAGTAAATGGATTGATTAAGCTGTTGTGAGAGATTTTTAAATTCTTCAAAAGTATCGATCAATCCAAATTCATATTTCAGAATACCGTTCACTCTTTCCGCTACAGCGTTTTCATAAGGGTCTGAGTTCTCTGTCATACTGATGAGAATGCCATTTTTCTTCAGCATTTCGGTGTATTCTTTACTACAATACTGCAGCCCTCTGTCTGAGTGATGAATTAAGCTATGTTTGTAGACTCGATTTTTTATAGCCTGTTTTAATGCTTTCAACGTAGAGCTTGTCTGTAAATTATCACTCAATTCATACCCTACAATTTTTTTTGAATAAGCATCGGTAATCAAATGAAGATAATAATTCTTCTCTTTAGTTTTAAGATAGGTAATGTCTGCAACCCAGACTTTCTCTGAACATTCCAACTCTTTTCCTTTGATAATATTGGGGTATTTCTTCATCCAATGTCTGGAATTCGTTGTTTTAAAGTAGCTGTGTCTTCTGGGGATTAAAAGATAATTTGATCTTAAAATCTTAAACAAACGATCTCTTCCTATATGAAGCTGCTCTTTTTCAAAATCATCCTTAAGTAAGACGTAAAGTTTTCGAGTTCCTATTTTAGGCATCTTTTTACGAATTGATAATACCAATTCTATAATCCTTTCTTGATTATTTGTAGAATCAGATTGTTTTCTTCTTTTGTAATAAGCTTGTTTACTGTGTCCAAACAATCGGCAGATATCTTCCAGTGAAAGAGTCGTATTTGCCCTTATTTCCTGGATTGATTGGAACCAGACTTTTTTACAATCTCAATCTTCAGCTCACGCTCTGCTATTTCTATAAATTGCCTAAATACCCTAAGCTCTTCTTCCTTTTTGGCTAATGCTGCTTCAAGCTCTTTAATCTTTTGTTTCTGGGGATCTTTCATGGGTCTTCCTTTACTTAGTTGTGTTTCGTAAGTAAAGTTACCATATTTTATTAACCATCTGGAAATACATGAATTACCACGAATATTATATCGGGTTTGTAATTGTGATTTAGTAAATAATCCCCGCTCGTATTCGGAGACAACCTGTCTTTTGAAAGCCTCACTGTATTCCTGTACAGGGGCTGGTGTTTTTTTTGAATCCATAAGAGTGACTGTTTTTATGATTTTGTAGTCAACCTTTTTCAGGACGAGACA
>NZ_AKJY01000059.1 GCF_000282115.1 Chryseobacterium populi
TCCCTGAACTCCGGCTATGCCTTCGTTTTCAGTGGTGCAAATATAAAGCGTTTTTTAATTCCTGCAAAACTTTTCCGGGAAAAATTTTAACAAAGCTTAATAATAGGCTTAAAATCAGGAGAATTATTTTCAGAAGTATAGGTTGGAAATTAGGGCTAATGCTGGTAATGGGACTTTAATATGGCAGTAAACTTTCTTTTTGAGAAGGCTTTTATTGATTAAAAGATATTCGGATGATCCCCTGAGGTCAGGATAAAATATTACTCATCACAATGCTAAAACTCTATAGGGGGGAATGTTTGTATTTATCTGTAAATCAAATTTATATATTGTTTAAGAAGCAGGACAAATCGTCTTCCTTATTCAGTTTCAATTTAGATTTTATTTTTGTTTTGTATACCCTGATGGTTCCGTTAGTCGTATTTTCTAAGGACGAAATTTCTTTTGAAGACAAATTCATCCTATAATAAGTACAGAATTTTAATTCTGTATTGGTTAAAGTGGGGCATAAAACGGAAAGCTTTTCCAGGAAAAGTTTATTTTCAATATTCCCTTCAATAATCAGGTCATAGCTTCGCCTGTCTATCTGTATCAAATTATTTACTTTTAAAAATAATTCTTTCAGTATTTGCTCCGAATCATTATCTCCG
Organism: Chryseobacterium populi; assembly: GCF_000282115.1. Taxonomy (GTDB): domain Bacteria; phylum Bacteroidota; class Bacteroidia; order Flavobacteriales; family Weeksellaceae; genus Chryseobacterium; species Chryseobacterium populi. Next base: position 651 of record NZ_AKJY01000059.1, read on the forward strand.
TTTATTTTTTTATTTTTTTTCAGATATTCCAAAAATGCTTTTTCAGTATCTATTTTCAAATTAAGGCTTTGAAGCAGATTTTTTATTTTCTCCTTCTGAAATTCATTATTCTGTTCCAGAATCTTCCCATTGTTTTTTAATAATTCCTTTTCTCTCTTATTATGTTTTTTTATATTATAAAGAATAATTCCAAACACACCGAAAACAATTAAAATAAAAATAATAAATAATAAATTTTTCCTTTTCTGTTGATAAGCTTTATAATCATCTTTTTCCTTGTTGTTTCTGATGATTTGGTTGTTCAGTAAATCTGATATTTTCTTTACATTCCTCTTATTTTCATCATAATAGGAATGATTGAGCCCGATAAGTTTTTCAGAAACAGCCTTTAAGGGTGTATAATTATTAGTACTGACATAGTATTCCTGGATAACCTCATTGGCGACAATTCTACTGTGAGTATTTTTCAGTTTAGGCTCTGTTTTTATCAGATAATCAATAATCTGATTTTGCTTTTCTTTTTGATGGGTTGCCAGGTATAAATCGAATAATCTTTGTGAAGAAACAATGCTTTCCGAACAGAAAGATTCTTTATTTTTATAATATTCAAATTCCTCAAGTAATAATTTTTCCGCTGCCGGATAATTTTTTAGCTTATATAAATAAAAGCCTGAATTTCCTTTCATTATATGTAAGAAATCTATTTCTTCCCGGCTTAGATTACCTTTATTCTGTAAAATTGATATTCCTCTTTCAGTCTCTTTATGAGCCTCTTTTATCTTATTTAATTTACTGTAGGTTAATCCGAAATTGTTATACATTGAGGCAATGTAAATGGTATTATTATGTTGATGATCATTTCTAAAACTAAGCAGTGCTTTATTGAAATTATGCATTGCAGAAGCATAGGCTTTTTCATTATAATAAATCCTTCCTTTTATATGATAAAGATGTCCCAGATAATATTTTCCTTCTAATTTTTCATCATATTTTATGGCAGCACTCACAAACTGCATGGCAAGCTTCGGCGAAATATTTTCAAGGGTAATAGCCAGATTAAAATTGCATGCCATTGAAATAAAGTCATATCTCCCTCTATTGATCCTGAGAAGATCATAAGCAATTTCAATCTGTTTGGAAGGGTCTTCTTTATGCAGAAACATGTCTATATATTTAGAACTTATCAGATATTTATCTCCTCCTGTTTTCTTAAACTGATCAAGCTCTCTTCGCTGTATGATCAATATTTTATCGGTTTTATGGATAATGGGGATTAACTCTTCTGTTATTTTGTAGAAATAATCATCATCATTAATCGTCATTTTTTGAAAAGAAGACACAAACAGAAAAACATAGCAAAGGAAAAAAAATCTCATAATTACACGGTAAATTTTGGGGATCAGCTAAGGTCTAAAACACAACTTCTTATAAAAAAAGCTGGTTATAAACTGGTTATAAAAATAAGTGTTAGGAGAGATAAATTTCCCTATCTAAAATTCAAGAGTGCCATTGCTAACGTATTTTTTATTTTATAAAACTGATTTTCATGTGTTTATGATTTAAAAACATAACAATTTTTTCATTTTTTTAATAGGATACATAACATTTTTTAATAAAAAATACAATTCTTCTTTCAACCAATTGTATAGTTTTACATGCAGAAAACCAATGTCAGATTTTTTTACAGTTAATGATTTTTAAATTATACATTCTGTGTTATTGAGTTTTTAATTTACAGTTTGTTACCTACTTCCCCGTCAGATGTCTGTTAATGATAAATTCAGTTGGGATTGGGATAACAGCAGATTCACAAAACGGATTTTGAAAATTAATGAAACAGGGTGTACAATCATATGATTCCCAATACATCAATTTAGACTTTTTATAAACACATTTTTTATGAAGAAAAGGATTATTATTTTTTTTATTTTATTGTGCATCACGGGTTTTAACAGAACCTATGCACAAGATACAGATGGCGATGGAATTGTAAATACTTCCGATCTTGATGACGATAATGATGGGATACTTGATGTCGATGAGGGCTGTGGAAATATAGTCAGCTCGGAAGAGCGCGGAACATTTGGTACGACTACTGTTAACCGTAATTTATCAACAAATCCAGGACCCGGATATACTTTTAAAAGTGGGCAGCTGGTGAATGCAGGAGATTATGCTGTTATCAGTAATGCTGCTCCGCAGCCACATCCCAGTCCCGCATTATGGAATTATAACGGGCATACTACCAATACTGCAACAGATGCCTATCTGGCTGTAAATGGAAGTACCTCAGTGGGGGTATTTTTCAGGCAGAGTGTCAGATTAGTAGCAGGGGTTACCTATACCTATTCTTTCTGGCATGCCAGTGCCAGTAATACAAGTCTTGCTGATGGATATAATATCAGGATCCGGATAATGAATTCTTCCGGTACTACCCAGCTTGCAAGTACTACAACTGGCCAAAGAAACTTAAATATATGGTCTCAAACTTCGTTAAGTTTTACCCCTACCATAACAGGTGACTACAATATATTGCTTCAGAATGAAAGTACAGGTTTTACTGGGAACGATTTTGCAATAGATGATATTGCATTTATTTCTCCCTGTGGAACACTGGACACGGACGGCGACGGTACTCCTGATTATCTTGATCTGGATTCAGACAACGACGGATGCTTTGATGCCCTGGAAGGGGATGAAAATGTGACCCGGGCAGGACTCAATCTGGATGGCAGTATTAATGGAAGTATCAATTCAAATGGAGTTCCCAACTTTGTGAATGCAGGAGGAGGAGCAGATATAGGAGGTGATACAGGCCAGGGTACAGGGGCCTCTGCCAACGCAGCGATCAGCACGGCATGTGCAGATATGGATTTTGATGGAACCCCTAATACTTCTGACCTGGATGATGATAACGATGGTATCCCTGATAATGCTGAATGCCTCGGAAACGATATTGTTACCAACGGGACTTTTACCGGGGGACTGTCCGGATGGACTGCTGATGCCGGATGGGCTGGTACCACCAATGCTGAAATCTCTGCTGATAATGTTGCTAACAGGAACCTTTCACAGACCATAACAGGCCTGGCTAATACCAATAGTTCGATTCCCTTAAAACTTACTTTAAGTGCACTTGACGGAAACAGTTCAGGTGGCTCTACAGCAAGCCTGCAGATATTGCTGAACGGAACGCTCTATGCTACTGTTAACAATGGTACGGCAAGAAGCACCGGGGCAAACAATGTTACCATTACTCTTGCCAGTGGGGCAACTTCTACTTTTACACCTTTTAGTACTGCCAACACATCAAGCCAAACTTTTACGCTTAATATACCTAATGCTTCTATTCCTAATACAGCTTCATTAGTGTTCAGGGCAGCAACAGCTCTGGATGACTGGTCGCTGGATGACATTTCAATACTGGCATTCACCTGTGATACGGATGGAGACGGTATCCTCAATCATATTGATCTGGATTCAGACAACGACGGATGTTTTGATGCTCTGGAAGGAGACGAAAATGTTGGTAATTTACAGCTCAATGGAGATGGCAGTATTAGTGCTGCAACTACTGGAGGAACCAATGCTGTAGGGGTTCCCAATCTTGTGAACTCAGGAGGAGCAGCTGATACAGGAAGTGATACAGGCCAGGGTATCGGCAGTTCTGCCAATGCCGGGATAAGTACATGTACAGATACTGATAATGATGGGATTGCCAATATCACCGATTTAGACGATGATAATGACGGTATCCTGGATACCGTAGAAAATACCTGTACACTTCCCTCGACTTCCGGTACCTCTGCTCAGCCCCATTTAGGGTGGGACGTTAATTTTACTCCCTTACCAGGCGGTTTGGAAATTAACCAACTTTCTCCGGATGTCATTACCGCCAACAGTACGGTGTCTTTCGGAAGCGGAATATCAGTTGTAAACCAGAATTCAAACTGGCAGATCAGTAATGTGAACTCTACAACTGCAGCACAGGCAAAAGCCAATAATGACTATATCCAGGTTACGATTCCTATGGCGGCAACCAACAGCAATAGGGTTTTAGAGCTGAAAGAATGGACCACATTTGGTGGCCAGAATTTCCCGGTACAAAATTTACATATTGAAGTTGCAGACAATGTAGCATTTACGGGGTCTACGGTTTTATTTACCGGAGCCAATACCAATGGGCCAGGTTTTCAAAAGTATCCTTTTGCAGGAAACTATAGATTACAAAAAGGAGTGGTATATTATGTAAGGTTCTATATTTATGGTTCTGCTGCCACTGTTAACATGGACAGCTTTGGACTTGGTGCACAGTGCTTCACAGATACTGATGGAGACGGAACGCCGAATCTTGAAGACCTGGATTCAGACGGTGACGGATGTTCTGATGCCATAGAAGGGGACGAAAATGTTACCCCAACACAGCTGAATGCGGATGGCAGTATTAACATTTCGGCTAATGGAGGAGTAAATAGAGGGGTTCCGAACCTTGTGAACTCAGGAGGGGCTGCTGATACCGGCGGAGACCAGGGGCAGGGAGCCGGCTATGCCTACCTGTTGGGAATCAATGCCTGTAAGGACTTTGATAATGACGGGCTAAGTGATGTGGATGATCTGGATGATGATAATGATGGTATCCTGGATACTGTAGAAAATACCTGTACACTTCCCTCGACAGCTAACAATACCATAGATCCCCATTTAAGGTGGGATGTTAACAATACCCCTTTTCCCGGCAAATTGGAAACGAATCAACTTTCTCCTGATGTTATTACAGCCAACAGTACCGTGTCTTTCGGAAGTGGACTACCTGGCTCACAGAAGACCTCATTATATTGGGAAATCCGAAACGTGAATTCTACAACTGCGGCTCAGGCAAAAGCCAATAATGACTATATTCAGGTTACTATTCCTATGGCAGCAACCAGCAACAGGGTTTTAGAACTGAAAGAATGGGTAACAGATGATACGGTGCCAACAGCAGTGCAAAATATATCTGTTGAAATTGCGGACAATGCAGCATTTACCGGGTCTACTGTTCTATATTCCGGAATCAATACCAATGGTCCGAATTTTCAAAAATATCCCCTTGGAGGAAACTATAGATTACAAAAAGGAACGGTATATTATGTAAGGGTTTATATTTACGGTTCTGCTGCCACTGTTAATATGGATAGCTTTGGGTTTAACGCACAATGCTTCACAGATACTGATGGAGATGGTATTCCGGATCTTGAAGACCTGGATTCAGATGGGGACGGATGTTTTGATGCCATAGAAGGAGATGAAAATGTTGCGGAAACACAGTTGAATGCAGATGGCAGTATTAATATTTCAGCTAATGGAGGAATAAATGCCACAGGA
>NZ_AKJY01000060.1 GCF_000282115.1 Chryseobacterium populi
CAATTAGAGAATATTTTATATTTATCAACTGTTTGAAAAAGGGTAAGTCTTCAAAATCATCAAGAAGGTTTTTTATTGTTATTAAAATAATTTATTTTACGTAGATCATTCAAATATAATTAAAAAACAATAGCTATTCACTCTTTTATTAAGATACTGCTATTTATTAACATCATTTTGTGAGATATTCAAAAACAAACTATCATTTATGATGGGTTGTGCTATAAACTTAGCCTTCCCGAAATCAATTTTTGAAAATCTCCGTAAATATTCTCCCTCAGGATAATCTCCTTTTAGAACTTTATTATATGGATAATAATTTTGCTTAAATTTAGAAGAATAATTATGTGTTGGAGGGGATTGCTTGATAATTAAATTGTATTTTACTCTCAATTTTCCATTTCTATTTAAATAAAATACAGAATCCCCATCACTTGGCATCATTTGATTTATTAAATCAGCCATACCTCTCTCTGTTAAATTGGAATTCCTAATACTATCTAATTTTTTTTGATAAAATTTTGAAGATTGATTATCCTTCATTATTGCATAAACTGAAATTGGATAAGAGCCTTCCATATTACCCTGAGTAGAAAAATCTTTGAAATTCTTATCTCCAAATTCAAGAGTGTTAGGTACTGGAAAAACAATATTTTGAGAAGTATTATTTTCAAATATAAGAATCAACTCATTATTATTTTTAACATACTTTAAGCTGAAGACGCCACTCTTTTTCTGCTCTCGTTTACAAGACAATAAGCAAAATATTATTAATAGAGTTAATGTAATATTTCTCATTTTAAAGTGCTTTTTAAATAATTGTTATAAATTGGTTTTATTTTATTCATCAATGGTTCTAAATCATCATACGTTTGGATTTCTGTATTAAATGAGCCCATATTCAAATTAAGTCTTTCCCACTTCCTAAACATAATGTATTGCTGTTCCCATCTGGAAGTATAATATTCATGTAATTTAACACGTTGATTAGTGGCGGTAATTTTTTCTACATCAAAAATTCTAGCATTATTTAAAATAGTATGAAATATCTCATGTCCCATAGTTAAATCTAATTGTTCTAAACTAACAAATGTTCCTTTAGGCAAATAAATTCTTTGTTTGACAACCATACCATTATGAGTAACTTTCTCTGTTACTCCCCAAACTTCCTGACCGTTACCATTTATAATAAGGTTATTTTTGCTTCCATATGAATAACCACTCTTTCTCAAATATGGGCTAAGATCAGATGTTTCATCTACTTTATGATAACTACCCCTTATCAATTGTCCTTTATACCTGTCCTGATCTACTTTCATTACAGTATCCATTGAAAATTCAACCTCAGTTGCTCCATTTAATGTATTATCATTATTAACAAGCATTTCACTTATACTGTATCCGGTCATATTTGTAGAAGTTATACTATTACCGGATAAATTAAATGAATAATTTATTCCTGTAAATCCTGTTAATGCACTTTTAAAAATATTTTGACCATTGGCCAGTCCGTTAAATATGCTTCCAACAGCACCAACTACGGAATTTTGAATCATTTTTGTTCCGGTTACACTAATATTACTTATCCCCTGGCCAAGAGCCGCCCCGGCGAATGCTCCTCCAACGACGGCTCCCCAGGTGCTTTTCCAGTCCCATTTTACAGGATTCCAATTTCCATGATTGGCCTGGACTCCACTTAAATAACTTCCTACTATAGCTCCAATAAACCACCCCCAAAACTCTCCGCTCGGATCATTATACATCATCGGGTTATTCATTACATACCCATACTTATTATAATTCTGGGTATTGGTAGGATCCTGTATATTTTCGTCAGCATTTAAGAACCTTCTCAATAGCGGATCATATAGTCTTCCATTCATATGGATGACCCCAACCTCAAAGAAATGTTCATGGCTTGTATAACCACGATCAGTAATTAGACCATTTTTTGCTATGGCTTCCTCTACTGCAGATTTTCCGGTAATTATACTTCCATTACCTATCTGTAAATGCGTCAAATTCCCCCATGCATCAAAGTGTCTTTGTTCTAATTTTTTACCTGTTTCATCACTGACAGCTAAAATACTGCCAATATAATCCTTATGCAAGAATTTGTAAGAACCTGATGTATCTTTATAATTCTTCAAATAAAGAATATTGCTCTCATAAGGTGTTCCTCCGATATAGAGAATATGTTTTTCTAATTTAGCATTATTATCAATAATTACTTCAAAGCTCCCATCCTCACTATATAATTTTGTGAATTTACCTATCTTACCGGGTTCAAAATTACCTCCATAGGAAACTCTCTGACGCATCGATGTTATTCCATATTCAAAATTTACATCTCCTTTTAGCCCGTCAACAAATACAGGATCATTATTTTCGTTATAGGTAATGACCTGGATGAGGTCATTATTATAATTCTGGGTTCCGGCTGCATTTAAAGTCATTCCTGTTGGCTGGTAAATCTTAGAAGAATTTCCAAATTTGATTGTACCCACCTGGTCGTTTTGTGTTATTCTTCCTTTAACATCATATGTATTTCGATTGCCGGATGGCTTAACTCCCGTTACAGGATCTGTCCAGTTTATGAGTCGGTTATTAGTATCATAATCGAATGACTCAATTATATTAAAATCTCCTCCGGTAGTTCTACTTTTCAACTCATTTTTTATGGCATCAAATGAATAAGATAGCTGAAGAATGTTTGGTTTTACAGCAGATGAATGATTGATATTGGTTAAGAACCCATTACTATCATAGGTATTATTAATGGTGGAAGTACCTAATTTAGATTTAAGTACCTGCCCTTTGGCGTTGGCACCTTGAAGCTCCCAAAGAATTAAGCCTGTTTTTTTATCCGTTAATTGATATAGTTCACCGTTCCAATTATTATACTTGTGCATGATCGTAACCTCAGTAACAGTACCGGAGGAAGTTAAACTTTTCGTATAAGATGTAACCCTTGACCTATCGTCGTACAGAATCCCATTTTGGATGTAAATTCTACCATTACTATTTTCAATACTTGATATTATTCTACCAAAAGTGTCATATCCAAAGCCTCTACTGTAAGATTTTCCGTTCGATGTTCCCGATTTTAAAGTAATCCTGCCGAAACCGTCATAGCTAAAGGTAATATTTTTAATGGTAGAAACCCCATCCGATGATAATTCTACCTGGTTGATAAGCTGTCCCAAATTATTGTAGATATATTCTTTTCGACCTTTGGGACTAATCGTTTTTTTAGCTCTTCCAAATCCGTCATATTCATATTTATACACCCCATTTGAAGGATCATTAAATTCTGATTTTCGCCCCCAGGAATCATATTTAGTCGTTACAATATTTTCAGCATATTTAGCCTCAGTCTGCTCTCCTGCAGCATTGTAAGAAAACTTTATGGTTCCCCCTTCATCTGTCGTAGAAATTATATTGCCTAAAGCATCGGCAGTCTTGGAAGTTGTTCTTCCATACCCGTTTACCTCTTTAACAGTTGTTGTTAAACCTGAAACACTCGTTGTTGTCTGCTTACCCGTAAATGCAGTTGCAGTTACTTTTGCCGGATATACAGTGTCATCATAGGCAAAGATATTCCACTGGCTGGCGTTTTGCCCCTCAAAGTAAGGCTCTGATTCTTTAACCTTCCTGCCTAAAAAATCAAATAGTGTTTCTTGTGATACAAACTGCCCCTGACCAAAAGCTTTAGTTGAAGTTTTGTAATCCTGTCCCCATATATTGGTATATTTTTTAGATACATTACCATCCGGAGCACTTTGGGTAACAATGCTATTGGATTTAATATCTCTTTCATATTGATACGAAATAGTTCCCCCTAAATTGGTTGTGGAAGTTAATAATTTACCCCAACCGTCATATGTATTGGTAGTTGTATTATTAAAGGGATCTGTTTTAGTTGTTATTTGTCCCCAATCATTGTAATTAATCCCGGTTTGTAATCCTAAATTATCGGTTTGCTTTACTACAAACCTGCCTTTAGGATCATACTCGTACCCTGATGTTATAGTCCCGGAATCTATGCTATTGCCTGATACTTTCTTTGTGATGTTTCCAAAGCTGTCATAAGTAAAAGTATCTAAGGTATAGGCAGTATTATCCCTGTTCCAATTTTTTATGGTTTTTACAAGGTTATTTTCGTAGGTGAATTCTTCTTTACTGCCCTTGCTGTCACTGTATGCCTGGACAGTTTTTATGTTGGACTTTGGACGCCCTATGTAATAGTTTGCCCCCGCTCCTGAAGGATTGTTGTCATACAGGTAATCAGAAGTTGTCACCGCATATGAAGTATTGACCTTCGAGACAGTCTGTGATGGCAGATAATACTCACCATAAGTAACTGTGCTTTCTGTAATGGCTCCCGTTAAGAAATTTTTTCCTTTGCTTGTTTTAGGAAGAATCATCCTAACTACTTTAGCCTTATCTGCATCAGGAATGACAGTTACTACCTGACCGTTCAAAAGCTTATCAGTTTGATAGTTTGTAGATTTAAAGCTGAGTAGCTGCGTATTATTTACAGAAATATCTGTCGGAAAGATTTTCAAATCCTCATTAGTAGCTCTGGTCAACCATTCTTTAACCGGTGCTCCTTCCTGCAAAGGATCAATTTCAATACCATTCCATATTTTTATATTTTTTTCAGAATCATCAGGATACCAGGAATTATCATTATACCATGAAGAACTCGCCATTTGTCGAAAACCAATAGTCTTCTTATTGTGCAGGTTTATCATAAGCCCACGATAGCGGAACTGTTTATATCTATTAACCTGGTTACCACTTTCATAAATTTGTGAAACTAGCTTTGAATTTATATTCCCTAGCTCCATTAACGGATATTGTTCATTTTTTATTGGCTTGTAACATGATTGACATGCCCAACTAGCACCATAACCACCATCATAAGTAATTAATGTTGTTATTCCTCCCTGTATAATCTTATTGATTGATGACTTTTGAAGATTAGAATAATGAGAAAAATAATATATATTTCCTTCATTTGGATTTGAAGTAGGACTATAAATATGCAAATCATTCTTCCATAATCCTAAAATCTCTCTAAAAATAAAAGGGCCAGGAAAATTTTTAGTAACAGCCGGGTTAGCTCCAAATTGGATCTTACCATCTGAATAACCCTGATTTTCACTTACTTTTATTGTAAATGAGGAACTTGCAGAAGTAGGTGAGGCAATATTATAGCTGGTATTAAAATTTATAATATCAGACTTACCATCTGAGTTAATGTCTAAAAGTTTGGCTGTAGAATAACTGCCATTTTGGGAACTGGTATAGCCATCAGTTAAATTAAAATCATTAAAATAAGCTGTTTTTACAAAGTTTTTGCCAGTATTCAGGTTTATAATGTAGTGATTATTAACGTTGGTACGCACAAATAAATCTGATATACCATCCCCATTAAAATCACCAATTTGAGTATGGGTAGAAAGCCCGGAATAATCGGCTGAAAAAACCTGAGATAAGCTTAAATTTCCTTGTCCATCTTTTTTCAGGTTATATGTCTGTAAGGTATTTGCCGGTACAGACTCTCCATTGATGGTCGTACTTGTGGTAAGAACAGATTTCCCTATGTCATCAATTCCATCACCATTAAAGTCACCAAACAAAAGATTTTCACTTTTATCAAAATCAAATTGAAAAAAGGGAAAGGAATTGTCTTGCTGTCTGACTACAATATATTTATGCTCATCATGGGTAAATGTTTCACAATCGTCCTCTGTTGGCAGTGAGTTTTCCGGTGCAGTACATATTCTATTTGTTATAGTGTTCTTTTTTGCTATTAAGACCTCCGGTACACCATCTCCTTCAATATCATATTGAATAAGTTTCGTTATATTACTTGTTTTTTTATATGTATTGAAAGGGTCGGAAAAATCGCTTTCACTTTCATCCCATTGATTGCGTGCAATAACTTTTGTTCCTACTAACTGTAATGCATTCACCGGCTTTGTTAAATCGATAATATAATAGCTAAGGGTTAAGTCTTTTGTTGTGGAATTGATAGAATAAGAAACAAATCCTTGTCTGCTGCTGACATTATTATTAGTATCTTTAATAATTATGGGAATTGCACCATTATACACATTTTCTGTACCCAAGTAATGTTGAGTACTGGAAAATCCCCCATAAAGCAAATAATAACCATCTTCACCGGTTAACGGTGATTTATTTAAGATAAAGTCTGTCGTGTGTGTTCCACGAAAATCACCACTTAAAATAAAATTGTAGAGATCTGACGAATCAGTAATATAGCTGCTATCTGACTGCTCTTCATTCCGATAAAATTCAATAGGATTTGCAGGCTGGTTTTCTGAATTATATTCCTGTATTTTTTCTACAAATTGATATTTTGTATCGTCAGATTTGTATATTATATCATATTTTCTAAACTGGGAGGTATTGGTTTTTACAGCAATAGTGTTTAATAACTTATCCTGAACAAGGGATATACCATTCAAATAAGATTGTTCTTTAAGCCCTCGTGTTGTCGTTACATTATAATTAAATTCAATTTCATTAAAATGTGGCTTCCCCAGAGTTTCATTTCCTCCCCATTTAATTGAAGAAATTACTGCGACATTAGTTCCTGTGGTCTGTGTATAATTATACGTGATATAATTTCCCTGCGGGTCTTCCCATTTTACAATATTATATTCCAATGGAGTTCTGGCGTTGCTAACACCTGAACCTATTCCTCCATACCAAGCTTGTGTGCCATCAGCATAGGTGACCTCCCAATATTCGGGTCCTTTCCATGTTTGCCCCGTAATAGTACCAATAGATTTAATTTTTGTATTGGAAAATTTTTCTGTAACGTATTCTGCTCCATCTTTTCCGTATTCACCAGACTTTAAAATCAACCTTTGTCCATTGAAATTATAAAAATCCGAATAATCTAACTGAATACCTCTCATTTCTCCATCCTTTTCAATATTTTTTCCGGCTCTTGAAATTGAAGTAATCCCGGAAATATTCCAGTCATATCCCGCAATTCCATTGGACGATCCGTTGGTATGAACAAGATTTACCTGCGGTGCTACGCTTTTTATACCGGGCGGTAAAGCGATTGGTAAAGTAAACTGAAGCTGTCCGGCTCCATTGACATCAATATTCCCTTTGGTATCATGAAAATTCTGTACCGGTGTGGTTTGTGCAAAACCCACCAATGAGATCAGAAGCAGTACAAAGGATGAAAAGGATCTCTTTTTTTTGTTATGAAATTTCATAGTTGTGTTTTGTATTATCGTTTTGTGATATTTTTACTGAAAATTCTGCCATCTTTTAAGGTAAATCGCAATACGTACACTCCCCAGTCATAACCTGTCATGTTGATTTTGATTTGTTTGTTAAGATCAGGTAAATTCTGCTGCTGAAATTTCCAGTGAACTGTGCTGTGTTGATAAAGAGAGACGGATTCAATCACACCATCGACTTCCTCAGTCCAATCAATAGTTAGTACATCATTAACAGGAACAGGATACAAACGTATTTGCTTCCAAAATGCTTTCTCATCCATTACTTCGGCTCCAGCTAAAGAAGTTGTTTTTGATTCAGTTTTTGATAAAGTATCAGGAGCCTGTTTGGCATTGGTATCTGTGCCACGATAGCGTTGGTTTCCCGCCTCATCATACTTGAAATAGACTTCCGTTTGTGAAAATCCAAAAAAACCTATTAATAAAGATAATAGGGAGAACATTTTTTTTCTCATAGGTACTAATTTTTAGTGATAGGTAAAGACATTGTTGGTAGTATATACCAAATTACAGGTTGTAATAATTGTACATATTAAGGTCAATAATGCCAAGGGAATTAATTTTTGTTTCATTTTTTTGTGTTTTTAATTTACGAATGTATTAATTTTATTAAATGTTGTGAAGACATGGTTTAAAAAATCCTGGGTAGAGGATTTAATATCTTTTTGCCATACCACATCCTGGGCAGACACGCCCAAAACAGTGCACATTGTAAGTACACCCGTGTAGAGTTTTTTCATACTTGTGTTTAGTTATTATTTGTTTTTTAATTTGCTGCAAAAGTAGTTATTTTATTTCACGGTAAAAAGATGTATATGAAGGATTTAACACAAACTTTTTATCAATGCAAAACTAACGCTACAATGCGACAGAACTTGTCGTGTTTAGCAAGCCTATTTAAAATTCTGAAGTTAATTTTAAATAAAAAAACCTTCGTCCATCGGATGAAGGTCTGTCTGTTTCAAATAACAGCTCTGCTTAAAAAATTTTTATTTTTTATTAATATTCCAATTCCAGTTTCTCTTTTGTATATCCTCTTACTTTTTCGGTAAGTTCAGGATTACCTGCCAGTTTTTGACCGTAAGAAGGAATGATTTCCAATAATTTATCTTTCCATTCTCCATGAAGTTTTTCAGGGAAACATTTTTCCAGAACATTCAACATCGCATATGCAGCTGTGGAGGCTCCCGGCGAAGCTCCTAACAATGAAGCGATCGTTCCTGATTTATTGACTACCACTTCGGTTCCGAATTCCAGTTTTCCTCCTTCTTTTTCATCTTTTTTAATCACCTGAACCCGTTGTCCTGCCACTTTCAATTCCCAGTCCTCTTCTTTCGCATCTTTTACAAACTCTCTCAAGTGCTGCATCCTTTGTGATTTGGTCATCGCTACCTGCTGAATAAGGTATTTCGTTAAAGGAATATTGTGCCACCAAGCTCCGAACAGCGATCTTATATTTTTTGTGTTGATGCTTTCCGGCAAATCAAGGTAGCTTCCTTCTTTAAGGAATTTGGTTGAAAAACCTGCAAAAGGACCGAAAAGAAGCGCTTTCTCATCATCAATAATTCTTAAATCCAAATGGGGAACAGACATTGGCGGAGCATCCACCGTTGCCTGGGTGTATACTTTTGCCTGGTGTTTTTTTACCAGTTCAGGATTATGAGTTACCAGCCATTCTCCGGAAACCGGGAAACCTCCGTAGCCTTCACTTTCCTTAATATCTGAGCTGTCCAGTAAGGGTAATGCATATCCTCCGGCACCGATAAATACAAAATCGGCAACGACTTCCTGCTTATGGCTGTGAATCCTGTCTTTTACTTTCATTTCCCATTTTCCATCGGCTCTCGGATCTACATCTTTCACTTCATGATACAGAAAAACCTCAACATTGGAATCCTCCAACAGGTGACGTCCCATTTTTCTGGTTAACGTTCCAAAGTTTACATCAGTCCCCAGGTCCATTTTAGTAGCAGCCATTACTTCAGACTGATTTCTTTTGCTCATCACTAACGGAATCCATTCTTTCAGCTTTTCGTGATCTGTTGAAAATTCCATTCCGGAAAATAAAACAGACTGGATCATTTTATCATGTCGCTTTCTCAGATATTCTGCATCCTTTTCACCAAATACCAGACTCATATGCGGGCAGGAATTAATAAAATCTTTTGGATCCTGAATATACCCTTTATGAATCAGGTAAGACCAAAACTGTTTTGAAATTTCAAACTGCTCTGCAATACTTTCAGCTTTTGAAATATCTATGGTTCCATCGGGTTTTTCGGGGGTATAATTAAGCTCACAAAACGCTGAATGGCCGGTGCCTGCATTGTTCCAGGCGGCTGTACTTTCTTTGGCAAACCTGCCCAGCCTTTCAAAAATTGCGATTTCCAGATTGGGATCAAATTCGTGTAATAAAGTGGCTAAAGTGGCGCTCATAATTCCGCCTCCTATGAGTACAACGTCGTATTTTGGTTTCGGTGTTCTGCTTGTTAGCGATTGTGACATAATCTAAAATTTATATCAAATTTCGGGAAAAGTTTTAAAAACAGGAACTCGTTTAACGATTTTAACACGTTAATTTTTGATATAAAAACACTTCCGGATTCTGCAAAAAAAGATGACCGAAAGTAACAATTAAATTTTCTTAGTTCGTCAATAGAAACTCTGTTCAGGATGACACTTCTAATACGAACCTGTCATCCTGAACAGAACTGAAAATGTTTCCTCTATGATGTATATTAATTCAATTTTGTAGTCAGTTTTCTAAACTGCTTTTCTGCATTTTTACCTTCGTACAAAATTCCGTAAATCGTATCAATGATCGGCAGCTTAAGATGTTTTTGCTTTGCCGTTTTATAAATTGAATCGGCTGCATAATAGCCTTCTGCAACCATGTTCATCGATTGGATTGCAGATTTCACGGTATATCCTTTTCCGATAAGGTTTCCTAAATTCCTGTTTCTTGAGAATAATGAATAAGCCGTTACGAGTAAATCACCCAGATAGGCACTTTCATTTACATCTCTCGGTGCTTCATAGATGGCTTCCAGGAAAGTTTCCATTTCACGGATCGCATTCGAAACGAAAACCGCCGTAAAGTTGTCTCCATAGCCTAATCCGCTTGCAATTCCGGCCCCGATGGCAAAAATATTTTTAAGAATCGCACTGTATTCGTTTCCTAAAATATCTTTGCTGGAATGTACTTTAATAAAATCAGAGTTAAAAACATCCAGCAGCTTTTCAGAAACTTCATCTTCTACGGTAGCAATTGTAAGATAGGATAATCTTTCCATAGCGACTTCTTCTGCATGACAAGGGCCTGCAATGACCGCCTGGTTTCTGAATCCGATCTGGAATTCATCTCTCAGGTAATGGGCTACAACATCATTCACTTTGGGAATAATCCCTTTAATTGCCGATACAAAGATTTTATCCTTATATTCACAGTTCATTTTATCCAGTGTATTTGAAAGATAAATGGAAGGTGTGGCTAAAACCACCACATCACATGCCGTAACAAGCTCGTTAATATCTGTAGTAAGCTTTAAATTTTTAAGATTGAAGTTTACTGCCGTTAAATAAGTCGGGTTGTGTCCGCGAAGCTCAATGGCCCCTTTTACAAATTCACTTCTTACACACCAGTGCACTATTTTACAGTTTTCAACAAGCATTTTTACGATTGCAGTTGCAAAACTTCCACTTCCCACTACCCCTATGGTAATATCATTTTTGTGTTTTTTCGGATCTGGAGATTCTGAAATAATTTTCTTTTTTGCCATAATTGAAATGTGAACTGCAAATATATTAAAACAAAGATTTAACAGTGCTTCTGAAAGGATGATAAAACCCATTTTTAGAAAAAATTAACACTTCAATACAATTAAACAGATAAAACAACGTTAATTACAGAAATAACTCATTTTTTATTAGAAATAATTTATAAAACTTATTTTTAATTAAATTTGCACCCTTAAAACCGTTTTAATTCTAAGAGAAAAGAAATATGAAGAAATTTCTAAGCAGCAAAAAGAACGTAAATATTCTCTTAGGAGGACTTTTACTAGTAGTTTTTGCACAAGGCATTTTCATCGCAAAGTTGTTTTCCGGAAGGGATGACAAAACCTACGAGGTGAACCTTGTCAAAATAAACACTGAAAGAGACAGTGTAGATTATTTAAAAATGAAAACCGATCTTAGTTTGGTAGATCAAAGTGTAGCACAACTCAATTCATTCCTGAAAGCGAAAGACATTCCGAATGAAAAGCTGATGGTTCTGAGTAAAGACAGTATTTCCAATTCCGTTTATTTAGCAAAGCAAGCCAACAGATACAGCCAGTATTTAATGGATTTACAGAAAAAACTGATGGAGGTTCCGCTGGGAATGCCTACTGACGGATATATTTCTTCCAATTTCGGGATCAGAAAAAACCCGATTCCATATAAAACAGTTTTTGCCTCTGTGAAATCAGGCTCCTCTGCTATCACAAAACCTGCAACTGTTGCTGCTGCAAAGCCTGAAGTAAAAGCAGAACCTGTTGAAAGGATTATTGAAATAACTGACAGCTATGGAACTAAAAGAGAGGTAAAAGTAATGGTAACGCCAAAAGTTGCCACCGCTACTCCATCTGCTCCGGCCTCTTCCAGCAATTCTACAAGAGCTGTTGCCGGTACTGCATCATCAAAAACTCCTGTTGAAAAAAATAATCCCCCTGCAGAAGCTGACCAGATGCAGTTTCATAAAGGCCTTGATATTGCCGTTGCTTTCGGTTCTGATGTAAGAGCAACTGCAGCCGGTACGGTCATTTTTTCCGGACAAAAAGGAGGTTACGGAAACTGCGTGATTGTTTCTCATGGAAATGGTCTGGCGACCCTTTATGGTCATTTATCAGAGCTTATCGTAAGAGCTAATGATAAAATAAAAGTGGGGCAGGTTATAGCCAAATCAGGAAATTCCGGACGTTCTACCGGGCCACACCTTCATTACGAAGTACATAAAAACAATACGCCGGTCAACCCGAAACTGTTTATGAATTTATAAAAAAAACTGCTGTCTTCCGACAGCAGTTTTTTTTATAATTTATTTCAGGATACTCAGTGTACCTTTCAGATGTTTGAAGGATCCGTCTGCTCCTGAAATATTCGTATAAATTATGTTTTTGTTATAATCCTGAATGTGGGTTATATTCATCCCCGACTGAGGTTCGTGCCAATAGACCATAAATATATTTTCAGCTATTTCTACTGCGCTATATTGAATGGTTTCCTTAATTCCTTTTGATTCCCCTTCTGTTCCGATGAAAGACATTATTTTATTGTCTTTAAAATCCAGGATGAATTCCATCGTTCCGAAACCTGCTTTAATCTTATGACCGATTGCCGGATAAGGAGATTTTAAATCCCAGTTTATTTCTCCGAGAAAAACTTTTACTCCCATAACCAATTCATCTTTCCCCGGAAGCTTGGGATATTTGTTGACCATAAAATTCACAATAGGCTCTGAGGTTTTATTTTCACTTACCGCTTGTCTATAATTTTCAAGATAACCTTTAACAAAATCCAGGGAATCAGGAGATAAAGACAATGCTGCAAAATGGGAGGGAATAACCTGTGCAGGATGTAATGCTTTCATCGCATCGATTTGTCCGATCCATTGGTTAACAGCTTCTTTATTCTGGGTATCTGCCATCCAGAGATGGGAATCAGCCGAAACTGAAATTCCGCCTAAAACTGTTCTAAGTGAAGGAATCCAGAGGAAACTGTGAGCCGGGTCATCAGCATTCTGTTTAATTTCAATTTTATTTCCTTCGAGATCAGGAATCGTATTAACCGCTTCCGGGATAATGATTTCTGACGGGGCATCTGTTTTCAGCTGTGGTTTCCATACGGCCAATTTATCATCTTTTGAGGCAGAAATAAGATAAGCCGTCTGAGCAGTTGAAATAATTTTCACGTTGGGAAATGCTTTCTTGATCACATCCAATCCGAAATAAAAGTCGGGGTCGCTATGGGAAATAAAAACTGTAGTCAGGTTCTTTCCAGTAGCTTTTATTTCTTTCACAAGCTGCCCTGCATACTGTTTTTGAAATTGTGCATCTACAAGTATCGCATCTTTATCCCCATAAACTATGGTCGATGTAATGGGAAAAATCGCTTTTGCTCCCGGATTATATATTTTAATCTTCAGACCTCCCGCGAATAAAGTACTTACAAAACCTAATAATGCAACGAATGATAATAATTTCTTTTTCAACGTCATTGTACTTTTTTTGAATTAATACGCTGCTGTAAAACGTTCACGGATGTGGTTGTTCTGTTCTAGTTCATCCACCAGAGCAACCGCCACATCTTCTACAGAAAGGATACTTCTTCCGTTTTCATCAAAAACCGGGATTTCAAGAGAGGTTCTGTATTTTCCTGTTCTGGTTCCTACATTCGCCTGATTCATTTCTATTGCAGGGCTGAAAAAAGTCCAGTCTAAGGTATTGTTTTCTTTAATTTTGTTTAGATAATCTCTCGCTGCAGTTGCTCCGGGTTTGTATGCCTCCGGGAAGTCTGGAGTATCTACAATCTGTACATTGTCTGGTGTATAAAGGCTTCCGGCACCTCCTACAACGATTAATCTTTTTACTCCGGACTTTTCCACTGCTTTTTCAATGTTTTCAGAACCTGTGAGGAAATCGTTATAAAGATTGGGGTTCGTCCATCCTGCATTAAAAGTACTGATCACAGCATCGCTTCCTTTTAGGTTTTCTGCCAATTCATCCACATTGTTTACATCAACGCTTTTCGCTGTTACTTTTTCATTCTGTCCGATTTTGGAGGCATCTCTCACGATAGCTTCTACCGCGTATCCTCTGTTTTCCAATTCTTTCACTACGTGTGAACCTACAAATCCTGTCGCACCAATTACTGCTACTTTTTTCATACTATTCTATTTTAATTAATTGTAATAAGTCTTGTTACATTTATGGATAAAAAATTTTAGCTAAACTGATCTGCAAATTCTTTCAATGATTTATCCCCTAAAAAATTGAAGACCAATCGGTCTGTTTCTTCAAATAATGTATTTAAATGAGTGTTGATTTCTTTTCCTACACTGCATGCAGGATTCGGATTATTGTTTTTCTTTCCTAAAACTTCAGTATTTTTTATGGCAGAATATATTTCGGAAATACTGATCTGGTCCGCATTTTTAGCAAGCTGGCTTCCGCCCTCTTTTCCCTGTCGGCTTATAATCAGACCTGCTTCTTTTAAAACACCGATCTCTTTACGTACAATGACAGGATTGATATTAATGCTACCTGCCATCCACTCGGAAGTCAACCATTCCTGAGGACTTTTGGTCAATAGGGTCATAATATGTACTGCCGTAGCAAATCTTGTATTGTTCATTATAATTACACAACAAAGATATAACAAGTTTTTAAATGTAACAAATTTTATTACAGTTATTTTTTATAATATTAATTTATCCAGATCCAGAAGTAAATAATTGATGTTCTGATTAATTGTTCTTGTAGCCGACTGCATCTGGTTCAGCATGGCTGCCCTGTTATGCAGATCATCAGAGCGATAAAACCCTCCATCACTGAAAATAACCGATGCGTCTGCTTCCTGCCGGCTGTCATCAAACTGGTAATGAAGCCATCTTTCTTTCATATTCTGAATAATGGAATGTTCTTCTTTATTGGAAAATTTTTTCTCGGTATACATATACCAGATGAACGGCGGGAAGTTGGGTGATTCCAGTTTTTCACGCCAGATATCCCTTAAAAGATTTCTCTGATGAATAAATTCCACTTTTTTTCCTTTAGGATTAAGGGTAGCCAAACCAAACCCCGCTCCCAGAACCCCGCCACTGATATCGATCGCATTACTCCAGCTATTATCTTTTACAATTCCTCCGGCAATAGAAGCTGCTGCTCCCGCCGCAATGGAATACAGAATGAGCTTATTATTCCTCGAATCATTGAGGTTGTCCACATAATTTCCGATCTGGGCTACACGTTCTCCTTCACAGTCAAATTCTGCAGCTACAGCATCCAGTTCGGTTAAAGCAATCGTAATCTTGCTGTTGATTTTGGTTTTGAGCTGCAATACTTTAACCTGTGAGCTAAGGGAAGTATCTTTTTTAAGTTCAATAATATCATGTACTTCATCAAGATTATCCAGGGCATTTAAGATCAGAATGCTCTGATCGGAAAACATTCCCTTAAGTTCCTTATTCGCCGTTAAAATAGAATCTGAGTTGTAAGACGGCAGCTTATTGGTATAATTATACTGGAACGGAGCCTTGCAATAGCTATCTTTCAGGGTAAGTATGTTTTGCTTTATGACCTGATTTTTTTTAGAAACGCAGGAAGTTAATAAACTAAAAACAGCAAAAAGATAAAATAGCTTTCTCATTCACTTAATTCTTTAGGGTTAATCGGAATATGCAAAGGCTAACGCATTACTAATATAATACAAATAAAAAAATTTACCTGTCAGACAGGTAAATTTTAAGCTATATTTAAGGTCAGATTATTTAATTCCCAGCAATTCCACTTCGAAAATAAGGGTACTGTTTGGTCCGATTTCTTTACTGATCTGCTCTTCTCCATAGGCAAGATTCGGAGGAAGAAACAACCTCCATTTACTTCCAACCGGCATGAGCTGAAGCGCTTCTGTCCAACCTGAAATTACACGGTTTAACGGGAAAGATGCCGGAGTCCCTCTTTTTACAGAGCTGTCGAAAACTTCACCTTTAATGGTTGTTCCGTGATAATGGCATTTTACGGTGTCTTTTGCTTTTGGTTGGGCACCGTCACCTTCAGTAATGATTTCATACTGCAAACCGCTCGGCAAGGTTACAACACCTTCTTTTTTGGCATTTTCTTCCATAAAGGCTTTTCCTTCATTAAGATTTTTTTCAGCCTGCTCTTTTTTACGTTTAAATAACATATCTGCTACTCCCATTGTTGATTTTTTTTACAAAGATAAGTTTTGTTCCCGGAAGACTGAAACCGGAGGTAAGAAGTTTTTACCCGAAACATTTATCACAAGTATGTGATTTTTAAGTTCATATATCTTCCCTTTTAAAAGTTCAAACAAGCTTAATATTATGTTAACACACATCTCGGAACTTGGCGTTATAATTGAATTTAAAAACTAAATGCCAGATCCAGTAAAATATAATAAGAATTTTGATAAACTGAGCGAAGAGGAGAAAGAGCTCCTCGAAGTGAATAAAAAAAGCATTGCCGATTTTGTAGAGCAGTCTTCTTCCATAAGTGATGTCAATTATGCCACAAGAAATGCACACGCTAAAACGTATGCCGTTGTAAAAGGTCAGTTTTTTCCCAATCCTGATGTTTCCGATGATTTAAAACCGTTTTTTGATAAGGAAAGATATGATCTGGTCATACGGTTCTCAAATGCTCATTTAAAAGTCAATACATCTAAAAAAGATATTCCTGCCTATGGGTTTTCTGTAAAGATAAAGGATGAAGACGGCAGCTTACTTGCCAACTATCCTCTGGTAAATTTCCCACTGTTTCCAGTAAATTCGGTAAGTACATTTTTACAGTTATTTACTGCTGTCAACCGGTTTTTAATGAAAAAATGGCGAAGTTTGATTCCGTTGATACAACAGATCCTGAAAGCATGCCCGGCTCTTTTCACCACTTCATTTTTAAAAAACGGCTTTGAGCTGCTGAGGAAGCGGAATGATTTTATCCTGTCTTTCGATTATTATTCTGTAGGGGCCTACCGTCTTGGGGATTATATGATGAAAATAAAACTGAGCCCGATAGCTGTTGATAAGAATTTTGAAAAGAAATTAAACAACAGGGAAGCGCTCGAGAAATATGTGAAATCAAATGATTTTACCGGTGGGGTTTATATCCAGATTTGCTATGATCTGAAAGACCAGCCCATCAATAAGCTCAATGTGGAATGGAAAAACTCTTCTTACTTTAAGATCGGGGAAGTGAAAATTGAAAAGGGCTCTTTACTGGATGCCCGTGATTGTGAGAATGAGCTGATGTCTTTTAATCCTTTTGAAAACAAACTTTTTTTTCAGCCGGTAGGCAAAATACAAAAATTGCGGGATGAAACTTACAAAATCTCTTTACAGACCAGAAGGAAGATTAATAAGCTTTTACACGGATAATTTCCTGCCTTTACTTTTGATCATATAAAAAATAAAGGGCCTTACAATTCGTAAAGCCCTTAAATAATATTTTAGTTTTCTTCTAATTCTTCTTTTTCTGCCTCCTTTTTATCGGGAAACATGATGGATAAAACCACCGAGATCACCAGGACTCCACCTACAATTCCCAATGAAACCGGGGATGAAATATGAATCCATGGCGCAATCAGCATTTTAACTCCAATGAAGGATAAAATGATCGCTAAACCATAAGGCAGCTTGCTGAACATATAAATGAAATTTGCCAACAGGAAATACAATGATCTAAGCCCTAAAATTGCAAAAATATTTGAAGTGTACAGGATAAAGGGATCATCAGAAATAGCAAAAATTGCAGGAATAGAATCTACCGCAAAAAGAACGTCTGTAAATTCAATTACCCCAACCACGACTAAAAGCGGTGTTGCCATTTTAATTCCGTTTTGTATCGTGAAGAATTTATCTCCGTCATAATTATCAGAAACTTTCCAGAAACTTTTTATCAGCCTCGCTCCTGCCGTGTTGCTGTAATCTTCGTCATCACCATCATCACCTTCACCCCAGGATTTAATTCCTGCATAGACAAGGAACAACCCAAACAACGTCATTACGATATTGATTTTCACCGGATGCCCGAAAATATTCATTTCGGGAAGATAGGTTAAGTTAATAAGCCCTATCCCGGCAAAAATAAAGATTGCCCTGAATACCAATGCCCCTATAATTCCCCAAAATAACACTTTGTGGTGAAGGTATTTCGGTACTTTAAAGAATCCGAAAACAAGAATAAATACGAATAGATTATCTACGGAAAGCGCTTTCTCTATCCAATAAGCAGCCTGATATTGCGTAAATTTTTCTACAGCAAGTGCATGACTGTCTGCACTGAAAACCCAATATACCACGCCTGAGAAAACCATGGATAATGAAATCCATATGACAGACCAGATGGTAGCCTCTTTGGAGGAAACCTCATGGCTTTTTTTATTGAAAACTCCTAAATCCAGGAGCAACATGATAACCACCGTTATCGCAAATCCCCACACCAGACCGGGATGCAGTTCTAGAATACTTTGATGTTTTTCCACTTTAATTATGTGTTATTATACGATAAAGCAATAGCTGCACAAGTACAGGTATTGCTGTTTTTATTTCAATTGACAAAATACAATTTAAAATTCAATATAAAAAAGGTTTCGGCTAAAGCCGGTTGAATGTTTTTTAATTTCGTGAACGGGGTTAAGCCCTATTCTATTAAATCAATATTTTAGCCCGTTGATATTTTCTTATAAATATTTTTGCTGAACCGTCTTAATCGTTTCTTCTAATTTTCTGTCAGCAGTAGGATCTCCGATAGCGTTGAATTTCCATTCTCCGTTTCTCTTGTAGAAAACCCCCATTACCATAGCAACATGTCCTTTGAAAGATGCATCGTTGGCAATATCATATTTAGCAAAAACTTCTCTCACATTCGTAGGAGTTCCTTCATAGATACGGATCGATGCAAAAGGTATCGTCCCGAAATCCTGGCCCCTGTAGCTGTTCAGAACCATGGCAACATGCTCTACATTAGCATCCAGCTGGCTGAAATCCACAGTGATCACCTCATTGTCAAGGCCGTCATCTCCGTCTACATCACCTGTTAAATCATCTCCGCTGTGCTTTACAGAACCGTTTTTAGATTTAAGATTTCCGAAATAGATTACCTCAGTAGCATTTTTATTT
Organism: Chryseobacterium populi; assembly: GCF_000282115.1. Classification (GTDB taxonomy): domain Bacteria; phylum Bacteroidota; class Bacteroidia; order Flavobacteriales; family Weeksellaceae; genus Chryseobacterium; species Chryseobacterium populi. The sequence continues at coordinate 19,192 of NZ_AKJY01000060.1, forward strand.
GAATCGTACAGAATACAGCTTCCGTCTAAATCTACCGCTTCTTTTTTAGTTCCGAAAAACCCTTTTTTCTCAATTGCACCCCAGTTTATCCCAACACAAGCCTGTGTAAGGGCTGTACCATTTTCTTTCGTCAGGTTAATCCTTTGACCCTTTTGTAAGTTAATAGCCATATTTTCTTTTTATATTTAGTTATTTATCTTTTTTGTTAAATCATAAAATTGCTGAATCATGAAACTGCCTGATCGCATTATTGTAAACTGCATATTTATTGCATTCTTACGATTTTACAATTTAGCCTTTTGCTCTCCGCTAATTATTTAAATTTAAATTTAACATGGCCCGAAGAATATTTGTTTCTTCATTCACATCAAATATCTTACTCATAATATCCACACTTTCCAGATTTCGAAGATAGTCTTTTAATACAGATTCCACATCATCCGGAAGTTTACGTTTTCTTTCTTCGATCGTTTCTTCCAGTTCTTCATTCTTTCTTTTCAGCTGGCTGATAATGGAAACCTGATTGGATTCATTCTCCGAAGTATCAAGGTCTTTTAGCTCCTCATCAATCAGGTACATACGTCTGCCTTCTACATCAAAAATGAAATGCTCATCTGACTGGAAAATCTTAAATAATTCATATTCATTTCTTTCAAAACGAAATCCGCATACAAAACGAACTTTAAAACTCTGTATATTAAGCTTACCCAATAATTTTCTTTCTATCAAATACTCCTGATACTGATAGGAAGGTACAGAAGGAAGCTTAAGCAGGGCTTCATCAGCCGGCATTCTGTAAAATTCAGCGGCATATCTTTTATGAAAATACAGGACATCATTCCAGTTTAAGGTGAACTTGTCTTCTGTAAGATCTTTATACAGGTTTCTTAAATGCTGGGAAAATATACCGCTGTATATCTTCCTGTCTGTTTCAAAACTGTCAGCCTTTCTTTCTTCAAAACCAGAAATATATTGGTTGTTGATATTAATTTCGTTAATAACAGCCAATAAATCATTTTCCTTTTTTTTTTT
>NZ_AKJY01000061.1 GCF_000282115.1 Chryseobacterium populi
CATTAAGTCCGTAATGCTGAGCAGAGATTTCTGTATTTCTCATTACATCTCCTGGAACCTGATAGCAATATGTTACATTATAACATGTCTGCAAAACTAGGATCAAAATTAATCTTTTTTCCGCTCATCAATTTTTTTTAAATCATTATGATTTAATATTTTGAAATTTTTCATGGTGATGTTTTATACAATCTTCCTACTCTCTTAGCTTTTCGGAACCGCTATTTTTTTCCTAATATAGTGAATTTCATTATATCATTTCCTATCATGTTAAATTTCCTCATCCTCAATCAGTTCATCAATAAAATAATGGATATCTTCACGGTCATATTTATCCGGAAACTGGTATCCGTTAATAATAAATATAGGTGTGAAGTTCAATCCTGCGTTGCTATTTTCCACAGACATCTGAATTAAAGCACTAAGATCTTCCGAGGTATTTGTGCCGGCTATACTTTTGATCTTATTTTCATCTTTATTCTCAAACCAGGTTTCCACGGCATTTAAAAAATCACTTTGAGATTTGTTTTTATAAATACTCATAAAATCAGAAAGAAGACCGGTATACTTTTCATTGGGTTTTTCCGGGAAATAATTGAATCTTATCTGAGCAGAGAGGTCATCCGGATATTTTTTCAATAAACTTTCCAGAATTTCATGGGCACCTTTACAAAAACCACAATACGGATTTGAAACTACCGAAATGCGAATCTTCGCTTCCCTATTTCCTAGAGAGAATGTCTGATTATCACTGAAGCTGATTTTTTCATTTTCGGTAAGCTCCCGCTTAAATAAATCATAGTTTCTTTTAAATCTTAAATTCTTTGCATTTGACTTTTGAAATGTTTCTTTTGCCGTAAGAATATTGTTAATGTATAAAACAGAGAAAAAAGAAACGGCCCACAAAAGTAAAGTTAACAAGACAATGCCTGAATCAAAAAATGTATTTTGAAACGTCAGTGTGCTGATCAGCAGTTGGGCAATTAAAATCGAAATAATGAGAAGGCAAACCCGGCAGAATGTTTTTTCAACAAATGCCTGGATATATAATGAATAGCCGATGGCAATAACTGATACAATGGTGAAACCTTTAATAATAAATGCAGTGACAGGTAGGAATAAGCCTAATACTGCAATTCCGATAAAATAGATCAGTGAAAAATCGGAAAATTTTAACCCGAGAATGCTTGTTTTATCCTGATTGATAATTTTATTACAGGAATTGGCTACCTGAGTGCCGGAAGTATCTCCGCAGATACTACCGATAACTGCCGAAGTATTTCCGAATTTCTGATTGAAGATCTCCAATGAGATATAAACTCCTGCCAAAGATAAAATATTAAATAAAGCTTCAAACCATTGTTGGGTAAATACAGAATAGAGTATGGTAATTCCTAAAATGAGGTAGGTAAAAGGTTTATAACTGGAGATTGTTTTATCTGCATTTTCAGCCTTTTCAAACAACAGCACAAAGTCTGTTGAGCTTTTATGAAGTTCTTCCTTATTTAAAGTTTTGGCTTTGTCGGAATAAATAGAATACTGAGCCCCATTTTTTTTAACCAGGGAAAAAGAATTGTCAACAATGGCAATAAATTCTTCAGGAAGCTCATCCCAATACTCCTTATCCAGTTCATAGGCATCATTTCTTACGCCCATAAAATTTAGAGTGTCACTGAAAGCTAATGCCGAAGGATAGTTAGGATGAGAATTAAACTGGAAAAGAAACTCCTGTTTATCAAGTTTTAAATAGTTTATTAGTTTATCAAATAGCATATTAATATTTTTATCTAAAATACAAAGATGTTTTAAAAAACCAAATACTTTTTCCTTTTCAAGTGATTTATGAATTGTTTTTCAAAATATCTGCCTGATCCGGGGTTTCAACAGGCCTGTTGTTTGGTTCTGAAATTTCTCATTGTATTTTTCATAACGAAATCAATCATTAAATAATATATAAAAGTCAGAACAATATGAATTTAAATAAAATATAAGATTAGGCTGATCAGAAACCGTAATTTCTATTTCAAAGAACTTATGGTATTCCATAATATTTTATTCCTAAATAAAAGATAATTGTTGTGAGTGTTTTTGAATTAAATTGAGTGTAAAATGTTTTTCTATCAAACAATCATTTGTTATTGAATAAATTAATTAATTGTTAACAAATTCAAGAGAACTTAAAAAATCTTAAAGTTTTCTTAAAGTTTGAAAAAAGAAGAAAAATGTTTTTGTAATTATAAATATTGTTGTACTTTTACATCGCCTTGAATGAGGGAACAAGTCAAGGTAATAAATTTTTTTTCATCATTTGTGTTTTTAGAATCGTATCGCCTGATACGATTCTTTTTTTATTCCTATTTTTCGTAATTCAGAAGGAGGTCTATAAAGTAAGAATACGTGACAGAGCCGTCTTGCTGGTTGGTCTTCAGAAAAAGATTATTGGTGAATCCAAAGAAATCATCCAGCCATCCCTGATGTTTCAGGATGAAATTTTTTTCATAGAATCTGTCTTTTTTCATTTTGCCGGAATAATCATCTAACACAGATTTTACAAATTCCGGGTCATGATCGACAATAAAGTTTAAAAGACTTTTTAACGTAAAATATTCAGTGCTGTATTTCAACTCCACATTTTGAGAATCAATACCAATTAAATAACCTGCGAAATTAGCTTCCTGCTCTCTGGCAAAACCCAGCTGGTGAGAGCTTTCATGAGCCAGGGTAAAGGGAATGAATGAAGACGGCAGTTCAGAATTGTATTGGGATTCTCCTGTAAAAGGATTGTAATAGCCTAAAATGCCGGTAAAACTCATTACATTCTTAAAAAGGCTGGGTTTAAAAGAACTGATCTGGAGAGATTTTTTCTCCGAAATATATCCCGGAAGTTTCTGCTGTTTGGAAAGTATTTCTTTTTGTACCGATGACAGATCAGAAATGATAAAAACACCATTATGATCTTCCCTTACCAGTTGTCTTGTTGTCTTGCATTTCTCAAGATACCGCAAAGCCATTGCTTTGGCTTTATTTAAAGTAGGTTCTTCCTGACTGGGCAGTTTTTTTATAATCGGGGTCTGAAAGTAAAGCATTCCCCAGAATACCTGATAGGTAAAATAAAAAACATTAATGAACAGCAGAAGGCTGATAAAAGAGCTGTTTCTGCTTTTCTTTTTAAAACATCCGATCAGACAATACAGACAAAAAATTCCGGCTGAAACATACAAAACATCCCCAAAAGAAAAAGGAATCCAGGCGAATAATTGTTGGTGAAGTTTTTTCTGAAATTCAAAAGAGCTTTCGAAAAAAGAAATCATCATTTTCGATTTTGAAAAAAGAAAAAACAAAAGAAATTGGGCAAGTAGTACACCTGCCCAAAATCTTTTCTTTTTATATATTTTCATAGTATTAATGTCCACTGCCTGAGCTTTCTTCACTTAATACAACCCCTTGTTTTTTCAAGATCTTCGGAGTGATGAATCCGTAAAATGCAAGATACAAGAAACAGAAAACAGGAACAATGTATGAAAAATGTGTATATGTAATTCCCATCATTCCGCTTGGATTAGCTTTATCAAAATCACATATCCATCCTTGTAACAGTGGAATAATACCTCCTCCCAGGATCATCATAATAAGAAAGGAAGATGCTTTCCCTGTATTCTTTCCTAAACCGGCAATGGCAAGATCGAAAATGGAAGGCCACATAATAGAGCAAAATAGCCCGCCAGAAATAAAGAAGTACTTTGCAATCTCTTTATCAGGATATACTAAACCTAAAAGCATCATAATGATCCCTGCAACTCCAAAAAGCATCAACGATTTTCCTGCATTTTTACCTCCAAGGAAGCTCATCAGGATGAAAATAATAATCCAGATAGGATAAATATAGAATGCAGAAACATCTTTGCCACTTAAAGTATTGGCAACCAGAATAATTCCGAATGCAATAAAAGGAACTACGAATTTTAAAATAAGGTTGGCAGTCTTGGAAGTATCAAAAACATTGATTCCCCCATTCCATCTTCCAATCATCAAACTTCCCCAATACAAGGAAATGAAAGGAGCAATATTGTGTTCCAAAACGTTTCCGAATTCGTTGGTGTGGAGTAAAGCTGGGAGGTTGCTGATAATGGAAACTTCAACCCCTACATAAATAAAGATGGCAACCATCCCTAAGACCAGTTGAGGATATTTAAACAAATTGAATTTTTCCTCGCCGGCCTCTATTTTCTTTTCCTCTGTTTTTGAAGGATCTTCTATCTTAGAAAATAACATGAAAATTGCCACCAAAATAAAAGCAATTCCTAATATAATGAATGGAAGTTTTACATCATCTAAAGACAATTCTGTATGTTCGCTCCCTGTTCCGAACAGAGCGATTCCTAATAAGATCGGTCCGATGGTTGTTCCCAGGGAGTTGATCCCTCCTGCCAATGTTAATCTGTGTGCTCCGGTATTCGGGCTTCCCATTTTGATCGCTAAAGGATTGGCGACGATCTGTTGAACAGAAAATCCCAAACCTACAATAAATAGAGCAGTTAAGAAAAACCAGAAGTTTTGGGAAGTTGCGGCGGGTACAAATAGAAAAGCCCCCACCGCAGAAATAACCAGTCCGGCGGCTAACGTTTTTTTGTATCCGAATTTCTGCAGAATGTCACTTTTTAACGATATGATAAAGAATATAAGAGACCCCACAAAGTATGCAACGTAAAATGCCCAGGCTACCAATTGTGATTGTACCTGCGAAAGTGTAAAACTTTTTTTGAAAACGGGAATCAGAATGTCATTACTTGCCGCAACAAATCCCCAAAAGAAAAATACAATAACCAATGATATAAATTGAGACCATTTGGTTTGCTCGTTGTGATGTTCCATATAAACTGTATAGTTTTTTTATAGTTAGTTTAAACAAATATAATTATTTCTTTTAAAAAGAATGTTTTGTTAAAGTATTTTTTATTGTCTCAAAAGCAGACATTCTTAAATCTTTTGGAAACTCCGATGGTTCAATGATATCATTGAAATATACTTTTACTTTTCCGGGATAACCTTTTGAGTTGTCAAACGGAAACATTTCTTTTAATCCTATAAAAGTATAAACAGCTATAGGTGATTGATGCTTAGAGGATAAGGTGAAAGCTCCGTCTTTGAATTCGTCTAAAACAACAGAAGTGTCATCCGGGACACCACCTTCAGGGAAAATAACAATGCTGTTCCCTTCTTCCATTTTTTCGGCACATCTCCTGTAAACATCAGCGCGGCTCCTTGCGCTGCCTCGGTCTACCATTACACATATCCTTTTATAGATGGTCCCGAAAATAGGAATCTTTACCAGCTCTTTTTTTCCGACATAACAAAGCGGATGGTTTGGGAATAAAATACATGGAAGCATAATATCCATAATCGAGGTGTGATTGGAAATGACCACATATTGTCTGTTTTTATCAACTTTTTTATCGGTAAGATTAATAAGCTCGTAGCGGAGGCCCATTCCATAAAACATTCCATAGCACCAGAAACGTATAAACTTATAGGCATACTTATAATGTTTCTTATTAAAGGATAAAATATAAACAGGGATTCCAAAAACGATTGTTAGAACAAAAGCCAGGATCAACAGCCACAATCTCCAGATATAATTTAAAATCTTTACCACAGGTTAACCGTTAAAAATTACTTTTTTCTTTACAGAATAATTAAGAATGGAAACCAGTAAAATGGCTGCAATCTTACTGATCATTTCAGGGCTCAAGGTATAAAAAATTAAACTGATATTTTCTTTGAATATATAACTGTAGAATATCTGGAAGAAACCAAGGCTGAATAATGTAGAAATAAAAGATACCGCCATAAAATATACAAACTCTTTTCTTTTTGAATGTTTTCCCCTTTCAAAAACAAACCAGATGCTCAGGAAATAGTTAGTGAGAATACCGCAGATTGTGGAAAAAATATTACTGAAAGGATAGTGTATTCCATGGAAATTTGTTTCAGGGGGAAAGAAGTGCGGAAGATAGGTGCTGAAGACTTTAAAGCTTCCTATTTCTACAATAGCACTGAGTCCTCCGGCTAATATGAAGAACAAAATCTGTTTCTGGCGTAGTATTAATTCTCTCATCCAAATTTATATGATATGCAAATGTATAACTATATGTTAAACACTAAAAAAAGATGTTAAATTTTTTTTTTAGATGAAAATTATTTCTAACTTTAATTTTCAGACAGAATAAAAACATACCTGATAATAAATTCATTTTCAACTACTTGTGTTGATGGTTTTTTCTATCTTGTAATGCGTGAATAGAGCATACTCATCCCATTTTATAACTCAATTAACCCTAATATTTGTATGGAACGTCAAAACAAATACAGAAAATTCCAGCTTCAACAGAAAAATATTGAGGCTCTTGAAAGAGAGAATTCTCGTTTCAAACGGGTGTATTCGGAATATGAAAATATATCTGATGAGCTTTGGAATCTTGAAAATTCCAAAAATGAACCTGTACCGGATGATTTTATTAATGCTATGATCTTACAGACTTCCTATCTGGAAGATGAAATAGAAGACTGGTTATTACAATTCAACAAAAATAAAACTGATATAAAACAGTAGGCATTCCTCACAGCTTCGCCGGTGTTTTTAAAGCTATTTCAAGATAAATTCATAATTTAGCATCCTTAAACTAAAATGTAATATATGGTTGCTATTGTTGATGGCGGTTCTACCAAATGTGATTGGGTAATTTTAGATGATTTCAAGAAAGTCTTTATGAGAACAGAGACTATTGGCTTTAACCCCAATAATATTGCAGCTGAACTTATCGTTCCTGAAATTGAAAAAAACATCAATCTGAGTGCTGTTAAAAACTCGATAACAAAAGTTTTTTTCTATGGCTCTGGCTGTGGAATACCCCAAAACAGGATTACTATTGAAAGAGAACTTGAAAAGTTTTTTACCAAAGCAGAAGTAATTGCCCAGGAAGACCTTACCGCTGCAGCCTATGCTGCTTACAGGGGCAGACCTGCAATTGTCTGTATTCTGGGAACGGGATCCAACTCATGTTATTTTGACGGAACCAACCTGAAAATAAAACTTCCCTCACTTGGATTCCTGATGGGAGATGAAGGAAGCGGAAGTTCTATAGGAAAACAGCTCGTAAGAAGATTCTTTATGCAGAAGCTTCCTCAGGATTTACATACTGAGTTTGAGGAAACCTATCATTTAACGATTGACGAGGCATTGAAAAATATGTACCACACATCAAGACCAAATGCCTATTTAGCCAATTTCAACAAATTTGTAGTTGAAAGAAAAGATCACCCTTACTTTCAGAAAATGGTTTTTGAGGAAATGCTGAATTTCTTCGATTACCAGGTTCTTCCTTATGAAGAAGCCAAAGATGCCGAGATCAATTTTATCGGCTCTATTGCCTATTATTATGAAGATATTCTTCGTTCTGCAGCAGCAGAACTCAATTTAAATGTTGGTAATGTTGTACAGAAACCTATTGAGAGTTTAGTCAATTACCATATTAAATATATACTTTAAAAACAAAATTCTATGTCAAGTAAAAACAACCGCGACGAAAAGAACTTTAATCAGGCCGCGTTAGATTATCATAAAGCCGAACCTAAAGGAAAAATCGAGGTTATTCCCTCAAAACCGCATTCTTCCCAAAGAGATTTATCGTTAGCATATTCTCCCGGAGTGGCTGTTCCTTGTATGGAAATTCATGATAAACCTGAAACCGTTTATGATTATACCGGAAAAGGAAACCTGGTAGCTGTAATATCCAATGGTACTGCAGTTTTGGGATTGGGTGATATCGGAGCCGAGGCTTCAAAACCTGTAATGGAAGGAAAAGGTCTTTTATTTAAAATTTTTGCAGACATCAATGTTTTTGATATTGAAATTGACGAAAAAGATCCCGATAAATTTATTCAGATTGTAAAAGGAATTGCCCCTACTTTCGGGGGAATAAACCTAGAAGATATCAAAGCTCCCGAAGCATTTTACATCGAGCAGAAACTAAAAGAGGAATTGGATATCCCTTTAATGCACGATGACCAACACGGAACAGCTATCATCTCTGCAGCCGCATTGATTAACTCTTTGCAGATTGCCGGCAAAAAGATTGAAGAAGTGAAAATGGTGGTTAATGGTGCCGGAGCGGCAGCTATTGCCTGTACAAATTTATACATTTCTTTAGGTCTGAAGAGGGAAAATGTTTTAATGTGCGACAGTAAAGGGGTAATCAATCATAAAAGAGAAAACCTTACGCCGGAAAAAATAGATTTTATTGCCAATACGGATATTGATACTTTAGAAGATGCCGTAAAAGGTTCAGATGTTTTTGTTGGTCTGTCCAAAGGAAATGTGATGACTCCGGAAATGCTTTCAGGTATGAATGAAAACCCTATCGTTTTTGCCCTGGCAAATCCAGATCCGGAAATTGCTTATGATTTAGCTATAGAAACCCGTAAAGACGTTATCATGGCAACAGGAAGAAGTGATTATCCTAACCAGGTAAATAACGTTTTAGGTTTTCCTTATATCTTCCGCGGAGCATTAGATGTTCAGGCAAAAGGAATCAATGAAGAAATGAAACTGGCAGCAGTTCATGCAATTGCTGACCTGGCAAAAGAACCGGTTCCGGAAGCTGTAATCCTTGCTTATAACGTTCAGAATTTACAGTTCGGCAGAGAATATTTCATTCCGAAACCGTTTGACAACAGATTGATCACTAAAGTTTCAAGTGCCGTAGCGAAAGCTGCCATCGAAAGTGGTATTGCCAGAAAAACGATCACTGATTTCGAAGAATATGAAAACCAGCTTCTTGACCGGATGGGAAGAGATGAAAAGCTGATAAGAATGATGCAGAGCCGTGCAAAATCTAATCCTAAGAGAGTTACCTTGGGAAATGCTGAAGAATACAATGTATTGAAGGCTGCTCAGATTCTTTATGAAGAAGGAATTGCTTTCCCGAGCCTTTTAGGAAATAAAAAATACATCAAGGAACAAATGGAACGTTTCGGAATTCAGTTAGATATTCCGATTATTGATCCTAGCGATGATGATCAGGAAGAAAACAGAAAGAAATACAGGGAAACCCTTTGGAAACTTCGTCAGAGAAAAGGCATGAACGAGTACAAAGCGAAAAGATATGTTCGCCAGAGAGATTACTTCGGTCCGCTAATGTTGAAGCATGGTGATACAGATGCTCTTATTGTAGGTTTTTCTAAAAACTATACCTCCGTATTACGACCTGTTTTAGAAGTGATCGAAAAAGATAAAGGAGTAGATAAAGTAGCGGCGATGATGATGATTTTATCTGAAAAGAAGCCGATTTTCTTTGCCGACACTTCCATCAATCAGAATCCTACTGCCGAAGACCTTGTGAATATTGCTAAAATGGCTGAATTCACAGTGAAATCTTTTGCTATCGAACCGAGAATTGCAATGCTTGGCTTTGAAAACTTTGCCGCCATTGCTGATACCTCTAAAAAAGTAGCAAAAGCGGTAAGCATTCTTCATGAGAAGTATCCGAAAATGATTGTGGATGGAGAAATTCAACCTGATTTTGCAATGAATGCAGACCATTTAAGTGATTATCCGTTCTCAAAGTTAGGCGAAACTCCGGCGAATACATTTATCTTCCCGAACCTTGAAAGTGCAAACTTATCTTACAAGATCATCAGAGGAATGAAAGTTGCCCAGGTGATCGGGCCAATCCTGATGGGATTAAAGCAGCCTGTACACGTATTGCAGATGCGTTCAAGTGTTGATGAGATCGTGAACCTGGCAACAGTAGCCGTATTAGATGCACAAAGAAGAGAAAAGAAGGACAGTAAGAAATAATCATAAAAAACCGGGTTTTAGAAATGAAGTTTGATGCAAAGGCGATCATTTTTGATATGGATGGTACTCTGGTAGACAATATCCCTTATCATGAAGAATCATGGATTATATTTTTAAAACAGTATGGAATTGATATCAGGCCCGAACATTTCAGTGCCCAGAATCATGGGACGCTGGATGAAATGATCATCCGTTTTTTCGGAAATGACTTACCTGAAAACAGGATCTATGAGCTGAGACAGTTAAAAGAAAAAGCTTATCAGGATTTATATAAAGATCATATCCGGGAAGTTAACGGATTAACTCCTTTTCTTCAAAAATTGAAACAGATGAATATTAAAACCGGACTTGCCACTATGGGAATCCCATCAAGTATTGATTTTATTTTAAATGGTTTAAGCATCAGAGATTATTTCCATGCGATTACCGGGGGAATTGAGGTGTCAAAAGGAAAACCGGATCCTGAGATATTTTTAAAAACAGTTGGAAAGCTACAGATCAGCAATAAAGACTGCCTGGTGGTTGAAGATTCAATGGGAGGGATAAAAGCAGCCTTTGATGCAGGTTTGAAAGTGATTGGTATTACGACGACCCATACGGAAGCAGAGCTCATGGACAACGGATGTTCTTACGTGATTAATGATTATACAGATATCCGGACAGGATAGTTCTTATTTTAGATATATCAATGATAAAAGCAAAAAACTCCAATTTTGGAGTTTTTTGCTTTTTAGGTAAATGATTGAATTTCACTTCAAAAAATAAGTTAAAAATCATTCGTGTGTGAAATGAAAACATTAATTAGTTTAAATTGCTATATTTGGGAGTTTTAAAAATTAATAATGATATTTTCTTTACAAGGCATTGTTCAAGAGCTTACCCCCACCTATGCGGTAATCAACGTAAACGGAGTCGGTTACTACGTAGGAATCAGTTTAATGACCTCACAAACCCTGATACTGAATCAGGAGACTTTTTTGTTTGTCCAGCAAATTATCCGTGAAGATGCCCATTTACTTTTCGGATTTAACACTCGTTTAGAAAAAGAAATGTTTAATCTGTTAATAAGCGTTAACGGAGTAGGAGCCGTTTCAGCCCTTATTTTACTCTCCACTTTAAGCCTTGATGAGATTGCTTCGGCGATACTTTCAGGGAATAGTGCCCTCATTCAGAAAGCTAAAGGAATCGGGACTAAAACAGCTGAAAGAATCATTGTAGATTTGAAAGATAAAGTCCAAAAATTCAGCAACCCGGAAGAAAATATTTCTACATTTGTGAATAATAAAATTAAGGAAGAATCGTTATCTGCATTAGAAGTTTTAGGGATTCCTAAAAGGATGAGTGAGAAGATCGCAGATCGTATGATCAAACAAAATCCAGATATTTCTGTAGAAGAATTGGTAAAACAAATTTTAAAAAACATTTAACATTTGGTGGCAAATAATAAGTATCTTAATATATTTTTGTTCCTGTCGTTCCTGTGCATGTCAGTCAATACTTTTGCTCAGCAGGTACGGGACACTGCGGTCATAAAGAAGAACTACGAAGTGGCAGACCCTACCCAGTATGAGGCGTTTTATGATATTAAAACGGGAATGTACTACGTCTATCCGAAAATCGGGAATACGATTACAGGACAGCCCACAGCCATGTCTCCGGAAGAGTACAAGGAATTTATGATGGCTGCCCAGAGCAGGGCTTACTACAAAGAAAAATCAGATCAGTATAACTTACTTTTCCGTAAAGATAAAAGCGACGCAAAGAAAAAAGGGCTGATCCCTTCCTTAACGATCCGGAATAAGCTGTTTGAAACCATTTTTGGAAGCAATAAAATTGAAATTATCCCTTCCGGATATGCTTCTTTTGATTTTGCAGGACTATACCAGAAGATTGATAACCCTTTGATCCTGCCTCAGAACAGAACCAGCTTTACCTTTGATATCAATCAGAGGATTCAGCTTGGCTTATTGGGAAAAGTGGGTGAAAACCTTCAACTGAAAGCTAATTATGATACCCAAAGCGGTTTTGCATTTGAGAACAGGATGAACCTGGTCTGGCAGGCAAAAGGAAGCTGGAAAGATCTTCAGCAAAAAGGTCTGCAGGAAGTTGATAAACCAAGCGCAGGAGGGGAAGATAAAATTATAAAAAGAGTAGAATTCGGTAATGTTAATATGCCGCTTTCAACCAGTTTAATACGCGGGTCGGAATCATTGTTCGGGGTGAAAACCGAATTTCAGCTGGGTAAAACTTTCGGAACCGTTGTGCTTTCGCAACAGCAGGGTGAAGCCCGGAATATTGTTGTACAGGGCGGTGGAGCGGTTAATACCTTTAAAATTAATGCGATAGATTATGAAGATAATCAGCATTACTTTTTAGGACATTATTTCCTCAACGGCTATGACAATGCTTTGCTTAATTATCCTCAGATCAATTCGAAAATCAATATCACAAGGCTTGAAGTTTGGGTATTGGATCAGGGAAACAGTAACCTGGCCTACCAGAAAAGTATTGTCGGGATCAGGGATTTAGGTGAAGGCGGATTACTTCCGGATAACCCGAATAATAACATTTATGGGGCTATCACAACAGCAATGGGTACGCCAAGAGATGCGGGAACCAATTACGCAGACCTTATAAAAAATCAATCATTTCCGGATGCAACGGGAGCGTCGGTACCCTATGAAGAAGGAGAGCACTTTATCTTTAATAAGAAAGCAAGAAGGCTGAATGCCAATGAATATACATTCCAGCCCCAGTTAGGGTATATCTCCCTGAATCAGAAACTGAATGACGGTCAGCTTTTGGCCGTTTCATATTCCTATACCGATGGAAGCAATAAAGTTTATAAAGTAGGGGAATTTTCAGAAGAGAGCCCTGTGCTGGTGACTAAAGTCCTGCGCTCTAATACGAAAGTGAGTGTAGCATCTCCGATGTGGCAATTGATGATGAAGAATATCTATTCTTTAGACGGTGGACAGATCAGTCAGGACGGCTTTATTCTTAACGTTCTTTACAGAGATGCCAAAACAGGAGGTAAGGTAAATTATCTTCCGGGTACCAATGTTCAGGACATTAACCTATTGAAATTATTAAACTGGGACCGTTTGAATATGAACGGGGATTTACAGAATAATGGGAACAGTACCGGTGACGGTATTTTTGACTTTGTCAACGGAATTACGGTAAGACCGGAAACCGGGAAAATTATATTCACCAAAACCCAGCCTTTTGGTAGCTATATGGCGAGTGTGCTGGGAAGTAGTGACCCTACGTATGTACAGGCTGATCTTTATAACCAGCAGAAACAAGTGGCAACTTATTTGCCACAGCGGTATACTTTAGAAGGACGTTACAAAGGTACACAGGGACAGGGGATTTCCTTAGGAGCTGTAAACGTTCCGCAAGGTTCTGTAAAAGTGACAGCAAATGGGGTTCAGCTGACTGAAGGCGTTGACTATACTGTAGACTATATGTTGGGAACGGTAACGATCATCAACGAGAATGTAAAACAGTCCGGACAGGCAATCAATATTTCATTAGAAAATCAGCTTACTTTCAATACCCAGAGAAAAAGGTTCTTAGGTTTGAACCTTGAAAGAAGATTTAATGAAAACTTCATTTTAGGAGGAACAGTTGTGAATTACTCGGAATCTCCACTGACCCAGAAAGTAAATTATGGCCAGGAGGCTGTAAATAATACGATGTTCGGGATCAATCTAATGTACAACAATCAGCTTCCTTTCCTGACAAGGTTAACGGATAAGATCCCTTTCGTCAATACGGAGGCCCCTTCCAGCCTGAACTTCAAAATGGAGGGTGCCTATTTGCTTCCGGGACTGAATAAGGGAACGAATGACCAGTCATATATTGATGATTTCGAACAAACCACTTCTAAAATATCATTAAAAGAGCCTGCTGCATGGAGCCTTGCTTCAAAGCCGGAAAAAAATCAATCTGATCCTATATTCCAGGGAGCAGGAGCAAGTAATGATTTAACGAATGGTTACGGAAGAGGGTTATTATCATGGTATAATATTGACCCGAGATTCTGGGGAGTAGGAGGAAAAGCACCTGCCGGAATTACACCACAGTCCGTTTCAAATCACGCATCGAGAAGAGTTCAGTATTCCGAGATTTACAACAACAGGGATTTCGTTGCGGGTGAGCAGACGTTTACCAATACTTTTGATATTTCATATTATCCGCAGGAAAAAGGGCCTTATAACGTAAATCCTAATACCGAAACGACACAGCAGCGATGGGCAGGGATTATGAGGCCGATCAGTATTTCCAATTTTGTCAATTCCAATATTGAGTATGTGGAATTCTGGTTAATGGACCCTTATGCCGATGGAACCAATATAGGAACAGACCCTAAACTATTACTTCAGTTAGGAAATGTATCTGAAGATATTCTGAAAGACGGGTTAATGCAGTATGAAAACGGTTTGCCGACTCCGGGGTCTCCATCTGTAACAACAGATTCAAACTGGGGATCACAGCCAAAACAACCTCCGATTTTATATGCATTCTCAAGTGAAGGACAGGAAAGAACAATACAGGATGCCGGGTATGATGGTTTAAGCTCAGACCAGGAATCAATGAAATTCGGGAATACATTCACAAACCCGGTTACCAATCTTGCAGACCCTGCGGTAGATGATTTTGTATTCTATTTATCTGCAAAGTTTACAGGCAGCCAGGCATCATCATTGGTTCAGAGATACAAATATTTCAGAGGCCCGGAAGGAAACTCACAAAGCAACTCTCTGGAAGTATCATCCCAAACCCCGGATGCTGAAGATATCAATAAAGATTACAACCTGGATCAGGCAGAAAACTATAACCAGTATACTGTAAAGCTGGATCAGGCGAGTATGACATTGGGACAGAATAATATTGTTGATGTTAAAACAGTAAAAGCTACATTCCAGAACGGACAGACTTCCGATGTAAAATGGTATTTATTCAGAGTTCCGGTTGCACAGTATGATGCGAATATTGGAGATCATGATGCCGGGGTTCTTAATAATGTGAGATTTGCAAGGTTATTATTAACAGGTTTTGATCAGACTTCTACATTAAGATTCGGTACGATGGATCTGGTAAGATCAGACTGGAGAAAATACCCTAAGAATATTGCTAAATATGGAGAGACTACCTCAAATGAAGGAAGCGATAATGTGCTTGATCCGCAAAACCTTGAAATCGGAAGTGTAAATATAGAAGAGAATGCTCTTAATCAGCCTCCTTATGTATTGCCCCCGGGAATCGACAGACAGATTTTAAGTGGAAATGCAGGAGCACAAAGACAAAATGAAAGCTCTTTATACTTAAGAGCAAAAAATCTTCCGGTAACTGAAGCAAGAGGGGTGTTTAAAAATACAACCCTGGATATGAGAAGGTATAAGAAATTAAAACTTTTTGTACACGCCGAAGATCCTACAGGAAGAGATACGGATATGGATGAGAAAACCAAATTCTTCATTCGTTTCGGAAGTGATGCTGCAGATAACTATTATGAATATGAAGCATCGATGAAGCTTACTTCGAAAACAGCTACTACCCCGATGGAGATCTGGCCGATGGAAAATGATGTTGATCTGGAGGTCCAGAATTTTGTAGATGCTAAAATAAGAAGAGATAAAAATTCTCCGAATAATATCAGTGATAGAATTCAGGATCCTGTCTTTGCCCAGACAGACAATCTTAAAAATATCTATGTCAAAGGGCGTCCGAGTTTAGGAAATATAACTACCATTGTCATTGGTATAAGAAATGCAGGAGATCGAAACGGAAATTCTATAGAAAGGATTTTATGGGTAAACGAAATCCGTCTTTCAGAAATTGAAAATGATGGTGGATATGCCGGAAATGCAAGTTTGAATTTCAACCTTGGGGATTTCGCAGTGGTGAATACAAGTGCATCCTATACATCTGTAGGATTCGGAAACATAGATTCCAAACCTGCGGAAAGAAACCAGTCTACACAATCTGCATTCAGTATCAATACGGCCATCAATGTAGATAAATTCCTTCCTGAGAAAAGCGGAGTGAAAATTCCGTTGAACTATTCTTATTCTCAGACCATTGAAGATCCTAAATACAACCCACTGGATACTGATGTCGAGTTTAATAAAGCGGCGAATAAAGAACAGTTGAAAAAAGTAGCCAGAACCTACACTCAGCAAAGAAGTTTAGGAGTGGTGAATATGCATAAGGAAAGGGTAAATCAAAACAGAAAACCTAAATTCTATGATGTGGAAAACATTTCCGTAACTGCTGTTTATAACGATGATTTCTACAGGGATATTTATACGAAGAAAAATTACAGACAGTATCTGAGAGGATATGTAGATTATAATTATACCTTCAAGCCCTGGGTGATCAGGCCTTTCAACAAGATGATCAGTGACACGGCGAAATCAACGAAATACCTGAGATGGGCAAAAGAATTTAACTTTAATCCTATCCCGACGAGATTATCTTTCAGAACGGAAATCGACAGAAATTATAACGAACTTGAGTTCAGAAATATAGAATCTATCTTAAGCGGAAACTTCAATGATGAGTCTGCAGCCATTAAAAACAGAAATTTCTATTTCGGATGGCAGTACGGTTTAGGATTCAACTTTACAAAATCATTAAAGCTTGAGATCAACTCTGTGATGAGAACGCTTAATGATAATATGGATGTAAATTCAATGGATAATTCTTCGATCTTTGGAAATGTATTCAGAGCGGGAAGACCGGTATTGTATAACCACAGGGTACAGCTGAATTACAAACTTCCGTTCCAGTATTTACCATACCTTGATTTCATTGATGCAGAACTGGGATACGGATTCACCTATAACTGGAATGCAAGATCTACCGCTTTACTATACAGCCCTGAAGGAAGTTTAGGATCTGTCGGACAGAACACGAATGTGATCCAGGCTACTGCTACAGCAGATATTCCGAAGTTCTTCGGCCAGTTTAAGTATTTTAAAAATATTTCTGCCAAGCTTCAGAAACGCAGACAGGAAATGGATTCATTGAATAATGTGTTCACCAAACAATGGGAAAAGAACAGATATAAGTATAAGAAATATAAATTTAAAAATAAGCTGACTCCTTTACAGAGTATGGCATTCTTCTTAACTTCATTCAAACAGTTAGATGTTAACTATTCTGAAAATAACGGGACCGTACTTCCAGGCTTATTATCAGCTCCTAACTGGTATGGTTACGGGCAAACCTTAGGCGGGCCAACAATCGGGTTCTTATTAGGTTCTCAGGCTGACATCAGAAGAACAGTCCTTGAAAACGGATGGGTAAGTGATAGCGATTTAATGACAGATCCTTATATTCGGATGTCTACAAGAGAATTAAGAGCAAATTTACAGGTTGTTCCGATTAATGATTTTAGAATAGATATTAATGCCCTGCAGAACTATAATAGAAATTTCTCGCAATCCGGGTTTAATAACAGACAGAATTTAGGAACTGCCAACCATGATTATACCTTTGCGAATGATTTAATTACCTATTCTAACTCGGTGATGCTTTTAAAAACATCATTTAAAGATGGACAGGCAGTATATCAGGCGATCAGGGAAAATGCACGGGCTTACTCACAGCAATTAGGAGGACCTGGAGCCCAGCTTGATGCCAATGGTTTTGCCGAAGGATATAGTATTGCAAATGCATACGTCCTGATACCTGCATTCAGAGCGGCAGTGGAAGGGAAATCGATAAAAAGTGTTGGAGATGCTAAAAAAGCAGGACTGCCAATACCAAACTGGAAAATTACCTATTCAGGATTAAAAAATTTCCCGATCATCAGTGGACAGTTCTCCAAGTTTGATATTTTACACAGTTATAATGCGACTTATACTGCTACGGGGATTCAGTCAAGTATTGACTATTTTAATTCATTGTCAACAGGCGTTCCTTTTGATGTTAATAATGATTATATCAATCCGTTTACTTTCTCTCAGGTAGGATATGTTGAATCATTCTCACCGCTTATCGGAGTAGATGTTACCATGAGAAACAACATGCAGTTCGGATTACAATATAACAGAAACAGAATGCTTTTATTAGGATTGGTAAATCATACCCTTACCGAAGATTCTAATTCTGAATATGTAGTAAGAGTAGGATATATTATAAGAAACTTCAGATTGGGGATGACCAACGTAAGAGGAGCAAAAGGCAAAGGAAGCGATCTTAACATCAGGGGAGATTTCTCTTTACGGGACAGCAGAACCAGTATCACCAATATCTTACTGGATGATTCCCAGGTGACAGGAGGCCAGAAGCTTTTAAATATTAAGCTTTCTGCAGACTATAATGTTTCAGAAAACCTTAACCTGAGAGTCTTCTATGAGCAGATGACTTCCAAATATAAAATCTCAACGGCGTTCCCGTTGTCTACAATCAGAGCCGGACTTTCAGCAACATTTACGTTTGGAGATTCAGGCGGATTATAGAATAAAAAAAATTAGAAATTAATGTCCCTTAAAATAGGGACATTTTTTATACTCAATATTTGAACCTTATAGAATTTTGAATACATTTGTAAAAATAAAAATTAAAAAATGAACACACCATCAGAATTAAAGTACACTAAAGACCACGAATGGATAAAGATCGAAGGGAATGTGGCTACAATCGGGATTACAGATTTTGCACAAGGAGAGCTTGGAGATATCGTATATGTAGATGTAGATACTGTAGATGACGATCTTAATGGCGGAGACGTTTTCGGAAGTGTAGAAGCTGTAAAAACAGTTTCAGATTTATTCTTACCAGTTTCAGGAAAAGTAATTGAATTTAATTCAGAACTTGAAGATCAGCCTGAACTGTTAAATTCAGATCCTTACGGAGACGGATGGATCATTAAAGTAGAAATTGCTGACGGTGCAGATCATTCTGAATTGCTTTCTGCAGAAGAATATCAGGCTATCATTGGATAAAATTTCAAAAATATTTAGTAAGATTTTGCCCATTTATTGGGCATTTCTTACTTATATGCTTTTAAAGCCCGGCGAAGAAAACCATGAATACTGGTTCATGTTTAATGGGATCGACAAGGTTCTTCATCTGAGTATATTCGCAATGCTGGGTTTTTGCTTTACGGCAGCCTTTCCTAAAATCAAATTCTCTTATTTTTTTCAGATCATCCTTATATATGCATTCCTTACAGAAATACTACAGGAAGAAATGCATCTGGGCAGATCCATGGAGATTCTCGATATCGTAGCAGACACTATTGGATCTTTGATAGGATGCTCTATATATAAGGCCCTTCAGAAGCGTTTTTTATAATCCGTTCATCAGGATTTATCCGGATGCTTAATGTGGATAAATGTGAATGTATTTCTAAAAATAATCATATCAGCACTTTAAAATAAAACTTTCCCACAATCAGAATATTTACATTAAATAAATTTGGATTATAGTGGATATAATGTGTACTTTTGCCGCACTGAAAACGAGAGTATGTCAGTAGCGCAGGAGAGC
>NZ_AKJY01000062.1 GCF_000282115.1 Chryseobacterium populi
CCCTGCCATGAAATTAAGCAGGCCTAAGAGATTACTGGTGATCGACAATATTGATACTCCGGTACCGGGATTGATCAGGGGATTGGATTTTGTAAAGATCAAAGGACACATCAACAATACCAACGGTACAGTGAATACCACATTCAACGGAAGGGTTGTTATTAATATTTTTGATAAGAGATTAAATAAGAAAACACTAAATAATGATGGTGGCCTTACTCCAATCCTTAATTATACTGAAGAAGGAAGTGCCATCGTAAAAGCGTCAGGAACTGCTGTAAATGGAGTGTTTACCGTTGAATTCTATGTTCCGAAAGATATCAACTACGCCGTTGGAGAAGGAAGAATATTGGGCTATGCCGATAACAAGGTTACGGATGTATTTAACAATCAATCTGTACAGGTGGGCGACATCAATCCGAACGGAATCAATGACAGCCAGCCTCCAAAAGTAAAGCTGTATATGAACAACACCAATTTCGCAAACGGAGGAATTACCGATCAGAACCCTATGCTGCTTGCATGTGTTACTGATGATACGGGAATAAATTCTACGGGCTCTGGTATCGGTCACGATATTACTGTATATTTGGACGGTCAAATTATTAACACCATTGTATTAAATGATTTTTATGCTTCGGGAGAAGGAAACGGATGCCTGAGCCCAAGTCTTGCAGACTACCAGAAAGGAAATGTAACCTACCCTTTCAGGAATCTTGCGACAGGACAACATCAATTAACATTTAAAGTTTGGGATATAAACAATAATTCGACAACAGAAACGTTAAACTTTGAAGTTAAGGATGAAGCCGATCAGCATCTGGTGATCAACAGACCATTAAACTGGCCGAACCCTTTCACCAATAAAACATATGTACAGTTTGAGCACAATTGTGATGATATACTGGATGTAAATGTTCAGATCTACACCATTACAGGAAAACTGGTAAAAACAATATCTCAGCCGGTGGTGGCAGAACCTTTCCTGCAGGGCTTCAGAACCCCTCGTCAGGCAATAGAATGGGACGGAAGAGATGATTTTGGTGCCACTGTTGCTAAAGGAACGTATATTTTTAAGATATTTGCAAAAAGTCAAAATCAAGAAAAATGCAAAGGAAGTGCTACAGCTGTAGAAAAAATGGTACTTTTGAAGTAAAATAAAACAACAATAAATAATCATATTAATAAAAAACTGATAATATATAAAAGACAACATATGAATTTAACTACTAAACTGCTTTTAGGAATTGGTATCAGCGCTGGTTTTTTAGGCTATTCGCAAGATTTAAGTCAGGTAAGACCTGTATTAACCGGAGCTCCATTTCTAAGAATCGCACCGGATGCAAGATCAGGAGGTATGGGAGACCAGGGTGTAGTTACCTCTCCGGATGCATTTTCCCAGTTCTGGAATGCAGCGAAATATCCTTTTAGCAGAACAAGTTCTTCCGTTGGGTTAAACTACACACCTTATATGGGGAAACTTACTAATGATGTATTTTTACTATATGGTGCATTCCATAAATTCTTAGGCCAGGATGAAAGATCTACCATTTCTGCAAGTATTTACTACTTCAATATGGGGCAGGTAGATTTAACACAGTTGGTAGGTTCAGAAGTAACTTCTATGGGTACTTCAAAACCAAACGAATTCTCAATTGATGTGGCTTATGCCCTGAAACTTTCTGATTCTTTCTCCGGTGCTGTTACTGGTAGATTTATCCGTTCAGATTTAGCCGGAGGCTTCAACACAGATACTACCCTTAAACCGGCAAACTCATTCGCAGTAGATGTTTCTGCATACTATACCTCTCCAAGATTCTCAAGTTTCGGAGGATATGACGGTAAATTAAATGCAGGTTTAGCCATTCAGAATGTAGGTCCGAAATTAGATTATACAGGAAATGAAGAATCAAGATCCTATCTTCCGACAATGGCAAGATTAGGAGTTGGATATGATATGTACCTGGATGATTTAAACAGAATCGGTTTAAGTGTTGAAGGTTCTAAAATTTTAGTACCGGGATCTGAATTCGTAGGAATGGATCCTAATACAAGGCAGCCTATTTATGAAGTACCTAATGTAGGCCCGATACAGGGGATCACCAAATCTTTCAAAAACAAAAACAGTATCATGTACAGTGGTGCTTTGGAATATTCCTATGACAATGCTTTTGCAGTAAGAACAGGTTATTTCCATGAAAGCGAAGAGCAGGGCGCAAGACAGTTTGCCACTGCCGGTATCGGTTTAAAATACCGTTCTTTCGGATTAGATATTTCTTATCTTATTAATATGTCTAAAATCAACACTGCTTTAGATAATACGCTTCGTTTCGGTTTAACATGGAATATCGGAGATGAAACCTCTAATGTTGATTATTAAAAAAATATAATACATAAGTTTACAAAAGTCTCATTTTTATGAGGCTTTTTTTATTTTCAATAAGTATTTTTGTATTATGAACTATTCGGCAGAGCTCAAAAAATTTGTAACCAGTCAATATGTATATTCTGCAATCAGAATTACATTAGCTACTGTTTTACCCTGCCTGGTTCTCGCTCACTTCGGAATATTAAAAGAATACTTCCTTTTTCCTCTCGGGACCAGCTTTGTGGCATTAACCGATCAGCCCGGCCCTTTTATCCGCAGAAGAAATGCATTGACTTTTGCCATAGTCTGCTTTGTGCTTGTCGCGCTGATTGCAAGCCTAGTGATGAATGTTAAAGTGCTGGTTCTTCTTGAAATCATTGTATTCGGGATGTTCTTCTCTCTGATTGGGGTTTACGGACAAAGGCTCGCTGCAGTAGGATCTTTATCCCTCGTTGTTCTGGCCATCTTTATTGACGGTCACCTTACCGGAAGTAATATTTACAAAAGCTTACTTATTTTTACCGCCGGCTGTGTCTGGTTTTTACTGATATTCCTTATTGTTACCACAATACAGCCTTATAAGCTGGCAAGCCAGATGATTGGTGAAAATTATCTCCAGTTAGCCGAATTTCTGAAAATAAAAGCCAATTATTATCAAAAAAATCCTGATTTCAACAAACTGACCACCCAGGTTATTGCAAAGCAGATTGAAATAAAAAACCTGCAGGAAGAAACCAGGGAAACGGTTTTCAAAACCAGAACCATCGTCAACGAATCTACCACAACAAGCAGATTGCTGATGCTGATGTTTCTGAATTCAATGGACCTTCATGAAAAACTAATGACTTCCGAAAGCGATTATCAGAAGCTTCAGCAAAGTTTTGAAGACAGTATGATATTGGTGAATATTCATGATTATCTTAATCTACTTTCTGAGGAAATCACTAATATCGGGATATCCCTTCAAATCGGAACCAGGGCAAAACCCATGTTTGACCTTGAGCTGGAGCTTAAAAATCTCAATTATATCTATTTCGACCTCAGAAATAAACAGATCACACCCGATAACTTTGAAAACTTTATGATCCTGCGTCAGATCCTGATGCGTATCAATGAAATCACCAAAGAAATTAATGAGATCTATAAAGTATTTTCACAGAATGTAAAACTGGCCAAAAGTCTTTCCACAGGATTAGACCTTAAAAAGTTTATGCCTAATGAAGAGAAACTGAACTTTAAAGTTTTAAAGAATAATATTTCCCTTTCTTCTTCACAGTTCCGGCATGCCATCCGTATTACAACAGCTTTGCTGATTGGATATATTTTCTCTCTTTTCCAGCTGTTACCCATCGGGCATACGTACTGGATATTGATTACGATTACCGCTATTTTAAAACCAGCCTACTCGATCACCAAACAGCGAAACAGACTTCGTCTCTACGGAACTATCGTTGGCGCTACAATTGCTTATATCATCCTGCATTTTATAGACATTAATGCGGTATTATTCACCATTCTTTTATTGAGCATGATCCTTTGTTTCAGCTTACTGAAAGGAAGGTATTTCTGGGCTGTGCTGTTCATGACGATCTACGTCTTCCTGAGCTTTAATTTTTTAAGCCCCGGAAAAATAGACATTATTTTCACAGACAGGATTGTAGATACCATCATTGCAGGGATTATCGCTTTTCTGGTT
Organism: Chryseobacterium populi; assembly: GCF_000282115.1. GTDB lineage: Bacteria > Bacteroidota > Bacteroidia > Flavobacteriales > Weeksellaceae > Chryseobacterium > Chryseobacterium populi. The sequence goes on from NZ_AKJY01000062.1 coordinate 4,065, forward strand.
TCCTATATCGTGCTTCCGGTCTGGGAACATACCCAAAACCTGGATCTGATGAAAAAATCTGCAGCCAGCAACCTGATCTATTTCCAGAGTGTGATATCAAAATTCCTGCAGGATGATTTTGACATTGAAGACTATAAAGTAAAGCGTAAAAATGCAATCATTTCACTGGCTAACCTTTCGGATAATTTTCAGAGAATGATTTCCGAGCCTAAAAATCAGCAGAAAAAACTGGAGGTAGTTCATCAGTTTGTAGCAACCTCACACCTTATCACCGCTTATACCGCTTCCCTTTCCCAATATTCGAAAAGTGAAAGGAAATATCCCGAAATAGATGCTGAAAGCTGGAGCAGGAAAATAGAATCTGAAATGCAGCAGACCTCTACCCTTCTCAACGGTGAAAAGGTCAATGAAGCTCTTATCATGGAAAGCCGTCTTGAGCCTGAAGATTCTTCTATTGAAGACATGCTTCTGAAAAGAAAGACCGAAATTGAAGAAAATGAATCTTATGACCGGAGAGACCCTGAGAAAATTTCACGCTTAACAGAACTGAAAAATATCCATGACGTTCTGGAATTAATCTATGATGTAGCAAAAGAACAGAGAAAGGTAATTGAAAAGTATAAAAGCGAAACGTCTATTCCTCCACAATCGTAAAGCAGTAATCATCAAAAAATTCCACCCTTGCTTTAAACTCATCTGAAAACTGATCGCCATATACACGGCAGCTGATCTTATGAAGATGCTTTAACTCAAAAGGTTTTACTTCATAGTTTTTTTTCAGGGACCAGTATTTTGAATGATGAATTTTATACATGCTTTCTTTTACACTCCAGATAATAGTATAGAACGTATCTGCCTTATCTTCCGGAATAAACCCCCGCTCATTTTCATAGGTGAATTTATCAATCACCCTCAGGATCTTCGGATTGAATTTTTCAATATCGATCCCGATTTTTTTCTTAGAAATGGCAATAGAAGCGAATGGAAAAGAATGGGTAATGGAAATTTCCGCATCGTTGGGAGAAAGAAAAGGTTCCCTTTCTTTGTATAGGATTTTTGAATGGGGTTTCAGTCCTTTTAAAAGTTTACGCACCATTAATACCTCAAGCAGTTTTTTCGGATGATAGTCTCTCACCTTTTCAGCATTTTCAGGCTCTAAAAGTTCGTCAATATCCAGTTCTTCATTCTCATCATATTTCCAGATCAGAATCGTAGCGTTGTCATCAGAAAAATCCCGGTAAAGAGGCATTGTTTTTTTATTTGATAAAAATAGTAAAAAGAAGTGGATGGTAAAAATGGGAAGATGGAAGCGGGAGGATGGAAGTTAATATTAGGCTGTATATTTTTTTTGCAGTTAAAATTAAAAAGCGAAAATCTGTTCAATAAAGAATAAAAAGCTTTTCATTCAAACTCCATAAACTTCCTGCTTCCATCTTCCTGCTTCCATTCCTATTTATTTTGACTGATGGTTCACATCATTTCTATGCTCAAGAATCTCTAAGTTTTCATCTACAAAATAAGCGCTTCCAAACCCGTTTACATAAGAACCTTTAATGGGATGCAAACCGATCAGGATAAAATCTTTCATTTCGGAAATCACATCAACCACTTTTCCGTGAGTGACTTTTAACTTACCCACAATCTGATTCCATTCTTCCGTATCTCTTTCTATCTGGGAGACTACTGCCTCGATCGTTAAACGTTCCCGTGCATAAACCTGCTTTGTAGCAGCTTCGTCTTCTATAAACATTACTGAAGCGTTTCTTCCTTCTGAAAGATTTTTGGTATGTCTTGCCATGAAAGATACCAGAATATAAAATGCATTATCAATTTGTACAAAAGGAGCATAGCTGGAATTGGGGTTTCCTTCTGCATCTACTGTAGCTAAAATTATACTTTTAGTGTTTGCAATCAGCTCCTTTACTTTCGGGGTAAGTGGTTTGGTTTTTTTCTGGGCGTCTTCCTGTGTATTTGTATGATTCATAAATATAAAATTTGTTTTCACAAAAATACACTATTTAGAATCAAACTAAATAATTTTAAATCATGTATAATCTCATATAAATGAACTCCGGGTATCGTTTTTATATCTTAATTTTTAATTGTAATTTTGCACTTCATTATCAATTGAATTAAAACCTATTCATTACATATGAGTACTACAACACAATACATTCCTTATAAAGTTAAGGATATTTCCCTTGCAGAATGGGGACGAAAAGAAATTACCCTTGCAGAAGCCGAAATGCCGGGTCTGATGTCAATCCGTGAAGAATACGGACCGTCTCAGCCGCTTAAAGGTGCAAGAATTGCAGGATGTCTTCACATGACGATCCAAACTGCCGTACTTATCGAGACACTGGTAGCTTTGGGAGCTGAGGTTACCTGGTCTTCCTGTAATATTTTCTCTACCCAGGATCATGCTGCTGCTGCCATTGCTGCTGCAGGAATTCCGGTTTATGCATGGAAAGGCTTAAACGAAGAGGAATTTGACTGGTGTATTGAGCAGACTTTATTCTTCGGTGAAGACAGAAAACCGTTAAATATGATTCTGGATGATGGTGGAGATTTAACCAATATGGTTTTTGACAAATACCCTCAGTTCACAAAAGATATCAAAGGACTTTCTGAAGAAACGACTACCGGAGTACACAGACTGTACGAAAGAATGAAAAACGGAACCCTGGTAATGCCTGCCATCAACGTAAACGATTCTGTTACCAAATCTAAATTTGACAACAAATACGGATGTAAAGAATCTGCAGTGGATGCTGTAAGAAGAGCTACAGACGTAATGTTAGCCGGAAAAAGAGTAGTCGTTTGCGGATACGGGGATGTAGGTAAAGGTACTGCTGCTTCATTCAGAGGAGCAGGTTCTATCGTTACTGTTACTGAAATTGACCCGATCTGTGCTTTACAGGCTGCAATGGACGGTTATGAAGTAAAAAGATTGGATACTGTAGTTGATAACGCGGATATCATCATTACAACAACCGGTAACTTCAACATTGTAAGAGGAGAGCACTTCCTTAAAATGAAAGATAAAGCCATCGTTTGTAACATCGGTCACTTCGATAATGAAATCGATATGGCATGGTTAAACAAAAACTACGGTCACACTAAATCTGAAGTTAAGCCACAGGTAGATATCTACACTTTGGAAGGCGGTAAAGAAGTAATCATTCTTGCAGAAGGAAGATTGGTAAACTTAGGCTGTGCAACAGGACACCCGAGCTTTGTAATGTCTAATTCTTTCTCTAACCAGACTCTGGCCCAGATCGAACTTTGGAATAATTCTGAAGCTTACGGAAACGAAGTTTATATGTTACCAAAACATTTAGATGAAAAAGTAGCGGCTTTACATCTTAAAAAATTAAGTGTTGAATTGGAGGTTCTTTCTCCTGAACAAGCTGATTATATTGGTGTTGATGTAAAAGGGCCATTCAAACCTGAATATTACAGATACTAAATTGCAGTCCTTTTTAAGGATTCAAAATACAACTCTCCAACTTTTTTGGGGAGTTTTTTATTTGAAATCACATCTAAAATTTATATAAATTAAAAAAAACAGATTACAACAGGCTTATTGTTAAAAAATTGTACAATTTTATTTATTTTCATACATTTATTTCGCAAAACATTGATATATGTATAAAAAACTAATAATGTTCTTTTTTTTCATCATAAGTCTGCAGTGTATCAAGGCTCAAAACGAATTTACAACCGTCTGGAAACCGGGAAATATTCAGCCTCCAAGCAATGGAGTTCCTTATAGCTCATCTGCTACCCAGGCATGGCTGCCGGTAAGAGGAAACGATTATACCATTTCGTGGGAAGAAGTTGGATATCCTTTACATCAGGCAACTCTTACCAGTGTCACCACAACATACCAGATTTTATTAGATTTCGGAGCTCCTTTAAATCCTGATCCGCAAAACGCCACTTACAGGGTAAAAATCAGCAATGGAAGTGGAAATTTCTACCAGATCCGGTTCGTTGATTCAAATCTTTTCCCCGTAAGCAATCCGGTTGGGGATACTCAAAAATTAATTAATATAGAGCAATGGGGCACCATCGCATGGTCTTCAATGCGGGAAGCTTTTTCAGGATGCAGCTTTATGGATGTCACGGCTACAGATCTCCCCAATCTATCCAATGTTCATGATATGCATAATATGTTCTTTTTCTGTTCTCAACTGACAGGAAACCCAACTATTAATAACTGGAATATTTCCGGTGTCACCGATCTGCAGGGCACATTTATGGGATGTTCACTATTTAACCAACCTGTGGGAAACTGGGATACTTCCAATGTAGAGACCCTGGCCTATCTTTTTTTCGGAGCTACTGTTTTCAATCAACCACTTGCCAACTGGAATACTTCAAACGTAAAGCTCATGACTGCCATGTTTCATAGTGCTGAAGAGTTTAATCAGCCCATTGGAAACTGGGACCTGTCTGAAAATGTAAACTGTGAATTTATGTTTGCGAATGCACTTACATTTAACCAGCCGATCGGAAACTGGGATATCTCCAACCTGATCGAAACGGATCATATGTTTTATAATGCTGCTGTTTTCAACCAGGATATCGGGAACTGGGATACCAGCAATGTTACCAATATGAATGGCATGTTCAGTGATGCAACTGCTTTCAATCAGAATATCAGGAACTGGGATGTAAGCAATACAATATATATGTCTCAGATGTTCCAGAATGCAAAAAGCTTTAACCAGGATATCGGGATATGGGATACCAGCAATGTATATGGCTTTGTAGATATGTTTAACGGCGCTTCTCATTTTAATCAGAATTTAGGACAGTGGAATTTAGGTTCACTATTGTATGCCCAAAATATGTTTTTAAACTCAGGCTTAAACTGCCAGAACTACAATGATACCCTTCATGGCTGGAATCTGAATACTGCAACGCCTAATAATATCAATCTTTCCAGCGCTTCTCCGCTGATCTATTCAAGTGCCCAGGCCGTAGCTGCCCGGAATAATTTAATTAATAATAAAGGATGGACAATTACAGGAGATATTTACAATGCAGAGTGTACGGTGTTATCAACTTCAGACACAGCAGCAGCAAATGCTGTTGAGATTTATCCCAATCCGGCAACAGACTTTATTTATATTAAAAACATGAAAGAATCCTGTAACTATAAAATTTTTGATACCAGCGGAAGAATCGTGCTTCAGGGTCTTTTGAACGGAGAAAACATTAATGTAAGCTCATTAATCAAAGGAAATTATATTATACAGGCGATCTCAAAAGATAAAACCTGTTCTTTGAAGCTTATCAAAAAATAACCACCAACAGATCAGCAAGGTCTTCAAAAATCCGACTAAATTTTAAATATGCTTAAAAAACTTTTAGCCCTTATTCTCTTTGTCATTTTATTTCAGATCATCAGTGCCCAAGATGAATTTATTACCGTCTGGAAACCCGGATCTTCCCAGCAGATTAATTTTCCGGGAAGAGGAACCAACTTTACCGTTTACTGGGAAGAGGTAGGATATCCGCAGCATAACGGTAGCCTGACTCACGTCACATCAACATTGGAGTTTCCTGTTAATTTTGGAGTTCCTCTGAACCCTGCTCCTGCAAATGCCACTTACCGCATTAAAATCAGCAACGGAAACGGAAATTTCGACCGGGTGAGATTTTTTGACGGCACACTTACTCCCGGTTATACCAATGCTGACCATACAAAAATTATAGACATTGCCCAATGGGGGAATATACAATGGAAAAGCTTTGAAGATGCTTTCGTGTTTTGCACCAATTTAGATGTCAGTGCTCCCGATGCCCCTGATCTGAGTCTTGTAACCAGTATGAAACAGATGTTTTATTTATGCTTCTCATTGGTGGGAAATCCCAGCTTTAATACATGGGATACTTCAACAGTTACAACGATGTTTTATATGTTCGGGGATAATACCTTATTTAACCAGCCTATTGGTAACTGGAATGTTTCAAATGTTACCGATATATCTTACATGTTTGATTATGCAATGAATTTCAACTACCCGCTGGAAAGCTGGAACACCTCTAACGTAACCAGTATGATCCACATGTTTCACGGTGCCTCATCTTTTAACCAGAATCTGAAAAGCTGGGATACCTCCAAAGTAACCACTATGGAAGAAATGTTTCATGAAGCCAGCAGCTTCAATCAAAATCTTGGACAGTGGAATTTAACCGCTTTGGCACAGGCACAAAATATGTTTCTAAACTCAGGGCTGAATTGTCAGAACTATGACAATACCCTGTATGGATGGAGTATGAATCCAGCAACTCCAAACAATATCAATCTTGCCAGTGCTTCACCTTTGGTCTATGCTGCACCTTTTGCCGTAAACGCAAGAAATAATCTGACCAGCATCAAAGGATGGATAATATTGGCAGATACTTACAATAATCAGTGTTCTTCCCAGCTATCTACCATTGAGGTGTCAGCCGGAAACGGAATTGTCGTTTACCCCAATCCTGCAAAAGATGTCATTTATGTAAAAAATGCTGCTCAGGCAGAAAAATATAGGATACTTGATGCTTCAGGCAGAATTTTAGCAGGAAAAACTCTGACAGCTAATTCCATTGATATCCGGTTTTTAAATCCCGGAAATTATATGCTGCAAATCATTACCAAAGAGAGAATCCAGAATTTTAAATTCATTAAAAAATAAAAAAAGCCTCACTAAAAAATTTAGTGAGGCTTCTTTATTATCACCTGTTTTATTTGTCATACTGATTAGGGTGCATCTCTTTGATATCATCCACAGTACCCAATACTTTATCTTTCAAAGAGTCCTGGTATTGCTGAAGTTTATGAGCAACCTTTTCATTTCCGCTTCCCAAAATTTTAGCCGCCAGAATTCCGGCATTCAGGGCTCCGTTTAAAGCGACTGTAGCTACAGGAATCCCTCCCGGCATCTGAAGAATTGACAATACGGAATCCCAACCGTCAATAGAATTGCTTGATAAGATGGGAACTCCAATCACGGGAAGTGTTGTACAGCTTGCCACCATTCCCGGAAGATGGGCTGCTCCGCCTGCTCCGGCAACAATGACTTTCAGTCCTCTTTCCTGAGCCGTTTTCGCATAATCAAACATTCTTTCCGGTGTTCTGTGAGCCGATACCACCGTAAGCTCATACGGAATATCCAGGCTTTTCAGAAAATTTGCAGCTTGTTCCATAATCGGTAAGTCACTCTGACTTCCCATAATAATTCCTACCATCTTCAATTTATTAGATTTTCAAAGATAAAAATTAAAATCTGTTTTTTAAAAATAACTGCGCTTTCAGAAAAATATAAAAAGAAACAACGGATGTGAAGAATAGTAATAGACATTATTGAGTAAGGATCATTTATTTTATCAAAGTCAGTTCTGTTTGAAATCAGCTCAAAATAAATATCTTTGCAACACACCATTTCATAGATATTTTGAAAGATTCCAGGCTTATTTTTGCAGTTCTTACCGTTGCCATTGTGTGGGGAACCACTTTTTTATCCATCCGCGTTGCCGTTGAAACCATTCCGGCCTGGTTTGTTGCCGGAATACGTCAGTTTCTGGCTTCCATCATTATGCTTTTCATTCTTCTTTACAGGAAAGAATTCAAATGGATCGGCTGGAGGAATTTAAAATACCAGATTATTTTTTCCATACTGATGCTCGTTATTGCCAACGGAATGACAACTGTTGCTGAAGAAACGATAACCAGCAGTTTAGCTTCACTCATTAGTGCTACCTCTCCTATTCTGGTTTTTCTGGGCAGTGTGGCAATCGGGTTACAGAAATTCAGTATCAGAGCTTCAATAGGTGTTCTGATGTGCTTTTGTGGGATCCTGTTCATTTTTTGGGACGGCCTCAAAGATTTTGCCAATACGGAATATACCACCGGAATTATCTTTTTGTTTATCGCCATTGCAGGTTGGGCATCAGGAACTATTTTCACTAAAAAACTGAATATCCAGAGTGGAAATATTACCCTAAACCTTTTTTACCAGTTTGCATTTGCCGGAATTCTTCAGATTATTTTTGCCTTCTTATTTTCTGAGAATTATAATTTCGGGAACTGGACTTTCAAAAGTGTTTCTGCTATGATCTACCTTGCTGTTTTTGGTTCTGTGGCTGCATTTTTTGCTTTTCATTATGCTCTCACCAGAATATCTCCGGTTCAGGTTTCCATCCTTGCTTATGTCAATACTATTATATCGATATTTTTAAGCTGGCTGATTCTTGGGGAAGTGATTTCCGTTAAATTTATTCTGGCGGCTGTTTTAATTATTTTAGGGGTGTTTATTATTAATTACAATCCTGAAATGTTCAAAAAATCTAAGATAAAAAGCTCTTAATTTCCAGCAAACCACTTTCCCGTTTGTATTTTTTTGACTATATTGTTTACATCAATTCTTACAATATGGTTAAAAAAATTTTGCTGATCCTGCTGATTATCCCATTTTTTCTGATGAGCTGCAACGATACTCAAAAGGAAAAAAACATCGTTGAAAGAGAACAGCAGCTCCTTGAAAAAGAAAAATTATTTGCCCAGAAAGAGTCGGAATACCAGGCTTTACTAAAAATGAGAGACAGTGTCTTTGCTAAAAAGGATTCTGTACAGATAACGGTATGGCCCGCAGAAATAGCCGGTTCCTGGAACGGAAAAGTGATCTGTACCGAATCCAATTGCAGCGACTATGTTGTAGGTGATCAGCGGACAGATACCTGGGAATTTGACAGTGATTCGACACAACTGGTGGCCAAAATCATCAACAATAATAACCTGGTAAGACTGTATTCGGGGAAGTTTGAAAGTAATGAGGTTAAGCTTAATTTCAAAACCGATTCCACCGCTAAAAAAAATGTGGAAATGAACGTTCGTCTCAATGATATTTCCGACACCAAGATCAAGGGTACCAGAACCATTTCGGTAGATAATACCTGCCTGGCAAAATTCTCTGTTGAACTGACCCGTTCTTCCAAATAAAAAACATTTATGATTGTATTGAGCATACACAACCTGAGCTTTCCGATAGAAGATCCTGTTTTGAAATTCTTAGTGGTACTGATTATTATTCTTGCTGCTCCCCTTTTACTGAATAAAATAAAAGTTCCTCACTTATTGGGACTGATTATTGCCGGAGCTGTAATAGGCCCAAACGGCTTTAATATCCTGGCAAGAGACAGCAGTATAGTTGTCACCGGAACAACCGGATTGCTTTATATTATGTTTTTAGCAGGCCTGGAAATCGATATGGGAGATTTCAAAAAAAATAAGTGGAAAAGCCTCACCTTTGGAATCTATACTTTTACCGTTCCTTTTATTTTAGGATTTCTGGGAGCGTATTATCTTTTACATTTTTCATTACTGACTTCCATTCTTTTTGCGAGCTTATTTTCGTCACATACCCTTATCGCCTATCCTTTGGTAAGCAAGCTGGGAATTGCAAAAAACCTTGCCGTTAACATTACCGTCGGCGGAACAATGATTACAGATGTTTTAGCCCTATTGGTTCTGGCTATCATCGTAGGAATGTCACAGGGTGATGTGGGAACCGAATTCTGGGTAAAGCTGTCGGTCTCATTTATCATTTTCGGGCTTATTGTTTTACTGGTATTCCCAATTATCGGCCGTTGGTTTTTCAAAAAAGTGGATGATAAAATTTCACAATATATTTTTGTCCTGGTGATGATTTATCTGGCCGCCTTGCTGGCTGAGCTTGCAGGAGTGGAGGCCATTATCGGAGCTTTTTTTGCAGGGTTAGCTTTAAACAGGCTTATTCCTCACACCTCTTCACTGATGAACAGAGTAGAATTTGTCGGAAACGCAATTTTTATCCCTTTCTTTCTAATCAGTGTCGGAATGCTGATTGATTTTAAAGTTTTTTATCAAAGCCTGGAAACCCTCGAAGTTGCAGGAATTATGCTGATCGCTTCCATTGGCGGAAAATATTTATCGGCTGTAGCCACTCAGAAAACATTCCGGCTTTCCAAAGATGAAGGGAAGCTTATTTTCGGACTGAGCTCAGCTTCGGCAGCAGCAACCCTGGCTTCTGTGATGGTAGGCTACAACATTATCATCTCTGAAACCGAAACGGGAGAACCTGTACGATTGCTCAATGAACATGTGCTGAACGGAAGTATCTTACTGATTTTAGTTTCCTGTACAATTTCCTCATTTATATCCATGTCAAGCGCTCAGAAGATTGCAGAGAGTGACAATGAAGATACCGTATCCGGCAACAGCCATGAAGAAGAAAGCATTTTGCTGGCAATTAACCATGAAGAGACTGTGGAACGTATGGTGAACCTCGGGATCCTGATCAAAGCCCACACCAACACAGAGGATCTTTTTGCCCTGAACGTTATCAATGAAGATAAAAATGAATCTTCGGTAAAAAATGCCGAAAAGCTTTTACACCAGGCTGCAGATGCAGCTGCTGCAGCGGATGTTATTTTACAGCCTTTGAAAAGATATGATAATGATGTGATTAATGGGGTCAACAACGTGATTAAGGAGCAGAAAATTACCGATCTTATTATTGGCCTTGAAGATGAAAAAGGGTTCTCCCCTTCTTTTGTTTATAATTTATACAACGGTTATCTTCAGAATGATGATGTGAATGTACTGGTTTATCATGCTGCACAGCCCCTTTCAACCATTAAAAAATACGCCGTGATGATTCCGGAAAATGCCCATAAAGAAGCAGGATTCTTCCATGCTTTGCTCAGGGTATGGAATATTGCCCGGAATTCCGGGGCCACCATGGTTTTCTACGCTTCAGAAAACATCCAGGATATTTTACGGCGGATTATCAAAAAAGCCAATATAGAAGCCGAATTTATCATTATGAATACCTGGCGCGACGGAGAAAAAACCGCTGTACAGCTAAAAGAAGATGAAGCGCTTATTGTTTTAATGGCCAAGAGAGGAATGCAATCCTACATTCCGCAGATGAGGCTCATTCCCGAGCTTCTGAATCAATATTTAAATGATAACAATTATTTACTTATTTTCCCTTTTTCTGAATACGATAAAAACAGCCCGGAAATACGCTCTGTAGGAAATCATGGCGATTTTATGGAGATCGGGAATGTGATTCAGAAGATATTTAAATAAATTAATGATATATTTTAATGAAAAAGATCATAATCATCATAGTTTCAATACTACTCCTGATTGTAATTGCTTTTACAGTTTACTGGAATCTGCCCATCGAAATGACCAGAAAATCGGATATAAAATTCGGAAATGAGCTCATCGGAAATATTGAAAACTATGAGAAAACCTACAAAAAACTTCCGGAAAACAACGACTGGAAAACCCTGGAAAAATTAGGTTTTAAAAAAGAAGAAGATATGATGATGCTAAAGCCAGAGTATAAAACGGATAATAATGCAACCTATGAATTAATCTATACTGATGGATTCGATGGCCCATATTTAATCTGGAACTCTAAAGAAAAAAAATGGACCATTGATTTTTCAAAAATTGAAAATTAATGGTCAGAAATAAGAAAGACTGTTGGTAAAACAGTCTTTCTTATATTATATTGTTCTTAAGCAATCACTCTCACCATTTCTTTCACCTTCACCAGCTTCTCCATAAGCTCTTCCCTTGAATCCGCCAATACATTGATGTGCCCCATTTTTCTTCCGGGTTTGGTTTCTGTTTTTCCATACAGATGAATGTATGTTTTGGGAAGTTTTAAAACGTCTTCCATTCCTTCATAAATCACTTTTCCTGAATATCCTTCAGCTCCTACCAGGTTCAGCATTCCACTGTAACCTATCGTGTCTGTGTCTGCTAACGGTAAATTTTTCACTACGCGGTACATCTGCTCAAACTGGGAGTTGGCATTTCCTTCCTGGCTCTGGTGCCCTGAATTGTGCAACCTCGGAGCAGTCTCATTGACCCAGATTTTCCCATTCTGATCAAGGAAAAGCTCAATGGCAAAAAGACCGGGAGAATTAACGACATTTAAAAACTTCTCGGTAATTGAATCAATCTGCTTCTGAATATCATCACTTAAGAAAACAGGACAGATATTAAAATCCAATAAGTTCAATTTGGGGTCGGCTACCATTTCAGTCACCGGAAAAGTTTTCGTTTCTCCGTTTTCATTTCTGGCAACAATGACGGAAAGCTCTTTATCAATATCTACCAGACTTTCTATTACAGAAGCTTCCTTCCATAAATGCTGATAATCAGCTTCTGTTTTAATGACCTGAACTCCTTTTCCATCATAGCCGCCCGTATTCATTTTCTGAACGAAAGGTAATGGCATTATGATCTTGTCATCACTATTCCAGACTACCTGAAATTCAGGGCTCGGAATGTCGTGAGCTTTATAAAATTCCTTCTGAAGGATTTTTTGTTGAATTGTTTTGATAATTTTAGCATTCGGAACCACTTTTATCCCCTGATTTTCAAGCTCTGCAAGCGCGTCAGCATTTACATGCTCGATTTCGATCGTCACGACATCCTTATCCTTCCCGAAATCCATAACGGTCTGATAATCATTGAAATTTCCTTGTGTAAAATATGAAATAGTATGACAAGGCGCATCCGAAGCCGGATCCAGAGTATAAAACTGATCATCATATTTCAACGCACTCTGAATCAGCATTCTTCCAAGCTGACCGCCTCCTAAAATTCCTATTTTCATTTTATTTAATTAGATTTTTATTTTAAATTTTATCAATATTCAGATACCCCAGCCCCATTGTATTTTCCTGAATTTCAGCACAGGATTTTTCAAGAACGACAGAATATTTTTCTTTCATTTTTTCAGGCAGAATATCACTGACATTAAAAATATCATCGATATCAACCCCGTGTTTATCGTCAATATGACTTACTGCATTTTCAAATCCCATCGTTTTATAAAATTCTGTAGCTTTTGCTTTTTTCACAATTTCTCCCATTGAAGCGCCCACCATCAGATGCTGCTCGTGAAATTCTTCAAAATATCCTTTTTTATACCCACCCAGGTTAATAAAATACAATTGATTTTCGGAAGCTCTATCTGTTTTTTCAACAATTTTAACTTCATATCCGTCAGCAAATTTCACTTCCTGATAACAGTCAAGATGAATTTTACCTTCCGCATCCTTCCAGAAATCTTTCATATCCGGAACCAGGTCTTTAAGGTTTTCTGCTATCCCGAAAAATACATCATGCTGTTCAATATTTCTACCTTTGGGAGTGGCTCCCAGGATGATATAGAATAATTTCATTTCCCATTTATTTCTGCAAAAATACATCAAATTTATCTTTATTTAAAGTTTGGCAGAGAGCAGCAATAGTTTTATATTTGTAGCATGTCAGAAATCATCATTCTCTTCCTTGGAGCAATCTCGGCAGGCCTTTTGGGTTCACTGACGGGTTTAGGAGGGGGAGTCATCATCATCCCTTTATTAACGCTGGGTTTTGGCGTTCCTATGCATTATGCAATCGGTGCTTCTTTAATCTCTGTTATCGGTACTTCTTCAGGCGCTGCAGTAGCTTTCGTTAAGGAGGGTTTTACGAATATGAGAGTCGGAATGTTTTTAGAAATTGCGACTACTTCAGGGGCTATTATGGGGGCTCTGGTTTCAGGAATGCTGAATCCGAATACGATCGGGATTATTTTCGCCAGCATCCTGCTTCTGACTGTTATTTTAAATCTTAAAGGAAAGCCTGATCACCAGGAGCCTCTGATTAAAGGGAGCCTGGAAGACAAGCTTAAATTATACGGAACTTTCCCTGACAAAGGAGTTCTTAAAAACTATTCTGCAAGAAATACGGTTCCGGGATTTTTCATGATGATGTTTGCCGGGGCGATGTCCGGGCTTTTAGGTATCGGTTCCGGAGCTTTGAAAGTATTGGCTATGGACAATATGATGAAACTTCCTTTTAAAGTATCTACAACCACCAGTAACTTCATGATCGGAGTAACTGCCGTTGCAAGTGCCTTAATCTATTTCCAGAGAGGGGAAATCATTCCTGTAATTGTAGCTCCGGTACTGATCGGGGTTGTTGTGGGGAGTTTTATCGGTTCAAAAACACTGATGGTTTCCAAAACAAAGAAACTTAAAACCTTCTTTGCAATTGTAATTACCATCCTATCCATTTACATGATGTATAACGGTATAAATAAAAGCTTCAGATGAGAAAGAACTTCACCGATGTGGACTTAAACCGCTCTGTCGGAAACCTTCTGAGACTGGGCGTTATTTTATCGGTTATCACATCACTTATCGGTTTTGTCAAGTTATTCCTGGAAGGTTTTAAAATGCCTAAAAAATATTCCAGCCTTGATATGGGGACATCCTCGGAAAAGGTATGGGGACATTTCTGGACTACCCTGTGTAAAGGAGAAGGAATGGCCATTATTCAGCTGGGAATCCTTCTGCTTATCTTCACTCCTTTAATGAGGATTGTTTTTGCATGGATCGGTTATTTGAAAGAAAAAGATTACGTTTATGTTATCATTTCTTCAATCGTTTTAGCCATTATGATCGTCAGCTTTCTTACCGGTTACGCTCACTAAAATTACATTTCATAAAACTCAAGAGGGAGCTTATCAGGGTCCCGGGTAAAGAAGAATTCTTTTCCTGTGAATTCATCAATACGGATTTCTTCACAATTCAGGCCTTTATTGATTAATTCCCGGCGTTTTTCATTTACGTTTTCTACTGAAAAAGCGAGATGTCTTAAACCACAGGCTTCCGGTCCGGACGGCCTTTCAGGAGGGTCAGGAAATGAAAACAATTCTATGATATAATGATCTCCGATGGCAAGATCTAATTTATAAGACTGCCTTTCTTCACGGTATACTTCACGGATGATATTCAATCCTAAAATTTCAGTGTAGAATTTTTTAGAGACTTCATAATTTGAACCTATAATAGCAATATGATGTATTTTCATTCTTTATTTTTTACAGTTTTCCTTTCTTCTCGTATCAATAAGGTACTGTATTTTCCAGCCGTCATTTTGTTTTACCAGTTGAAAGCTATTTGCACCGCAATGAGAAAACTGGCCTTTAAAGTAAAACTGATAAGGCGTAAAGACACTTGCCAGGCTTCCGTCATTATGAATCGCTTCTATCGTGATCCTTTCATCGAGATCATTTTTGGAGTATTTGGAAATCGAAGAAACAAAATCTTTTATATCTTCATTTTTAACAGTTCCTTCTTTTGTGATGGTCTGAAGGATTGCACCTTCTGAAAAAACGGTCTTTAACAGCTCAGGATCGGCATTTTTCATCGCAAGAAATAAATTCCGGATCGGTTTTTCAATTTCCTGGTTCTGGGATTGCTGCCCGAAACAGAAAGCGGATAATAACAATGTCACACCTAGTATTTTATTCATAGGAATATCAATTAGTCTTAAATATAAAATTAAAAAAATTACTACTTTAAACCATGGAATAATTTAATAAAGTTTAATTAAGGTCTGCCTCTAATAATTTGATGATTTATTGATACTTTACTTTTGTGAGTTAAATAAACTAAAAAAAAATAACCCTAGACTTTGTCATTCCGCAGGAATCTAAACATTCATTATAATTATAAAAACAGTTATATAATTTTTAACTACAGATTGCCCAAATTTATACAGATGAATACTTTTATAATCGGCGTCATCAGCTAAATCTGCGAGCTAAAATTGAAAAACGGGCTAAAACCCGTTTTCCTTATATCTTTATTTAAAACCTCATTATATCCTTCATTACTCCATTCTTCTGGGTATGTTGCAGTAATTCGGTTTCTATAAATGTTTTAATTTTCTCTTCAGAACCGTTATCCGGGAACAAAAGATGAACATTAGCCCCGGCATCTAAAGTAAAGAATAAGGGCAGTCCGGTTTCTCTTCTGAAATCCCAGATCTTATTGATTACTTCCAGCGTACCTGTCTTCATCAGGATAAATGCAGGATCACTCATCATCATCATCGCATGTAAAGTAAGCGCTTCATGCTCTACCAGCTTAATAAAACTCTGCATATCTCCGTCTTTCAGGATCTGCTTCATCGGAACAAAATTTTCTCTTGCTTCCTGAAATCTTCTTTCCGCATAAGGATTAGATTTCATTAAACCATGCCCCACTGTTGAAGAAACACTTTTCTGCCCTTCATGAATCAGTAAAACCCAGTCGTTAAAGCTTTTGAAAATATCGTGAATTTCAGCATCAGGATATTGTACAGCAAACAGATCCGAACTTCCGGAAACTTCATCGGATTCACCCCAGACTACGAGCCCGTTATATAGGCTTCTGCACGCACTTCCACTTCCCAGTCTTGCCAGGAACGATGCTTTTTTCAATGATCCTTCATCTGAATTCTTCCCTGAAAACACCTCATCCAGCTTCATCAGACATTTTGCAATTGCTCCGAATCCGGAAGCAGAACTTGCAATCCCTGAGCTGTGAGGAAATGTATTTTCGGTTCTGATAACGTATTTACCTTTTAAAATCCAGGATAGATACGGTTCTATATTTTTAAAATATTTCTCGATTTTCTCAGCAAATTTCACTTCTTCATTTCCTGCTAAAAAAGTCTGGACAGAAAAAGGTTCATCAGCCAAAAATTCCATTGTGGTATTGGTTTTACAATGATTTAAGGTATAGCTGATGCTTGGGTTGGCCGGAATCTGGTTTTCATATTTCCCCCAATATTTGATCAGGGCAATATTAGAGGGGCAGCTTTCCGAAACGGTTTCTGTATGGATGGTAAAATTTTGTTTTCCTAGAAATTCCTGTGTTGTCATAATTTAATTTAAATGGGCCTGTATCATTCCGGCTGATGGCTTCTAATACATTTTCTCAATAATATCAGCGTATTTTTTAAGAACTACATTTCTTTTCACTTTTAAAGTCGGCGTAATTTCTCCGGTATTGATATCAAATTCCGAAGGCATCAGCGTGAATTTTTTCACTTTTTCAAAATCTGATAAGTCATGTTCAAGCTCACTGATCTTGTCTTTATATAAATGAATAATTTCTTCTTTCTTCACCAGTTCCTCCCAATTCGTAAACGGAATATTATTTTTCTTAATATAATCGTCCAGAAATTCAAAATTCGGAACAATTAAAGCCGAAACAAATTGTCTTCCCTCTGCAATCAGCACAATCTGCTGAATGTAATTATTATTGGTCAGAAGGTTTTCAATCTGCTGTGGTGCAATATATTTTCCGTTAGATGTTTTCATAAGATCCTTGATCCGGTCTGTAATGATCAGATTACCTTTATCATCTATTTTCCCGGCATCACCGGTTTTAAACCAACCATCTTCCGTAAAAACCGCTTTTGTATCTTCAGGCCTGTTGTAATATCCTTTCATAATTCCATTTCCTTTAGCCTGGATCTCATCATTCTCTCCGATACGGATTTCAACTCCCGGCAGAGGTTTTCCACTGGTTCCGTGCTCAAAACGGGTCAAAGGGAAAAGGGTAAGGGTAGCTGTAGTTTCCGTTAATCCGTAGCCTACGGTAACATGAATTCCTACAGATTCAAAAAACCGGGTTACTTCGGGAGATAAAGAGGCTCCGCCACAAGGCAGAAACCAGAGCCTGCCACCCATTCTCTCTTTAATTTTACTGAAAACCAGCATATCTGCAATGGATTCTTTGAGCTTTAATCCAAGCGGAAGTAGATTTTCATTTTTTCTGAATTCCGCTGTTTGTTTACCTACTTCCAATGCCCAGTTGAAGATTTTCTTTTTCAATGGAGACCCTCCGGCGGCCATATCATTCACTCCGGCATAAATTTTCTGGAAAAACCTTGGTACGGCGCACATCATGGTTGGTTTTACTTCTCCCAGAGCCTTTGCAATATTCTTCGGGTCTTCAAGAAAGTAGACTCTTGCCCCACCGTACAGGCAAAGCAGGCTCCAGCTTCTTTCAAAGACATGACTTAGCGGTAAAAATGCCAGTGAAAGCTCTTCTTCAAAATTTTTAAATTTAAAAAACTCAAAGTGGGCATCGAAGGCTTTAATAAAATTTCCGTGGGTAAGCATGACTCCTTTTGGAGTCCCGGTAGTACCCGAGGTATAAATTAATGTCGCAACATCTTCATGTTCTTTTTTGCAGATCTCAGTTTTTGGAGACGTCTTTGCAATAAAATCTTCAAGATAGAAACTGTTGTTCTCTTTTTTGATCCAGACTGCTTTTTTAGAAACAATAATGGTCTGAAGATGGTTATCTTCTTTTAACAAAAACTCAAGACAGGCATCATATTGTGCCTGATCACCCACTAAAACCGCCTTAGCTCCGGAATCATTGATGATATATTCTGCCTGTTCAGCATTATTGGTTGAATAAATAGGAACCGTAATCGCCCCGATAGACAGGGAAGCCAGATCAAAGATCATCCATTCCGCAGAATTATCAGAATAAATGGCAACCTTGTCATTTTCCTGAATTCCCGCATTTTTCAGTGCATTGGCTGTTTTAAAGATCATTTCACTGAATTTTTTCCAGCTCAGTTCTTTCCACACTTCTTTTTTCTTAAAACCTATTGCAGATTTTACGGAATGCTTTTCTACATTTTTACGGATAATAGCCTCTGCAAGATTCATTTATTTCTTCAGCTTTTTGTCGTTAATATAATTATTGAGGTGGAAATCAATACTTTCCTGAACGGGGATAAACTGATACTCCAGCTTTTCTTTAATTTTATGATTGGAAATGGTGTTAAATGACGTTATCGATTCGATATTCGATCTTGTAACGATCTTCAGTTTAGGAATCAGCCACCCGAAGAGTATGTTGCCCCATCTTCCGGCATTTAATTGTGTCTTTGAAAGAATTCTGGCATCTTTAAGTCCTAATTTTTTACGGATCTGATGCCCCACTTCTGCATATTTTTTATTTCCGGAAACAATAATAAAACGTTCTCCGAAAACATTCTTTTCCATTAGTTCTACAGCAATTTTCGCAACATCCCTTACATCAACATAGGAAGAACCGCCTGAAAATGTAAAGCTGTTATCTTCAAAAGTATGGAAAAGCTCACCACTGCTTTGATTCCAGTTTCCGCTTCCTATAATGATTCCGGGATTGAGGATAATGGTATTCAAACCTTCTGCAGATGCCCTCCAGACTTCCATTTCAGATAAATGTTTGGAAATGGCATAAGCCGGATGTTCAAGTTTGGGATTAAATTCTGAATCTTCATCCAGTTCCCCTTTTTCATTAAACCCGTCTAAAACGGCAACAGAGCTTACATGAAGAAATTTTTTCACTTCAGAACCTTCACAGGCAAACAAAAGGTTCCCGGTACCTTTGATATTGGTATGGTACATTTCTTTTTCATCTTTCGGGTTAAAGCTCACCTTTGCGGCACAGTGGTAGATTTCTTCTACCCCTTTCAGGGCATCCTGTAAAGAATTGATATCATCAAAATCGGTATCAACCCATTCAATTTTATTGAAAAAATCGCCGGGACTTTCCGTATAAAATGTATACGAATGTTTTACTTCGTTTAAATTGCTTGTGGGTCTTTTGGCAGCACGAACTTTTTTTCCTCTTTTCAGAAGTTCCAAAACGATTATTCTGCCCAAAATTCCGGTTGCCCCCGTTACAAAAACCATCAATTATTTTCTGCTTGATTGTGACTAAATTATGACAATATTTCTTATCCGGCAATTCTCCGTTTCATTAAAAAAATCAGAGAACAGCCAATTTTGCAAATTTGCGATTTTTAAAGCATAATCCGGTCTAATTTCACCAATAATATCAGTTAAAATAATATTTCATGAATAGTTTTTGTAGCAGGTTCCGGTTTATAATAAAATATTTTCAGACTAAAACCACGTTGTTTCTTCTCGGGGCTTTATCACATAAAAGATCTGCAATACTTTTTGAAATAAGGTTTTCTTCGGTAAGGTTATCTAACCAGAAAAACTCTCCGGCTGCATTGATTTCAATGAAATAATACTCGTCTTCAGGGGAAACGATGATATCCATTGCGCCATAGTCTACGTTATATACATCCAGAAGCTCAAGAATTTTGGCTTCGATATCTCTGGGAAGTTCTGTTGGCATCCATTTATCGATCAGGTTTACCCCGTCTTTTCTCCAGTCTACTTTTGCATCATCAAATTTCTGCGAGTCTATTTCAAAAGCGTAAACATCACGGCCTACCACGGTAACTCTCAATTCTTTTTTCTTTTCAATTTTCTTCTGAAACTGCATCGGGCAATACAATAAAGAATCTAAATCTTCCAATTTTTCCTCTTCAATTACGTTCGTAAAAACTACGCTTTCAACACCGTCTTCATAAATTGCAAAACCGGACTGCATCTTTCCGATTACATTCTGATGCTTCAGAATAAAGCTTTTTGCTTCTTCAGGGTTATTGGTAATACAGGTTTCAGGAATTTTAAACCCTATTTTATCAGCTATTTTCAACTGCTCTTCCTTACTGTCTAATCTTCTGTAAACACTAGGCTTTCCTAAGGCATAGGTATCAATAGATTCCAGAAATCCGAAAAGTGTAGTACGTATTTCACCCATTGCTGCCCCATAAAATTTGGCATCAATTTCTTCTTTAAGTCCGTTCCCCATATTATAAGCTCTCCGGTACCAGACTGCTGTAATATCATCCAAACGGTGTTTTGCATCGGGAGTTTCCAGGGTACTTATCCATTGCCCATCCTGGAAAGTGGTTGATAATCTATTTTGCAAAGGGTATAGATCAACATCAAAACGGATGACTTCAAAACCGTTTTTCGCAATATAGTCAGTTACTTTTTCAATTGAAAAATTATCTGCGGTATGGGTTATAATTAAAATTTTATTGTTCATTGGTTTTCATTCTTTTTATAAGGTTATCTGCAATTTTTTCTGCGATGGGAAAATTCAGCTCTTTCTGCAGCATTCCCCATTCTCCCTGTGGGTTGACTTCTAAAAAATAATAGTTTCCGTCTTTTCCTTTGATCATATCAACAGCTCCGATATAAAGCCCCATTTCCTTCATCATGAGGGTAAGGTTATTTTTAATATTCTCCGGCAGGTCATAGGAAATCCAGAAATAATCTTTATCGCCTGTACGCCAGTCTGCATTTTCGCTGTTATTGATTTTTCCTGTAAAAAATTCACCATCAATATAGATGATTCTCAATTCATACTCCTTCCCGATATAAGGCTGGAAGATCATCGGGCAATAAGCAATATCTGCAATATGCTCTAAGTTATCTTCATCAATAATCGTTGTGGAAAGCAGGTCTCCCCCATCCATAGATTTTGAAATGACTCCATGAAGCTTGGCAACAGCTTTTCCATTACAGTGTTCATGAAAGAAGGAAGTAATTTTTTCCTCATCATTCGAAAAGAGTGTTTTAGGAATAAGCAGGTTATTTTTCTGCGCAATTCTCAATTGATATAATTTATTTCCGTCTATTTTTTTCTCCTGTTCATACGGATTGATCCAGGGGACATCTTCCAGAGAGGTATGAAGGTTGTAGCGAAGACTTCCGTATTCATTGAGAAAAATCTGTTTATATTCTTCATCCAGTTCTTCAGGAATGCTGATCTGCCATCCTTTTCTGTGCCACACGGCTTTTATATTCCGGGAATCAATTGTATTTCCGTATTCATCCGTCAGCTCAAAAAAACTTTCATTGATATTTATTTTCTGAAGATGGTTGAGACGGTCTGAATTCAGCCTGAAATAGGGAATATTCTTAGAGGTAAGATATTCAAAAAAAATATCAATATTGTAGAAATCATTGGAATGGGTGATACAGAGAATCATTGCCTTTTGTTATTAAAAAAGGAAACTTAGAGTGTAAGTTTCCTTTATTGATGATTGTTATGTTTTATCTTTTATACAAACAATTCATTATACTGTTGGTACATCATCATCACCGTCAGATGGATATTTCATGGTTTGAGCCATATCCAGAGTTGGTTTTGTAACTACATCTCTTTCCGGGATTGTAATATCAGGTCCGCCACCTGTAACAGTTTGAGGATCTTTCAATTGTTTTTCTAAGAATGAAGCGAAAAAAGGCTTCTTTTTTGAGCTCTTGTTTTTCATAATGTTTTGGTTTAGTTTAAATTAATATCTTGAAGAATTTTTCTATTAGAACGGATCTACCGGTGATGTAGGATCAAACGGATGAATTGGCCCGGGACCTGATTCATCATTATCAGAAGGATATTTCAATGTTACGCTATCATTCCCCGGAGTTGTTACATTGTCTGCAAGAGGAGAAGTAATATTATCTCTCGTAGGAAGAGTAAGTACATCCGAAGTAGGGGAAGTAACAATTCCGCCACCGCCGGTTACTTTTTCAGGATCCTGAATTTGTTTCTCTAAAAACGAAGCAAAAAATGGTTTTTTCTTGTTTTTGTTTTTCATGGTTAAAGTTTTTAATTATTAGAAACCTAAAGTAGTAAAAATTTCAACACGTAGAGAAATAACATTCATTTTTAAGATAATTTTAACTAAATCATAATAATAACGAAATTACATTAACTTAAATTCAAAAATTCTTTAACAACATTACTGAATTCAACAGGATTATCTGCCTGAACCCAATGGGCTGCATTTTTTACCACGACAATTTTTGCTTTCGGGAATTGCTGCTTAATGGCAAATTCATCCTGAGGGAGAATATAATTGGACTTTTCCCCGGAAATGAATAAAGCTTCACCTTCAAAAACTCCAAATTTTATTGCATTAGAAACAAATTCGCTATACTTTTCAGATAATGTTTTAAGATTAAATCTCCAGTTCAGTTTTTTATTATCATCCCAGTATAAATTCTTGGCCAGAAACTGAATCGTAGATTTTTCCGGGATATATTGAGTCAGAACCGCTTCAACATCGTTTCTGGAGCCTACTTTATCAAAATCAACGGTTTCCAGTGCTTTGATAATCCCCTGATGGTGCGGAGGATAGGCCTTCGGAGAAATATCGACAACAATCAACTTTTCAACTTTTTCAGGATAATTGACGGCAAATTGCATCACTGCTTTCCCCCCTAAAGAATGTCCGAGAACATGGGCTTTTTCAATACCGTAATGTTCCATATAATGCGCAATATCATCGGCTAAATCATCATGTGACATACTGTCAGAATGGAAGCTTCTTCCATGATTTCTCAGGTCAATAAGATGAACAGGTAAAAACTCACCCAGATCTTTTCCGAAACTGCCCCAGTTATCAAGCATCCCGAATAAACCATGAAATACTAAAAGCGGTGTAGACGAAAGATTTTCGCCAAATATTTTTGAGTTTAAAATTTCCATATTTTTTATTAAGAAGTTAGAAATTAAAGGTCAGAAGACCAGGAATTAGTATTGGTACTAAGATGTCCATTTATATACACCCATGCTAATTCCGGCTTACAATCCCCGATTTGATTCTACCATTTTGCCAGTCTCTTCAAATAAGCCTGAACTGTATTTTCCAGTCCCATATACAATGCTTCAGAAACCAGAGCATGACCAATTGAAACTTCTAATAAATTCGGGATGGTGTCGGCAAAATATTTTAAATTTTCCAAGCTCAGATCGTGCCCTGCATTCAGTCCTAAACCGAAATCCGCAGCGACAACAGCAGTATCGTAATAAGGCTTTATGGCCTGTTCTTTATTGATTGGGTAGTTTTTTGCGTAAGCTTCCGTGTACAGCTCAATTCTTTCAGCACCTGTTTTTGCAGCATATTCAACCAGTTCCGGAGTCGGATCAAGGAAGATTGAAGTACGGATTCCTGCATTTTTAAATTCGGCAATGATTTCTTTAAGAAAATCCAGGTGCTTTTTGGTATCCCATCCTGCATTAGAGGTAATGGCATCATCAGCATCGGGAACTAAAGTCACCTGTTCCGGTTTCACTTCCAGCACCATATCGATAAACGGGCGGTGAGGGTTTCCTTCAATATTGAATTCGGTAGTTACCAAAGGTTTCAGATCATAAACATCTTTTCTTGTAATATGTCTTTCATCAGGTCTCGGATGAATGGTAATCCCCTGTCCTCCAAATTCCTGAATTTTTATTGCAGCTTCCGTTACACTTGGCGTTTCACCTCCTCTTGCATTTCTTAATGTTGCAATCTTATTAATGTTTACACTTAGTTTTGTCATTATTTTAAGATGTTAGAAGTTAGATGTCAGAAGCCGGATCAACTTCTTTATTTTATATTCCAACTTTTATTTTTTATTTTATTTTTCGGAAAAATCAGAAGCTGAACTAAAGTCCGAGTTACAGGTCATTTGATTATGCTTCAACATTTTCATTTATGTATTTACAACATTTAGCGGGCTAAAGTGATATAGATATGATTACACTCTACATTTAACTTCCAGCCTTTAAAAATTAAACTTTCACACTCACCTGCATCACCTGAAGATCAAATTCTTTGGATGCCACCAACAAATGGTCAAAGATATCAGCCTGGATCTGCTCGAAACGTTCCCATTTTGAATCATTAGCAAAACAGTACACTTCCAGAGGCAGACCTTGAGGAGTAATATCCAGCTGACGAACCATCACCACACCTTTTTTATCAACATCAGGATCATTTTCTATATATTTTTGGGCATAATATCTGAAAACTCCGATATTGGTAAGCTGTCTTCCGTTGATCGTTTTATCATTATGCTCCAGGCTTTCCTTTTCTTTTTTGATTTCCAGGCTTTTCTGCTCAAGATAGTCTGAAATCAGGTTAATATCTTTTAATCGTTCAACCTCTTCGTCATTCAGAAATTTAAATGAATTGATATTGAAATAAATTGATTTCTTAATTCTCCTCGTGTTTGATTCAGACATCACCTGAAGATTCTTGATTTCGGTTGTCAGTAAATCATAAGTCGGGATGGTGGAAATTGTTTTATCGAAATTGGTGATTTTTGTGGTTAAAAGGCTGATATCAGAAATATTTCCTTCGATATTATATTTAGGGATACCGATCCAGTCTCCTACTTTCATATTTTTGGAAGTAGCTACGTGCAAACCTGTCACGAATCCCAGGATTGTATCTCTGAAAACCAATACCAGAACCGCAGTAATTGCTCCCAAGCTTCCTAAGATAGTAGTTCCCCTTATTCCGAAAATCACACAGATTCCTACCACTGTGAGAATGAAAATTCCAAAAATCTTAATGGATTCGGAAATCGCATTAAGAGCCATTATTTTATAATAATCCTGTTTGATCACAAAATAGTTCCTCAGCGCAGTCAAAGCTCTGAATAACATTCCGGCAACAACAAAAATAATAGATACATTAACGATCAGTTCCAGTAATGCAAAGCTTTTGGGATGCCTGTAAAAAACAGAAAGCAGGGCATATCCTGCAAAACTCAAAGCCCCTAAATGCACAATTGAATTCGTAATCCTTGACTGATAAATGGATTTTAAAACGGGATATTTTTCTTTATCAAAAAAATTTTTGATTATCGTATTGACCAGAAATTTAAAAATAAAATCAAGCACGAAGACAAGGCCTGCTAAAAACAGGAATTTTAAAAGGATCTGCAGAATAAGCACCAGATCCGAATGTACATTATCTTTAACAAAATAATGAATCTGATCGCTGATATTTTGCAAAAAGTCTTTTGTGTCTTGTAGCTCATTTTTCATTATGGCAAATTTAGGAAATTTAAGGTTGATTTTTATTACACTTCAATCATCAATTTTCATCCCAAAACAATTCATTTTTAGTGTTTCATGTTTTTTTATTTAAAATTTAATCCATATTGAATCTGTCAAAACAACTATTAACAAATAAAAAAAATCATCATAAATAAAAATCCAATCAATAATATTAAAAATAATCACAATTTCATTGATCATATATTAATATTTTTTTAAATTTGATGAAAACTAAACAAATCAAAATCAATTAAATATGAAACACAACTACTTATTTATTCTGTTGTGCACATTCGTGCTTTTAGTGAACTGTAAAGGAGATGGTGAATCCATCATTCCTGATGAAACTCCCAATGTGATCCAGACCGGAAAAGTTGAAGGAAAAGTTTCTGCCAATAACGGGACCAAACCCATTGGTGGAGCCCTTGTATTTACCGTCGACAGTGAAAGCAAAGTGTACCACACGTATTCTGACTCGAACGGAAACTTCAGCCTTACTGCTCCGGAAGGAAATACAGTCCTTCATATCCAGACGGGTGACGGCCGGAATTTCAGAACCGAAACTCCTGTAACCATCAAAAAGAATGAAACGATCACAGTTCCTGCTACTGCAACAAAACTAAACCAGATAGCAAAAATGGCTTATGTAAAGGGAAGTTATGATGAAATAGAAGAGCTCATTAACAATTTAGGATATACAGCTACTGAACTCACTTATCAGGATCTGAAAAATCTTAACACAATTGCCCAATACGACATTATCTTCCTCAACTGCGGATCGAGAGGAATTTCTCAGACAGGGACTTCTTCGCCAAGCAGTGACGCAATGGTTTACTCTAATCTTTCAACTTTTGTAGCGAATGGCGGAAGTTTATACAGCTCAGACTGGGCTTCTGCATATCTCGTGGGTGGTGACAGCAATACGACAATGTGTAGCGCCGCAGGTGGCTTCATCAATGATAATCTTCTTTGTGTAAAAAATATCGGTACGGCAACCACTTATACCAATTGTGCAGTATCAGATGTACCTTTAGCTACTGCTTTAGGCTTCAATACCTTAGACATCACCTATGATTTGACAGCATGGGAAAAAATTCAGAACTATGATTCTACTTTCTGGGAGGTTCTTGTTGAAAAAAATAATGAACCATTAATGATCAGAACAGGCCATTACACTGATCCTAATGCACCTCAGGTACCTGTAGGAAATACAGCCAACAACAATCAGATCACTATTTGCCATCATACCACAAATGGCAACAATATAACGATTACGATTAATCAGAATGCATGGTCTGCCCACCAGGCTCACGGTGACACACAGGGGCCTTGCTCCGGAAACTCTGCAAGCGGTAAAATTTATTATACAACTTTCCACAACCATGCGGCCGGAAATATTGGAAAAGCAGAACCTATTTTAGAATACGTAATCTTAAACCTGTAACAATTTTAATATTTGACTCTTCTCCAAGTGGCTTTTTGAAAGCCACTTTTTTTATATCTTGCAATATAATTTTAAAGAATGGATACTACATTAATTAATATTGTCTGTCTTATTTTATTGTTTCTGGGAATCTTAGGAACTTTCCTTCCTATTTTACCGGGGCTGCTATTAAGTTTTGCAGGCTTACTGATCTACAAATTCGGAACAGATGCCGATTTATCGATGGTCTATGTCTGGGCTTTCGGAATTCTTACGGCAGCTTCTGCTGTGCTCAATTATGTAATCCCGGCTAAAACCAACAAAAAATATGGCGGAACCACCTGGGGAAGTATAGGATCCATAGTCGGGACGATTGTCGGAATGTTTATCCCAATCCCGTTAGGTTTTTTAATCGGAATGTTTGCAGGAGTATTTATCGGGGAATTATTGCATGACAGCAAAGACATGGATAAGGCCCTTAAATCAACCAAAGGAGCTTTTATCGGGTTTATCTACGGAACGGGATTCAGTCTTGTAGTCGGTGTGGCAATGTTTTTGGTAGTAGTACTTAATATGCTTAATATTATTTAAAAAAGAACATCATGTTACATAAAGCCATCATCTTCAGCTTAGGACTTTTGACACTTACCGGCTGTAATGCTCAAAAGAAGACAAAGACCTCAACGGAAACATCTGCTACTGCGAATACCAAAGATACCAAAGCAATGAAAAAAGAAGGTAATACCCTTTATTTTACTGAAGGAGAAAACAGATTTTTGAAAGAATATGAAATGAATGTCACTTTCAAAGCTATTTCCGAGGACAGCCGTTGTCCGGAGGGAGTTAACTGTGTCTGGGCAGGAGTTGCCGTTGCCGATGTTGAAGTAATGGGAACCGCAACACGACCTGTTACCTTACATCTGGCAACCACTGAAAATGCCGGGCGAAACTATTTCCAGTCTGCAGAATTTAACGGATATACTATTTCTTTAACGGAAGTATCACCATTCCCCAATGCACAGGGAGGCACAAAAGCTCTGGCCGGAAAATATAAAATAGGGATCACCATCAAAAAAACCGGAGAAAAACCTACCATGAGATAGGCTTCTTCCCTTTTGACACCAAATATTCATTAATTTTTGAAAAAGGTTTGCTCCCGAAAAAACCCCTGTGTACAGAAAATGGTGACGGGTGCGCCGATTTCAGAATAAAATGCTTAGCCGGATCGATGAGTTCGGCTTTTTTCTGTGCAAAAGCTCCCCACAATACAAAAACTACATTTTCTTTTTTATCGGAAATCTCTTTGATAATAAAATCTGTGAACTTTTCCCAGCCTAAATCTTTGTGCGAATTCGGGGAATGGGCACGAACGGTTAATGTTGCATTTAATAAAAGAACACCTTGTTTTCCCCAGTCATCCAGCTCTTTTGAAGTTCTCTCAATTCCAAGATCGTTTTTTAATTCAATAAAGATATTTTTAAGTGAAGGCGGAGCGGTAACCTGCTCGGAAACAGAGAAGCACAACCCATTTGCCTGGTAATCATTATGGTAAGGATCCTGCCCGATGATCACCACCTCAACATCGTCAAAAGGCGTCAGCTCAAGGGCTCTGAAAATCTGGTTTTTAGGTGGAAAAACTTTCGTCGTTGCATATTCCTGCTTTACCTTTTCCCAAAGATTGGTAAAATATTCTGTATTTTTTATAGGAGCTAAAATTTCTGTCCAGGTCATAATTTCAATGTGAGAATGTGAGAATTTGAGAATGTGGTAATATAATAATTAAATTTATACTATCTTATTTACCTATTATTTTTTAGTATAAAAACCAGATTATCCGGAAAATCTTCATCTTTTTCATCTGCTTCCAAAATAAAATGATGCTTTAAAAGCAATCCTTTTGAGTTATCATTCAGCTTATGGGTAAAAGCCAAAACTTCCTGTAAATCTAATTCATTGAATCCGTAATTTAAAACTGCGCTTAAAGCTTCAGACATTATTCCTTTTCTGTGATAATCAGGTAATAATTCGTAACCGACTTCAGCTTTTTTTCGATCCTCAGAGAAGTTCCAAAGGCAAATGGTTCCAATAAGATTCGGCTGATCTTTCAAAGAAATTCCCCAATAAAAAGTTTCATTATTTCGTGTCCTTTCTTTAATGGTTAAAATAAACTGCAGCGCATCATAATTGTTTTTTGGTGAATTTCTCTGTACAAACTGATTGATGATTTCGTTGCTTCGGATACGTAAGATATCTTCGACATTAGATTCATCAATATCTTTTAAAATTAGTCGTTCGGTTTCCAGTTTCATATTTCAAATTTAATAAAAGCTGGATCATTCAAAAAATTATTCATCTTATTTATTTCAAATCATCACATTCTCAAATTAACTCATTTCCAAATTATCACATGATCAGATTCACTTTTTCTCACTAAATTTGCAGGGTGTATATAAATAAAGAAGATTTAAACGAATTAGAGTTTCCGCAATTGCTCGCGGAAATTTCCCCTTTTGCGTATTCTCCGAAAACAAGAGAAAAAATTCTTCAACTCCGTCCGATGGAAATTGACGAAGCAGAGCTTTCATTGAAGAAAACTTCGGAATATTTATCGAGTTTTGAAAGTTCAAATGCGATTCCGTTTGATGAATATGAAGATATTGAGACTGAGCTTAAATTAATGCTGATTGAGAATTACCGTCTTGAAAACAATGCTTTCATCAAAATAAAAACGCTTACGGAACAGATAGGAAAACTTCAGAAGTTCTTCCCTACAATGCCGGAAACCTTTCCTAATTTAATGGAAGATGTTTCCGTACTGGAATTCAAAAAAGAAATTATTGATAAAGTTGATAAGGTTTTCAATCGTTTTGGTGAAGTGAAAAGTGAAGCTTCCCCGGTTCTGAAAACTTTGAAATCAGAAATCCAGATTGCTAAGAAAGCGATTCAGGAAAACTTCAACCGTGCCTTATTCAATTATGGACAAAGCGATTTTCTGGATGACATCCGTGAAAGTATTATTGAAGACCAAAGAGTTTTAGCGGTAAAATCCGGGTTCAAAAAAAGAGTTCCGGGAAGAGTGCTGGGGCTTTCTAAAACCGGTTCTATTACTTACATTCAGCCGGACAGTGTGGTAAAACATTATTTTAAGCTCCGTGAAAATGAAGAGGAAGAGAAAAAAGAGATCGATAAGATCCTGAGAAAACTGACTGCTGAACTGGCAGAATTCCAGCCTCAGCTCTGGAGATATCAGATTTATATTTTTGATCTTGATTTAACAAGAGCCAAAGCCAAGTTTTCAGAACTGATCAATGGAGTTCTCCCAAAGATCAACCGTCATAAAACGTTACGATTAAGAGATGCATTCCATCCGTTATTATGGTTGAGAAATAAGGCGGAAAACAAAACAATTTTCCCACAAACCCTTTCTTTAACGGAACACAACAGAATCATCTGTATTTCCGGGCCGAATGCAGGAGGAAAATCCATTACCCTGAAAACGGTGGGGTTATTACAGCTGATGATCCAGAGTGGTATTCTGGTACCGGTACATCCGAAATCCGAAATGTTTTTCTTTGATAAAATCATGACAGATATCGGGGATAACCAGTCTATTGAAAACCATCTTTCGACCTATTCGTCAAGACTGAAAAAAATGTCCGGGATCATCCGGGAATCTGATGCCAATACTCTTTTACTGATTGATGAGTTCGGAACAGGCTCTGATCCTGAATTGGGTGGTGCCCTGGCGGAAAGCTTCCTTGAGTTTTTCTATGACAAGAAGAGTTTCGCGATTATTACAACGCATTACACCAATATCAAACTGGTTGTGGAACAGCTTCCGAATGCTGAAAATGCAGCCATGCTGTTTAATGAAGAAACTCTGGAACCGATGTATAAACTGGAAGTCGGGCAGGCCGGAAGTTCATTTACGTTTGAAGTTGCTGAAAAGAATAAAATCCCGAGGTTTATCATTCATTCTGCCAAGAAAAAAGTAGAACATGACATTGTAAACCTTGATAAAACCATTGTAAAACTTCAGCAGGAAAAATTTGAGGTTGAAAAGCTGAAATCCGATCTTGCAGAAAGAAAAGAATCTGTAGAAGATAAACGTGATAATCTGCAAAAACTGAATGATCAGCTTCAGCAGAAGCTTTTTAATTTTCAAAAACTGTATGAGGAAGAACACCGTAAGCTTCAGTTTGGAAATAAGATCGAAACTTTTATCGACAGCTATGTAAAAGGGAAATCAAGAAAAGATGTTGTAAAAGATTTCGTGAAAATCCTGGAACAGGAAAAGTTCAGAAAAATTGGTGCTGATAAAGATGAAACGAAGCGCCTTCAGGTTGTCAAAAGAAAAATAACCCAACAGCTGAAAAAAGAAGAAGTCATTGAAAAAATTACGGAAACCAACGAAAAGATAGAGGAAAAACGTAAAAGTGACCGTGCTGTCTGGATGAAAATAGGACAAAGAGTTCGCATTACCGGAAGCACCAGTGTAGGAACGATTGAAAAGATTTCAAGAAACAAAGTAATTGTGAATTACGGGACTTTCAAAACCACCATTGATGCTGATGAGCTGGAAAGAATTTAATTTGAGAATAAGATAACTGCCTGGCAAATCTTTATATCAATTTTTCAGGAGCAAACAGCATTTAATTTATATATTTGGACTGTTAAAAAATTTTCATGATGATTTCCATAAACAAAGCTTTTTACCTTTGCGTTTTCAGTATGTTTTCTTTAGCTTTTGTAAAAGGGCAGAATAAAGTTCCGTTTGGAGTTGTAAAAGCAGAAGAAGGCTATGCAATGGTACGTGTTCCCAAGGATAATTACCGAAAAATTGTAGACAAAATCCGCATGCGCAGAGGAGATGTTTTTGTTTATGTAAAACCGGCTCCGGGAGAAACCGAATGGATCTGGATAAAATACCCTGAAAAATCTGAAGTGGAAAAGCCGTTTGTAAGATATGACAGCCTTAATAAAGAAGGAATGGTGAATAAGGAGCGTATTGCATTTATCGATCAGCTGCCTCAATATACCCCTTCCAAATCTAAGAATGGACGGTCACTGATTTTTACAGATAATAACAATCCGAAAATACCGGCTGCACAAAGAAGTAAAGTAATCATCGATATTTATCCTTCCAATGCAAGCTACCGCAAACAGGAAAAGGATGCCAGCGGAAAAATTCTTACAATCGATAAAATAAAGCCCTGGGGAATCGGCAATGAGCTTCCTGAAGGAATGACAGAGATCAAATCGATCAGAGTTCAGCAACCCGGAAGAGGCTCTGTTTTTGTAAGAGAAGCGATTAAAAATATGTTTCAGCCAACCATGGACTTCAATAACATCGGGGTTACTTCCATCGATGACGATCATATCTTTCTTTATATGATCAATGGAAGTGGTGAAAACAGGTATACAACATTCTGGACGATAAAGGAAGGACGGGTGATCAGTCAGATTATTTATAAAAGTCCGGAATAATCCATCAAATTCCTTATTTTTGTCACTGAAAAAGTTTTTAATACTTATTCATCACAGGAACTGGTTCTGTTTAGGTACAGATTAAAAGGGAATCGTGTGAAAATCACGAACTGTCGCGCAACTGTAAGTAACGGAAAGTCTTTATTAAAAATCCACTGTACAGAAAGGTATGGGAAGGAAATAAGGAAGTTACAAGTCAGGAGACCTGCCTATTTCTTAAAAAACAAGAAACTTTCGCGATTTGAAGTTTATTGATCTGATGGATTGTTTCAGGAATCTCTGTTGTTCCTGTTATTCTTCCGTTTGTTCAAATATATTTCATTCGCATTAATTTAATAATGAAATATGACTAGAGAAGAAAGAATCCAAGCATCTGAAACCCGGATTTTCAAAGCTGTTTTCCCAAACACGACCAATCACTATGATACTCTTTTCGGAGGTACAGCCATGCAATTAATGGATGAAGTGGCTTTTATTACCGCAACCCGTTTTGCAAGAAAAAGGGTGGTAACCGTGAGCAGCGACAAAATAGATTTTAAAAAACCTATTCCCGCCGGAACGATTGTTGAATTAATCGGAAAAGTTGCTCATGTGGGAACCACAAGTATGAAGGTAAATGTTGAAATCTACACCGAGCAGATGTATTCTTATGAAAGAGAACGTGCTATTGTAGGTGACTTTACTTTTGTAGCAATTGATGACTTCAAGAAACCAATCCAGATTCTATAAATTGTGAGTTTCGGGGCGGCCTTCGGCCGCCCC
>NZ_AKJY01000063.1 GCF_000282115.1 Chryseobacterium populi
TTTCTTTTTGAGCATAAAAAAAAGACTGTCTCACTTTTGAGACAGCCTCTTTTTTTATATTCCTGATTATTGGCTTTAGCCGAAACTTATCTTTTGGGTTTTAAAATTGCTATTGTGGTGCTTTTAAATCACCCCGTCAAAAATTCGGGAGAATTTTTGCCACCCCTCCGGAGGAGGGGAATTTTTATTGCGGATATTTTATTTTCCTCTTCTGAAAATCTTCAAAAGTCTGGAATTTTTCTTCGCGGGAATATCTCCATTCTCCGGGTACAGCTTTGGCGAGCTTTACATCATTGATGGCTATGGTATCAAAATAATTTTTTTCCTTCTTTCCTGTGAAAAGAAGGAATAGGAATATTGACAAGTAAAATGTTTTAAAAATAAAATCAGATCTTAATCTTCCCGGGCTCATAAAAGAATAAAAGTTTTTTTCGGGCACCGTCAAATTCAGACCATGAATTGCAGTCGATTTCAAAACCTGCCACTCCGCAGGTAGGAAAATGAAAAATATCATCCGAAATAGAATTGGCAAAATTTGAAATGCCATTATTATGAGAGAAGAAAGCTACCGAGTTATGGGTATCATCCAGATTGTAAATTACAGATTCAAAATTCTTTTCCGAGGGATTATACAGTTTTTCATCAGTCATAAAATTAAGCTGATAAGCCTGGTTGAAAATCCTGCAGGTATTCAGTGCACGGACTGCTGGGCTCGATACCAGGTAGTCGATCGAAATATTATTGTTTTTTAAAAATCTGGACATGTTCATTGCGTCTTCCAAGCCTTTGTCTGCCAGAGGTCTGTCAAAGTCTTCGGTCTCTTCCGGCCAGTCGCTTTTCGCATGTCTTACAAGGATGAGTCTCTTCATAATTTTGTTTTTGGAAAATTAAAATTATAAAAAAAATAATGGAATAAAACATGATTTATAAAAAAAACTACGTTACGAATAAAATCATTAAAATTTACTAAATTTGCAAACCTATGGGACAAATCCTTGCAATAGACTACGGAAAGGCTCGTTGTGGCATTGCTGCGACGGATGATATGCAGATCATTGCGAGCGGTCTGGATACTGTTGAAACAAAAGTTGTACTGGAGTTTTTAAAAAAATATTCCATTGAAAACAAAGTAGATGAAATGGTAGTAGGGCAGCCTGTAGATTTAAAAGGAAATATGTCTGAAGTGGAAACTGATATTTTAAAATTTATTGAGAATTTTAAAAAGGAATTTCCCAATATTCCTGTTCACCGTTTTGATGAAAGGTTTACCTCGAAGATGGCTTCATTCTTTATCTCACAAAGTGGAAAAAGTAAGAAGCAAAGACAGGAAAAAGCATTAATAGATAAAGTAAGTGCAACGATTATATTGCAGAATTTTTTAGAACAAAAAGCAAGATGATTCTACCGATAAGAGCCTTTGGGGATCCTATTTTAAGAAAAGTAGGCAAAGATATAGACAAAAATTATCCCGATTTACAAGAACTGATAGACAATATGTTTGAAACGATGTATAGTGCAAACGGTATTGGTCTGGCAGCTCCGCAGATAGGATTGGATATTCGCCTGTTTGTAATAGATGTGACCCCTTTGGCGGAAGATGAGGATTATGAAGATATTAAAGATGAATTGAAAGACTTTAAAAAAGTGTTCATCAATGCTAAAATTCTTGAAGAATCCGGTGAAGAGTGGAAGTTTAATGAAGGTTGCCTTTCGATTCCGGATGTAAGAGAAGATGTAAAAAGAAAGGGTACGATTGTTATAGAATATCATGACGAAAATTTTGTAAAACATACAGAAACTTTTTCCGATATTAGAGCCCGCGTAATTCAGCATGAGTATGATCATATTGAAGGGGTTTTATTTACCGATCACCTGAGTGCTTTGAAGAAAAAGCTGGTAAAAGGTAAACTGTCAAAAATCTCTCAGGGTGATGTAAGCATCAATTATAAAATGAGATTTCCTAAATAATAAAAAGTAAAAAGAAAATAATAAACAGCAAAAAGCTTGAGCCGATTGCTAAATTCATAAAAAATAAAATTATGCTGTTAGAAAAAATAATTTCAATTTCCGGTAAACCAGGACTTTACAAGTTAGTTTCTCAATTAAGAAACGGATTTATTATTGAAGATGTTACTTCAAAGAAAAAAGTAAGCATCGGAAACTCAAGCCAGGTAAGCTTGTTAGATAATATCGCTATGTTTACTTTTGATAAAGAGGTTCCTTTGTTTGAAGTTTTTGAAAATATTGCTAAAAACCATGATTATAAAGAAACTATTTCTCACAAATCTTCAGATGCCGAATTAAAAGATTTTATGGGAGCTTCTCTTCCCAACTATGATACGGAAAGAGTATATGCCTCTGATATTAAGAAACTGGCACAATGGTACAATATTTTACATAAAGCCGGATATATTACACCTGATAGCTTTGTGAAAGCTGAGCCTGAAACATTGGAGCCTGCACAGGAAGAAGCAGAAGTAACTGAAAAAGCACCCGCTAAAAAAGCATCTCCGAAAGCTGAAAAACCAACAACTCCAAAAGTAAAAGCTACCTCAGCAGCAAAAGCGGCTCCAAAAAGTACACACACTAAAAAAGGATAATTTTTTCCTTTGAATAATAAGTAAGGCCTTGTTAAGAATTTTCTTGACAGGTCTTTTTATTTCCGGGTTCTTAACTTCATGAATAAAAAGAATGATTTTGTCATGCTGTAAGCATCTCTACAAAGCTTAGATTCCGTATTACCATGCCCTGGATTCTTTTTACAATTTCGTATTTCTAAAATAAGCGAAGAAGGAGCTTTGCTTACCTTCAGCTCAGTTTTATTTGTCCTTTGTATAGCTTTGAGATAAATCTTATGGAGGGTAAAGTTCTTTTTTATCCATGATTCCTTACATTTGTATCACTGAATTCTCAATGACTTATGAATACCAAACAGGAAAAATTAGAAGCTTTCGGGAGATTACTGGATATTATGGACGACCTGCGGGAAAAATGCCCGTGGGATCAGAAGCAGACGCTGGAAACACTTCGTCATTTAACGCTTGAAGAAACATACGAACTTTCTGATGCTATTCTGCAGGGAGACCTGCAGGAAATAAAAAAAGAATTGGGTGATGTTTTGCTTCATATTGTTTTTTATGCGAAAATAGGCTCTGAAAAAGAAAGTTTTGATATGGCTGATGTGATCAATTCTTTGAATGAAAAACTGATTTTCCGCCATCCTCATATCTATGGTGATATTGAAGTGAAAGATGAAGCAGAAGTAAAGCAGAACTGGGAAAAACTGAAGCTGAAGGAAGGAAATAAATCTATTTTGGGTGGAGTTCCGAAAAGTTTGCCCAGCATGGTTAAAGCTTACAGGATCCAGGATAAAGTAAAGGGCATCGGTTTTGAATTCCATGATGCGGAAGATGCGTGGAAAAAAGTAGATGAAGAAATTGCTGAATTTCATGCTGAAACAGATCCGGAAAAGAAAGAGCAGGAATTGGGTGATGTATTTTTTTCATTGATCAATTATGCAAGGATTTCAGGAATTAACCCGGATTCAGCTTTGGAAAGAACGAACCTGAAATTTATTTCAAGATTCCAGAAAATGGAAAATATAGCTCTGGAAAAGAATTTAAAGCTTGAAGATATGTCTCTTGAAGAAATGGATATGCTTTGGGAAGAAGCAAAACTTATAAATAAAAACTAATGAAAATGAATATTTTGTGCGCAGCTGCTACGCTTTTACTTGTCGGATGTAAGGAACCTAAAACTCAACATGCCCAGCTGACAGAAGATACGCTTAAGGTGGAATTTTCTTTGCCTAAAAAGCTGAAAGAAGTTTCAGGAATTACATTGTCAGGTGACCAGAAAACAATCTGGGCTATAGAAGATCAGGGCAATAAAAATGTAGTGTATGGTTTAGACAGACAAGGCGCATTGGTAACCGACGTTCTTGTCGAAAATGCAGAAAATAATGACTGGGAAGATATTACAAAAGACAGTCAGGGAAATATCTATCTTGGTGATTTTGGAAATAATGAGAACAGCAGGCAGAATTTGTCAATTTTAAAACTGGACCTCAAAGATGCTTCTCAAAAGAATACAAAAGTAATTCAGACCACAAAATTCCATTATGAAGGACAGACTGAATTTCCACCGAAAAAATCCAATTGGTTATATGATTGTGAAGCTTTCGTGGAAATGAACGGAAACTTTTATCTTTTTACAAAAAACAGGAGCAAAGGATTTGACGGAACTTTCCTGGTCTTCCAGGTTCCGAACAAGGAAGGGGATTTCGAAGCAAAACTGATCGGAAAACTAAAGCTTACCGGAAAATATAGTGATGCGGCGATTACTTCGGCAACCATAAACAGTACGAAAGATAAAATTGTATTACTGACCCATAAAAATGTCCATGTCCTTTCCGGATTTACGGCCAATGATTTTAG
This sequence comes from Chryseobacterium populi, assembly GCF_000282115.1. Lineage (GTDB taxonomy): Bacteria > Bacteroidota > Bacteroidia > Flavobacteriales > Weeksellaceae > Chryseobacterium > Chryseobacterium populi. The sequence continues at coordinate 4,437 of NZ_AKJY01000063.1, forward strand.
CACTGCTAAAATTCAGAAGATATCCATGAACCACAATTCTCAAAAAGAAGCGATTGTTTTTGATGATGATAAAACATTGTTGATTGCTGATGAAAAAGACAAGGCTACCGGAGGAAATGTGTACCGGTTTTCTTTTTAATATGAAATCAATTGAGCTCAAAATTTGATGATCTTGATTTGAGCAGTAAGAAAATAAAAAACAGGCGGAGAATTTTCTCCGCCTGTTTTTACCTGTATGCTTAATGATTTTAAAACGTCATTCCCACTCCCGCAGAGATTCTTCCGCCATCGGAACCGTAGAAGTAATTCAGCCTTGCTGAAAACATTTCTACTACACTCAGCCAAAGACCTCCTCCGACAGACTGATGCCATTTTTCTGAATCCTCATGGTCATTCCATACTCGGCCGATATCATAGCCTATTAAAATTCCCATATTGGCAGGGATGATTGTATTTCTTACCCTTCCAAAATCCCAACGGATCTCAGAATTGTTGGTGAAATAAGATTTTCCTGAAAACCTGTCATTTCTGAATGCTCTCATCCCGTTATTTCCGCCGATGCTTGCTGCCTGATAGAATTCAAAATTATTGTTGTTGATCCACATGACATCACTTGAGTTGGCAAAAACAAAATTTCCTCTTTTATCCAGTCTGTGATCAATCGTCAAAGTTCCGTTTAAAATCAGGAAATTTCTGTTTTGTTCAGAAAGATTGGTTTTCCAGTCTGCACTCATGGTTAGTTCCATGCCTAAAGTAGGAAAAGCATTGTTGTCTAAATTTTTATAGCTGAAAGTATAGTTGGCTCCTGCGAATTGCTGATCGTTGAATACCTCAGGATTTACATCCGGAGACTGGTCTGCAAACCGGTTACCTTTTCGTTGTACTTTATTGTTTTCAAAAGTCAGCTGGAATTTATGCTGAAAATTCATCCAGCTTTTCTTTGAGATAGAAGGTGCAAAATTTAATTTTGAGATTCTTGCCCTGTTGTATTCTCTTTCTACATTCTCTTTATCATATTCGCTCTCATTAGATAAGCCAAAAAAGTTTTCTGCAAAACGCGGAGTGGTATACGCAGCATCGATATTAAAATCCCATCCGGAAATAGCTTTTTTAAAGATTCCTTTATACACAAGATTAAATCCTCCGGTTGCCGTATAAAAATTAGCCTTTAAGCTGTGCTTTTGAGTATAAGGGGCACGGATGAAATTATTTACGGTATAATTAGCCAGAACCCCCAGAATCACACCATCATCAGGGTTGTAATCGGCATTAGGATAGCCTGCAAAGAAATTGTATTTCGGATGCCTGTAGTTATAGGTGTTGATATCATAATCATCAGAAATGTTTTTAGTGGCTGAAGAAGTATTGTAAGTGTTTTTCTGGGATTTGAAGTCATAGATTTTCACTTTGCTTCCATTCGCTACATTGTAAACGTCATGATTGTAACCACCGATAAGGCGGATGTTCATTTTAGGTCTTCCGTCTCCGGAAACTTCATAAATATCATCATCTTCCAGACCATAGATCCAAAGTTCCTTTGTTTTGGTATCATCATAAGTTTTTTCAAATACCAGTTCCGGATTTTCTTTGTTTTTATCCAGCTTATATTGTTTTATGTTGACTGTATTTCTGTTTTTAGTAATGACAAATTTGTCAGGATTTACTGTTCCTGCTAAAGGAACTTTTTCCTGTAAAACATCGTAATATTTTGAAGCATAATCCTGTAAATGAGTTTTACGCGATTTCAATTTCCTCTGAATATCTGCAATGGTTTCGTCTTTTACCTCTTTCGGGATATTATTGAAAGCCTCATCAATATCTTTATCGGTAAGGTGTTCCTGAATATATTTGGCCTGTGAAATCCATTCTTCCTGGGTAGAACCTTTTAAAAATATTAAATCCAACGGATAAGGTTCCATATTCATCCATTTCACATTTTTAATGTCATCTTTGAATGTTTTCATGTGGCGGATGGCCGGAATATTCATAATCACTTTAAATGCAAAACCATCATATTTACTGAAAGCCTGGTCTCTGTCTCTGGGAATCGGCTTATAAATTACTTTGTCGCCGTCCTGGTATTCCGCCCATTTCCATTGATCAGAATGTCTGTCCCAGTCACCAATCAGCATATCAAAAATTCTGGCTCTGATATAAGATTCCTGATCTACGGAATATTTGTGATTTTTTGTAAAATTTTTCAGGATATCATCTGTAGAAACAATGTCTTTTGCGTTATCAAGAGATTGAAGGGTTTTAGGATCGGAAGAAAAGCGTTCTTCAATCATATACATTTCATCTCCGTAATTCTGATTATAGTCTCCCAAAGCTTTTTGTTTCGGAATATAATACAGTCTTGGATTGCTGTGGAAAATATTTACTTTATCCGCCATATTTCCTACCGAAAATGGGGTAAAAGGATGATTGGTTGTATAAAAATCTAGTAAGAATTTTTCAGGGAAAGTATTATTCAGCTCATTTCCGAAAGTACTTTTCTTGAAAGCCATGTTATTCAGAAAGCGGACGGCACTTTTCTTAACGCCCCGCATTACAAACTCCTGCCCGTCATTTGCCTTAAGCCTTAAGCTGTTGGACTGATTACCGCCACCTTCCCTGAATGGAGTGTAACCACCGTCTAATTCCGAAATATTAGCTGTCGGGGCTTCAATAGGGATTCCGTAATAGTTTCTGTAATGTTCACCCCAGAGCCATCTGTAAATTTTTCCTTTCTCCGTTAATTTTTTAGGATAGATGGTAGAAGATAAGGTGGCCGGAAAAGAATCCGGATAATCATTGATAAACTCCTTTGGTTTTTCAATAACAGCTATATGAGACAGCTTTTGAAGCTTATTATCTTTTGTCGAAAAATATTCAACGTCTGTACTTTGATCTTCTCTTATGTTTAAGATGGCAAATCCGTTTCCGCCGTAGGAAAAATCCGTTCGTTCCGCGATGGTGGAAGGATCGGTCTTAGAGCCTGCTCCGCTGATAATCTGCCTTATGTTCCGGTCTTTATGATATTGTAAATTGTGGTCGTGTCCTGAAACGAAAATAATATTCTCTTTATCCTGAACAATACTTTTTAGACGGTTGGCAAGATCTGCATAATGCTGATTGTTAATGTCTTCAGAACTGACTCCGGAAGAAGTTCTCAGAACATTAATTAAACTTGCAACACCCGGAGCCGGAACTTTACTTTTTAATGGGAAAAGATGAGATTTTGCAGAGTTGTATCCGGCATGAGTCCCGCTGCTGATCACCGGATGATGCAGGGCGACGATAATTCTTTTATCCTGGTTTTTATTGATCAGATCTTTAAACTCAACAAAGAAATCTTCACGGGTTTTAATGGTACAGTTCTTATTGATTCCCGGATGTTCATCCCAGTTGAGCAATACCCATTCTGTATCAATCACAATCAGTTTAACATCACTGCTAAGGTTTACATCATCGATCGGGCATGAGTTTTTGGGTAAGAAAGATTTTTTGTCGTTGAAATAGTTTTTCACAAATTCCTCCTGAGCTTTAAGCCCGTCCAGGCCATGATACCAGTCATGATTTCCGGGAATAACCAGTGTTTTACCTTTAAAATTTTTTGTAATGGCCAGCTGGTTTTCTATTTTTTCTTTAGCCAGAGGATATTCCTTATCGGTTTCTTCCGGCATTCCCAGAGGATAAATATTATCACCCAGGAAAATCAACATTGAATTTTTATCAGCCGAATCCAGTTTGCTCTTAAGAAGGTTTAACGTATTCTGTGCCTGAATTTCGTCTGCGTTTCCGGCATCTCCGACTAAGAAAATTTTAAAATTATTTCCGGATTTTATATCAGAATTCTTTACTTCCTGTAAGTTTTTTCCTTTTTTTACGTTATAGGTAGCACAAGAATAAAGAATCCCCGGTACCAGTAAGAATCTAATTGGAACTGAAAATCTTTTTAGATGGGTTTTAAAGGATAAATTCATAAATTTACATTAACAAAAATTCAGGAATGGATATTTTATATAAAGCTAAAAATTATGTTGAAAGCTTATTCAAAGATAAGTTATCTTCTGTATATTTCTATCATAATTTTATTCATACGACGTACACCGTAAATAAAGCTGAGGAAATCATGAAAAGTACCCCTGTTTCAAAAGAAGATCAGGAAAAGGTATTGCTGGCTCTCTGGTTTCATGATACGGGCTATATTGAGTGTGCCCAGAATCATGAAGAGGAAGGTGTGAAAATTATGAGAAATTTTCTGCAGAATGAAAATTATCCGCCGAATGATATGGAAGATGTTTCAAAACTGATTCTGGCTACAAAAATTACTTATGAACCTCAGAACCTTTTGGAAAAAATTGTGAAAGATGCCGACTGCAGCCATTTTGCCAGCCATGATTACAATGATATTTCAGATGCCCTGAGAAAAGAATGGGAGCTCACCAACGTGAGATGCTATTCTAATGACGAATGGAATGAAGGGAATCTGGATATGCTGAAAAATAAGCATAAGTATTATACCGATTATGCCAAAGAAAACTGGGAACCTTTAAAAAAGAAAAATATCAAAAAAATCGAGAAAAAGCTTGAAAAGGAAGAAGATAAAAAAGAAAGCTCTGAAAATAAGAAAGAGCTGAAGTCTGACAGAAGTGTAGATACCTTATTCAGGGTGACTTTGAATAATCATACAAGATTGAGTGATATTGCGGACAGTAAGGCAAACATCCTACTTTCCGTAAATGCGATTATTATTTCGGTCTGTCTTTCGGTTTTAGTTCCTAAACTGGATACCCCGAAAAATTCACATCTTATCATTCCCAGTTTTATCCTTTTATTATCGAGTGTTTTAACGATTATTTTTGCGATTTTATCTACAAAGCCCAATGTTACCAAAACCAGGTTTACTTCTCAGGATATAAGCGACAGGAAAGTTAATCTCTTATTCTTCGGAAACTTCCAGCAAATGCTGTTTGGGGATTATCAGGATGCAATGAGAGACCTGATCAAAGACAGGGATTATATTTATGATTCGATGGTGAAAGACCTGTATTATCTGGGTAAGGTTTTAGACAGGAAATACAAGCTTCTTTCCATCACCTATAAAATTTTCATGGCAGGGATTATCATTTCGGTATTGTCTTTCGGATATGCTTTTCTTTCGTTATAATTTCTAAATAAAGCCCTTGAAATGATTGTAAGACAGCGCACCAACTGGCTGAAAATGCTATTTATATGGAGAGGTTCTGTATTAAAGAAGATTATCGTTCAGCTGGTTATCATTACGTTGTTTTCTATAGCGGTTTACTGCTTCAAAGGAAAAATATACGATTATAAAGTTCATCTCAATCCTACAATTTTTACACTGATTGGACTGGCTCTGGCCATTTTTATGGGATTCTGCAATTCCGCAAGCTATGACCGTTATTGGGAAGGAAGAAAGCTTTGGGGACTTTTAGTGATTGAAACAAGATCCTTAACCCGGCAGATATTATCATTGGTAAATGATTCTTCCCCGGAAGCTCAGAAAGATAAGCAGGAAATTGTAAAAATGATCTCGGCCTTCTGCTGGTCTTTAAATTATCAGCTAAGGGATAAAACCGGGACGGAACATCTTTCCCGTTTGCTTTCATCTGAACATATAGAGCAACTGAAGGGGAAAACATTTATTCCGGGTGCTATTTTAGGATGTATCGCAGACTGGCTGAATGGACAGAATAAAAAAGGAAATATCGATACGATTGTACTGACTTCAATGGATCATCAGCTGAATCAGTTTTCAAATATTTCGGGTGGATGTGAAAGAATTTATAATACGCCTTTACCTTTTGCGTACAGTGTTTTATTGCATCGTACGGTTTATTTATATTGTTTCTGGCTTCCTTTCGGGCTGGTTGACAGCCTGGGATGGATGATGCCTTTGATCGTTCTTTTGATCAGCTATACTTTCATTGCCCTGGATGCGATCATACAGGAAATAGCAGAACCATTCGGGGAAGAGGAAAATGACCTTGCCTTAAACAGCATCTGCAGAACGATTGAGTTTTCAATTTTTGAACAGGCAGAGATTCCGCAGAATGAATTTAAAGTCCCGGATTCTTATTTTATAGACTGATCCTGATCCAGAGAAACTCTCAATGCAAGCAACCCCGTAATTCCCTGTAAATCTTCAACTTTTAAAAATTCAATGTCAGATTGAAGGATTCCTTTTTTCTGAAGCTTATTAATGTATTCAAGATATTCTTTCTGGTTTTCCATCCCGAAATAGACGATGGTGATCTTCCCGGGACAGGTTATCCTTTCTGTAGAGCCTTTGATGTGGGCTTTATCCAGACGTTTTTTTACAATTTCATAATAAGAGTTATAGGCACCGTCCACATCAAAACGTTTTTCATCCATCCGGAAACGGATGTCTATTTTTTCGTTGTATACGAAGATCAGTGAAGCAATATCCATGGAGATAGGAAGATCTTTTTTGAAATTCTGAAATTCAAGCTCCATATTACAGATGGTCTTCAGCTGCCAGTATCTTAATTTGTGAACCACTTTTGACGTGTAATGCAGATCCGGTGCAATGGTAGGCCCGATGTACAGATTATGCTCCACACCGTCAGATTTAAATCTTTCATAATAATGTGGGAAGATCTGCTGGGCTTTAACCTGATTTTCGTCCAGCATATCTGCCAGTTTCCTGTTGAGCAATGTTATAGAGTCATCAAGGCTTTTTCTGTTGGCATAAAATAAATCAGTCTGAGGAAAAACCTGTGTAAAATAATCTTTGATCTTGGTCTTTATCTCTCTTGTGGATTTCAGTTCCAGTTTTGCCTGCAGATAAGGATGGATTTCTTCTCTCAGCAATCTCTGAAGACGTTGCTCGGTATCGGCTTTGATTTCGTTGTTCAGCTCATTTTCAAAAACTTCAAGGGCCAGTAAATATTTCTCCGAATCAGAATTGATCAGCAAAAAAATATCGTGCAGGGTTTCCATCTGTAGGTTGAGGTCTTCCAGCATCAGATTGAAGCGTTTTTCGGAGGAAGAGCGGATGTCTGAAAACCCGAAAAGCGGTGTAAGGTTTTTAAACGAGATCTGTTTCAGGGTGTACATTTTCTTAGCCAGGTAAGCATTGAAATACTTCTCGGCTTCATTCCTGAATTTCCATACCACACTGTCGTGAATGGAAGTATATTCTCGCTGAATGATGGCTTCTATCTGATAGTTTTTTTCAAAACTGAAACGGTTCAGAGAAAACAGGATCATATCTGAGAAAAACTCCATTTTTTTCAGCTTCAGCCCGTTGAAACTATTGGCATGGGGAGAAGTAAACTCCATGATCGCAAGAAGCTCATTGTCTTTCATAATAGGAATGACCATGAAGCTGTTGACATTATTGTCTTTCAGAATTTTGAAAGAAGGGAGTTTTTTTATATTTTCATCGAGTTTACCAACGTTGGAGACAACAATCGGCTTTGAATTATGGCTTAAATTACTGAAGGTATTTTTCCGGGTGTCCTCATCAAAAGTATTGATCCAGAAATCCAGGATATGATTGGTAAAAAGACTTTCATAAATCGGAAGTTTATCCAGCTTCTGATCTTTTTTATTGAAAAGCATCAGCCCGAAATTCAGGTCTGCAACATCGAAGTAAGATTTAAAAATTTCTACCAGGTTTTCATCCGGATCAAAATCTTCCGGGTCAATTTCTATCATGCTGGATTTGAGGTCAGACAAAGCAACCTCTGAAGTGCAGTCTACGAGAGAAATAATGGTAAACCCTTTCAGTATCCATGATTGGGATGGAAAATATTTTTTCCAGAGTTTAAAATCATCAAGGTTCTCCAGCAGCATATCCAGAACATCATCAGAAGGGATTTTGGCATTTTCTGTAGGATAAACTTCTGTAAAATCTGAATTTACCGTAATCTTATAATGCTTCATGATACCCTGTTTATTCGGGATATCATAATAAAACGGAATCATACTCCGGATATCCCTTTTGAAATAAGCCTGCAGGATCAGACAGCAGCAGAAAACATAAAATTCGTCGTCACTAATGTTTCTGAGCTCAATTTCAAAATCTTTTCCGGCATCTTTGAGGATATTTTTAAACCTTTCCGTATAATTGAATGTAATATTGGAAAGCGGGATACTTGCCGCTTTAATTTCATTATTGGTTAACCCTGTCGGAAATAAGTCTGCAAGCAGAAGCCTGATGAGGTCTTCATTTTTTTCCAGAAGCGAAACGTCCTGAAAGCCGTCTCTCAGCTCTACAAAATTTTTGGTTTTCTCGATAAGGGATTCGGCATAATTGACCCGGTATTCTAGCCGGTCGTTGTAACGGATATGCTCAAGCACATCCAAATATTTTTTGAATGATATATAAACCTGGAATGGAGCGTCTTTTTTGTAAAGATTTGCCAATGTTGAAATTTCAAGTAAAGTTATAAAAAAAGCACAACTAATGGGTTGTGCTTTTTAATTTTTATATGGATTCTTACAATCCGAACTGTTTTGCAAACAAGTCAGGGAAGACTCCTAAAATAATGATAGAGGCAATAATAAGTACCGCAACGATATTGTAAGTAAGTGTTACTTTTTCTGATGTTTTGAATGTTGTTTCCTTAAAGAAGAACATTGCGATAATCAGTCTCAGGTAATAAGCAATGGATAAGGCAGAACCTAAAACCGCTACTAGAACAAGGAAAGCTGCGCCGTTCATCGCCTGGGAAAATAAAGCAAATTTACCCATGAAACCTGCTGTTAAGGGAACTCCTGCCATTGAAAGCATAGAGATTGCCGCTGTGGTTGCCAGTAAAGGCTCTGATTTTGCCAATCCTTTAAATGCTCCGAAAGAAGTTTCCCTTTTTAATTTTTCTACCCAGATCAGGCACATAAAAACGCCTACGGTAGATAGTGAATAGGCAAATAAATAAAATGCCAGATTGTAAGTGGACAGGCTTGTCATCCCGAAGAAAACCAAACCGATATACCCTGCGTGGGATACTGATGAATAGGCCAACATTCTTTTAGCATTCGTCTGGGCAAGACCCATAACGTTTGCCAGAAGTAATGTGATGATTAAAAATACTCCTAAAACATTGATCCAGTCGTGAGTAACTCCGGCGAAACCAATGGTCATCAATCTGAATAAGGCGAAAAATCCTGAAATTTTTACCACACTCGCCATGAAAGCTGTAATTAATGAAGGCGCACCATAATATACATCAGGACTCCACATATGGAAAGGGGCTAGTGCCACTTTGAATGCCAGTGCACAAAGGATCAGAAGAACTCCCAGGATAAACATCACATTGGTAGGGTTTGCTGTCCCGAAATCATGGATTTTATATAAATCAAAGCTTCCTGCACTTCCGTAGATAAATGCAATACCGAACAGTAAGAAACCTGTTGCGAAAGCACCCATCAGGAAATATTTGATTGAAGCTTCATTTGATCTCAAATCGGTTTTATTGGCACCCGCCATTACGTATAACGGGATAGAAAGAATTTCTACACCTAAAAACAGGGTAACCATATTCTGGAATCCGAAAAGGGTAATTCCGCCGCAAAGTGCAAACAGCATCAATGCATATAATTCTGACTGATGGCTTCTGTGGTTGCTGAATGCAAAACCTCCCAGAAAGAACAGCAACAGCGTGGTTACAATTGAGATTTTTGTAAATAAAGCCGTATTCGGGCCATATTCATACATATGTCTGTACTGTTCGAAGAACGAACATTCCGGCAAGAAGCTGACATATAATGCGATGATTAATCCTAAAATCCCAATGTATCTTGCGAATTTCCCTTGTTCAAAAACTCCTGAAAATAACGCAACAACTGCCGTTAGGAAAACAATAATTAAAACACTCATAACTTATATTTGAGATTTGAGACGTGAAGTTCAACATTCAATGTTTAAGGGGAAAAGTTCAAAGCTTATCACTCTTTGTTCTTTTTTCCTGCTTCTGATCTCTTAATTCTTTACTCTTTTACTCTTAATTTTTAAATCTTTTAATTGGTTGCCATTGCCGTGTAGATAAACTTCACTGAGCTGCTCACCATTTCGATTACCGGCTGAGGGAAAATACCCAGTAAAATCACAAAAACCGCTAAGCTTGCCAATACGGAAAATTCTACCCCGGACAGGTCTTTTGCTGTACTTAATACCGCTTCATTCCCCTGGCCAAACATTGCTTTTCCGTAGAACCTCAACAGATAAACTGCACAAAGAATTACAGTAAGACCTGCAATCACTGCTGCCAATGCATTAAAATCGAAGACTGATTTGATCAGAATAAATTCTCCGACGAACCCGTTGGTTAACGGAACTCCCATTGAACCTAATATAATGATCAGGAACAACACCGCAAATTTAGGAGCCACTTTTGCTAAACCTCCCATTTGCCTGATATCCCTTGATTTAAATCTCTTGTATAAAATATCACAACAGTAGAACAGACCCACCACGTTGATACCGTGTGCAAAAGTCTGTACCAAAGCTCCTTCAGCTCCTTCTACCGTAAAGGTTCCTCTTAGAGTAACTACGGCTGAAGCAAAGATCCCGGCAACCATTAATCCTACGTGGGAGAAAGATGAATATGCAATGATTCTTTTCATATCCGTCTGGATGATGGCAATTAATGCCCCGTGTACAATTCCTACTATGGCAAGAATGATAACGATCTGTCCTGAAATTCCTGCAATCGGAATGGGAGTAATCGGTAATAAATAACGCATTACACCATAAACCGCCATTTTAAGCATAATTCCTGACAACAGCATCGATCCCTGAGTAGGAGAGTAGGTATAAGTATCCGGTTGCCACGTATGGAACGGGAATACCGGTAATTTCACTGCAAATGCAAAGAAAATAAACCAGAAAACTACGGTCTGCTGAGTTTCATTCAAAGAAGCATTATATAAATCGGTTAAAGCAAATGATGCAGAATGATTATAAACATAAATCAATCCGGCCAGCATGAACAATGATCCGACGAAGGTATACACGAAAAATTTCGTAGTGAATTCAAGTCTTTTATTTTCCTGACCCCAAAGTCCGGCAATAAACCAGATCGGAATCAGGGTTACTTCCCAGAAAATGTAAAACAGCAGGCCATCTAAAGAGGTGAAAACTCCCACAAGCCCGAATTGCATCAGCAAAATAAGACCATAGAAAGAATTTCTGTAGCTTACATTTTCATTGAAAGATGATAAAATAATTAGTGGCGTTAAAATATTGGTCAGTAATAAAAGAAGCATACTCATTCCGTCGATCCCGAAATGAAGCGAGCTTTTAATAAATTGTGACCATGGATAATTGATCTCGTGCTGTAATACACTATCCACTGTCGGAGTAAAATCAAAATCCGAAAGTACATAGAATGTAAGCAGCATCTGAACCAATGCAATTCCTAGCGCCAAATATTTGCCGGATTTATTTTTCCACGCAAAAACTAATCCCGAACCTACCAGAGGTAAAAGTAATAATGTTAATAATAAACAAGACATTATTATTGTAATATAAAGTTAACAATCAGTATAATTCCCACAGCTAAAGACATGATAAGAATGTAATTCTCAACATTTCCGTTTTGAATACGTTTCATAGATTTACCGCTGTCTTCAGCACCTTCACCCACAAAATCTACAAAACGGTCTAAAATACCCTTATCAAACATTTTTCCTCCGCGTCCTAATCCTTCAACAGTTTTTACAATCAATGCATTGTAAAGTTCGTCTACATATAATTTTTTTGCAGAAAGCTTTTCCCAGCCGGTATAGTTTTCTTCTGCAAGAGCCATCTTTTTCTTATTCACATAAGTATTTTTAACGATGAACCATACTGAGAAGAACATGATCACCGTTGCTGCCAGAAGGATCATTTCAGTATTGAACTCAACTCCTGAAAGGGTAGCTTCCATGTGTTTGAAACTTTCCTCTGTTAATACAGGCTTCAGCCATTCCATTAGCTTGGCATAATGACCGTGACCGATAAAGTGAGGAAGGTTGATTAAACCACCAACGACAGAAAGTACAGCCAATACGATCAATGGTAATGTCATATTTGCAGGGCTTTCATGTAAATGATGTTTTTGCTCTTCAGTACCTCTGAATTCCCCGTGAAAAGTCAGGTAGTACAGTCTGAACATATAAGTTGCCGTGATCGCCGCTAAAATGAATAACATTACCCAGTAAACCGGGTTTTTAGCATAGGCTGCCACTAAAATTTCGTCTTTTGAGATCATCCCCGAAAGTAAAGGGAATCCTGAAATTGCCAGTGTTCCGATAAGGAACGTAGCATGGGTAACCGGAATTACTTTTTTAAGCCCGCCCATGAAACGCATATCCTGTTCGTTGCTCATCGCGTGAATTACAGAACCTGCTCCAAGGAACAATAAAGCTTTAAAGAAAGCATGTGTCATTACATGGAACATAGCCGTTGTATAGGCTCCCAATCCTAAAGCAATAAACATAAATCCAAGTTGTGAAACGGTAGAATAGGCCAGTACTTTTTTGATATCGTTCTGACGAAGCGCATAGAAACCTGCCAAAGCCGCCGTTAAGAACCCGATCAGTAAAATTCCGTCCTGAACGGTAGGTGCCAGTGTAAATAAGAAGTTTGATCTTACTACCAGGTAGATCCCTGCTGTAACCATCGTTGCCGCGTGGATTAGGGCAGAAACAGGAGTCGGCCCGGCCATTGCGTCCGGTAGCCATGTATATAAAGGAACCTGAGCAGATTTACCGGTAGCACCAATAAATAAACTCGCCGTAATAAAGATAATTACAGGTCCGTCCAATTCAAATTTTGAAGCATTTTCAGCAACTGAAAGATAATCAACCGCGTTGGTCTGAGAAGCGATCATGAAAATACCGATCAGTAATGCAAGGTCACCGATTCTGTTCATGATGAATGCCTTTCTTGCTGCTTTACCGTATTCTTCGTTGGTATACCAGAATCCGATCAACAGGTAAGAACAAAGACCTACACCTTCCCATCCGATGAATAAAATCAGATAGTTGCTTCCCATTACCAATAATAACATTGAGAAGATGAAAAGATTCAGGTAAGTGAAAAACTTGTAGAATCCTTTATCATGACTCATATATCCGATAGAGTACAGGTGGATCAAAGACCCGATTCCTGTAACGATCATGATCATCATTAATGACAACTGATCGATCTGGAACCCGAAATTAATCTGAACCCCATTTACTCTGAACCATTCAAAAGCTTTTACGATCACAGGCTGGCTTCCAGAATCGAAATTCATGAAAATGCTTACCGCGATACAGAAAGGGATAAAAACCATTGCTGTCGCCAGGCTTCCAACCACTATTTTTGGAAGATTTTTCCCGAATAAACCGTTAATAAGAAACCCTAAAAGTGGTAAAAGTATTATTGCATACACTAAATTTTCCATTCCTTATCCTCTTAATTTATTAAATATACTCACATCTACAGAACGGGTATTTCTATATAGCATGGCAATAATTGCCAGGCCTACCGCTACTTCCGCAGCAGCCACCACCATAATGAAGAAAACTAAAAGTTGGCCGTCACCGTTTCCTTTGTACGCTGAAAAAGCGGCCAATAAAAGGTTTACAGAATTCAGCATAAGCTCAACACAACCTAAAATAACAATAGCATTTTTTCTCAATAATACGCCCAACACTCCTAAACAGAATAATACTGAAGAAAGAATGATGAAGTAGTCTAAAGGGATGCTTTGTATAAATGTATTTACTTCTCCCATAATTTATAAATCTTTTTTACCGATTAATACCGCGCCTACAATACCTGCCAAAATAAGAATGGAAGCAAGCTCAAACGGTAAAACATATTCATTAAACAAAAGTTTACCCAGATTTTTGGTAAGTCCAACTCCTCTGTCTACATTATCCAATACCACATGGTTTTCTTTAACCCCTCTGAATACCCCTAAAACGCCAACTAATAAAATCCCGGCTGTAAAAACCCCAACAAATTTTAAAGTATTGTTCTTCTTACTTTCGTCTGCTTTATTAAGGTTGAGCATCATCAGGATATAAAGGAACAATACCATGATGGCTCCGGCATACACTATAATCTGGATGATGGCAAGGAACTGGGCATTCAGAAGAATGTACATTCCGGCAATTGAGAACATTGTAACAATTAATGACAAAATAGCATATAAAGGATTTCTGGCAAATACAAAATAAACAGCACTTGCCACTGCTAAAAACGCCACCAAGAAAAATAAAAACTGATCCATTATTTTACCGCATTTTTTTGTTTCTCGGATTGTCTTGTCGTGATGTCAATCCTTTCATTTATTTTTTCAACTAATTTATCTTTACCATAGATGAAAGAACCTCTGTTGGTTTCCACGTCTACCAATCTGTCTGTAAGATAGATTGCAGATTTAGGGCAGGCTTCTTCACACATACCGCAGAAGATGCATCTCAACATATTGATTTCATATACTGAAGCATATTTTTCTTCTCTGTAAAGGTGCTTTTCTTCCTTCGTTCTTTCAGCAGCAGTCATTGTAATTGCTTCTGCAGGGCATGCCACAGCACAAAGTCCGCAAGCTGTGCATCTTTCTCTGCCTTCCTCATCTCTTTTCAGAACATGGTGCCCTCTCCAAATGGTAGCTCTCGGCTTCTGTACTTCTGGATACGAATAAACTGCCGGAGCACCTTTTACTACGGTTCTTACAGCATGCTTAAGTGTAATCCCCATACCTTTGAAAATCGCAGGTAGATAGATTTTCTCGGCAAGGGTCATTTCCTTGTTAGAAACAACTTTTGATCTGTTAGTAAGTTTCATTTAATTATAGATGTTAGATGTTAGACGTTAGATTTAGACTAATCTTGTCTGTTATCTTAATTTTTAATATTCAATCAAACCTTATAGGTTTCTAAAACCTATAAGGTTTGGATAATTTAATTTCCAAATGCTAAAATTACAGCTCCTGTAATCAGCAGGTTTACCAACGCCATTGGGATAAGGGTTTTCCATCCTAAGTGCATCAGCTGGTCATATCTGAATCTTGGAAGTGTCCATCTGATCCACATAAAGATCAGGATTCCGATTACCGTTTTAGATAAAAATGCTACAATGCTTAAAATACCTGCTGTATTTTCACCCCAGTTCTGAGTGACCCACTCAATCCCCGGATAGTTGTATCCGCCAAAGAAAAGAACAACCATGAAAGCGTTGGAGATAAACATGTTCACATATTCACCAAACATATATAAACCTAATTTCATTGAAGAGTATTCCGTAGAATATCCTGTTACCAACTCAGATTCACACTCAGGTAAATCGAAAGGGTGTCTGTTGGTCTCTGCCAAAGCAGCTACGAAAAATACCAGGAAGGCAATTGGCTGGTAGAAAATATTCCAGTTCAAACCAGAAACCCAGGGAATCACGCCCCAAAGTTTTCCTGTAGTCTGATTTTCAGTAATTACTTTTAAATCTAAACTTCCCGTCATCATAATGATAGAAAGCAAAGCCAATCCCATTGCCAGCTCATAAGAAATCATCTGAGAGGAAGCACGGATTGCACCTAATAATGAGTATTTATTGTTGGAAGCCCAGCCTCCGATCATGATTCCGTAAACACCGATGGAAGCCATTCCTATGATGAAAAGCACCCCCACATCAATGTTGGCAACCTGTAAATCAAAAGAAGTTCCTGCAATATTTAAACTTTTACCCCAGGGTATAACCGCTCCGGTAATTAATGAAATAAACATCACTAAAGCCGGCCCCAGGATAAACAGGAATTTTTCTGCATTAGCCGGAGTAAAGTCTTCCTTAAAGAAGAATTTACCACCATCAGCAAGAGGCTGCAGCAACCCGAAAGGCCCGGCTCTGTTGGGACCAATTCTATCCTGCATGATAGAGGCAACTTTTCTTTCTGCCCATGTAGAGTAGGCTGCAATCGTTAATGAAAGCAGGAAAAGTGCTAGCACAAGTATAAGTTTAAATGTAAGTAAATCCATTTTTATATTAGATGTTGGATATAAGATGTCAGATGCTAGATGTCAGTTAGGTCTGAAGTCTGGTGTCTGAGATCTGATGTCTTATTAATTATTTTTCGTCTTTTTCGCTGATTTCTTTAGCCATCGGATTGTCTAAAACCCTTAGCTCATCTTTAGGCTTTTCATAATGGTTCAATGAAATCACTGAATGTCTGTCGATATGTCTAGGACCTTCGATATTCCAGTCGCTTAAGCTCTTTCTTTCGAAACGGCAGGTATCACAGATGAATTCTTCCACTTCTCCCCATTGGTCTTTTCTTGCCGTAACTCTTACAATCTCGTCACCTTTCATCCATACCACAGCTTTTCCTGAACATTTATCACATTTGCAGGTTGCATTCATAGGATTGGTAAACCAGACTCTGCTTGCAAAACGGGCAGTTCTGTCTGTTAAAGCTCCTACCGGGCAAACATCAATAACATTTCCGATAAAGTCATTATCCAAAGCTTTATTCAGGTAAGTCGATATTTCAGCATGATCTCCTCTGAAAAGAATCCCGTGTTCTCTTGTATCTGTAAGCTGATTAGCGGTAAGCACGCATCTTGCACAAAGAATGCAACGGTTCATATTCAATTTGATATTCGGACCAAGATCATCTGCTTCGTAAGTATTTCTTTCGAATTCCGTTCTTGTATTTTCAACACCATGCTCGTATCCAAGATCCTGAAGATGACATTCTCCTGCCTGGTCACAGATAGGGCAATCCAGCGGGTGGTTGACCAATAAAAATTCGGTAACCGCTTTTCTACCTTCCTGAGCTTTATCGGAAGTAAGGTTTTTTACTTCCATACCATCCATTACATTCGTTCTGCAGCTTGCTACCAATTTTGGCATAGGACGGGGATCTGCTTCAGACCCTTTAGAAACTTCTACCAGGCAAGTCCTACATCTCCCGCCACTGGTTTCTAACTTGCTGTAGTAGCACATTGCAGGAGGTACAGATTTCCCACCGATCTGTCTTGCCGCTTCCAGGATGGAAGTTCCAGGCAAAACTTCAGTAGTCTGTCCGTCTATAGTGATTTTGAATTTTTTAACCTCTTCGCTCATATTCTATGCTTTTCGCTTATGCTGTTAAAAGCTTTTAAGCTCTATTTTAATTATACTTCTTTGTATTAAATGTATATCCGATTCCTGCAAGGATCTGTCCAAAAACAAAATCCTGACGGGCTTTATCCGGTTTATTATTTAATGTGGTTTTAATATCCCACATATTGATATATCCGGCTTTTGCTTCTGCTCTTATCATCCAGTTTTTCCAGAAAACCAGGTTAAGGCTGGATCTAAGATCGGTTCCCATACCTGCAACGTGGAAACGGTCGCTTCTTTCATTTCCAAAAAGCTTGATATTACTTTTCGGGAACATCACTCCGATTCCGGCTCCATAAGACCATACCAAATCTATATTTTTTTTATGAATAAGATTTTTATATTTTTCAAGACCTAGGTTTTCATAATTCAACCCGTCTGTATGCTCAAAAGTAAGAAACTGCGTATCAGATAAATCTACCTGTCCGTTCTGTACCATTCCTGCATATTTCGGATCTGAAATATATCCTGAGAAACCTACCGTCTGATTCTGCTTCATTACATATTTCATGTGGTCTACTCCTAAAACAATGGCCAGATTATCTTTTATAAAATATCCGATCCTGAAATTATACTGCGTTACTGTAAACCAGGTTGGATCAAAATAAACGATCCCGAACTTTGTAGGTTTATCTCTTGCAGACACATTATTCAACTGAAAATCGTAGCCGTTTCCACTAAAATGGATATCAGAATTACCATAAGCACCTCTGTTCCAACCATAGAAAACGAATACCTGACCCTTTTTACTTAACGGATAAGGTTTTTGTTTTTTTTCAGCTTTATAAGGAGCTACCTCCAATTTATACTCTTTTTCTAATGTATCTTTTTTGACCTGTCCAAAAGCAAAACCTGACATCATTAAAGCTACTACCAACAAATTTTTCATTCTAAGCATTATTTTCAACAGCAGGAATTGGTTCTGCATAATTGGCTAATCCGTAATTTTGTGTTAAACATAGTTCAGGGTTTTTAATATGCCATTCGAATTCATCTCTGAAATGACGAATCGCTGCTGCAACAGGCCATGCTGCTGCATCACCCAGCGGACAAATAGTATTTCCTTCGATTTTTCTCTGGATATCCCAAAGCAAATCAATGTCTTCCATTTTTCCTTCTCCCTTCTCAATTTTCTTTAAAATCTTGTACATCCATCCCGTACCTTCACGGCAAGGCGTACATTGTCCGCAACTTTCGTGGTTATAGAACCTTGCTAAAGTCATGGTATGTTCCACGATACACTGGTCTTCATCTAAAACGATGAAACCTCCTGAACCCATCATCGTTCCGGTAGCGAAACCACCGTCAGCTAAAGATTCATAGTTCATGTATCTGGGTTCTCCGTTTACTGTTTTCAGTAATAAATTGGCAGGAACGATCGGAACAGAGCTTCCACCCGGAATACAGGCTTTTAATCTCTTACCATTCGCAATACCACCGCAATATTCATCAGAATAAATGAATTCTTCTACCGTAATGGTCATATCGATTTCATAAACTCCCGGTTTATTGATGTTTCCGCAAGCGGAAATTAATTTCGTACCTGTAGATCTTCCAACCCCGATCTTTGCATATTCAGCTCCTGTAATATCAATAATAGGAACGATGGCTGCAATCGATTCAACGTTGTTTACCACCGTTGGTCTTTCCCAAAGTCCTTTTACAGCAGGGAATGGCGGTTTTAATCTTGGGTTTCCCCTTTTTCCTTCCAGAGATTCAAGCAATGCGGTTTCTTCACCACAGATATATGCTCCGCCTCCTCTCTGAACATAAATTTCACAATCGAAACCTGTCCCGAGGATATTTTTACCTAAAAATCCTGCTGCTTTAGCTTCTTCAATGGCTTCTTCAAGAATATCCGGAATCCATGAATACTCTCCGCGGATGTAGATATAAGAAACATTTGATCCTAAACAGTAAGATGAGATAAGCATTCCTTCAATCAATAAATGAGGAAGAAATTCCATCAGATATCTGTCTTTGAAAGTACCCGGCTCAGATTCATCAGCATTTACTACTAAATGTCTTGGAACACCTTCCGGCTTTGCCAGAAAGCTCCATTTCATCCCTGTCGGGAATCCTGCTCCACCACGGCCACGAAGACCTGAAGCTTTTACTTCTTCAAGAACTTCGTCAGTTGTCATCTTCAAGGCCTTTTCAGCTGCAGTATAACCTCCCTGTTTACGGTAAGTTTCAAAGTAGCGGATACCTTCTATATGGGCATCTTTAAGTAAAAGTTTTTTACTCATCGTATATTTTAATTAATCCAAAGCAACCTGCCCCTGTCTGCAAAGATCAAGGATTTCGTCTACTTTTTCTATCGTTAAATTTTCATGAAAGAATTTTCCTAACTGCATCATCGGCGCATATCCGCATGCCCCAAGGCATTCAGCAGGTTTTAGGGTAAACATGCCATCTTCAGTCGTTTCCCCGTCTTTAATGTTCAGTCTGGTTCTGATATGATTAAGGATCTTTTCGCTTCCGCAAACCATGCAAGGGCCTGTTCTGCAAACTTCCAAAACATATTTACCAACCGGTTTCATGTTGAACATGGTATAAAAAGTCGCTACTTCATATACTTCAATTGGCTTGATACTTAATAATTCAGCTACATAATCCATCACAGGAACGTCTAACCATCCCCCGAATTCTTTCTGCGCTAAGTGAAGGACAGGAAGAAGGGCAGACTTTTGTCTTCCTTCAGGATATCTTGCAATAATTTTATGTACCTGTTCTAAACTTTCCGGTTTAAAAGCTATTGTTTCGCTCATTTTTTATCTAAGATTTCAGATGCCAGATTTCAGACATCAGATTTTAAATTTATATATAAAGCGAAGAGTCTAACATCTGAAATCTGACGTCTGACATCTTCTTTTTTATGCGTCTAATTCTCCCGCAATAATATTCATACTACACATGGTAACAATTGCATCCGAAATTACAGAACCCGTTATCATTTCAGGATAGGCCTGGTAGTAGATAAAACATGGTCTTCTGAAGTGCAGCCTGTAAGGGCTTCTTCCGCCGTCACTCACTAAATAGAAACCTAATTCTCCGTTTCCACCTTCTACAGCATGATACACTTCACCTTTTGGTACATCGGTTTCTCCCATTACAATTTTGAAATGGTAGATCAATGCTTCCATTTTCTGATAAACATCTGCCTTTTCAGGAAGATAGAAATCAGGAACATCCGCATGGAATGGCCCTTCTGGAAGATTTTCGTATGCTTGTTTGATGATTTTAATCGATTCCCAGATTTCCTGCTGACGAACCATGAAACGGTCGTAAGTGTCTCCTGAGGTTCCTACAGGTATAATGAAATCAAAATCTTCGTAAGAGGAATAAGGCTGTGCAACTCTTACATCATAATCTACACCTGCTGCACGTAAGTTTGGACCGGTGAAGCCATAGCTTAAAGCCCTTTCCGCAGAAATAGCCCCTGCTCCGATGGTTCTGTCCATGAAAATTCTGTTTCTTTCCAGTAAATTACAGAACTCCTGGAATCTTGGCGGGAAAGTTTTTAAGAAGTCTTTCAGCAGCTCATGGAATTTTGGAGTGAAATCTCTTTCAAAACCTCCGATTCTTCCCATATTTGTGGTCATTCTTGCTCCACAGATCTGCTCGTACATGTCGTAGATACGTTCTCTTTCGATAAACATATAGGTAAGGCCTGTGATCGCTCCGGAGTCCATTCCGGTTACCCCGTTACAAATAAGGTGGTCTCCGATTCTTGCTAATTCCATAAGAATCACACGCATGTAATCTACACGCTTGGGAACTTCCACTCCTATAAGTTTCTCTACGGTCATGTGCCAGCCTAAATTGTTAATCGGTGCAGAGCAGTAATTCATACGGTCGGTAAGGGTCGTGATCTGAGCATAATTTCTTCTTTCGGAAATTTTCTCAAATGCTCTGTGGATATAGCCTACCGTTTGCTCAGCGTGAAGAATCCTTTCTCCATCCATCGTTAAGATATTCTGGAAAATCCCGTGAGTAGCAGGGTGGGTAGGCCCTAAATTGAGGGTATACAATTGTCCGTCAATCTGTTCCTTACTTTCGTACTGGTTTAGTATATTAGATAATGAGTTATCTTTCATAATATATAATTGATAATTGACAGATGATGATTAATAATCAATCACAATCCGTCATTATTTATATTTTTATCTTCCGAACATGCTATCGTTCTTATCGGTTCTTGTACCGTCTTCCAAACGATATTCCTTCAACATCGGGTGGTATCCAAGATCTTCCATATTTAAAATAGGTCTCAGATCCGGATGTCCTTTGAATTTGATTCCGTAGAAATCATAAGTTTCTCTTTCCATCCAGTTGGCTCCTGCATATAATTCTACAAGTGAATCTACTTCAATGTTTTCTCTTGACATGAAAATTTTCAGACGGATTCTGAAATTGGCCATCATGTTGTGTAAATGATAAACAACACCTATTTCTTTCTCCGGAAATTCAGGGTAATGGATTCCACAAATATCGGTAAGGAAATTAAATTCAAGTGATGAGTCTTTAAGATAATGAATCACCTTTTTAATATCATCTTTTTTAATTTCAACCGTCAGCATCCCATAAGGCTCTGAGCTTGAAATTACTGATTCCGGAAATTCTCTTGTGATGGCTTCTAATACAAATTCGTTTGTCATTTCCGTTTAGTTGCTTATGTTGTAAGAATCTAATAATTTCTGGTATTCAGGCATATCTCTTCTTCTGATGCTTTCGCTTTCTGCAAGGGCCTGTACCTGCATTACGCCTTCAATGATCTGCTCCGGTCTTGGCGGGCATCCCGGAACGTATACGTCAACCGGAATAATTTTATCAATTCCCTGTAATACGGAATAGGTGTCAAAAATACCACCACTGGAAGCGCATGCTCCCACGGCAACCACCCATTTCGGCTCTGCCATCTGAGTGTAAACTTCTTTCAGGACGGGTCCTAATTTCTTAGATATAGTTCCGCAAACCATCAACATATCTGCCTGTCTTGGTGAGAAAGAGTTTCTTTCCATACCAAATCTTGAAGCATCATACGTCGGGTTCAGAGTAGCCATAAACTCGATACCACAACAAGAGGTCGCAAAGGGTAGGGGCCAAAGGGAAAATTTTCTGGCCATCCCGATTACACTGCTCAGTTTCGTTGCGAAAAATCCTTCTCCTTCAAATCCTTCGGGAGCAGGTGCATCTGTTCTTATTATTGGTTTTTGATCTGACATTTTGTTAAATTATTTAAAGATTGAAAAGATTTAATGATTAAAAAATTAGAATGATTTAAATCTTTAAATTTTTGAATCTTTTTAATGTTAAAAATTATTTATCCCAATCTAATGCGCCGCGTTTCCAGACATAGAAGAATGCGACAAAAAAGATGGCTACGAATGTAAGTACAGCAAGGAATCCTTCAAATCCGAATTCTCTGAAGTTTACAGCGTATGGATAAAAAAATACGATTTCAATATCGAATAGTACAAACAATACTGCAGTCAGGAAATATTTGATAGAAAACGGTGTTCTTGCATTCCCTTCTACAGGTACTCCACATTCCCAGCTTTGGTTTTTCACAGAATTTCCTTTCTTCTGTTTTGGACCCAGAAAATGTGCCCCAAGAAGTGAAACAGCTACAAAACCGACTGCAACACCTGCTTGTATAAGGATTGGAATATAACTTTCAGGTAAATTCATTTTTGCATTATTATCTCAATTTGCAAATTTAGCGAATAAACAAGAAAGCATGAAATTAATCAGCTTAAAAGTAGGATCAAAATTAGGAAAACCAGTAATTTAGAATCAATAAAAATTAGCTGTTGATAATTATCTTTTTTGTGTAGGTTTCCCCTTTTTTTGTGCTGAGTGTTAACAGGTATATTCCGTCTGATAAACCTGAAACATCCAGTTTTTCAAGGTTGCTTTGCTTTGAAAAATCCTTTATAAGCCTTCCTGAACTATCAAACAGGTGTATTGAGACTATTTGCCGGCTATCGATATTGGTGTTACAGATGATCGTATTTTTCACGGGGTTAACTACATTGAAATAGGTGTCAGAAGTGCCGGTTTCCTGAACAGCCAAAGGAGTTGGCGTACATGTAGAATTAATGGAAATTAAGCTGTAAATAGATGCTGCGCCATTAATTTGATAATTATAGGTTCGGATTGGAGGCCCGACTTGTTTATTGACCATGTCTAGCTCAAACAAAGTAGAGTTACCACCAAAGGATGTACGTATAATATAGGCTTTGGAATAGCTTCCGTAATTTATTGAAAACGCAGCATATACGTCTGAAAATCCCAAAGCCATGTATGGGCAGCTCAGTGAAGGAGTCACCATATTGATTTCAAGTATCCCCGTCAGTGTAGATACAAAAAGCCTTCTGTCATAAAAAAAGAGATCACCTGCTATATATTGGCCAACAGGAAGATTGCCCATGTCTGTGAAAATGCCGGAGGTGGTATCGTATCTGTATAATTTGTTTGGAGATCCTGTTCCATAGATGTATTTTCCGGAATCGGAAGTTAGTGAAGTAATTGATCCATTGGTAAGAGTGAAATCTCCAAGAAAGTCACAAGTGGAATTGGAGCTGTTTTTTCTGTATAATCTTCCTGAAGCTGTTACATAATAGATATTATTGGAGCCATCAATGGCAATATCTGTATATGTTTCCGAGAAGGTACCATTTATAGGCGGACAAAAAGGCTCGTCTATTTGGTTGGTATTTGAAATATCAAGTCTATATACCTTATTTGTATTGGTACCGAGAATAGAGTTTACATAAAACTCCTGCGAATATAATTTTATTGAAATAAAAAAAATTCCCCAAAAAATCTTTTTTAATGTTAAGTTCATGGTACATAGATTATTAGTTTATTGTAAAAATAAAAATTATTTTATAGAATAATAAATAATCTTCTGTAATTTATTGTTATTTTTTCATTTTTTTCAGAAGGGAAAATGCCATAAACGAAATATAGCCGAAAAGAATACTCGCATAAGCTATATTAATTACCGTATTCGTTTTATCATCTGCTATCCGGAAAAAGAAATTGTAAATGATAAATCCTGCGATTAAAATGGCAAAAATGATTAAATGCGGTTTCATGAATTATGAATTATGAATTATGAGTTATGAGTTATGAGTTATGAGTTGCGTGATTCGGGTGTAGAGTTTAGAGTTTAAAGTTTAAAGTTCAGGACTTAAGTTTTTGATAATATTTTTTTGATTTTATAAGTGTAAATGATTCCTAGTGTCAAATGAAATCAGTGTAAGTTCTTAAATTACACTTTCACTTATCACTCATAATTAATTGTTAGTGAGTACGTTCTCCTCCTTTTATGGTTCACCGGATTATAATCCTGCCAGAGAACCTGTACACTTTTGTTTTCTTCCAGTTCAGGGTTGGTTTCTGCAAAATTGATCCCCATACTGGTAAACCGTACAAATATTTCTTTAAAAATAATGGCTGTAACCCCACGCCTCTGGTATTCAGGATGAATTCCGATAAGATAAAAATTAGCCCGATCGTTTTTCTTTCCGGCCTGTAAAAAATGCCACCATCCGAACGGGAATAATTTTCCTTTTGATTTTTGCAAGGCTTTTGAATAAGAAGGCATTGTAATGGCAAATGAAACCAATTCCTGATTTTCATCTACGACACAGATCACATAATTCTTATCAATAAAAGGGAAATATTTTTCTTTATACGTTTTTATTTGTTCGTCAGAAATAGGAGTGTAGGTGGAAAGATGTTTGTAAGTTTCATCCAATAGTTTAAACATAGGTTCTACATAAGGCACAATCTCTTCTTTTGATTTGAAATGTAAAACTTTAAGCTTGTATTTCTGTGCGATCAGTCCACTGAATTTTTCCACTTTTTCAGGTAAGACCTTCGGGAAATTCATTTCAAACTCTACCCATTCTTTTTCTTTTGTCATCCCGAGGGCTTCAAGATGTTTGGGGTAGTATTCATGATTATAGATCCCGATCATGGTAGCCAGTTTATCGAAGCCCATAGTCAGCATTCCGGCCTTATCAAGATTGGTGAAACCCATTGGTCCCTCAATTTTATCAATATTGTTTTCTTTAGCGTAGTCTATTGCTTTTTGAATCAGGGCTGCAGAAACTTCCCGGTCATCAATAAAATCTATCCATCCGAAACGTACTTTTCTGATACCTAATTCCTTTTCCTCTTTATGATTGATTATCACTGCAATCCTTCCCACCACTTTATTGTCTTTCATGGCAAGGAATTGTCTGGATTCCGAATAGCTTAAGGCCGGGTTTTCTTTTGCGTTCCAGATTTTAAATTCATCCTTAATAAAAGACGGAACATAATAAGGATTGTTCTTGTACAAATCCATTGGAAACATTACAAATTTTTTTAATTCATTCTGCGTTTTTACATCAATAACTGAAACTTTAGACATAGCTTTATGAGGGTAATTTAAGGACAAATATAATTAATAAAATGCAATACTTTGGCACAGTTTTTACATCTTAAAGGATAAAAAATTTATTTAAAATGACGGGTTATTATATTATTATTGGAATTTCAATGCTTGTGAGCTGGTATGTCTCATGGAAGTTGAAGTCCAAATTCGAATATTATTCCAATGTACATCTCAGAAACGGGCTTTCCGGAAAAGAAGTGGCGGAAAAAATGTTGCGGGACAATGGAATTAATGATGTACAGGTGATTTCTGTTCCAGGACAGCTTACAGACCACTATAATCCTGCAGACAAAACAGTAAATCTTTCAGAAGGAGTTTATATGCAGAGAAATGCAGCTGCGGCCGCAGTGGCAGCCCATGAATGTGGGCATGCTGTACAGCATGCAGTTGGATATTCCATGCTTCAGTTACGTTCCAAACTGGTGCCTGTAGTCAACATAAGCTCTAATTTAATGCAGTTTGTTCTTATTGCCGGGATTGCCATTATGGCTGCAACAAGAACGATTGATGATCCGAATGGAAATTCAACGGTTTTAATGATCGGTGTCATTATGTTTGCCGTAACCACACTTTTTGCTTTTGTAACCCTTCCGGTAGAATATGATGCAAGCAACAGGGCCATGAAATGGCTGAAAGATACGGGAACCGTAACGGCAGAAGAATATGTAGGGGTTCAGGACAGTTTAAAGTGGGCTGCGAGAACATATCTTGTGGCTGCGATAGGATCTTTGGCACAACTTCTTTATTGGGTATCATTATTGATGGGCAGCAGAAGAAATTAGTCAGTCTGGAAATTTAAAAGAAATATTTTGCATCTCGGATAATTTTTCTGAGATGCTTTCTTTTTGGGCTATTTTTAAAGAAGCTGTCAGAACACAGTTTTCATTTGCATCGAAATTCAAAACCTTAGCATCAAATTTTGATAGCAGCGTGAAGATGGTATTCTGCTGATTAAAATTAAAGTGAATTTCAATCTGAGTTTCTAACTCTTTTATAATGATATGGGTTTCTTCCAGGGTAATTTTTGCAGATTCTTTGTAAGCTTTAACCAATCCGGAAACTCCTAGTTTTGTACCGCCGTAATAACGCACCACAATTATCAGAACGTTTGTAATTTCATGGGCTAATAATTGATTGTAGATAGGTAACCCGGCGCTTCCGGACGGTTCTCCATCATCATTCGCGCGATAGTTTTCACCATTAAGGCCCATCCTGAAAGCATAACAATGATGAGTCGCTTTTGGATGCTCTGCCCTGATTTTTTCCAGCGCACGCTTAAGCTCTCCTTCATTACTGACCGGGAAAGCAAATCCGATAAATTTGCTTCCTTTTTCTTTCAACAAAGTATTTTCTATGGGTTTTTCTATGGTTTTGTATTCAAACATATTCGCTCTGCAATTAGTCGTGCAAAATTAAGCTTTAGAATTAAGTATTCACAAAGGTAACGGAAAGTAATTCAATGAAAAAAGAGCGTTTCCGCTCTCTTTATCAATGTATACATAAAATATTTTAGCATGCTTCCGGAAAAGATCCTTCAATCCAGGGTGGTGGGCAGCTCATGCTTGAAGGATTAGGGCAGCATTGTAACTGCAGTTCCGGCGGATAAAATGTGCAGCACTTTCTGATTCCTCCGGTTACTTTTTTTAAATTCTGGCGGTTGATTTTCTTTAGATTTTTCATAATAATTTGATTTAGCTACAGCCAAATTAATTATTTTATTTCAATTTGTAGTGATTATTTGAAAAAATAATCTGCTTTTTATGAATAGTAAAAATAAATACTGTTATCTCTTACAGACCGGATTTCCGAAGGCTGGTAATTAAATTCAGGAGCTTTTGTCCCGTTTTCAAGCTTTAAATTTTCATTCTTAATGACTATGGTTTCATCCCAAAGACCGGCATCTATAAATTGCTGTAACGTGAAACGTCCGCCTTCAATGATAACTGATTGAATCTGCTCTTTATATAAAGTATCCATCAGATCCGGAAGGAAATTTTGTTTCCCAATTTTAATAAACCGGATACTGCCTTCGTATTTTTCTTTTATAGAATTTAATATTAAGGTTTTAGCTTCATTATTATATATTTTGAAATCCTGTGGAACTTTTAAATTGAAATCAATTAAAATTCTGACCGGATGGGTTCCCTCTGCATTTCTTACAGTTAAGCCCGGATTATCATTCAACGCTGTTTGAGTTCCTACTAAAATAGCATGCTCATCAGCTCTTAACTGATGTACGAATTGGTTCACCAGGGAGTTTGAAATAGAATAGGGTTTAAAATCTTTGTCTAAAAAACCATCATCGGATTCCGCCCATTTCAGAATGATATAGGGTCTTTTCTTTTCATGATAAGTGAAGAATCTTTTGTTGAGTTTAATACATTCTTTTTCTAAAACTCCGGAAACAGCTTCTATTCCTGCATCCTGAATGATTTTTTTTCCTTTTCCGTTTACTTTATCGTGAGAATCCATTGCTCCGATCACCACTTTTTTAAACCCGAGTTCTTTAATTTTCAGGGCACAGGGTGGTGTTTTTCCATAATGTGCACAGGGTTCCAAAGAAACATAAATGGTAGATTCGGGAATGAGATCTTTATTAACTACAGAATTAATTGCATTAATTTCTGCATGGTTTTCTCCTGCTTTATGATGATAGCCTTCCCCGATGATTTCCCCGTTATGTACAATCACGCTTCCTACCAACGGATTGGGGTAGGTTTTGCCCAAAGCTTTCTGAGCCAGTTCGATGCACCTTTTTATGTAAAATTCGTCTTCCATATTGAATGAAAAAGGCGAAGCCAAATTGCTTTGCTCCGCCTTTTTAAATTTTAAAATTATATTATTCTCCAGCGATAATGCTGTGAAGATTTTGTTTTAAAGTTTCCAGATGAGCTTTTTTCTCATCAATCGAGTTGAAGGTATCTTTCAACAGCGGATTTTCTTTTGATGGGTTTTTGAAAAATGCCAGGTTGTTTTCCAGTTTCACGATTTCAGCTTCAAGATCAGAGATCTGGCTCTTGATTTTTCTTGCTTTATCGGTAAGCTGATTTTCTGATAATCCTTCTTCTTTAAGTTCAAGTTCATTGATTTTATTCAGTTTCAGCTTTTCTCTCAAAGTCTTATTGAACTCAGAGTTGATTGAAATTTTGTCTCTCGGAACTTTCCCGATATTATTCCACGCTGTTTTGATCGCTTCAATCCTTTCAATGCTGCCTTCTTCATCAGTTACTGTTTTCAGATCTTCAAGAATGTCTTTTTTATTTTTGTAGTTCTCTTTCCAGTTGTCTGTAGAAACATTGCTTTTCTCTCTGTAGTTGTTGAAAAATGTATTACATGCATCGCGGAACTCATCCCAGATTTTATTGGTCATACTCTTTGGGACGTGGCCAATCTTTTTCCAGTCTTCCTGTAATTTTTTGAATAACGGAACGGCAATATCCCATTCTTCATTATTCATATTATCTTTAGCCGTCTGGATCAGCTTTAATTTTTCATCCAGGTTAGTCTGTTGAGATCCTTTTAAAGATTTATAGTAATTGTTCTTCGTTGTATTGAATGCCCTGAGTGTTGTTTTAAAATCATTCCAGTTTTGGTTGGATGATTTTCTTGGAACACTTCCGGTTTTTAAAAAGTCTGAACGTAAATCCTCAACTCTTCTGATTGCATTCTGCCAGTAATTGTGATTGGGTGTTTCAGAAGGTTCGGAAAGTTTTTTGATTTCTGCGATGATCTGGTTTTTCTTTTCAAAATTGGCGATCTGCTCAGATTCTATGGCTGCAGAAAGTTCAGATTTTCTTTCGTGAATTTTATTGGAGATTTCTTTGAATTCTTCCCATGTTTTTTCACGGAATTCTTCTGCTACCGGCTCGGCTTCTTCCTTCCAGAGCTTATGAAGGTACTGTAACTCATTTAATGCTTTCTGAATGATAGGTTCGTTTTCAAGCTCTTTGGCACGGGCAATAATGTGTTGTCTTTTTTCAAGATTGTGGCTGTATTCCTGTTCCAAGAATTCCTTATTTAGGTCCAGCATCTGGTAGAATTGATTCAGGTGGTGGAAGTAATTATTATTCAGGATTTTGAATTCCGATTTAGCAACCTGTCCGGCATTTGACCATTCTTCTTTGATCTCGCGGATAGATTTGAAAAGGTTAACGCCCGGCTCGGAGTTGGTATAAAGATTTTTAAGCCTTTCAATAATATTCTGACGGTGATCCAGATTTTTTTTCTGCTCTTCCTCCTGCCCTTTCTGGAAATCATCATGTTTTTCCCTGAAAATATTGACCAGCGCTGAAAATTTAGCTTGTGAAGGATGTTCGTAGCTAAAATTTTCGGGAGCATTTCCGGCGTCTACATATTCGTGCTTTTTGTCTTCCACTTCATCGTGGATGTAATGACTTGCTTTTTCTTTGAGGAGATTGAAATTTCTAAAATCTTCACCGGCATTGGGAGCGTTAATGATTTTTTCCATTTCTTTCAAAGCATCAGCCAAAGTGATATCAGCATCTACAGGGTCTTCCAAATGCTCTGTCTCTTCTTCATGGGCATCTTCATCATGAGATGGATCGTTTTGTGATGTTTGTTCTTGAGATACTTCAGTAGAATTTTTGTTTTCTTCGTTTTCAGAAAGATTGTTTTCTGTAGTCATAGCAAATCTTTTATGTGAGTGGCGTTTAATATCTTTTTAAAATAAAGCTGAAAAGCCAAATATAGTACTAATTTATGTTATTTTTTTTGAAAATTCCAAATTTCCCAAGCTTTTTCTGCTTGCTGCTCAAGCATGTAGTAGCCGTTCACTGTTTTTGCTCCTTGTTCAGCAGCGTTAATAATGAATTGGGTGTAATTTGGATTGTATATTAAATCTATGATCAGGTGCTCATTTGAAAGTCCTTCAAAAGGGAAGCCAAGACAATCTTCCACATTAGGGAAAGTACCGACAGGAGTGGTCTGGATGATCAGTTGATGATTTCTAACGGTTTCTTTATCAAGGTTTTCAAAATTCAATTCTGAGGTTCTTGCAACGGTCTTTGAGGAAATGCCATGTTTATCCAGAATATATTTTACCGCTTTGGCCGCTCCTCCGTTTCCGAGAATCAAAGCGGAAGTATGATGGGCTTTTTTATGAAGCAGCAGTGTTTTTTCAAACCCGAATGCATCTGTATTGTAGCCTGTTCTTTTACCGTTTTGAATGGCCACACAGTTGACGGCACCGATTTTTTCTGCTTCATCACTTAATTCATCCAGATAGCCAATGATTTTTTCTTTATAGGGAATTGTTACATTAAAGCCTAAAAGCTCAGGGGTTGAGAACAGGTTTTCTACTTCATCGATTTCATTAAGATCGAAGATGTCGTAAGAAAAGCCTTTAAGCATTAATTTCTGAAACTTGTCTTCGAAAAATTTTTTAGAAAAAGAATAGGAAATATTTCTTCCTATCAGGCCTAATTTTTTATTGGAATCCATCTGTCAAAAATAAAAAAAAGACCAAATAAATCGGTCTTTAGTTTGAAATATTTTTTGTTAATCTACAATGAACTTTGAAGAAGTATTATCGGTTTTAAGAATGTAAATTCCTTTCTGAGCTCCTTTAAGATTGATCTTATTGGAATTTTTGAAAGGATGGGCAATCGATTCTATCAGCTTTCCGGACAGGTCATAGATTTCAGCTTTTGAAACTTTGCTTAGCTCTTCACCTTTTACAAACAATTCGTTATTTTTAACCGGATTAGGGTATACACTGAAAGAAGATTTACCTTTTGTAAGATCTGAAGTGGCTAATGTAGCGCATGTCCAGCTCAGGTCATCCATTGCTACCCTGTTGCTCGTTGAAGGATTCGTTATTTTAATCACAGCATTTCCGGTGACATTGATTCCGTTGATTGTTGTGGTTGCTACAGTAGCACTGTAAGGGATTGTTCCTACAAGGGTTCCGTTCACTTCAACATTAAGAGTACCTGCAGTCCCTGAATATTTCAGTTGTGTGGTCAATGTTAGGCTCTGAACTCCTCCTGAAATTGTAGAACTTGTGAGATTTCCACCTCTGATCGTAATTGATTTTCCGTTAATAGTTTCATCTGTTCTTGCAAATGTGGCAGCCCAGGTGATATTATTGCTGGTCCATGTTCTGTCTACGTAAGAGCTTGCGCTGGCAGTAGGGATAGCATCAAAAGTTTCTGTTCCACAGCTTCCGCCTATAGGTCCTGTCAAAGTAGTTCCTGTAGCAATATTACTTTGTGGCGATGAATTTCCGGCTGCATCTTTTGCAATAATATAGAAAGTGTATGTTGTTGAAGGAGCCAATCCCTGAACAGTTGCGGTAGTTCCTGAAACAGTTGTGTTCAGTGTTCCGTTTACATAAATTTCGTATCCTGCTACCCCTATATTATCAGTAGCTGCCGTCCAGCTCAGAACCATTGAATTTGAAGTAGGATTGCTGGCCGTTAAATTGGCTGCTGCTGTGGGAGCCTGAGTATCTGCAACCGGTGTTCCCCAGATTGAACCGGCATATTCCGGATGATCGATAAAAGGGTTTCTGTTTCCCTGGTAAACATGAGATGCATTATTTCTGGTAATTTCTGTGGGAGATACAGGATCTGCAGCATTCCAAGCTAATAATTGGTTAAGCTCCCAGGTCTGAAGTCCCGGAAAAGCTGATCCGCCAAGCATATCCCCTGTATCGAAAGACGAAAGCTGAGATTCATATCTTGTTACAAAATAGAAAATCATTCTGGCAACATCACCTTTGAATGCATCAACAGGCTCAAAAACAATCCCTGAGTATCCGGGAGAAACTGAAGTTCCCAGTTTAGAACCATTCATGGATGTGAAAGACGTAGAACCTACTTTTCCGAAAGGGTAATTCGATCTCATCCCGTTTACTTTACCGTCTGTAGCACGGATAAAATGGATATCCGATTTCATAGGTAAAGCTTCATTGAAAAGGCTTTGAGGAACAATATGCTCTCTGTTATAGCAATCTCCTTCACTGCTGTAATTTCCACATTGGTTAGTTCCATAAATGAAATTATAAGGATCCGCACCATTTGGATTTTCAGAATAAATATCCAGGATTGTATTATCGTTTTCGTAAGAAGTGTCGCGGTCAGTAGTTTCATAGCCATCCCACAGTCCACCATAGCCATGATCCTGATGATTGGAAATGATCTGGCTTAATTTAGTCTTAAGAGCGGCACCTGTTAAGCCGGTCGTTCCGTCATAATATCCCGCAGGAATTTGGGCAAATGCATCAGCAAATGCAAAACTCAGTAAAAAAGTGAATAAAATTCGTTTCATTTCAAAAAAATTGGGCGGTAAAGGTACGAAAAAGAGATTCCGTACGGTATTAATTTTTAGTAATATACTCTTTACTTATCTTTGAAAATACCCACGAAATGATGAATCCGAATAAGGAAGCCGTAATGGCAACAATGAAATAATTTTTACCTACAATTTTTACAGGAAAAGGCAAGGTTTCATTAGCTTTGAAGAATCCTGAATACAATTGGAAATAGCAAAGAACCGTTCCAAGAATTACTCCTGAAATGATTCCGCATACTACAATAAGAACTCCGGTATAAAAGTACATTTTCCTTAGCTGAATTAACGGAAGCCCCATTGAAATCAGAGATTTGGCCTGTTCTTTTTTATCAAGCTGCAGAATGATAATAGCTCCTGCGAGATTAAATGTCGTAATGAAAATTACCAGTGCAAAAATCAGATAGATAAAGAGCTTTTCTGTATTGATCATTTTCCAGAATGCGGCATTCTCCTCTTCTTTGGTTTTAACTTCAATATTTTTGCCTAAGGATGAAAGAAGCCTGTCTTTTACAAGGTCAGCGTTTTCCGGATTATTTAATTTGATAACAATCTGATAAGCCGAATTTTTGGGTAAGCTTAATAATTCCTCAGTCAGTTCTATAGGGGAAATAATATAATTGTCCAGCTGATCTTTCCCCGGGAAAACACCGGTTACGATGATATCTTTTTTATTGTAAATATCTTCTTCCTTATTGATCATTCCGGTTCCCGGTTTCGGCATGAAAACCGTAGCATAATCACGGTTTGAGTCTACAGGAATAGATAGTCTGTTGTCCAGGGAGTTTTCCATCAGTACTTCGTTCGAGTATTCAAATCCCGGATACGAACCGTAGAAGACATCTTTATTGATAGGATTCACTTTGGTATAGGCAGAATCAACCCCTCTTAAAAAGGCAATATCACCTTTTCCGTTGTAGCTGATGTATACTTTTTCTTCAATAATTCTGGAAAAGCTTTTAATTTCCGGATTGCTTTTTAAAATCTGGTTAACCTTGTTCAGGTCCTTGATGGTCTTTCCGGAATTGCTTTTAATAGTAAGGTCTGCATGCAGGTTGGAAATCAGGTCTTTATTAAGATCTTCAAGGCCTGAAAAAACAGAAATAATCACAAACATTGCAGTGACAGCCACAGTCATAGCTCCAATTGCCAGCCACGTAATAAACGTAACGGCCGTACTCCCTTTTTTGGCTAAAAGGTATCTTGAAGCGATATAAAATGCAATGTTTTTCAATTCTTATAAAACAGGATTGTCACCTTCTCCTCTCAGTTCTCTTTCAAGTTTTTCAACATCATCAAGGGCCGTGTCTAAGTAAAAATTCAGCTGAGGAATTACCCGAACTTGTTTTGCCATCTTCTGGCCGATAAAATTTCTGTACTGGGCTTTATTTTCTTCTATTTCTTTCATGACAGGAGCACGGAATTCCTGAGGGAAAATGCTTAAATAAATTTTTGCAATTCCTAAATCAGCAGATACTTTTACATCTGAAACACTTACCAGGATACTTTGTTTGCTTTCTGCAGCCTGTTTCCTGAAAAGCTCGGCGAAGTCTTCCTGTATAATCTGTGCTACTTTTCTTTGTCTGTTACTTTCCATAATTTCTGCAAATTTAGTACTTTTGTTTGAATTGCTCAGTTGAAATTTGATCGCTGTATCAAATTTACGATTTAATTATAATTTAATAGTATTTATGAAGTTAGAACATATCGGTATTGCCGTAAAATCTTTAGGAGTTTCTGATGAACTTTTTAAAAAACTTTTGGGAAAAGAATCCTACAAAAAAGAAACTGTGGAAAGGGAAGGGGTTGTCACTTCTTTTTATGGAACCGGGGAAAGCAAAATAGAACTTCTGGAGGCCAATAACCAGGAAAGTCCGATCTCAAAATTTATCGATAAAAAGGGGGAAGGCATCCATCATCTGGCGTTTGGTGTTGAAAATATTCTTGAAGAAGTTGAAAGATTAAAAAAAGAAGGATTTCAGTTTATTTCCGAAGAACCGAAAGAAGGTGCTGATAATAAATTAGTTGTCTTTCTGCACCCGAAATCCACCAATGGTGTGCTGGTAGAACTTTGTCAAGAAAAGCAATAAAAAGTTTTGTAGTGAAATAAATTTTGCTATTTTTGCAATCACAAAATTTAACCAGATTTTGAGGTCCTATAGCTCAGTTGGTTAGAGCACCTGACTCATAATCAGGTGGTCCCTGGTTCGAGCCCAGGTGGGACCACTATTTAAACCAAGCACTTACAGAAATGTAGGTGCTTTTTTTGTTTACTAAAGCTGTTTATCAATAGTTTACTATACTGTTGAATTCTGTAATTCTAATACTTTATACTTGTCAAGTTTGATTTTGTTGTCTAAAAAGGCATACAATTGGGTTGCAACTTTTAAATTTTGGGTTGCATATTAAATCACACATTTTTAATTATTTACAATAGCTAATGAATATAAATATTTTAAAAATCCTGTTTTTAATTTCTGCAACCAGAATTAATAACCAAGGATTAGTACCTATAATCTGTAGATTAACTTTTCAAGGAGATAGAAAAGCATTTTCTACAGGATTGTTTATAAATCCTAATTATTGGAATAGTAAACAGCAGAAAGCTAAACCACCCAATGATAATAATACTTTTATCAATTCCCAATTAAGCCTGATTAAGAATGAAATTAATCAGGCTTTTTTATTTCTACAGGTTAACGAAAAGACTATTAGTCATCAGGAGTTCATAGAAATATCTCAAAATTGTATTGCTAATGTACTTCCTAACCATTTTATAAGTGAACCTGAAATAAGAGTAAGTCATCAAATTAAAGGTAGGACTTTGAATGCTTTTGACTTTACTAAAGGTATTCTACAAAGTATCAATGGTAATTCTGATTATCATTGGTTTTTGAGTTAATTTATTATCACCTCTTCTTAGGGGTGATAATATTAAAAAATTAGATTAATATATTTTATAGTGTTTCTAAACTCAAAAAGTAGCCTTGCCAATTCAATTCTATTTTTATTTTCTTTATCTAAAAGAACAGTGTTTATGGTTTGATTAATAAAAAAAATATAATAATTATAAATTGAAGAAAATAATATTTTATCTGATATTAAAAGCTTTATAACTTTTATTGAGGCTTCAATGTAGAAAGTGTTAAATATAGAAATTTCGTCGGCACTGAGATCTTTTTTTATGTGATTTTTTTCATTATGAAAGTCTACTTCTTTTTTAGAGCTGATAATATTGCCAAAACCTATTGCCGAACTAAAAGTATTCATGGTTTTAATAAAATCTGAAGACCTACAACTTATTAGAAGAATATCATGATCCTCGAAATAATGATTTCCCCATTGAGTATTCAAAAAATATTTTTCATATATATGGCTTTCATCTGGCTCATAAAGTCCGAATGAACTTCCATGGCCTAAATAAATAATTAAAGATTTAGGCTCTAAATCTGCTAATAAAGATTTTGCATGATGGATAGAATCAGTATTACTGTCAAATTGATGATAAAATTCAGAAAACTCTTTTCCTAAAGTTTCTAAAAAAACAGTTGATTCATCTACAGCATGTAGTATAAGTATATTTTTATAATTATTCATTTAATTTAGAATAATGTGCTATAGATAGTTCAACTATTTCACGTATAAACTTCAAACCTAAATCATTATTTTCGGATATTAAATTAAGTAAGTATCCTATTTTTTGTCCATCGTAATCTTCATTTCCAGTATTAATAACAATATTTTCATCGAAAAGGCTTAAAGTGTTAAGTACAATTAAAGAGATACTTTTGCTATTTGTAATCAATGTGTTAATCTCGTTAAATCTTTCGTTTCTGGTAGAAAATTTGATTTTTAATTCCAAAAGAAGACTTAGCAGCTCTCGTGAATAAATAGGCTCTTCAGTTGTAGCTAAATCCTTTTGAATACCAGATACTAAGACTTGGCTAACTTCTTTGGGTTTGCCAGAATAAATTAAATATTGAATCTTTTTAAATTTCTCATGTTTTCCTACTAAAATCTTTATGATTTCTAATGCATTTATTTCATCATAGTTTTCAGTTTTAGGTATCATATTCCAGTCTGAAGCTATTAAATTAATTTGCTTACCTCTTAGTAATTCATCAAGCTCAGTGTTGAAACTATCTATATCAAATTCATTGGTTTCTTGATTCCAATATTTAACAGGATTTACAAAAATTAAATTACATTCAATTCCCGGAACTTTAACTTGAGTCTTATTTTGATTTAATTCTTCATCCTCGTCATCAAAAACAAGATAATTCAGTGATATTTTATTACTTGATGCCATTATTTATATTGTAATTTTGAAGGAAGCCCCTTTTAACTTAATATTATTACCAATAAACTCAATACTTCCTTTCAAATTTTTAACTCGCTTGTCAACATCATACATACCAATACCAGATCCTTTTTCTGACGATTCACGAACACCTAATTCAAAAATTGCCTTAGGATTTTTTGCTAATTTTTCAGGAACACCATTACCATTATCAGAATAAAGAATTTCAAGTTTGTTATCTTTTTTGCAAAATTCAACGATAACCTTTTTAGCTTTAGCTTTAATTGAATTTGAAATAAGGTTGTCAAGAATTATATCAATATCGATAGGGTTAAGAACAATGAACTTATCTAATACATTTTCTACGTTGATTTCAAAATTTTTTCTTGAATCATGTACTTCTAAGTATTCTTTTATATAAATTGGAAGATTTATCCTTTGATTCGTATGTTTATAATCAAAATTTGATTTTATAATGATTTGTGAAACTTTTAGAGCTTTATCAATATTATTTTTTATTGAATAAATTTTATTTTTTATTTCATTATCAATTGAAGTTGATAACAAATCATTGACATATGTAGATGCGTTACCCACATATAAATCAATTGAATGGACAAGTTGCTCTGCATCATCACTTAACGTTTTTCTTGTTGCGTTAAGATATTGATTTTTTTTAGTTTCAATACTTAGCTTATCAGTAAGATCTTTATTCTTTTCTTTTTCTTCCTTAGCTTTCTGTTCAGCTTTTAATTTTGCAAGTTCGGCTAATGCTCTTTCTTTTTCTTTCCTTTCGGCTTCAAATTCTGCTATTCTTCTTTTTTCAGCCTCTTCTCGTTGCTTTCTTTCAGCCTCCTCACGTTTTTTTCTTTCTTCTTCTGCTTTTTTCTCGGCTTCAATTCTCTTTTTTCTTTCTTCTTCTTCTCTTTTTTCAGCGTCGTCTTTTTCCTTTAGAATTTTATTAAAGTTGTCTTCTGTTAACTTTACTTGATTAAGTAGGTCTTTGTCATTAGTTTTCTCTGCTATTTTTTCTAAGTCTGCAATAAATTTAGGTTGGACAATATCAAGTTGTTCATTAACGAGATTTAATAAGTCTTTGTTATATTCTATTATTTTAATGTCTTTATCATCACTTAGTGTTTTGATCAAGTTCACAAAATCAATCTTACTACCCAAGTTACTTAAAGCATCTTCAAAAAAATCCTTATCCTTATCTTCTTCTAAGTTTTTTCTAAAATTTTCAGCTACTTTTTCATTTAAAAAATAGTTCCGTCTTTTAAATCCTTCTCCCCAAAGCACACCTACAACATAACGTTCTAATCTCTTTAATGCCTTTTCGTATAAAATTTCAAATAAAATATTTTTGCCTACAGTTTCCACAAGTCCTCCATCTCGACTTGAAACTTCTTTAAATTCATTAAAGTTCTCAGTTATTAATTCGACTGCACCAAATAAATCTCTTGAACCTAAAAATCTATTATATCCTTGTTGTTTTCTGTTGTCAATTTTCCAGCTATCATCTCCAACATTTCCATAAGGTTGGACCCTAAAACCATTTTTAAATAAAAATACATTTCCATAATTTACAGGTTCAATGTCCATTAATTTGCCAAAGTTGATTTTAGCACTTCGATTCAAGAAGTAGAGATTAATCTCTAAATCATTAATAATTGTATGAAATTTATTAGGTTCTTCTATATGGTAAATTAATGTTCCTCTATCAATTATTTTTGTAGTAATGTATTTATCTTTTAAAACTAAATCAATTTGGGTTGTTTTTAAATCAAAAATTTTCAGTATAGTATTATCTACTATACCATTAATTTTAAGATTTTTATCTGAATTTTTATCTAAGTTAATAAAATTTCTTGCTTCAATTTCAATGACAAAACTATTATCTTTTGAAAATGGGTTTATAAGTTTTTCAAGTGATCTTCGGAGTTCTCTTAACTTAATTTCATCCCAATTTGAATTAAGTTTAGAAATTTTTAGGATTGTTCCATTTGAGTAAGATTTTGGGAAAATTTTTTCATTTTTGATTTCTTTAAATGGAATTTCGATAGAACCAAAGCTTTGTTGTGCATCTTTTTCAAATTCAGCCCAATCAACATCAACTTGATATGTTTGATTTGTATTAATTTTTGATGTTATAAGTTGTAATTGCCCCCCTAATCTATCACATGAAAAACGTCCAACTCCCTTAGCTCCAGCATAAAATCTTCTGGATTTTAGATTGTTTAAGTGAGAATTTCTTTTTAAACCCTCATCCTCAGTATTATCTTTTTTAGCAGAGTAAGCAACCGCAAACCATTTTTTGACTAAATCATCTTTTGACATACCTTTCCCATTGTCAATAATAATTATTTCATCATCTTTAAAAATAATTTTCACAAAATCAGCATATGCATCATAAGAATTTTTTACAAGCTCATATATAGCAATAAAATCATCGGTAATTAAATCTCTACCAATGATGTTTTTCATTCCCGTCTTTATATCAAATCTTAATACACCTTTATCCATTGAGTAAGTTTCTTAAAATTATTCCTGCTTGTTCTGCAAATAAAGGGGGGATCGCGTTACCTATTTGAGAATAACGTGGAACTTCTTTCTTTCTTAATTTTCCACCAGTTGTATATTTACCCTTAAACTCATACCAATCAGGAAATGATTGAAGTCTTGCATATTCTCTCACAGTTAGAATTCTCGGCTCTTTATAATGGATATAGTCATCTGGTAGAGTTGTAATAGTAGGGCTGCAATCTTTTTCTGACAAGGGAATAATTGTATGTTTTTTTATATTAAATCTTAGTCTTATCTCATTTGTAATATCTAAATTTCTTCGATCTTTAGTTAAGTCAAGAATCTTTTGAAACTTTTTTATAGTAGTTTCTTGATGTTTTGCAAAGCGATGACTATCAGGTGTTTTATTAGTAATATTCTTTCTTAAATATTTTTGGTACTTTGAAACAGGTTGACCGTATTTTGATGACTTATATCCTGAGGAATCTATGCTTTCAACAATACCATTTGATTGAACTAAATCAGAAATAGCATCCTCGACAGTGTTTATAAATTTTAATTTTTTTGATTTTAGAAATGAATATTTATTTTTTTCTAATTCAGAGAAAAAACTATTAACCATTTCTTGAGAAGCATTGTTTTTTGAACATTTAATTCCTATTAAAATAAATCTGGTTCTTTTTTGAGGTACACCATATTCTGAAAAATTCACCAGTTTTCCTTGAACATAATAACCTAAATCTCTTAAGCTTTTTAAAACCAATTCAGAATAAGCAATACCTTTTTCCTTATTTTTTTTGAATTCCATTGTAAATCCTCTCACATTTTCAAAAAAAATTAAATCTGGCTGAACTAGATCTACAAATTGAATATAAGATTTAATAAGCTCATTTCTTTCATCAGATTCATTTCTTCTACCTGCCATAGAAAAACCTTGACAAGGAGGTCCTCCAGCAATTAAATTTATTTGACCTCTAAGATTTTTTAAGTCTGATGAATGATTCTTAATTACTTCGTTTATGTCATGGGCACTCTTGGTTAGCCAATTAGGCCAATCAAAATGTTTTTTTTTATTTATCAGATTATACTCCAATGTTTTAAATGCATCCGAATTTTTTTCGATAGCAAAAACACCCTGCCAGTTAGAATTATGTAATCCTAAAGAGAGCCCTCCACATCCAGAAAATAGATCTATATAATTTAAATTGTTCACAGTATACGGATAATTTATCAAAATTAACTTATTTTTTCAAAATTTTGGATTTCTAAAAAAAAAAATAAAAAAAATTATTTAAAAGTACTTCCACCTATCTAAGCTACCCCAACTCATTCTCAGAGGAAATCATCCCCCACTGATAAGAAAACAAAAATTTTACAGGAACAATTATAAATTCAAGTTGAAAGTTGAATTTGCTTGTGCTGTACAATGTCAATTCTTGTGGTGTTA
The DNA here is from genome assembly GCF_000282115.1 of Chryseobacterium populi. Taxonomy (GTDB): domain Bacteria; phylum Bacteroidota; class Bacteroidia; order Flavobacteriales; family Weeksellaceae; genus Chryseobacterium; species Chryseobacterium populi. The sequence continues at coordinate 45,577 of NZ_AKJY01000063.1, forward strand.
TTTCTAACTAAAAAATCAAAAACAATGGTAAGAATTATTAATTACAAAAAAAGAGTAGCAGAGAACAAAGAATTCTTTGTACTTGAAGTTTCAGGAGGTATTTGACCTTATTTCAATACCGCCTTATGAATTTATTGAGAATGGATTGCTATTAGAACCCTATGAATACTTTGGAAAAATTAATGAAGTTTTAGAACTAAGAACAAAACATATTCTTCTGTATTTTAATGCTGATGTATTGATGAGAGTAGAATTTCTATATCCAGGTAACATTTTAGATTTTTTAAAACAGAAATTAGAAGAGATGCAGGGTATTGAGTTACCAGAATATATGATGTTGATTTTGAGAAAGGATAAGAAATTCTCTGTATTGATGTATCAAAATAAGAAAATTATTCAAAATCTTTAATTCAGATCAGTATTAATCAAATCTCATTATTAAACCTATTCTCTATTATGTTAGCACTTTTTAGTCATTTCCCTACTAATAATAGGTAATAAGGCTCAATTTTAGGCATATGTGCTATAAGATTAAACAGATAGTGTTTTAGTAAATATATTAAGTTCAGTTGGTTAGAGACAGGGATTGATAATCCCAGTGTCCCTGGTTCGAGCCCAGGTGGGACCACATAAAAATCAACCGCTTACATAATGTGAGCGGTTTTTTGTGCTTTATTCTTTCATTTCAGAGAGTTGTAATATTTCTCCCATCCGGTCTGAACAATTATAAAAAAGGAAAACTCTAAATTATATTCCTGGCACTGTTATATTTCTATTATACTCAATTTTTATGAAGCAATTGATAAGATTGGAGGAAAGGACAGGATTGTAACTATATTCCTCTGCTTTTCCAAAACTACAGGCCTGTAAACACTTTCCAGAAGTCCTTAATCTATTGAACCTAATACTCTTTAGCTGGTAAAACAGAAAAAAGTAAATAATTGAAAAATATATAATACGACAAGTTTTGGCGCAAAGCCGATACATATTTGCTTCACAAAAATAAAAAACAGCTGTAGCTTAAATGATAGACAAACCTTTAAAAAATTATTATGATGAAACCTTTATAAGATTCGATCCTAAAAAGCAACCGGTAAGTAGTAACCAATTGTTTACAGAATTTAAAAACGCAGATGACTACATAAAAATACAAAATGTAATTTATACAGTTCCGGTTTATATTACCATCCCGATAACTGTATCATGACAGAGGTAGAGAGCATTATGTAAATAGTAACAAACTTGCTTCATACTTCTGATGTTAAAAGACGCAGGTATTTATTGCCTGTAATATTTTCATTAATTAAAAACACAAATATCAATGACTCCCATTACATTAGGAGAAAGAACCTTCTTCATAGAAGCTGAACTGGCAGCTTACCTGGACACGACAGAGATATCCATCCTGAACGTCCAATTTCCTTCAGATTTTGAACTGACTCCCGGGCAAATCAGTGCTTTAAGCACGATTTCCACCGGATTTCTGGCAAATATTACGCCATCTATGGCTTATAAAATCCTATTGAAAAATACGGATGCACTTTCCGGAGCTCAATTGGGGGTACTTCAACCAGACACCTTCAACAAAATCCATGAAAAATTAACGCAGGCCCAGCTGAATGCCATTCCTTTGGAAAAACTGTCGGCCCTGTTCAATCCGTCACCTGATACCGCGACGCCTTGGGAAATTAATATTGCCAAATGGCTGCGGTTGCCCGATGCGGGTTCCATACATCCAATTTTTAGCAATTGGGGGCAGATAACGGACACGATGAATATCGAAGCCTGGAGCTTTATTTCACCTGACCTTTTTGCAACAGTAAATGCGGAATCTTTTATCAATTCCTTTGCAAAGGAAAGTTTTTTAGATTCTCTTACAACAAATAATAATATTGTTCGGGACACTCTTAGTCATCTTACCAATCTGCAGATTCGCCAGATACCTGCAGATGCAATGAGTACAATCCTGGAACAATTGTTCTGGACATTAAATAGCCAGGGAGATTTTTATACTCTGTCTACCGGCTTTTTAGGCAGGTTGAGTCCTGAACAGCAAAAAACACTTTCTAAAGACGTACTCAGCAAACTAAATAGGTCTGCCTTTCAGTTTATGGAAGCCAACGCTCTGGCAGCCCTCTTTCTCGCTTGGACAGAAGATCAGTTAAAAGCGTTACCCCACGACTTATTTAGATTGTTGGATGATGCTGTGTATGATGCTATAAAGCAAATAGGCGTGCAGACGGCATCAGATTTAGTCCGGAAGATTGTCCCGGAAGGCCGGATTTATCTTGCCAACAGATTTTTTGAAGGAACTGCACCAGGTCTCGAGCCTGCTCAACGAAGTATATTGGACGCCTATTCTCCTGAACGCTACAGGGGCAGAAAAGATCCGTATATAAAGCTTTTCAGTAAAATAACACCAGGAGATGCAGGTGAATTTCATCTCGACTTCTTTAAAAATATGAAGTATTATATCGAAAAAATTCCACCGCTCTTTTTTAAAAATGTTGTTCCGGATCAAATGCGTGCGATTCCCATAGAAGCCATCGGAAAAATAACAAGAGAGCAGTTGTTGGCCATGGGAGATAAAATCCTGGCCTGGAATTTTGATCAGTTTAATGCATTGGATGGATCCCTGGTAGACTCCGTAGATCCGGAAATATCTAAAAAGATTTTAATGAAAAATGTGCAAGAAACTACTACGGCAGGGTCAATCATGGAAGCCGAGCTCGCCGTTCTTAAGGAAGGGCTTAAGCACAATTTTTCAGTGATCAATGTAGTAGCCCAAGATCCCAGAGCAGCACTGAAATATTGGGATTTTCTGAACTCGCAGGAAAAAGCACATCTCATATATGCGATTGTGTGTCCCTCAAAGCATTTGATCAACTTTCTTGACGTTCTAACCACTGATCAGTTGATAAATATCGATCCGGCAGTTGCCCGGTTTTTAGTTCAGAGGTATAAATTAGACGGAATTTTCGTTCTGACAGAATTTATTAAAAATCTATCAAATTCTCCCAAAGGTGCAGAAGTGATTTCCGAACTATTCCGGAAGGGCTTTGCCGACGAATCTTATCGCTTAGTGAAAAATAGCATTGAATACCCTATCGGCTCTGCCAACAAATATGATGCCCAGATCTTTATTGTGGTAGGAGATGAAGCAAGGCAATTGTATGATGCGCTTGGTTTTGCCTACAAAATGCCGGATACCGTGCCTACACTGATCTATAAATACGACAATGGTACTAAAGCAACAACTCTCCTAAGTACCGTGAATGGCAAAATTGATGGTGTTGATAAGAGCCCGGGGCAGCTCCTGAATGAAAAGAAGAACATCCGGACCTATCTGCTCGGGCACGGTGCTTCTGACAAGTTGTTAATTGGTTTACCGGTAAACGCTTCCCAAAGCGGTCACGAAACGGGGTTAACTCCCACCGAGACCTATAGGGTAGTCACCCAATTGTGGAATGACCTGAGTCCGCATTCCTCCGCCGGCTTTGTTAAGCTCAGCATTCTGGGATGTCAATTGGCCAGCCCTTTACGACGTACCGACCCTACGACCGGACTCAAAGTTCCCAATGGTCCGGATGATTGGAACACCCGTTTCAGCGAATCTTTTCTGGGTCAGATCAGCCCTCTGTTTCTCGAAGCTCCGGATACTCCTTACCGGGCTAAGCTTAGTATTTCTGCATTTTTGCCATTAACTGGTACCCCAGCAGGTAGAAATCTAATAACGCCTGGAAATGATCCCACCAAGACTACACATTATTTTCAGAGCAGCGAAAATAAAATTGTGACCCGATGGAACGCACAGGAAAATCGGTTGGTTTGTGTCAGGTCAGGAAATAATCCGGGAATGCTAATAGAAGAACATAGTCTTTTGCAATCCAATGCAGCTTATCCCATTAATACTTTATACATGAGTGAGGAAGATCTTCATGAAAATCTCAGCCATCAACTGGCTTTGGCGTTTACGGATCCGGAGCTGTCGGAGAATAATAGAATTAAAGATACACGCGGTGTTAGCTTCCTGAGCCATGATGAAGATTTAGACGGCAACCGTATTCTCGTATTGCAGCAAAATTCTGAAGACGGCGATCTTCCGTCACGGCATCATATCTGGGATGTAGAAGAAACTTCTGGCAGTGAGGGTGCTATCCGCGTTGCTAAAAATTTAAAGCGTATCAGCATCACAGGAAAAGGCCCTGCAGACGCCCGCTACCACCTTGCGATGAAGGAACTTCAGAACCTTCGCAAAGGGATTGCCCAAGTAACGGCCAATACCGAAGCGGTAATGAAGCTTCCGGATTTTACTGCACTTTCCGCTACCGATCAGCAGAGGGCCCGGATCTTGATCTCATCCCTAAGCGGCGTAGTTCCTGAGGCAGATTACAATAGCCTGAAGGCCCGACACGGCAGTATAATAAAAGCCCTGGAAGCTTTGGTAGTACGAAAAGTGGAATACAACCTGGATATGGACCGTCAGGCAGAACTGGCCCTGAGCGCCATTACAGCCATGGATGCTGCAGAATCCAAAATCTTTTTGACCAGCAACGCCCTTGTCAGTTGGGGAGCAGACAATAGTGCGAGTCTGAATATGGAAAAGCTGCGCAGTTTTATCATCAAAGCCGATACCATTGAACGTTTCCGTCTGATGGCAGCCTTTCTTCGACTGGATGAGGCATCTGCTGCACCTTTGCTGCAAAAGTTTAAAAGTGCACAAGATGCCGATCTGAAGAAGCTGGGAGCAAAGTTAGAACAACAACGTAAGGCTGTGGCTCAATCTAAAATAGGTGTAGCCGACAGAGCCAGTGATACGATCTCTAATGCAGTGGAAATCTATTCCGTAATCATTGGTATCTTTCAACTGGCTAAAGGCTGGAATACGTCTACTGATGCCCAGAAAGCTTTAGACCTCACAGATATTATAGGGGGTACAGTTTCGGGGATAGCCAGTACTCTAATGATGAAGACCCTGCAGCAGACCACCAAAACTCTGGCCGGAGCGGGAATGTCATTAACCAGTGCAATGAAAATTACCATGGCAGGCTTTTTGGGAGTAGATTTTGCCCTTGCAGCGGTAACCCTGGCCTCCGTAGGTCTCCAGTGGAGTGATTTTTGGGAAAGCGGCCAGGGAATGGATAGTTATGCGTACAAATCACTGGTAGCCAGTACTGTAACTACCGTAGTCTTCACAGCCATGGGGCTGGCTCTCGGGGTAGCCGGTCTTGCAGCTTCCCTCAGCACAATAGTAGCAGCCAGTATTATCGGAACGATTGCTGCGTCTGCCGGCCCGATTGGCGCGGTGATAGCCGTGGCGGCCTTTCTGATCAACGGCATTGTACAAGGCGCATTGCTTATAAGTGAGTATCACGATTATTACAGTAATGATGCGGAAAGGGTAGAGCAGTTCTTTGCCTCCTGGATCGGTATAGAGACGAGCGCAACTAAATGGGCGAGAGCCCGGAAACAAGGTCTTGAAGCAGCTGTCCGGTTGGGAGAATCCCTTAACAACGGTTGGGCAAAAACCCGCGATTTTCTGGAAGCCAATTACCACAAAGAGGGGTACCGCCAGCTAAATTATTTCGATAAAAAATCTGTTGTAAAATCTGTGATATACAACGACTCTCTCAAGGTAGGAGGCCCTGTCAGCCTTCAGAGCGTTTCCGAGACTACCACCAACACTCCTCTCAATAGAAGGCTGGATGTTAATTCGTTGGGCGAAAACGCGAGTTACAATTTCATACCCCCTTCAGGTAACGACTTACCTACCGTATTTTTAGGAGATAACGTGCGGGACACGACCTATACTGCACAGGGAAATCCTTATGCGGATAATTTATTCGACCTGCGGGGTTCACTGATCAATTCAGCAAAAAGTGGAGAAAAAAATAATACCTTTCTGCTGGATCGCTCTACTACCCTTATGACTAACCCTGTATTGGACAGCGAAGGCTGTATTGTAGGCTTTATAGATGCCAGAAAAGGGGAAAATGCTGTCAACCTGGATGCCCGTGATACGGAAGTCACTGTATCGCTGCTGCTTCAGAATAATTTGATGGAACTTATTTTCGATGGTCCTGCTCTAAGTAAAGAGAGAGACCCGGAAGATAGCAGTATTAATCTCAATAACCATCAGTCACCTTCCTATGATAATCTCTCCAAAAAAAAGGTGCAGATTAAAGGTAATGTAGACCAACTCCTAATTTTCAACGCGCTGAAAGTAACGGTGGGCACACCCGAGAAGCGCGATTATCCTTCTGATCAGAAAGGTGTATTCTATAATATCAGCGGTGTTGAAAATGCGGACATAATCATATACGGGGAAGGTGGCAGCAATGTATTTACCGCCAACGAAGGTATACAGATATACAGCCGTAGCCAGGATGCACTTTTCTGGGATGGAAAATGTAATACTATAGTTCATCTGGAATCAGGTTTGGGAATCACCCAGCAGCTGTTCATCAACTTTTCAGGAGATTACCGCCATCTGGCAGCCCGCCGCTCGGATCATGCAGTAGAATTACTGTATGGAGACGCTAAGCTTAGTATCCGGAATATCTACCAGGACAACGGGCGTACTGATGCTTCCAAAATCGTTGCAATCCGGGATAGATCCGGCCTTCTGTTTTCGCTAAATGCCTTGGCTGTGATGGGAGGTTCCTTCACCAAATTAACCCATCTTTCCAAAACATTCATCTATCCCGCCAGAAAGGAAGTGCCAACAGACGAAAGGGATTCTGTAACAGGAGACCAGTCTGTTAACACCTACAGCTTTTTCAAAGGAGCCGGTAATTTTATACTAGACTCACCCTATCAGCATCTTCAACAGCTGGTACTTGAATCCGATCCAGGCAAATTGCGTTATAAAAGCGCTTCAGAAGATGAACTGTTGCTGGAATGTGAGGGGCAGCAATTATCTGTTGAAATATTCAATTACAGACAGCTTTACGAAAAAGGATTACTCAGAGTCTGGATCAAAGACTCCACTGGATCAAAAACTGATTTCACGGAGATGGAATTACCAGATCCGGAAGCAGAACCAAATAATGAATGGGTATCTTATCAGGAGCCCGTTGGAAAACATTCTGGACTTACCCAGGCAGATCCGGAACGTATTATTGAACTTCAGAAAATTACAGTTGATCAGGAAATTACGGCAACAGCACTGGCAGCAGCGAATAACAAACTCCATGTAAGCATTCCCGAAAATGCAGATCCTAACCGCATTATACAATGCAGGCAAAAAAATGACCTGATATTGTATCTGGCTGAATCCGGAATCCAGGACGAAATTACCGGAAGACCACCGGGTATTATCGTACGGGAAGTCTTTAGGAATAATTCTGTTCTGAAAATGGCCCTGCATCAAAATTTCCGGGAAAAGGAAGCCGGTGCTTATGACCTGGAACCCCACCATACCAAAGAACAGGCAATAAATATTCCTGCCAACAAAGAGATCAAAGGCCAGCTGGCAATGCCGGGTGATGAAGACTGGTATGTTTTTCCGCTTTCACAGGCGGTGCAATATGACGTAGGAATAACCATTAATACCGGGAATTGTGAACTGGAAAGTATTATGAGCAGTAATGGTCTACCCATACGTGCTGGGAATGGGGGATCTATGTTCCCACGTTCCAACCAAAGATCCTTCTCGATTGGATCTCATATCAGTCAGGATAAAATGTATCTGCGTGTTTTCCGAAGTCCGGATGATCCTGAGTATGTGGAATGCAGCTACACTTTGCAGGTACTCCTGCCGAATAGTGTTGTGCCGGGTGCTGCCGTGGTTCAGTCTGCGGTATCATACATACCGGTGCCCCGTGTTTCGAAACTTCTGTTATATCCTACCCGTCTGCTGGGCCACAACAGTCCGGAAATGCTGGATGGTACAGCTTATGCCGTGGTAAGTTCCAATGGTTCTACAGTAGAAAATAACTACCATATCAACATGGGCAGTAGTGAGCGGTCGGAATGGACCGTAGATAATACGACTATAGACAATCTTACCGATACTTTGGAATTAACGGGTAATATCCGATTTTCCGATCTCCGCCTTGCAGCTTCCGGGCAGGATGTAGGATTGTCCGCCACAGTGGATGGAAAAATTAAAACGGTATGGATCAAAGATTTTAATAAGAATAGTGCTGTGCGTGCGCTGTCCATACGCCTGCCGCATTATACCAAAGCAGGAGATACTACACTGGACTTTGTCTTGCCTGTTTATGAACCTGTCAGCAACTGGTGGGGGATTCCCAACGCTCCGCAGGTAGCCGTCACAGGCACCGGGTATTATCTGCTGACTTTGAATCCTGATGTGAAACAATGCACCAAACTGCTGGTAACCGAGGCATTCTATCTTGTAGCTAAAGATGGCGCAAAAAGAGAAAAGATCGGTCAGGATCTACGCATAAGTACGGATGACGGCTCTCAGGTGCTTTATCTTAAAAACTACTACAGTTGCCCATTTTCAGTAGAAATTATACCTGTGGAAGAAGTTTTCAACACAAACAATCCAGCCAAAAATCTTAGCGCCAGCCCACTTCCTGTCTTGGGAAGGTACAATGATGAAGCTTCTTTCATCCTGCCAACAGGACTGGAGAATGACAAGATGAGATACAAGCTGGCCCGCCTTATGTATGAAGATAATTCCGGTGAATTATCTCTATTCCTGGGTATTATTCAGGAATACCTCCGTAATTATGATGGATCCCTCTCAGAGCACCTTCTGAAAAATAATAGTATTTATTTCCAGGGAGAATTCGGTAATACACTAATAGAAATTTCCAGGATAAAAGGTCTTAAAGCAGATTTTGAATCCAGAGATTCTTTGGAAATGACGGCAAATGAGCTGGCTGTATTAGGTACAAATCAAACACCGCAACAGTTATATAATTCCGAACTGATTACTCTCAACAGCCGTCTGGCTTCATTAAACTTCATATTAAACAAATCAAATTCGAATAATCCTGACGGAGGCGCAAACGAATCTGTGTACAATGCTATAAATGATGTAAACATTGAGATCCTGAATTTAAAACAAAAGATTATCAATTTGTATATTGAGAAATTCAATGCGAAATTAGCAGAGAAGAATGCCGAGATAAGCAATACGCAGGTTTCTATCACCACACGTCATCGCAAAGCCCTGAAAATGCTGCTGGCTTTCGCTAAAGTAGCACAGGAGAAAGAACAGCAAAGAGATGAGACATTTATTAGTTTTGTCAGTGATTTTATCTCTCAGTATTTATCCGATATCCAATGGGATCTGCCCTCAGATAAGACATGGACACAAAAGGATGCAGCCTTTGTTTTGGACATGCAGCAGTTGGGAGTGCCAGTGCAATGCATGCTCCACGTACTCCGATACAATCTGACGCTTATGCAGGTGAAGGCTTACTCCAAAGCAGATGCGAGCTGGAATATGGAGAATTTTAAAAAATTCGTCATTGTTGTCAGCGACAGCGGACTAGCGGCTAATGGGCTGGACATCCCGAGGGATATGCAGGAATGGGGCATCTCCAAGTTTACTTTCTATATGAATGGCTTAGACAAAAATAAGGCATTTACGGCCCTTTTGGAAGCTCAGGGATTCTTCGAATACTGGCATGAATCCTTAAGCAGAAATATGACCCAGCCGGGATCCGAATACCAGTACTTCCTGATTGACCCTTTCTATGTATATGACATACAAAGCGCTTTCCATAAACATTCCTCTACAAGACTCAATCAACCTATGGACGTAGCGGTTATCGGGAAATTCGCACAGGCCCTGGTAACTTCCTTTGATATAAAAACCAATAATACCGAACGTCTGCAGTACGAAAGAGGAAAAAGGAACCACCTTATCGCCGTAACGGCCAGCGAAGGATTAGGAAGCCAGCCTCAGGCCTCTTACAGAATCATGAGGTCTGAGATTACCGGCGAGGGCTCCATTTTAAAAAGGAAATCCCGGGAGGAGAATGCTGATTTTCGTACGGGCTATATTACGGATAACCAAGGCATGTCTCCTTTACCGGAACACTTTCGTTCCGCGTATGATAATATCATAATGAAACCGGATGAAACCGCCAAGTGGGTGGGGCATTCAGACCTTTACTTCATCCATAAAAAATATCAGGATAACAGTATTGATAAGAGCCTGTTCTGGATAGAAAAAACGCCTGCCGGAATGTCTTGGGATGACAAATCTTTACCGGCAAATCTTGTGAACGGGGAAGACAAACCGGGCGGAGTATACGCCTGGAGACCTGCTGTTCATTATGGAATAGATGGTAACCCTCTCGCTCTCCATTTCGATATTTCGCGGATATATCGTGAAAACTCGGGACCTTATCTTTATAATCCTTGGGGGTCTGTATATGCACCAGTAGAAGTATGGCGACAGATTTCTGACAGCTTGGATTATGTTGACGAACAGGGCGTCTTCTTTGAATTCAGGAATAAAATCCTGCTTACCCAAATGAATATCTCCTGCAGCTTAAGTTCGGCGCTAAAAGATAACCCTGCCGCAGAAAGTACCTGTACCTGTATGGTTTATGCTTACGACCCATTCTGGAAACGATACCGAATACCGGTAAGCCAAACGTTCAGCTTCCCGGGTAATACGGTCATAAATGTTCCTTTGAATACCAGAGGAATACCTTATGAAAAGTATGAACTCCGTTTTGAGGGAGGTACCTACCACCGCGATTGGTGGATTAAAGAGGTAACTTTTGATACAGCGAAAATCGAGTAAATCTCTATGCAAATCAAGCGGGGCGGAATATATAAAACCGCCCCGTTTTTTTGTTTACAGTATGATGTAAAATATTTTAGAGTTATTTCATTAAACATGCTTAAACCCGTCTACATCCACGACGCTCCACATAACTCCAATATTTTTATAAATAGCTGATATAAAGTAAATATAACTCCACATAAATAAACGGGAAACGTTGCAGGTGGGATCACAAGAAAAGGCACTTACAGAAATGTGAGTGTCTTTTTTGCTTATTTGAAACCAAGGCATATTAATTCAGGGGTATAGATATGAGCCAGGATGTCATTAAATCCTTAACTTTGTGATTCCAACGATCATTGAACCGGAAATATCTTACCAGAAATAATACCAACAATCAAAAAATAAAAACGATGTCCATCACAAACGAATCTGAATTAATTGGGATACAGAAAGCCAGTGAAGCGGTTGCCTATACCCTGAAAGAAATGATTAATTATGCTCAGCCGGGCATGACGACAAAAGAAATTGATGATTACGGAGCGAAGATCCTTTCTGATTTTGGAGCAAAATCGGCCCCTTATCTGACTTACGGTTTTCCGGGGTGGACATGCATTAGCGTGGATAACGAATTTTGCCACGGAATTCCTACGGATAAACGGGTTTTAAAGGAAGGAGATCTGATTAATATTGATGTTTCGGCAGAGCTCAATGGTTTTTGGGCAGATAACGGAGGTTCTTTTATTATTGGAAAAGATATTCATCAGCATCAGAAATTAGTGGATGCTTCCAGGGAGATTTTACAAAAAGCAATCAGCAATATAAAAGGTGGTGTAAAAATAGCGGATATCGGATTGTTGATGGAAACCGAGGCTAAAAAAAGAGGCTTCAGAGTTATTAAGAATCTTGCCGGGCATGGTATCGGAAGAAGCCTGCATGAACAGCCTGATGAGCTGTTCAATTATAAAAACCGTTTTGATTCCAGAAGGTTCAAGAAAAATTCTGTGGTTGCTATTGAAACATTTATTTCGACCTCTTCAAATCTTGCAGTAGAGCTGAGCGATGGCTGGACCATGGTGGGGAATAATGGCGGTTACATGGCCCAACACGAACATACGATTATGATAACTGACGGGAAGCCCATTATTTTAACAGAAATGAATGAGATATTGAATTAAGCCTGCCTGGAACAATAAAGTATATACAGAAATGGGAATGTTTTTTTAATGTGAAATATGAGGAAAGCAGGAATTATCGGATATGGCTGGCTGGGCTCGAGAATAGCAGAAGCGTTACCTGGTCATGATAAAATCTATACCACAACGACCTCCCCGGATAAAGTTGATCTCATTCTTAGCAAAGGATTTCACTCAACAATGGTTGATTTTAATGATGATGGATCAGATAGCATGCCGGATCGATGGGATGTTGTGGCAGATCTGGATGTTTTGATCATTACCATTCCGTTTTCGGAGAAAAGATCCGGGGCAGATGCTGTACGGAATAGATTTCAAAAATTAGCTTCATTTATTGGTGGCTTTAACGGACAGATGTTTTTGATGAGCTCAACCGGAGTTTACCCTGATATTCCGGGAGTGTTTGTTGAGGATAATTTACCTTCGGAAGAGGTATTGATTGAAAGTCTGGCTAAGAAAAAATACAATCAGATAAATATTTTAAGATTGGGAGGATTGATGGGTGATGGAAGAATTCTGAAAAACTTTAAAGTCTCCAATCCGGATGCTGTTGTCAATCATATCCACTATGCAGATATCTGTTCTGTGATTACTAGAATGGTGGAAAAACAAATTCATTCAAAGCTTTATAATGTGGTTGCCCCTCTTCATCCAACGAAACGGGAAGTTCTGAATATTCAGAATAATATTCTTTTTATACAAAGTGAGTTTTCCGGAAAGAAAAGAGAAATTTCATCTTTAAAAATGATTTCGGAGCTTGAGTTTGAGTTTCAATATCCGGATCCAGGATATTTCCCAATATCATAGTGCATATATTAATAACGGTAAACTCTTTGACTTACTGATAAAGAAATCAAAGAGTTTAAACAGGGAATTTATTATAGATGGTAATTAGTTTTACTTTCCGCCTCCGCCACTTTTTTCAACATCTGTTTTCGTATTTTCTTTCACCTTCTGGTTCCCGAAACGTTTTACGAATGAAAGAGAAAATCCGTACCAGTCAGATTTTGAAGCATTGCGGAAAGTTCCGGTCTGGCTGTAGGTCGTTGCATCAAAATTGGGTCTCTGAAAAATATTCATAAGCTGCAGACTGACTTCCATTTGGGTTTTCGGGAAAATTTTAGTCATGGAAATATTATGAAAAACATTGGTTTTATTGGCATAAGAATTTCCATTGTTCTGATTGGACAGCTCAACCCAGGCGCTCAGGTTAATATTCTTATTGAAAAGATTCGTGTATGAAAGGTTGGCAGAAGCCCCAAGATAATTGATGTAATTTCTGGCTTTCAGGTCGTTTCTCTGGTTAAAATCGCTGTTGTCGATATAGTACCAGCCAATCCCGACATTTACGTTCAGTTTGTTTTTGAGAAAAGTCTGGTTGGTATTGGCAAAAAGATAATACTTCTCTACCTTTCCATTGAAATTGGCGGGCAATGTAACCGTTTGTCCATTTTCTTCGATAAAGGTTGTCCAGTAATCCTGGTCGGTAAACATATACCTGACGGAAAGGAAATATTTTTTAAGGATTCCGAGTTTCATATACAGCCTGTGGCTTGGGTTGGGCTCCAGATCCATATTTCCACGGGAAGATATTCCTTCACTGGTCGGAATAAGGAAAGGGTTAAACTCTGAGTACCACGGGCGCCAAAGATTGCGGTTATAGGTAAGACTTAAATCATACTTGTCTGAAAAAGAATATTTAAGCAATAAATTGGGGAGAAATGTGCCATAAGAATCTTTTCTTTCAGTGCCGGCAACATCCTGTCTCATCTTATAATCAATATGCTCATAGCGGAGTCCGATCCTGGTTTCCAGTTTTTTGAAGAAAGTTTTGCTGTAGTTGGCATACAGGGAGTTAATATTGTCCTCATAATGAAAAATATCATTTTTCCGGGGATTGGCCTGGCTGTTATCATACAGGTCATTTGGAATAACATTGTTGTTGAAATCCATTTTGCCCCCTACTTCAAAAGTACCGCCGGATTTTCCCAGAGGCTGGGTGTAATCTACTTTTACATAATAATTTCTGGTTTGTTCGTTAGAATTCGTTATTATTTGATTCATATCAGGAGAATTGCTGAATGTTTTTAAAAACTCATTCATGCTTTCCTGTGAATTGTAATTGGAGCCTAAGTTGATATCCAGGATCCTGTTTTTTTCCTTATCATAATACTTATAAAAAGCATTGGTTCCTAAAGTACGGTAACGTCCTGTTAAATCCTGGTCCTGGTGATAAGAGTTCTCAAATACATTATTGAGTGATTTTGTGCCGTCTGCATCAGAAGTGGAAGTGTTTTTGTTCTGGTAATACTCCAGGATAAGTCCTACATTGTTTTTATCATTCAGTGCAAATTCGGAAGTAGAGGAGACAGACGGGTTTTTGCTTTTCGAAATGGTTTCATTGTTGATTGTGGTAACGGCGTTATTTTCATATAAGCTGTTAACATTAAGATTTTTCTGTACCCATGTATTGTCGCTGTAGCTTCCGATCAGGGTCTGGGTAAAATTTTTCTTATGATAATTGAGATTAAGGTTGGTATACTGCGAGTTTTTTGTATTCTGTCTGTTATTGAAGGTTACACTTCCTTTCATTCCTTCATCATCTCTTTTTTTCAGGACGATATTGATGACTGATCCGGAGGTTTCATAACGTGAAGAAGGACTTGTGATCACTTCAATTTTCATCAGGTTATCAGCAGGAATTGTGGCGAGGTATTCCTTTAATTCTTTACCTGTAAAAACAGATTTTCTGTCATTGATATAAACAGTAACCGCTTCACCCTCGGCTTTTATGGCGTCATTATTATCAATACTTACTAAAGGGGTCATTCTCAATACATCCCAGGTTGTATTCCCTGCCAGGATAGAGCTGTTGGCAACATTAAACACTGTCCTGTCTACTTTCGATTCTACTGTTGGTTTTCTGACAGTTACTGTAACTGCTTCTATTTCTTTTTGCTTGATCGTGGTATCTTTCACGGCCTGGGCAAAAGTAAGGGAACTTATTAATAAAGCGATGGGTGCTAAAATTATTTTCATTTCAAAAATGGAGTTTCATCTTAATAAGACATCTGTTGCGAAGAATATGTTACACCTGATAGTGAAAAAAACAGAAAATTAATATTGCATATCCTGATGAAGTCATAATGTAACGGATTCAAGAAAAAGAAAAGGATAATTATTTTCAGGTCTGCAATTCTTCTTTTAAGTCAATTAATGAAAATTTGTTTTTTCTGGAGTTTTGTTGTGTATTAATTAAAAAATGAAAATATTAAATCAAGTTGTATTGTAAATTATTAATAGTTTATTCTTTTAATGTAATTTATTTATGTTAAATAAGTTAGGTTTAACGATTAATCAACTTATATTTGTTTTAAAATTAATATATAATTAATGTTATATTTTGGATTTTAATTATTTTTATTTTCTTATAAGTAGTTAAATTTATGATTTATTGTATGTTTTTATGTTAAAAAGATGTAAAAGGAGTAAAAATATGATAAAAATCACGTTAAATTGAATTGGTATTATTTCATTGAATTATAAAAAGTTTTATATTTGCATCAATGTAAGGGGAAGTTAAACATTGATTTTAAAACTTATGTGGTACAACAATCCAGGCATTAAACCCTGTCTTCCCCTTTTTTTAAAACTAAAAAATGATAACCAGAAAAAAATTTCTAGCCCTAAGTTCATTAGGCGCTGTTTCTCTGCTTTTTCCTAATTTTTTATTTTCAAAATCATTTAAACGTACTCATATTATAGATGTTGATGCAGCTTTAAAAGAGGCTGCTTCTTTGCGTCGTGTAGGTAAGTTTGAGGAGGCTAAGAAGATATATGATGATATACTTGCCGGATATCCTGGCGAGGTCAGAGCTTATGATGGCTTAAGAAAAATTATTCTTTCCGGCGGACAACAGGAAGACGTCATTAAATTGCTTGGTGAGGCGGTAAAAATTAATCCGGAAAATGCTGACATAAAGCAGAGACTTTACAGAGAATACTTTAATGCGGCAATGGGAAATAAAAAATTAGCCGGTACATTGGGTATAGAAGGAAGAGTATTGGTAGAGGTCAAAGAAAAATATGCTTCATTTTTAGAAGGGCATTCCAACCATCATAATATTGCCAAACAGCTTGAGAAAATCACCAAGTTTGTAGAATGGAATGCAGATACGGAGAATCCTCATACCAATGCGCCTTTAAAAAAATACAGAAAAGATCAATATCAGTATAACAAAAACAGATTCAATGAATACTCCAGTGAACAGATGAGTGCCAAGCTCGGGGAGCTTCTTTCTAAACCTAATAATGATATCAGACGGCCGCACATCAGGGAAATGTATCAGCTGACCCTCAAAAAATACAGAAAAGAGAAAAATACAGATGTGGCCTTGGAACATGCTATTAAATATTATGATACGGTTAACAAACAGGATCCTCTTTTTATAAAATACATCAGAGACCTGGCTAAGTATCAGAAAAAATACGATACGCTGATTGAGCTTGAAGCCCAAAACCATAATATTAAAAAAACATTCTGGTCGGCTTTGGCATTATTTGATGCCTATCTGAGAAAAGCAGAAGATACCCATACTCCGGTTCCTTCGGAGCTGACAGCACTGATCCCGTTTTTGAAAGATAATACCCTCGCACCTACTAAGAAATTCGAACTTCTTACCAGACTGATAAAACTAGATATTATTACAGGACAGACAGACGCTGCAAAAAATAAAATACAGGAAGAATGTAGGAATATGTACGGGGTATCAAATGCTCATACAATCGACAGGTTGAATGTTTTGGCAGCCAGATATTATGTGAAAACAGGTAATGATGATGGGAAAAAGAAAGTAGTGGGCATTGCGGTTAACCCTAAATCTTATCTCGAAGATGCAGATGATTTCGTCAAATCTCTTGCAATGATGAATCTTAGCCGGGATTCTTCTAAAATTGTTCACTTACAAAATCTACAAAAACTAATCGATAAACTATGAAGCTGAAATTTATTATTTCCTTAATTTTTTTGCTTTACTTCAAATCTGTTTATTCCCAGTTAGTAATTACAGAAGTATATTACAATACACCATACAATGAGAAGATGTCCTTTCAAAATGATAGTGGTATTGTTAGTGCAAAAAAACACCATTGGGGTGAATTTGTTGAGATATACAATATAAGTGACAGAGATATTACCCTTAAAGACTGGTACTTAAAAGATGGTCAGGGAATATTCTGGCTTCCTGCAGATAAAACGATTAAAAAAGGAGAGTTTATGGTCGTTGCATATAGTAGTTTTCCTTCGGAGATGACTCCTTTTACGGAGCTTTTCTCAACAACTGCAGGAAAAGATAATCAGATTATTCTTCAGGACCGTATCATTCTTAGAAACAAATCGGAAAGAATATCATTGGGACGTTCATTTAACGGGATAAACCTTATCGAAAAGAGTAAATATGAATGGAATGACAAGGATGCTTTTAATTTTATTGCCAACATTTGGCAAGATCCGGCCCAGTTTTATAATGTAAACTCTATCCAGTTTAATCCCAATTCTACTGATTATGAGGCTATACCCAATCCATTGGCAGCCACATACGTTCCACCTACACAAAGTTATGAAGATCTGGTGAGGGATGATTTTCAGCAAAATTATAGTTATCTGGACTGGACTGATAATGTGAATGATCTTTTGAACAGGGTATGCCTGATTAATATTGAAAAAGTAGCTCAAAGCCCAACAGGTACCTATGATCAGGGATCAGTATGTTTTACTTATGATGAAGCAGGTAATATTTTGGCAGGGGCAGGCTGTACTTCGGATACCGGACCGGGTTCTGTATCTCAGGGATATAGTAGTGACGAGCTTGAAGCTATTAAAAACAGTATTGTGATTTCACCCAATCCTACCAAGGCATCGGATTCTTATAATGTGACGATGAGCTGGTCTGGCCCGGCACTGAATAAGATCAATAATATTCAGGTGTCTAGTTCAGTCGGTGTGATTATCTACGGTTTTGCACCTGGAAATGGAATCAATACCACCACTTTTAATCTTCAAAATCAATTACAAGGGGCCTTTATTGCAAATTTTGTACTAAATACAGGGCAGATTATCTCCAAAAACATTCTAAAATGGTAACGGTTAATATGAAACTCAAAATATATTCTTTATTGTTATTTGTTACTTCGGTATTTCTGATTGCCCAGAAGCAGACAAGTATTACTTTACAATATGACACATCCGGATATGCTGAAAATAATAACAGTAGTTCAAGATCGTCATCATCATCTTCAACTCAGAAAACAAATCCTGCCGATGTATTGGTACCTACTGTTAATGGAGAAATGAATGTAAATGATGGAGGAACACTATCCTATACAATACCTGTTGAAACTGTGAAAGGAATCAATGATCATCATCCGAATATCGCTCTTGCTTATAATAGCCAGAGTGGAAACGGCCAGGCCGGATGGGGTTGGAATGTAGTAGGTATTTCAATGATCAATCAGGGAGGGAAAAATAAACTGATTGACGGGATAACTATAGGTCCTCAGTTTAATAACACAGATCCCTATTATCTGGATGGCCAAAGGTTAATTAAAATCAATGAAACTACTTTTGTTACGGAGAAATATTCAAAAGTAAAAATTACAAAACCGTCTTCTGGGGAATATTCATTTATTATTCAATATACAGATGGTAAAATAGCTAAATATAAACAACTGTCACCAGGTCAGCATTATATTGTACAGCTTTCAGATGCGATGGATAATCAGATTCATTATAGCTATGAATCTGAGAATGTCAATGAATCTGTTGAAAGAAAGAATGTAAGACTTGTAAAAATATCTTATGGTGGAACCGATGCTATTACTGATAAATATTATATCAGTATCAGCTATAAAATGCGTACTCTCAATAGTTATTATTACAGGAATGGACTCATCTCAACAAGTAACAGGATTATTGATTATATTACTTCCGGAACGACAACTACAGGAGTATTTAGAAAATATACTCTTACCTATGATATTCTTCAGAACGATACGAGATATCGCATGGAGAGATTGCGTAAAGTGGAAGTTGAAAATGGTACCGGTGATAAGCTGAGACCCTTGAATTTTAGTTATAATACTTCTACGGGGTCACAAATCGTAACCAATTCTTACAGTATTCCAACTTTTGCCCATGATATTAACGGTTTGGGAAGTGTAGCCATGGGAGATTTTTTCGAGGCAGGAAAACTGGAACCGGTATATGGAGTAAAATCAAAAACAGCCGGATACAGAATATCCAGTAAAAGAGGAATTGTTAATTTAAATTATGCTACCAATGGAGGAACTGCATTTTATGCAGGAAAAGTTCTTTTCAATGACAATATCTCATTAAGGGATGCATTAATCGGGATCACTACCAATTATATTGGAGATGTGAATGCCGGAGGGGCGCTGGTAGATGAGGTCACTTTTCATATGGATGATCTTACAGGTGTTGCCGGAAGAACTTTAAAAATAAATCTGCCGGGAGGTACTTTTACCACACCACCTGACTATGATCATTATACGGGTGATATTATCACCCCGGAAACTATTTACAGGGATAAAACCGAAAGAACATTCCATACGGGAGATTTTAATAATGACGGCCTTTTGGATTTCTTAATTTTTGAATCGGCAAATGATAATAGAGCCGCTAAAGTATATTTGGTAGAGGCCGGAAAAATACAAGCAACTTCCATTACCCCTGCGGAAATTACGATTCCTGCTGGTTTTGTTGGAAGAACCTATTATAATATGGAGTTTGATGGTGACGGAATTCCTGAAATTTTGGGAGTAAATGCAGCCCAAAAATCATTCACCATCTATAAATTGGATATGAATGCAAGTACAATCAATATTAAACTTGCCGATGTAGCATTGTTCAATTCATTTACTCCTAAGACTCCTTTATTCATGGGAGATTTTAATGGAGACGGCCTTACTGACTTCATGACTCCCGGAAAAGTATATGAAATGGATCCACATGCTTTTAAAGCTTTGGGCTCTTTGGTGAAGCAAATGGAGACTGAAACCAATTACTGGTACATATACCGTTCAAAAGGAAACAGTTTTGAAAAGTACACGGAGACTTATAACGACGGCGAATTAGTATATGCAGTGCCTTCCAGCAGAAATGTTATCAAACGTACTTCTTTCTGGGATAAATTCTGGAACAGTGAGTTTGATGAATATGAGGGGAGCGAGTATATCAATACCTCGATCATTATGGCTGATTTCAATGGAGATGGAAGAACGGATATTATCACCAGTATCAAGATCGGAAAAGCAAAATATACGACCGACGAACTTTTATACAAAACAACGGTAAGTAATTTAGGGAACAGTGTAGAATATCCATGGATGGGGCAGGCTGGTAATTACTTCAATTCCAATATGGTGAATAAGATCAAATTTTTACAGAATGGTCTTGTAACTGCGGTTTCCAATACATTCCGTCCGCTAGCTCAGAATATTCCGTTAGAAAATACGACAATTTCACCACTTTCCCTGATTGTTGCGCAACATAGCTTTAACCAACTTAATACCTACACCACAGGAATTTATATTCATGATCCATTGATAGGAAAGGACAGAACATTTGAGATTAAAAATGATAATTTCCTGGAAACCCAGATACAGGAAGTAGATAACGGTTCATCAGTAGTTCAAAAGATTGAGTACAGACCTATGATTCCGAATTACAGTAACTCAGATGTAGTTTACAATTATAAGCCTGATGTACAATTAAAATATCCTTATTATACCCATAATACCAATGGATCTTATTATCTGGTAAGTAAAATTCATACTATTTTTAATAGTAATGTACTTACCAATGAATATCGTTACGAAAATGGAATTCAGCATCTTGAAGGAAGAGGATTCCTTGGGTTTCAAAAAATTTATGTGAGTGATGCCTATGTGTCTGAACTTAAAAATAATAAATATGTCAATAAGGATCCTGTAAAAAAACTGTTCTGGAATATCACTACCAAAGATCCTTTAATGGATAATGCAGTAGTTTCAGCAACATACGGCGGGATTAAAAAATTCATTACAGAAACCAAAACTATTCATAAGAAGTTTGATAAGGGCAATCATCAGTACCTGATCTTAGAAACTGATGAAACTTCAAAAGATTATTTGAAAAATATCATCATCACTAAAAAATATGATTATGATGAGACAGACGGACTAAAACTGAAGAGTGCATTTACAGATTATAATGGAATCGGTTCTTCACTTTCTAAATATAATTATAAACCGGAATTTTTTAACGGGGATCATTATTTCTATGGGAAGTTTGCTTCATTGGAGAGTACAACATACAAAGATGGACTGTCTTTCACCACAAGGGAAGAAACTGATTACAATCCAAACGGGAATTTAAGTGAAAAGAGAAAGTATGGGAATGATGCAAACAAACCACCTCTTGTTACAACTTATACGTTCAACAGTTTGGGGAATATGGAAAGTGAAACCTTTTCTACAGTAGGAATAACACCCCAGACGACAGGATATGGATATGATACCACTAATCGTTATGTCAACAAAACCACAACACCTGACGGCCTGTTTTCTCAGGCTAATGTTAATATA
Organism: Chryseobacterium populi; assembly: GCF_000282115.1. GTDB lineage: Bacteria > Bacteroidota > Bacteroidia > Flavobacteriales > Weeksellaceae > Chryseobacterium > Chryseobacterium populi. The sequence continues at coordinate 67,135 of NZ_AKJY01000063.1, forward strand.
TTTGGTCAGGTAGCTTCAGAAACTTCTCCTATGGGGCTTAATACCTCATATATTTATGATCCATGGGGAAATGCTACGGAAATAACCGATTATCTTGGCAAAAAAACAACCTTGTCAAAATCTATAGCTGATATCTCTACCGGAGGACAATATAACCTTCATAAAAAACGGGAAGGTGGAGCAGAAACCATTATTACATACGATAAATTTGACCGGGAAATACAAACAAAATCTCAGTCTGTCAATGGAAAATGGTTGGTTGTAAAAACAGAATATGACGTTTTCGGAAGAAAATCCAGATTTTCAGAACCTTTCTTTGAAGGTGAAACTCCCAAATGGAATTCTATCGAATATGATGAAATGAATCGTCCTGTGAAAAATATTGCATTTACAGGAAAGATAATGACTACCTGTTACGAAGGCATGAAGGTAACAGTGGATGACGGATACAAAAAAACATCTAAAACTCTTGATGCTATGGGGCATACCATACGACATCAGGATCATGGTGGTATTATTGCGTTTTCATACTATCCGAACGGAGCTTTAAAAGAGTCTAATTATGAGGGTATAAAAACGACTTATGAAATTGACGGATGGGGGAATAAGACTAAAGAAACAGATCCTTCCGCAGGAACTTATACTTATGAGTTTGACAACGTAAGTCGCATGACTAAACAGACAGCTCCTAAAGGATATACCCTTTATACCTATGATAATTTTGGCAGGCCGGAGACTGAGAAAACCTATGGTAATACACCTGCTGAAAATACAAATATTGAAAAAACATATACCTATAACGGACAGACAAAACTTCCTGAAACCATCACAGGCATAAGTAACGGAAAATCTTTTATATATACTTCTTATTATGATCAGTATTACCGTTTGTATGCTAAAAGTGAAGAGACTCCTGATTTTATTTATAATTCTGCAAATACTTATGACAGTTATGGAAGAATAGATCAGACAACAATCAGCACTGTACTGCTGGGGCAGGGAATGTCAACTTCCAGTATCAAAAATGTTTATGATGCAAATGGAATACTTGTTCAGCAGAATGATATTGATTCCAATACAATGATTTGGCATCTTTCGGATATTAATGCTAAGGGACAATATACACAAATGGAATATGGTAACGGATACTCCATAGCTAATCAATATAGCCCCTCAGACTTTACTCTTTTCAATATTAAACATCAGAACACCAATAATGGAACTGTTGCAGTAGATATCGACTATAATTATGATGTAAATAAGGGAGTTCTGAACTGGAGAAGAAATAATATTTTCGGAAATAAGGAAGATTTCACTTACGATAAATTAAATCGTTTGCTCACTGAAGCAGTCAATGGGGTTCTTTCCAATCAATATACTTATGATAACCGAGGACGGATAACTTCAAATTCAGAACTTGGGAAATATAATTACGATGTCAATGATTATAAATTAAAAAGTGTTGACTTTAATACTAACGGGCAAAATATAAATACACAGAGAGGTTTTGCCAATGTAACTTACAATGCATTCAGAAATCCGAATAATATTATATTGGCGGGCAGGGATAATCTGCATTTTGAATACAATATTCTGCAGTCAAGATATTCAATGGGTTCAAAAACCGGCAAATATACCAAATATTATTCCTCTGATTTTGGGATTGAACTTACTAAAAATATTTTAACCGGGGTTACAGAACTGATTACCTATATTAATGGAGATCCGTATTCTGCCAATTATATTAAAAAAGAGGTTTTTACAAATGGAGCCCTAACAGAAAAAAATAATTATTACCTTCACAGGGATAATCTCAACAGTATAGTTGCTATTACCAAAACGGATGGATCTGTTGTAGAAAAAAGATTTTTTGATGCTTGGGGGAATCTGAAAGGCTTGGTTAATGTCAGTGGACAATTGATTACAAATGCAGACCAATTGAGGTTTATGCCTTTATTTATCAGCAGAGGGTATACGGGACATGAGCACCTCCAGACCGTAGGGCTTGTCAATATGAATGCCCGTATTTACGATCCGGTTGTAAGGAAGTTTTTAAGCCCTGATACAATAGTTCCTGATCAGTTTAACACACAGAGTTATGACAGGTTCGGATATGGCTATAATAATCCACTATTATACATAGATGTTGACGGATATGAACCGATTACTTTGGGGATGGCTGCTCTTATTGGTTTAGCTGTAGCCATTACCACTAAGGTTATTGTGAATATGATTAATGGTATTCCGTTTTGGTATGGTTTAGGAAAAGCTGCTGTAATGGGAGCTTTTTCGGGAGCATTGAGTTTTGGGATCGGAAGTATGGCCACATCGGTTTTCGGGCAGTATCTCACGGTCGGAAAAGCACTCTTTGAAGCGGCTATGCATGCTTCCACAGGAGGATTTATGTCAGTAATTGACGGAGGTAAATTCGGTAGCGGAGCTTTAAGTGGAGCAGTATCTTCTCTTATGGCAAGCGGTATGCAGTCTTTGGGAATTGATTTTGCCGCGACCAGAGCTGCAGGTGGAGATATAGTGTATAATGGTTTCGGAAAAGAAGCAATGAAAGCCGTAATGATTGTGAGTGGAGGCTTAAGTGGAGGTATTTCTGCTGCTATTGCAGGTGGAAATTTCTGGCAGGGAGTGAAGCAAGGACTTATTTCTTCAGGCCTAAATCATGTGGCACATTTAACAATTGAAGGATTTGATAAATCCAATTATGAAAAACTTAAAGAACAAGTTGAAAAGTTTCTTGGAGATAACAAAAGCGCAGTTGCTACTTCTTTTAGCGGAAAACCTGAAGATCTTATTAAATTAGTTAGAGGAGTCCCTATTCTTAATGAATTACTCTTAAAGGTAAAACATGGAACGGTAATATGGTTTAAAGTAACGAATCGGGGAATCACCCCTTTAATTGGTGAAGATGGTGGTAGAGTTTTGGCTGAAACTTATGTAAACAGTGCCGGAACCATTACGATAAACCTTGAAATGATAAAGTCGGACAGATGGATGGGGGTCGCGCAAACAATTGGTCATGAACTGATCCATGCTGCTAATGAAAGCCATGGTTTACATAGCATGTGGGCAGGTAATGTTAATTCAAAAGTGGCAGATGCATATAAAATAGCAACGTCAGAAATTTCTGCTTATATGTGGTCTATGGCCTATGCAGGAAATCAAAGAGAGTACATGGAGGCACAGGCTGCTATGAATAGAAATGCAGAAATCTCAAAACGACTCATGAATCAATATGGACATTAAAAAAAGCTTGTTAATATTAATTTTATCTTTTCTAATTATTTCATGTGTTAAGAACAATGAAGTTACATTAGCTATTGATGATCCGTTTTATGCTAACAAGGTGGAGCATAAGATCTCCATTGATAACAATACGGCAAACAATTATGCTTTTTATTCTATTAATGATTTCGGAGTAGGCAGTTTTCCGCTGATCGGAATATATGAGGTCATTATAAAAGATGAAAATAATAAAAAAATAGAAAGTAAGAACATTTTTGTTAATATTTCAGGTTCCGGGTATAGCAAGAAAGATTCTGTAACAATGGAAACTTTCAGACAAAAGGGTTTTGACAGAGATATGCTATGGTTTGAAATAAACAGAAAAATGAAAAAAAATGCTGTATTTATTAATCCGTTCTCAGGCAAAGGAGCGGAAAGAAAATTGGCATTACTTGCTTCACAGACCCGAGCAACCGGAGGATATTATGATCTTAAGAAAAACAAAAATTATACAATACAATTCGGAGTATCTTTTGACAGTACTGAGATCAGAAAGTATCTTACTCCTTTTGATATAGATTCCTTAAAAAAGAATAAGATTAAAATCTTTCATGGTAAACTTATGACAAAGACAATTCCATTAATTGTGGAATAATTAAATAACGCCCCGGCTCATCGAGTCGGGCGTTTTTAGATAATATTTCTAAAATCAGTAGAATAGTTAAAACATCAATGTGATTCAGGATTTTGAAAGGAAAAAATTTCTCTGACTGTATGCTGCATTCCTTATATAGCAAGTAAATTTGAAATAAATACCGTTAAATCCTTATCATTGATAAGGATTTTTATTTTTCACATAGAATAATTGATTAAATTTGAAAAAACAATTCAATAGGCTTATGAATAAAATGTCCCTTTTCGGATGGGTTTGTGCAATCGATTGCATTTTTTTGGTGAATTCCCTGAAAGCTCAAAATTCTGTTCAGGTCAGCAATACATTGGATTTCCCAAGAAGTGAAATCGTTTCAATCTCTTCAACCCGGTTGAAATCATTTTTAAGCAAAAACAAAGAAACAGATCTCAGAATAAAAGACAGTCACGATAAATATCTTCCTATTCAATGGATCGATGATGACGGTGACGGGAAAAATGACGAATTGCTCTTCCTCACGACAATAGAAGCAAAGAAAACCAATACCTATACCATCGTAGGAAATGCAGAAATTCCTGTTCCGGAAGCTAAAGTAACCGCTTACTCAAGACTGGTGCCGGAAAGAGTAGATGATTATGCCTGGGAAAATGATAAAATTGCGTTCAGGGTTTACGGGCCGAAAGGTCAGAAAGAAGCCCTGGAGGGAGTTCAGGGAAGCACACTTTCAAGTGGAATTGATATCTGGCTGAAAAGAACAGATCAGCCTGTAATCAATAAATGGTACAAAGGATATCTCACAGACCCGATGTATTACCATAAAGATACAAGAGGCGAAGGCTATGACCCGTATCATGTTGGAGACAGCAGGGGAACCGGTGGAATCGGTATCTGGAATAATGACCAGCTTCAGGTTTCCCGGAATTTCGTGACAGCTAAAACAATTGCAGAAGGTCCTTTGCGTACTGTTTTTGAGCTTACTTACAGCCCATGGAGTGAATATGGAGTTCGTGAAATAAAAAGGATTTCCCTTGATATTGGCTCTAATTTTTCCAGGTTTGAATCCAGGTTTGAAACAGAAAAACCGGTTCCGAATTACACGGTCGGAATCACCCTGCATAAAAACGAAGGTGAAGTAAAAATAAATGATAAAGACGGCTGGTATCTTCACTGGGAAAAAATTGATGACGCTTTTGTAGGCGAAGGAGTTGTGGTAAACCCCGCTGCCGTTAAAAAATCCTGGGCACGAAAATCGGATGTTGCAGATCAGAGTAATCTGCTGGTTGTTACAAAACCTTCAAATAAACTGATTTATTACGCCGGATTTGCATGGCAGAAAAGCGGTCAGGTTCAGACCCGGAAAGACTGGGAAGCATTGTTGCAAAAACAATCCATGATTATTGCCCATCCGTTAGTTATTAAGATCAAATAATACAATATGAAAATGAAATTTAAAATTTCAATACTGATATTTTCATTCATTACTCTCACTTTCTCAGCTCAGGCCAAAGACACCCTGGCGGAAAAAATATTAATCTACCAGCTGCCGAATGGCGGTTGGGGAAAACAGCTCGATGATAAATCGGTCGTGAATTATAGCCTTCCCATTGATAAAAATCTTTTAAAGAAAATAAAGGCAACAGGTGACGACCACGCAACAATTGATAACAACGCGACCTCAAGAGAAATCAATGCACTGATAAAAGCCTACCAATCCACAAAAAATCCTGAATACCTGAAATCTGCGGAAAAAGGGATTAAATATCTTCTCATAATGCAATATGAAAACGGTGGTTTCCCTCAGTATTACCCGAATTCCGGATTGTACAGGAAACAGGTGACCTATAATGACAATGCAATGATCAATGCGCTCACGGTTTTATATAATGTAGCAGGAAGTAAAAATGATTTTAACGTTGTTGATCCTAAGCTGAAAGAAAAATCAGTACTGGCCGTACAAAAAGGAATCCAGTGTATTTTGAAAACCCAGGTGATGCAAAAAGGAAATCCGTCGATATGGGCAGACCAGTATAATGAAATCACTCTGCAACCCGATAAAGCCAGAGCTTTTGAACCCATTTCATTAGCGACAGGAGAATCTGTGAATATCGTTCGTTTTCTGATGATGCAGCTTGTTACTCCCGAAATTGAAAGCTCTGTGAAAGCTGCCGTAAAATGGTTTAAAGAAAATAAGATCGATGGATACAGCTATAACGTTTCAAAGCAAAACGGAAAAACATTAAGAATTTTGAAAGAAGACAAAAGCTCGGTAATCTGGGCAAGGTTTTATGATATCCCGACCAATAAACCTCTTTTTGGAGACCGTGACGGAAGTGTAAAATATAATTACAATGAAGTTTCCGAGGAAAGAAGAAATGGTTACAGCTGGTTTGGTGATGCCCCCGGAAAGCTTATTACCGAAGAATATCCGAAATGGCTGGAAAAGAGCAATTTATCTGACTAGCTATCTATAAACTCATATACAATAAAAAACGACCGGGAAATTCCCGGTCGTTTTTACATCCAAAATATTTTAAATTCCTGATTATAAAGAATTGCAAATGTTTCCGCTTAAGGTAGCACCCGCATTGGCTGTCACATCAGCTTTAACAGCAGAAACAGATAAAGCCGGGATGGAATACGGTGGCGTAAATGCTGTTCCGCTTCCTGCAGTATTGCCTGTTACATTGGTAAAAGTGCTGCCTGTCTGGGTCACAGCTGTGAATCCGCTCATCAGGCTGATCGGTTCTTTTACATTTTCAAAGACATTTCTGTCTACCAGAATATTGGCCTGTACGCCTGCAGCAATACATTTGTTGCTTACCGAACTGTTAAAATAGCTGTTAATGATATGAATCTTGCCATATCTTACCCTGGGCATACGCTCTCTGCATCCGGGTGCCCACCAGCAACGAACGAAAGTCACATTAAGTTTTCCGGCATCTGCCGTTGCCCCATCACTTGAGCCGATAAGATTAGAGAACCTGTGATCATCTGTACCTCCTGAGCCTCCGGGTTTTGGAGCCTTCAGATAATGGAATTTTGTATAAGATACGGTAACGAAATCTGATTTGTTTTTAATGTCAAAATTTCCGTCAACACCATCCCTGAACTCGCAATGGTCGATCCATACATTTCGGCAGTCATCAAGAATGGCGTTATCCCATCCATCGGTATCATAAGCTCCCGGCCCTTCAAAAATCAGGTTTCTGATCACAATATTATTACATCTTTTAATATTGATGATACCGGATCCGCTTGCCGTCTGATCAGTAGAAACCAGCTTGGCACCGCTTGCCCCATAAATTGTTTTCCCGGTCTGATCCTGGAAAGACAAACGGGCCGTGACTGTAATCGTTCCCGTTACTTTAATCACCTTTACAGAAGTGTTTTCTATAGCTGCCTTTAATTGGGCGTATGTGGAAACTGTTGTCTCTGCTGCCGTTCCACCTCCGGTCGTTCCCCCGTTTTGAGAAGCCCACCCGGGAGCAAAGCAGCTGGCCAGAGGAATAACGGCGTTGGCAGAAAGAGATTTTTCAAGCCTGAGTAGATTTGAATTTTCGGTTAATTCACTTTTAATGTCATCTTGCCCGCAGCCTGTTAAAGCAAAAGCAGAGCTTAGAGCTGCCGTAAGAAAGGCAGCTTTGATTTTTGTTTTCATAGTTTAATAATTGTTTCTTTGTTAATGTTAGATAAAATTATATAATAATTAATAAATTGTTTTATATTTTAATGTATTAATATTTATATAATTATAATGTTATTTAATTTATATGAACAACCGATTGCATTTTAAATAATATTTAAAATTTTTAAATGGTTTTTTTAGAGATAAAAAATCCCGAAGACAACACATATCTACAGGGGATTTTGTACGGTCATGAATCTGCGGGCGAATAAATTTGGTTGTTTAAAATTATTGAACTTCGAAAAGATAATTTCGGCCTCTTTCAGCTGTAAAATCAGAAACCCTTTTAGTCCGGTTTTTTTCAGAAATTAAAGGAGTTCTGATTGCATTAACCTGATAATATTCATTTGGGTTTTCACCTTTTGCCGCTTCAACAGTGACTTGGTGGCTGAGGCTCCCGAAGCCACCAATGAAGCCATTATTACTCTGCAATTCCCTTCTAACGAAGATTTAATGATAAGTTTTATCAATTTAGAATTTCTCCATTCAATATCCCACTTCAAAGCCGCCTACTTATTAATTATTGTTTTAAGCCAGTCTGAGCATAGTTTTTTCCAGTTATCCGTTAGTTCAGATTTATTGGTAATACCTATTTTATGTTCACCTTCCGGAAAGATAAACACAGCCCCTTTTACTTTATTTTTTATCATTTGCTGGAAATACAAAATACTGTTCATTACAGGAACTGTTTTATCGTTTTGTGCATGAAATAATATTGTAGGAGGTGTTTTTTCCGTTACCCGATTCTGCATTGAATATTCTTTGATTTTTTCCGGAGAAGCATTTTCACCAAGCAAGCTGTTACGGCTTCCGATGTGTGCAAATTCGCCTAAATCAATAACCGGAGAAACGAGAATAGCAAAATTCGGAATGGTAGAAATATTTTCCCAGTCGCCTTTTAATTCTGTATAATCTGTGGAAATATTACTTGCCGTTGCCGCCAGATGTCCTCCCGCAGAAGTTCCGATTACACCAATCTGTTCCGGTGAAATACCATATTGATTTGCATTCTTTCTAAGATATTTTATCGCTGCCTGAACATCCTGCAATGGGGCAATTTCTTTTTGTTTCAAATCCGGAGACGTCGGTAATCTGTAATTTAAAACAAAAGCAGATATTCCTTGTGTATTGAACCATTTTGCAATCTGATAACCATTCAAATCGTAAGTAAGTTTGTAATATCCACCACCGGGAATAACGATAACAGCCATCTGTTTTCTTTCTTCCTTCGGGGGTAAAAAAGCAAAAAGTTCGGTTTCCTTTATTTGTACAATCCTTCCTTCTTTTTCTTCGGTTTTTAGCAGTAATCCTTTAGAGTTCGGCATCTGACCCTTGGGCCAAACCATGATTTTTTCCTGTGCGGATAACTGAGTGAAAAGGAAAACAATTAAGATAAAAACAGATTTTTTCATGGCTTTCTCATTTTAAATAATTAATCTTTGAAAAAATCTTCTCTAAATGGCGTAAAAGTATCGATCAGTTGCCCTTCTTCCAGACATTTTACCCCATGAAAAATATTGGGTTGGGCAAAAAATCCATCTCCTTTCTGTAAAATTTTTGTTTCGTCACCCACCGTTACTTCAAACTTTCCTGAGTTCACATAAGTAATCTGAGAATGGAAATGCTGATGTAAAGCTCCAATAGCAGCTTTCTCAAATCTTACAATCACCATCATCACCTGGGAATTGTAACCCACAAATTGTCTGGAAACACCACCTCCTAAATCTTCCCATCCGGAATTGCCGTCAAAGAACGGCTCTTTTTTGAAATTCATTTTTTATGTTTTATTAGTTAAGTCACTGTAAATTTCAGATACATTTCTAAACTATGAAAAGATACTTTCAAATTTGTCATTCTGAGCGAAACGGAGTGGAGTGTGGAATCCAGGCAATTCAATGATATATATGAAGTAGAGATTCCTCCGGAATGACAAACTGGATGCAAAATTTCTGCTAAAAATATATACTGTAAACCTGTAGCAGCTTTATTATTTAATATATTTCTCCAAACCTGTTTTTAAATTTTTCAAAGAGCTTACAGCCAGCTTTGCAACGGATTCCGCACCTAATTCCGACAAATGGGTATCATCATTTTTCCCCTCAGGATAATAATCAGCTTCCCCTTTTTTATAATGCAGATGCAGTTTTTTTGAGTTTTCAGGACCATAAGAAATTTCCATCTGCTCCGTTAATAACTGCAAATCAACAAACGGAACTTTCATATCATTGGCAACCATCCTTACCACTAAGGGGTATTCTTTATGGGTATCCACCAAGACCCCATTTTCATTGAAATTTCTTCTGACAATTGAGGTCATGAGAATCGGGATTGCTCCTTTTGATCTTGCTTCACTGACATATCTTTCCAGATTGGCTCTGTACTGAGTGTAAGGATTGGTAAAACGGGCTGAATCCTTTATCTTCTGATCATTGTGCCCAAACTGGATAATAACAAAATCTCCTTTTTTAAGCTGTTTCATTATCTTATCCCATCTTCCTTCTGTCCTGAAGCTTTTCGAGCTTCTTCCGTTGGTCGCATAATTCTGAATCTCAATTCCTGTTAAAAATAGCGGAAGCACCTGTCCCCAGCCATGTTCCGGATTTTTATCAGGATTTTCTTTATTAGCCATTGTGGAATCACCAATCAAAAATAACGTTGGCTTTTTCTGGGCAGATGTGATGATCGATAAGAATAGAAATAGTAGGATAAGCGTTTTATTCATTATAATTTTTTTAATTAAAAATTCTTTTGTCTTGGAATCCAGCAGAGTCAAATAAAAAAGTTCAGGAGTATCTCGATTGAGTTGTGGTTATAATTGCGCATTATTTATTAATCATATTCGGATTCCAGCCATCAAAAATCTTTTCAATGGTATAATTTTTCAGATCTTTTTTTGTCAACTGATGCGACCAGCTTACCCGATTTGATGTATTGCTGCCATCGCCTTTGCTCCCGTATTCTGCATAGTAAGTGGTTTTTTCTTTATCAGGGAACATTTTATCGCCTTTCCAGGGATTCCAGCCTTCCGGAACGATGTGTTTCCCCATTCCGGTATTGATGAAAACTGTTTTAGCATAAGGTCTCCAGGGCCTTCCCAAATAGACTTTTGTGATGCCTTCTTTGGCTATTAACTGACAATCAAAAAAGACGAAACCATATTTTCTGTCAGCTTCTGTTGCCGCTGCAGTAATGTAAGAATCAGCTAAGCTTTTAATTGTACAATTTTTAAAAACAACGGTGGCCTGCCCGAAAATAAAATCAGTTGTGCCTTCGATATAACAGTTTTCAAAATACTGTCTGCTGTGATTGGTTGCTGAATAAGTCGTATCCTGGCATCCCAGAATATTGGAGTTTTTAATCACAAAACGATCGCCTTCCACATGAAGGGAAACAGCCTGACCTTCATTGCACGAACTATTCTGAATCGTCAGGTTACTGATTTTAATATCATCACCCATCACCAATAAAGTATAGGAATTGAAGGTGGTAATTTTTTCATTAAATGCATCCTTTTTTCCAGAAAAATCATTGTTGGTGATAATGGTGTTATCTTTATTTTCGCCTGCTAATGTAATTTTATGTTTTGACGATGGAATGACAATTTTTTCATTGTATATTCCGGGTTTAATAACGATCAATGCTTCCGCCGGGCCTAAATCCCTGATCGAACTGATCGCTTTCTGAATTGAGGTGAAATCTCCGCTTCCGTTTTTTGCTACGGTCACTTTTATGTACGGATCATTTCCTGCCAGGAGAAAATCTATCATTAAAATAAACAGAATTAAAAATAATTTTTTCATAAACTGGATTGTTATTTTCTTACACAAAGATTTCTTCATTTCTTTATGATAATTTTAAGGAGCAGAGGATGGCTATCTTTGCATTTAAAATCATAATTTATATCACCGAAAAACGTTATTTAAAAAGTCAACTGTATAGTTCAGGGTTTCAGTAAACCAGGGCTCTGCCGACCAGAATGAATGCGGTGAATCTTTGATTTCATGAAACTCAGTCGGAATATGATAACTCTTTAATTTTTTCATCATATCGTCTCTTCCTGCATGGAATCTTGGCTGAGAACTGTTGATAAAAAGGGTAGGAGGTGTATTTTTATCCACATATTCCAAAGGGGAAGCCTCAGTCCAGTTTTTTAAATTAACCTCTCTGTCGCCACCCAGCCAATACGAAGCATAAGTGCTTTCTTCAGCTTCGGGATGAATGAATGAAACAATTCCGTCAACATTGATTATGGCTTTAATTTTATTCTTTGATTTTACCCCGACCAAAGTGGCGATCTGTGCTCCTGCAGATTCACCTAAAACGGCTATTCTGTTTTTATCCAGAGCATATTTTTTATGGTTTTTCTTTAACCAATGAATGGCTTGCTCAATATCTTCAACGGCTCCGGGATATTTTGCCACATCAGCCAGCCGATAACCGACTGCTATTGCGACATAACCTTTTGAAGCCAGTTCCATCGCCATATATTTTTCATTTTCCTTGCTTCCTGAAATCCAGCCACCGCCGTGTACCATTGCAATTCCTGCATGCATTTTTGTTTTATCAAGAGGATAATACACATCAGCTTTTAAGGAAAGCCCGTTGATATTGGCGTATTCCACATCTTTATCAATTCCTGTATTTTGTGGGACAGACCGGCCTAAAGGGGTGATAAAAGGATATTTTTTCTTTAATTTTTCATAGGCAGCTTCATTGGTGTATGGACTAGCATTCGGCCGTTGTGCCTGACCGAATGCTGTCATCCATACAAAGAAAATAGAAATATAAGTGAGTTTATCAAATATCATGTCGTCAAATTTTAAATTCTGAACCGTTCAATAAGAGATATTAAGTAAAGCCTGGTTTATTACTCTTAAAAATTTATTAAGTCTTAAATTTTTATCCAATTATCCCTGATCCATTTTATTTAACCGAATTTTTTGCTACTTCCGTTCCGATTGAAAGCGCATTTTTATCTGACGCCACTTCCTTCGGTAACAGTATCATTCCTGTTTTGTTCCCTAAAACTTTAATGAACGGCTTATTTTGGGATTCAAACTTTACGGTTGACAGGTTGATATTTTTACTGTTATAAACTGTTGCCCCCGTTCCCTCAGAATATTTAAGCTTTACATTTTTTAACTGAATTCCGTCTGCGTCTACAATCGTTAAAGCTTTTTTAGTATCAAACTGAGAATCTTCTATCACAATATTTTTAAGATTCATTTCTGCCAGGCCGAATAAAGTAATCGCTTCATAAGAATTCACTGCATGAATGTTTTTAAAGAAAATATTCCTGAAAACCGGGGTCTCTTCTGTCACAGGATATATCTTTTCCGGTGATGTATTGCCTTCTTTTTTCTGTCCGTCTTCCAAAACCGGGGAAGCACCTTCATAGAACATGTTGAAGCCAATCGTCTGGGTTGGGATATTGATCATATCAATATTTTTAATGTAAATATTTTCAACGATTCCGCCTCTTCCACGCGTTGTTTTGAAGCGCAGGCCGATATCCGTTCCAATGAAAATACAGTCTGAAACATGAATGTTTCTTGCTCCGCCGGACATTTCGCTTCCTACCACAAAACCGCCGTGGCCGTGGTACACAATATTATTTTTAATGATGACATTTTCAGTCGGCATATTTCTTTTCTTCCGTCTTCATTTTTTCCTGATTTAATACAAATTGCATCATCACCTACATCAAAAGTATTGTTATAAATCAAAACATTTTTGCAGGATTCCAGATCGACACCATCGCCGTTTTGGGAAAACCAGGGATTTCTGACGGTAAGATTTTTTAAAATCACATTGGAGCACATCAATGGATGAAGATTCCATGCCGGTGAATTCTGGAAAGTGGGCCCATCCAATAAAACTTTATCGCAACCCACCAGGCTTACCATAACAGGACGAAGAAAATCTTTAACCGATTTAAGTTCTTCTTTAGAAATCCTGTCAGGAACATTGAAGCTCGAGCTGCTTTCAAATCCTTTTTTATAACTTTCTGAAGGATACCACGTTTTGCCGTCGGAAGATAAAATTCCACCTGATGCAGTGATTTCTTTCCATTCAGATTCAGATACTTTTCCTTTTTTGATGGCCCTCCATGCATCGCCGCTTCCGTCAATCACTCCTTTTCCCGTGATGGCAATGTTGGTTGCATTTCTCGCTGAAACGGGAGACTGGCAACGAATAGTGTTTAACCCTTCAAAACTTACATCAACCAAAGGATAATCATTTTTATCTTTACTGAAAATAATAAAAGCACCTTCTTCTACATGAAGATTGATGTTGCTTTTTAACTCGATAGGGCCTGTCAGCCACATTCCTCTTGGAACAACCAATTTTCCGCCACCTTTTTTGCTGAGGTCATCGATTGCTTTTCTGAAAGCTTCCGTGTTTTTTACACTTCCGCCTGCAACTCCACCGTATTGGATAATTGACACGGTGTTCGCTGCGAAAGAAGTTTCTGCCACCTGAGGCATTTTAAACTCAATATTCTTATAAATATCCAGATTCTGAGCCTGTATTCGCCCTGAAAATATCATGGCTGCTGCTAAACCGATAATTTTGAAAGACTTCTTCATTTTATTTTTTTTGAGTTTTAATTATATTTTTAAATTCCCGATAAACAATTGAAGCTACTACTTTTGCACCTTCAGGCTGAAAGTGGGTGTTGTCTTTCTGACCTTTAGGATAAGCTTCATAAGTGCCTTCAGGAAGATTCATAAAATAATGATTGGTGGTGAAATCCTGGCCTTTCCGGGTAAAATATTCCATTGATAGTTTGTTTAAATCAATGTAAGGAACATTCATTTCTTTAGCAATATCAATAGGAGCCTGCCAATATTCACCGTGTATATTTTCCAGCTTTCCATCTTTCCAGGGATAATTTCTGGCAACGGGTGTTATAATAACCGGGTTTCCTTCTTTTTGCCTTGCCTGAGTTACAAATAATCTTAAAAACTCTTTATATCCCTGAATATTTACATACCGTTCCGTATGCTTTTCTGAACCGTCATTATGACCAAATTGCATCAAAACATAATCGCCGGGCTGTAAATGCTCGTAAACATATCTCCACCTTCCTTCCTGGAAAAATGTCCGGGTGCTTCTTCCTCCATGTGCTCTGTCGATAACTGCCACAGAATCTGTTTTAATCACAGATTTTAAAGAAATCAGGCTGTCTTTCACAAAAAATGGCTGGAAAACCTGTCCCCAACCGGTAATCGGGTAACGTGCTTTCATATAATCTTTGCCGGGTTCGTAATCTCCGGTATAATCTGCTACTGTGGAATCTCCGATAAGATAAATATGTGTGACTTTTTTATTGCTTTTTGTCATTGCCTTTTGAGCATTGCTTTGTGGCCGGCATGCGGACAGGAACAAAACGACGGATAAAAATGAAACGGTTTTATATATTGTTTTTATCATTGACTTATTTTTAAACCTATTTGTTGGTTGATCTTTATATTTTTTAGTAATCCTATTCTTACAAACCTTATAGGTTTTTAAAACCTATAAGGTTTAAGCCAGGGTTTATTAAGTCATTTATGTAAGCCTTTTAATTTTTAGTTATTCTGAACCAGTCAAAATCAGCATATCCACCGCGGGAAGCTTTTGCTGTACTTATGCAGTATAAACCGACTTTAGCACCAATCCATTTTCCGGGTTTGGCCTGAAAAACTTCGCCGGCTTTAATGAAGCTTTTACCATTTTCACTGTAGCTGAACTGGCATAAGCCATTTGGCTCATTTACATTTACTTTTAAATAGACTTCATTTCCTTTTAATTTTGTTTCAAACAAAACCTTTTCCTCACCGCCTTTATCGGCTTTCTCAGCTCTTCTTAGCTGTAAATAATAGCCGTCCGGTTTATTGGTAATCACAATGGATTCATGATCTAACCCCATGATCAGTAATCCTGCGGTTTTCCCTTCTTTGGCATCTTCCGGTGTCAATTTAACTTTGGTAGAAGCTGTAAAATTCGGAGCCGGGAATTTTTGGGTTAATAAATTCGGAACGTTCCACAGGTTTTTTTCATCTTCAGAAACTTTCATTGAAAATAGTCTTAAAAATTTCTGCCCCGGAAGCTTGGATGACCAGACTATATTTTCGTTGGCGCTCCATTGCCATTGTAAGCCTAATTTTTGACTGTCAAATTCATCGGTTTCAGGAGGAGTAACGATAGGGTATGATTGGGCTATATTTGGTTTTTTGTAGGTTAAAACCGGTTCTCCGATTCCGTTTTTATTGTGGTCAATTCCTATTACCGGCCAGTCTTTTTCCCATTTCATGGGCTGCAGATGAATGATTCTTCCATAGGTATCAACATCCTGGAAATGATAGAACCAATCCTCACCAGAAGGGGTATCTACCCAGGCGCCCTGATGAGGTCCGTTGATTTTTGTTGAACCCTGTTCCAGTACCACTTTTTCCTCATAGGGCCCGTAAATATTTTTTGACCTTAATACCAATTGCCATCCGGTTGCAACGCCACCTGCAGGAGCAAAAATATAGTAATAGTCGTTTCTTTTGTACATTTTCGGGCCTTCAACGGTTGGATGGGCATCATGACCGTCAAACACATGAACTCCTTTATCCAGCACTTTTGTTCCTTCAGGGTTCATTTTATTAAGGGATAAAATACTTTTCACTCCGGCTCGGCTTCCTGCCCAGCCATGGACTAAATAGGCATTTCCATCATCATCCCAGAACGGGCAGGAATCGATTAATCCTTTTCCTTCCATTACCAAAACCGGTTTTTCCCAGGCTCCCAGCGGGTCTTTGGTTTTTACCATATAAATTCCGAAATCAGGATCACCCCAATAGATATAGAATTCACCTTTGTGGAATCTTATACTAGGCGCCCAAACTCCGTCACCCCGTTTTGGAGTTGAAAAATGTTCGGTTGGGAGAACATCCGGAAGTGCATAATTCACCAATTTCCAGTTCACAAGATCTTTGGAGTGAAGAATCGGCAAGCCGGGAGCTTCATTGAAGCTTGAAGCTGTCATATAATAATCGTCACCTACACGGATAGCATCCGGATCGGAATAATCTGCATAAAGAATCGGATTTCTATAATTTTTGCCCTGATCGGCAGTCCAGACTTCGGAAACGTAGTTTTTTTCCTGTGTGTAGAGATAATTTGATGCACAGGAAAAAACTGTGATTGAAAGTATATTTAATATATTTTTTGTCTTCATAACCAGATTTTTTGATCTGTCTAATTTTAACGCAAAGAGCGAAGATTTTTTGCCAATTATGCTGTTCATTTTTAAGTTTGCAAAGGCGCTTTACTCAGCAAAGGTTGAGTGTTTTAATTACTTTGTCATTTCGATGTTATGAGAAATCTCTTATCATTATCCTTCACTCTGCTTTCACTTTGTTCGGATAAATTTATTTTTCAAATTCCAAACTTGCCAAAATGAATGGTCCTGTTCCTTTTCCGTCGTTTGAACGGATTTCCTCGTTTACATAATATTCGTAGGAACCGTCTCTGTAAGGCTTTCCTCCTAATCCGGCAACAGCACAACATTTATTTAAATTGACCACGCCATTTTCATCAACCGTGATTAAATTTCTGATAATTCCGTCGTAACCCTTTTTTGCTGCAGTTTTATATGATTTTGGAAGATAACCTTCGTTAACCGATTTAATGATCGTATAAACGAACATTGCTGATGCTGTTGCTTCTTCATAATTGCCTTTTTCTAAAGGCTTGTCTAAAACCTGGTACCAAAGACCGGATTTCTTATCCTGAACTTTGATGATGGCATCTGCATAAGATTTTATGTAAGAAATTAATTTTGCTCTTCCCGGATGGTCTTTAGGCAAATAATCCAGGACATCTACCATGGCCATTCCGTACCAGCCCATACCTCTTCCCCAAAAATTAGGTGAAAGTCCGGTTTTTTTATCTGCCCAGGCCTGTTCTTTACTTTCATCCCAACCGTGATAAAGAAGTCCTGTTTTTTTGTCTAAAAGATTCTTTTGTACCGAATCAAACTGGAAAACAATATCATCATACGCTTTTGTTGCTTCTGCACCTTTTACGAAATCCCGTGTGTAGTGCGTGTAAAAAGGCATTCCCATGTACAGGCCGTCCAGCCAAACCTGATACGGATATATTTTTTTGTGCCAGAAAGACCCTTCTTTGGTTCTTGGCTGTCCGTCAATTTGAGTACGAAGCATTTTTAATGCTTTTAAATACTTTTCTTTTTTCTCTTTTTCATAAAGATATAGCAAGACATTTCCGCTGTTCAGAAGATCGATATTGTATTTTTCCAATTCGTAGGTAAGTATGGTTCCGTCTTCTTTTACCAGCTTTTCACCGAAGTCGCTGATATAGTCGTAATATTCTTTTTTACCGGTTTTTTCGTATAATTTTTCAGCCCCGTCCAGAACAATTGCTGAAGGATAAGTCCATTTCGGGCTTTTGCTGAAATCGAGCATCCAGGATTCCGGGAAGCGGTGCATTTCAGATAGCATCATTCTTTCAGACCATCTGAGATTGGTGGGAACTACTTTTCCTGATTTTGAAGTTTCTACTGCAGATTTTGCTGCAGTTACAGATTTAGTTTGAGCACATGCTATAAACATCCCCGAACCTAAAATAGCAACAGCGTATGCTTTTATTTTATAATTAATAAAATTCATTCTTTTAAACTTTAAAGTTGATTTTTTTTATCTAAAATATCCAGTTTTTTATCCAGATCCTGATAGAAGGATTCTTCTGTTGTTAGCCCGTTAGGTTCCTGAGACCAGGCTCCTGAAAAATAGTATGAAACATTTTTTGTTTTCTTGAAAACTACAGTATGAGTGGATTTTGTTTTTACATATTTATCAAAGCTTTCAAGAGGATAGAAGACTGCCATTCCCAGATTATCTTGTTTTTTCGTTTCGGTTTGATTTCCGTAGGTAGCAATATAAGCCCATTTTTTATTTTTGCTGATTCCCTGTTTTAACGGAATATTTTTAATGGCAACAATTCCTGTACATAATCCTGAAAGAGTATTGCTCAAATTTAAATCTACTTTTACAAAACGGTCTTTATTGAAAATCGTCAGCTTTGATTGTAAATCTACGGCGTCACCCCATGTTTTCCAGCCTTTATAATCTATAACTGCATACGATTGATCTTTTTCATTAACTACTTTTGCGGTTGTATTTTTTACAATTTTAAAAGTTTCAACATAATCATTCTGCTCATCATATCTTCCGTAAGAGCCAATACCAATCGTACGTCCGGATTTCAGAATATCCTGCCCCCATGGTGCATCATGATGATAAGATTCAAAACCATCCTGCCCAACTTCAGGTAAAACCAATGTGTTTATTTTTTTACCGAAAATATCGGTTGCATTTCTCCAGTCCAGATACAGTCTGTAACCAATCTGATTATTTTCCAGTCCGATCCCTTCATATCTGATGTAAGTGGAATGGTCTGTGTGGGATTCGGGAAGGGTGAGCCCCTGAATGTTTTTGAAAGCTCCGCCGATATATCGATCTCCTTCCCATTTTCCATCTTCTTTTACAGAAAGTTCTGCATAAGAGAAAGGGGCTTTTGGGTTCTTTTTAATTTTTTCAATCACAGAGGTCTGGGCTGAAAAATTTGAACTGATAAATGCTCCGGCAATTAATATTTTAAATAAACTGAACTTCATACTATTTTTTATTACATAATGGTTTTAAAGATTTTCCATGATTATTACCGTTGTCCTTCGGTTATTTTTTTTACAATATCATTCATGTAAACTTCTATATTGTCATAATTTTTATCTAAATCTCTTCCGTTGGCATCCGCAACTTCTGGGTTTAACTGATGCTTGATTTCCCATTCATCCGGTATTCCGTCGTTGTCTGAATCGGGTAGTGGTTTTCCCTGCTTCAAATCCGGGAATCCGCCTGCGTCTTTCTGAGAGTCGATGATCCCGTTGGTGCTTCCTTTTGAGCCTTTGTATGTGAAACTCCCGTTCCTGATATCTTTTAAAACATGCAAATCGACTGCATCCCGCACCAGACTTGCTCCTCCGAACTGTAAAGTTTTTTCATACGCCTCTTTGGCAGGATATGTCTTTACATTATTCTGAATATCATGTGGCTGACTGATCTTTATGGTATTTTTATCTTTATCCGTAAGATTGTATGCTGGTTTCATCTGGCTGAAAACACCTTCATTCCAATTGTCTTTTGTGGCTTCCGGGCTTCCTTCCACCACATTTCCGCTGATGTAATATTTTCCCCAGATGTTATAGACTTCCGCTTGTGGTTTTTCATTTTTATCGATGGCAACAATGCGTTGTTTTGTTATGGTTGCGGGGCCCGGTTTGTAATAATTATTGACGATATTCACGTTCATGCCTTCACCTCCGTAAACATTATTGTGTCCCCAGTTATAAATTACGTTATTTCTGAAATCTGTAAGATCTGTTAAGGCGAATTTACTTCCTGCATATTCTCCCAGCCTCGGATTCCTGCTGTCGTGGTGGGCATAAATGTTATGATGAAAGGATGCAGATTTTCCGCCGGCAATTCCTCCGTATCCGTGTGCTCCCTTCCGATGGGCGGAATTTCTTAGGCTTTCCGCAATGAGACACCATTGAAGGGTTGTGTTTTCATTGACATAAATGGAAACCGTCTCATCTGTTGACCAGCTCATTGAGCAATGATCCACCATCAGATTTTTGATAAATCTTGCCCCTAAAGCGTCACCTTCAAAATTTTTCTGATCCCCCATCCTGAATCTCATATACCGGATAATGACATTGTCTGCCCCTATAAAAGTTTCGTAGTTGGCAATAGTAATTCCATCTCCGGGAGCAGTTTGCCCGGCGATGGTGACATTTCCTTCGTGTATTTTCAAGGGTGACTCTAAATAAATCGTTCCTCCTGTTTTGAAAACAACATATCGAGGACCTTTCTGGTCTAATGCATATCTTAAAGTTCCCTCCGAACCATCATCCGACAGTTTGGTGACGAAATAAACCTTTCCACCGCGTCCACCGGTTGTATATCTTCCGAAGCCTTCTGCACCGGGAAAGCTTAATACATTCTGAGCATTTGCCAACGTGGAAATCCCGCATAAAATTCCTATCGTGAATCGTTTTGTGAAATGTTTTTTCATGATTGAAAATCTTTAGTGTTCAGGGTTGGATTTAAATTTTTTTCACATTCCAGTTGTCTTTTCCTTTAAGAATATTTTCTGTTGTGTATATTTTTCTTTTTTCTTTGCTGAGTTGATGAGACCAGGAAACCCTTTTAGAGGAATTGGCTCCGGTTCCCTTTGAATGATATTCTGCGTAGAATGTCGTTTTTTCTGCATCGGGCTTATTCCAGTTGTGCCAGCCTTCAGGCTTTATAGTTGAATTCAATTCACAATCGATATAAACTGTTTTGGCAAAAGGCCTCCAGGGTCTTCCTAAATAAACCGAGTTTTCTTTGGTATTTCCGATAATTTTTGAATTGATAAAAACAAAACCGAAATCATTTTCCTGTGGAGTAGAAGCGGCTGTCACATAGCTTGCGCTTTCTTTTGAATAAATGGTACAGTATTCAAAAACGGCTGTCCCGGCTCCGAAAATATAATCGGTTGTCCCTTCGATATAGCAGCTTTTAAAATAATTTCTTGAAGGTTTTGTTTTGTCCTGCAGATCCTGGGTGCCTTTTAAATATAAGGTATCCTGATTTCCTAAAAACCTGCAGTTTTCAAAAGCAATCCTGTCACCCGAAATTAAAACGGCAACGGCTTGCCCGACTCTTCCTGAGCTGTTTTCAAATGAAATATTTTTTGCTGTAAAATCATTAGAATAAATAAAAATTGTGGATGAACCTGTTGTTCCGGTTTCCTGCCCGTCCGGATTTTTTTTTGAAGCGTAATCATCATAAGTGATCATCGTATTTTCAGGGTTTTCACCTTCCATTAGAATGGCTCCTTTCGTTTCCGGGATGATAATTTTTTCTTTGTAAACTCCGGCTTTAATTATAATTTTTGTTCTTATGGAAGAATTGTTTTCAATGGCATTGATAGCCTGCTGTATTGTGATGAAGTCACCTTTTCCGTCTTTCGAAACCACGATTGTCCGATCATTGGTCTTGAAAGAAAGAAAGCTTAATAATACTGCCAGTAAAATTGAAAACGGTTTTATATTTTTAATTAAAATGGAGGTTTTCATTGAATAATTTTTAAGTTAAAATACAGACTTACTCCCTGGGAAGAAAGCCTGTATCAACTGTTGATATGAATGTGTATTGTTACTAATAACCGTAATCCTGGGTAAGATTATAGTTAGATTGAATAATGTCACTGTAAATAGGTAATAACTCTCTTTTATTCGGTTGGAAATATTGGGCAAAACCTTTCACAGGATCGCTGATATAGGTCGGTAAAACAGCAGCTCTCCATGCAATCTTCGTATAACCTGCCGGTGTAGCATCCTGGGAAGGCATGTAAAATACCTCAGATTTGTCCCCGCTGGTGTAGAAAATATCAATATCATTTATATTCTGCTGTGCCGTTTTTGTAGGATCATACGGTGATTTTTTATAGTAAAGGTTTAAAGGAACGTTAGCATATTGCCCTGTTCCACTGGCGAAAGCAGTCAGCTTCTGTCTTGTTTCCGTGATTTTGGCGTCTAATAAATTCCAGCGGATCAGGTCATATTTTCTGATTCCTTCAGAACCCAGCTCCAATAACCTTTCCTGTACAACATAATTGAAGAACCCTGTTTTATCAGCAGGAATGGTTCCCATTTGCCCTAAATTGCCTGCATAAGCTCTGGTTCTTACTGATCTTACTGCATTGATTGCTTCCTGGGAAGGAGCGCCGTGAATTTCGTTATCTGCCTCTGCAAACATCAGCAGTACATCTGAAAAACGCAATAATGGCCAGTCAACCGCAAGGTTTTGGGAAGGTCCCGTGATATTCGTCCAGGATTTTCTGTATTTGGAATCTGTAAAAGAAATGGCAGGTACCATCTCAGCCTGGTTTGAATTGTTCACTTTAAAAATTCCTATGTTCATGTCTCTTCTTAGGTCATATTTAGTAAACTCATAGAAGTAAACGGGAAGTGCGTTGATGCCTCCGCCACCTTTCCAGTTGGAATTGTCATCATGTTTCAATCCGTTATAATAACCGATTTTGCTGTCTGTTCTTGCGTTTCCTCCGAAAGCTCCCACACAGAAAATAATTTCATTGGTTGCATCCTGTGTATTGGTGTGTAAAGCTCTGAAAACTGCCTCGTAGCTTGGGTTTAAACTATGCTCAGCAGAGTGGTTCATGATATCTTTACATTCATCATAGGCAATCTGATAATAGTTTTGAGGATTTGAACCCTGAGCCATTGCCTGTGGGCTTCTTCTCAGAGAATATCCGGCTCTTGCCAAAGCAATTCTTGCTCTCAACCCTTTTACAAATCCTTTGGAAATTCTTGCATTGGTTGTGCTTCCTTCAGATCTCCATGGTACTAATGCGGATGCTTTTGCAAGATCGGCGAGCATTTTTTCATAGATAACATCTCTGTCTGTTTTCTGAAGATATAAATTTTCCAGATCGGATGAAGGGACTTCCTGGAAAGGAACATCGCCCCAGTTTCTGATCAGCTCATAATAAAACTGGGCTCTTAATGTTAAAGCTTCCCCCAGATAACGGTCCATTAATTTTTTATCGGAGTCGGAACCCGTCTGATAAACCGGTGACAGAGGAATATTTTTGATGCAAAGATTGGCACGTTCAATTCCGGAGTATAGTTTCAGGAAAGGTTTATTTAATTCTGTATTGGTAGGACAAGCCCCGAAAGTTGAAATTCCTCTTCTGTCATTACAGTTGTAGTCTCCGGAAGTTCTGAAATCATCGCTGGAGTGAGGGTATATTAAAGCTAATCTTTGTCCGTATCCGTCATCACCAGCCAGCTGGCTGTAAACTCCTACCAGTGCTGTGAAAGTATCGGAAGTACTGTCAAACTGCTGAGCTTCCGACACACTTGAATAATTTTCTGCATCCAGATAATCGTTACATGAATGGAAGGTTGATAGCGAAAGAATGCAACTTAGAATTATTATTGTTTTTTTCATGTTTAAGTCTTAATTAAAAGGTTATATCAACACCCGTTAAAATAAATCTGCTTCGAGGATATGCAGCATAGTCAACACCCGGAGTCAAAGGATTTTTCCTGGTACTTGCCTCAGGATCATATCCATCGTAACCTGTGATGGTAAATAAATTATTTACCGTAACATACATTCTGAAGTTTTTGATGGAAAGGCTTTCCAGCGAGCCTTTTGGTAAGCTGTATCCCAGTGTTACATTATTTAATCTTAAGAAAGATCCGTCTTCAATCGCATACGAATGCAGGATGTAGTTTCCCTGTGGAGGAGTCCACATCGTTGTATTAGCATTTAATGCGGCTAAAGCAGCAGGATCTGTAACTTTTACGCCATTGTTGTCAAACCATCTCCATCGGTCGGCAATTTCTGCAGCCATGTTATTGTCTCTGTAAAGATATTGTGATGTAAATTCTATCTTATTGGCGTTATATACTTTATTTCCTACAGAGAAGTTGAAAAATAGGCTCATATCCCAGTTTCTGTATCTGAAAGTCTGGTTGAAACCTCCGTAGAATTTTGGCTGGGCACTTCCCAGTTCGGTTTGGTCGGCTGCTGTGATCTGTCCGTCATTGTTAATGTCTCTCAATTTCAGATCTCCCGGCTGAATGGGTTTTGAACCGTTGGCTACGGCGCTGCTGCTCGGAACACCTGCTTTTAAAGTATATGTCTGTGTGGAAGAATTATAATCGAAATCGCTGATCTCATATCTTCCTTCCGTGACGTACCCATAATAAGTTCCTACCGGATTACCCACTTTCGCAATAAAATCATATAAATTGTTTACCCATCCTGAAGCCACAAGATAGTAATCATTATTGGCAGAAACATTTGCCCCTAAGCTTTTGATAATATTTTTATTGGCCGAGATGTTGAAGTCTGTTTTCCATGTAAAATTCTCTTTATTGAAGATGATACCGCCTAAAGATACCTCAATCCCTTTATTCTGGGTTTTTCCTGAATTCTGATACTGATATTCATACCCCGATGTCTGTGGAATTTTTGCTAAAATAAGCAGATCTTTGGTATCCGTGATATATCCGTCTACACTACCGTATAATCTGCCGTTAAAGAATCCGAAATCAAGGCCCAGGTTCTTGGAAACGGTAGCTTCCCATGTCACATTTCTGTTGGCCAGCGTATTTCCGGTAGTCGCTCCCGGAGTTACACCGCTTCCGAAAGTATAC
Source organism: Chryseobacterium populi (assembly GCF_000282115.1). Lineage (GTDB taxonomy): Bacteria > Bacteroidota > Bacteroidia > Flavobacteriales > Weeksellaceae > Chryseobacterium > Chryseobacterium populi. The sequence goes on from NZ_AKJY01000063.1 coordinate 92,002, forward strand.
CCGTAATCTGTAGAAGTAGCAAAGAATGTATCATACAGATAGGAAGGAATCCTGTTGTTTCCTGCCATCCCATATCCGAAGCGAAGCTTAAGCTCATCCAGCCATTCTTTGTTTTTAAGGAAGTTTTCCTGCTTGATTTTCCATGCTAATGAAACTGCAGGGAACGTTCCCCATCTTTTTCCTTCCCCGAAAACATTGGAGCCGTCAGTTCTCAGAGAGAATGTTGCAATATATTTATTATTGTAAATATAATTGGCCCTACCAAAGAAAGATGCTAATCTGTCCGGTGGCAATGCTGCTGTTTTTGCTGCATCCTGAATCATTCCTGATGGCGGAATGGCTGCCTGGATATTAGAAAACGCTTCATTGGGAAGAATAGATGTTGGTAACCATTTTACGTAAGTATTGGATGATTCCCCGTCTGTCTGTACCGTTTCCTGGCCAATTAATAAATCGAGCTTATGATCCCCGAATTTCTTGGTATAATTTAAAGTATTCGTATTGGTGATTCTTCTTGTCTGGAATCTTGTGAGCTGTACAATCGGCTGGTTGTTGTTGGCCCTGGCATCGCTGGTGACCGTACCCCAGAACTGGTTGACCGAGTTGTCTCTCTGTACATAGCCCACCACACTTCTGAAAGTTAAATCTTTCGTGATGTTATAGTTTAAATAGGCATTTAATAACAAATCGTTGGTTCTGTTATTCTTAACCTCATTGTCGTTTAAGATCAGCGGATTGACAAGGTTGGTAATTGTTGCATAATTCGGATCAAAGTCATCAATCGGAACATTGCTTCCCCCTTCAAAAGGCTGATACCTTACTGCATTTCTCAATCTGTTGGTTCCCTGTGAACCTGTTGCGGAAGTCCCTGCCCCGGAAATCAGCTGCCTGCTGTATCGTGCATTGAAACCAACCTTTAATTTTTTAGAAATATCATAATCATATTTGAAGTTGGCCATACTTCTTCTGAAGCCTGAATTCAGCATGATCCCGTCCTCTTCCACATGATTTAAAGTCAATGAAAATGCAGACTTATCGGAACCTCCGGTCACACTAAGGTTATGCGTAAAGTTGAATGCTTCCTGCCCGAAAAGCTCGTCCTGCCAATCCCTTTTTTTGATATTTTTGTACTTGTTTTCCAGCTCATTAAAGCTTCCGTATCTCGTTCCAAAAGTAGTAATGTCTTCTGCGATACCGCCTTTATTATAAAGCTCGTACTGATACATTACAAATTCGTAAGGATCCAGTACAGGAATTGTGTTCATTATTTTTCTTACTCCTGTATATCCGTTATAGTTGATGGATGTAATTGCTTTTTTGCGGCCGCCTTTTGTTGTGATCAATACCACACCGTTGGCTCCCCTTGATCCGTAGATAGAGGTGGAGGCGGCATCTTTCAGAACTTCTATAGATTCAATTTCTTTTGGAGAAATAATAGACAGGGCGTTATCCATCTGGATTCCGTCAACGATATAGAGTGGGGCATTGCTTTGGGTAATCGAAGTACCCCCTCTTACTTTAATTTCAATATCTGCACCTGGAGAGCCTTCACTTGCCATCACCTGTACCCCTGCAACCCTACCCTGGATTGCCTCTGCAGCACTGTTTACAGGCATATCCTTCACTGCATCAGCTTTTACAGAACCTACTGCATTCGTTACATCAGCTTTAGAAACTTTGGAATAACCTACCAGAACCACTTCATCAATCCTGGTTTCTTTTTCCTTTTTCGTCTCTTTTTCTTGAGCCATAGCAAGAACAGGAAGGAGAAAGACAGTTAAATATAACCACTTTATTGATTGTACTTTTTTATCCATGTTGTATCCTTATTGTTTTAATTATTGGTTGAAAGTTTTTTTTTCAATCTTTTGTTTTTGTGGATTTTGTAAGTATTCTATTTTTTAGTGGTAAATATTTCCTGAAAATTTCACGCTTTTTATTGTGCAATCGATTGCGTAATTTTTCATAAAGAAATAACTTGGCTTCTAAACTAATATTATTTTCCAATATGCAAAGAAAAAAATATTATTTTTTCATTAATTTGACTGTTTAAAATCTTAAAGTTGGCAAAATATTCATGACGTGTATTGGTTTAATTTGTTGATTAATAGGTATTTGTGTTTTATTTAAATAAAATTTAAATTATTAAAAAAAATATAAAAATTTATACCGTTTAATATTTCAAAAATTGAAAATTTATAAAAAAAGATCAGATTTTATGAATGTGAAATTCCCCAAAAATGTCACCTAAAGATAAAATTTTGAAATGTTTGCTGATTTTTGTCATCTTTTCAAAGTTAAAAAGTATTCATTTTTATTAATTGATAACGATTGTTCTTATTGTATATAGTATATAGATTAAAATTGTATTATTTTTATCGAATCAATATTGAGTAATCATGGTTTTATTTTGGCATGATTTTATTTGAAAGATAAGGTTTGGTAAGATTTGTGGGAGGAATAAAATACCTGATTTTCTTTAAATCCTTTTGTTAATATCAAATAATTTATTTTTATTTAATTGATAATCAGTTTTTTATAAAAATAAATTAATTTTTTGTTAACCAATTGAATAATAATTATATATTTATCGACAAGTATTTCTATCAAATTTTAGTGTAATTTTATGCAATCGATTACACATAATTGAACAGGTTTTGATAAAACCGCAAAAGAAAAGTATAAAATAAGTAGTATGACACAATCGGAATTTCGATACGCCCACCATCCTGAAGATGCTAAAAAGTATACCACTGAAGATCTGAGGCGGGAGTTTCTAATCGATGATTTATTTAATGAGGATCAGATAAAGCTGGTATACACCATGTATGACAGACTGATGATAGGTGGAATAATGCCTTCTGCGAAAGCTTTGAAACTTGAGCCCACAGACGACCTTAAAGCAGAGTATTTCCTTGCCCGCAGAGAATTGGGAATCATCAACGTAGGCGGTACGGGAAAAGTGACGGTAGACGGGGAAGTATATGAGCTTGGAAATAAAGAGGCATTGTATATAGGCAAAGGAGTAAAAGAAGTGATCTTTGAAAAATCGGGTGATGAACAACCCTATTTTTATATCAATTCTGCTCCTGCCCATCATGCTTATCCGACCAGAAAAATTACTAAAAATGAAGCTGAAATTGTAGAGCTGGGTGAGGAAAAATATGCCAACAAACGGGTCATCAATAAACTGATTGTAAACAGCGTTCTGGAAACCTGTCAGCTGCAGATGGGAATGACCGAGCTTCAACCGGGAAGTGTATGGAATACAATGCCTGCACACACCCACACCAGAAGAATGGAAGCTTATTTCTACTTTGATCTGGAAGAAGGGCAAACGGTCAGCCATTTCCTGGGGCAGCCTCAGGAAACACGCCATATTTTTATGACCAACAGACAGGCGGTCTTATCTCCGGAATGGTCAATCCATTCAGGAGTAGGAACTTCCAATTATACTTTTATCTGGGGTATGGCCGGAGAAAATATGGACTACAGTGATATGGACGGTATCAAAACTAATGAACTAAAGTAATTTTTCTGATGAATTTATTTGATTTATCCGGTAAAGTAGCGGTTGTTACAGGCGGTACTCACGGATTAGGAATGGCAATGGCGGAAGGTCTTGCCTCTGCAGGGGCTGAATTGGCGATTACAAGTACGACCCCTTCAAAACTGGAAGAAGCCTTACATTATTACCATGAAAAAGGCTACAAGGCTACCGGCTATATTTTCGATGTTACAGACGAGCGTGAAGCAGCCCAGAAAGTCGCTTTAATGGAAGCCACTCATGGGAAAATAGACATCCTTGTCAATAATGCGGGAATCATCAAACGGATCCCTGCGATTGAAATGGAGGTGGAAGACTTCAGAAAAGTAATAGATGTAGACCTTACCGGGCCTTTTGTCATGTCACAGCTGGTAGGTAAGCATATGATCAAAAGGCGGTCAGGGAAAATTATCAACATCTGCTCAATGATGAGCGAGCTTGGCCGGGATAATGTGGCAGCCTATGCTTCGGCAAAAGGCGGACTGAAAATGCTGACCAAAAGCCTGGCTACAGAATGGGCAAAACACAATATCCAGGTAAACGGAATCGGACCCGGATATTTTGCAACATCACAAACAGAACCGATCAGAGTAGACGGACACCCTTTCAATGATTTTATCATCAGCAGAACCCCGGAAGGAAGATGGGGCAACCCCGAAGACCTTACCGGAACAGCTATTTTTTTAGCCTCCGATGCAAGCAGGTTTATCAACGGACAGATCATTTATGTGGATGGCGGTATTCTGGCTACCATCGGGAAGCCTGCAAATGAATAACAACAGAATTAAACAAGAATGAAATCTTTTATAACAGATCAATTTTTATTACAGAATAAATACGCTGAAGAGTTATACTTTAACTTTGCAGAAAAATTACCGATCATTGATTATCATAATCATTTGATCCCTAAAGATATTGCAGAAGATACCAATTTTGAAAATATTTCCAGAGTATGGATTGCCGGTGATCATTATAAATGGAGGGCTATGCGTACAATGGGGGTGAATGAAAAATTTATTACGGGAAATGCCTCTGATAAAGAGAAATTTCAGGCCTGGGCAAAAACGGTTCCTTATACTTTAAGAAACCCGTTGTATCACTGGACACATCTGGAACTGAAACGTTATTTCGGAATTAACGAACTGCTCAATGAAAATAATGCCGGTAAAATTTATGATAACATCACCGCACAGTTACAAACCCCTGAAAAATCGACAAGAGGCTTATTAAAAATGATGAATGTGGAATCTCTGTGCACAACAGAAGATCCTACAGATACATTAAATTATCATCAGGACCTTGCAAAAAGTAATTTCAGTATAAAAGTAAGTACGGCTTTCCGTCCCGATAAAGCGATTTTAATCGAAAATTACAACTTCGCAGATTATATGGGGAAACTTGGCGAATCGGCAGGGATTGCCATTGATTCCTACCAGAGTTTATGTGATGCTTTATTGAATAGAATCGGGTATTTCCACGAAAACGGTTGCAGATTATGCGACCACGGATTGAATAATATTTCTTTCGAGGAATTCACAGATGCTGAGATCGATGCTATTTTCAGGGATAAATTATCAGGAAAAGTGATTGCAGAAAAACAGGTCAATCAGTTTAAAACAGCTATTTTATTATTTCTGGGAGAAACGTATCACAAATTCGGGTGGGTTCAGCAGTTCCATTTGGGAGCTTTGAGAAATAATAACGAACGTATGCATAAGATTTTAGGGCCTGATACAGGTTGGGATTCTATTGGCGACTTTGTTCAGGCTGAGACCCTGTCTAAATTCTTAAATACTTTAGACGGAAAAGATAAACTGACTAAAACCATTGTATATAATTTAAATCCTGCCGACAATGAAATTTTCGCAACAATGATCGGGAATTTCAATGATGGCAGCGTGAAAGGAAAAGTGCAGTTCGGTTCCGGATGGTGGTTCCTGGATCAGAAAGACGGAATGATCAAACAGATGAATGCATTATCCAATATGGGACTGATCAGCTGTTTTGTAGGAATGCTGACAGATTCAAGAAGCTTTCTTTCTTATCCGAGACACGAGTATTTCAGAAGGGTATTGTGTAATCTCTTCGGAGAAGAAATGCAGAAGGGTGAATTGCCGGATGATATTGAACTGATCGGAAGGACAGTTTCTGATATCTGCTACTACAACGCCAAAAATTATTTTGATTTTTAACTGAATTATGAGCAGTAAAATAGTCACATTCGGTGAAGTGATCATGAGGCTTTCACCACCCGGAAACAGAACCATGAAACAAAGCCACGAAATGGAATTCTTTTTCGGTGGTACAGAGCTTAATGTTGCATCTTCATTGGCAACAATGGGTTGTAATGTGAAGCATATAAGCAATGTTTCCGATGATTTTGTGGGTGAGTCTGCTATTTCTTTCATTAAAAGTTTTGGAATTGACACGGCTTTTATCAATAAAAATGAGCATCCGCTTGGATTATATTTTCTTGAATCAGGTTCATCTGTCCGGGCGAGCAGAATTGCTTACAACCGTCTGAACGGTTCTTTTGCTAATATTAAACCAGAGCAGGTTGACTGGAAGAAAGCATTGGAAGGCTGTGAATATTTTCACTGGACAGGCATTAGTCCCGGAATTTCCGAAGGGGCTTATGAAACTTTGAAAGAAGGCTTAAAAACTGCCCGGGAAATGGGAGTACAGGTTACTGCTGATCCAGCATACCGTTCAAACCTCTGGAAATATGGCAAAAACGGAAACGGGATTTTAAAAGAACTGGTCTCATATTCCACCATTTTTATCGGCGGTGTCAATGAGATCAATGAGATTTTAGGAACTCAGTTCTCATCAGACCAGGAAGGTTTCATAGAAGCCTGTAAAGAATTAAAACAACAAATCCCTTCCATCCATAAGATTTTTGATAAAATAAGAATCGGGGTCACGGCAAGTTCCCAGCAGACGCAGGGAAGAGCTCTGACAAATGAAAATTATTTTGAAACCGGGCTTTTGGAAATCAGTCCTGTAGTTGACAGAATCGGAACCGGAGATGCTTTTGCAGCGGGCTTAATTTACGGATTGCTGAACTTCGATGATGAAAAAGCATTAAAATTTGCAAATGCTGCCTGTGCGATTAAACATACCATTCCGGGAGATATCAATTACTGCAGTGCAGAAGATATTCTGGAAGTGATGAACGGAAATTCAGGAGGAAGAATAAAAAGATAATTATGGCAAGATTTACTCGTATAGAAATTGCATTAGAAGCAAAAGAAACAGGAATTGTCCCTGTATTTTACCATGCTGATAAAGAAATCAGTAAGAATGTTTTGAAAGCCTGCTACGACGGGGGTGCCCGTGTTTTTGAATTTACCAACAGGGGAGATTTTGCGCATGAAGTTTTTGCAGAACTGTTGAAATATGCAGCTAAAGAACTTCCCGAAATGATTCTGGGAATAGGTTCCGTCGTAGATGCCGGAACAGCTTCCCTGTATATTCAAAACGGAGCCAATTTTATTGTTTCCCCCTTATTGAATGCTGACATAGCTAAGGTTTGTAACAGAAGAAAAATCTCATGGATACCCGGTTGCGGATCTGTTTCTGAAATTTCTTATGCAGAAGAACTGGGTGCTGAAATTGTAAAGGCTTTCCCGGCGACGCAGGTCGGCGGACCGGAATTTATCAAAGCGGTAAAAGGTCCGATGCCATGGTCAAACATCATGCCCACAGGTGGTGTGCTCCCAACAAAGGAAAATCTTACGGAATGGATCAAAGCAGGAGCATATTGTGTAGGCCTTGGCTCACAGTTATTTGTGAAAAATGAAACCGGAGATTACGATTACGGGAAAATTACGGAAACTGTAAGAAATTCAATTCAAATAATTAAAGAAATAAGATAAACACTTTTAGATTTTAAATAGCAATAAATGTTTATTTGAACCATTAAGAATATTGAAGTAGTTAAGTTGAATTAAAATTCAGATTGATTTAAGATTATCTTACTAAAAGCGAAAATCAATCTTAATGATCTTTAAAAACTGAATCAGCCTTAATTGGTTTCAGAAGTCCTCAAACTAAAATATTGTTATTAATAAAAGTTTTCTTTGTTTAAAATAGCATAGAAAAAGGGATTTTATATCCAAATTGTTTTCAAAATCAATAAAAAATCAATACTATTAAAGATTGATATGAAAAAAGAAATATCCTCGAAACCGAGTAACTTCAGATGGACGATATGTGGGCTGCTTTTCATTGCCACAACCATCAATTATATGGATCGCCAGGTGTTATCATTAACTTGGAAAGATTTCATTGCACCGGAATTTCATTGGAATAACAACGATTACGGGAATATCACGGCACTGTTTTCTATTTTCTATGCGGCAAGTATGCTTTTTGCAGGAAAATTTGTCGATTGGATGGATACCAAAAAAGGTTTCCTCTGGGCAATTGCCATCTGGTCTGTGGGTGCCTGTCTGCATGCGTTCTGCGGAATTGCCACATCAGGGATCCTTACCGGAAATTGGTTTGTAGGCTTTCATGAATCTAAAAAAATCATCGGAACAGTAGACAATATTTCTACAGTGATCAGTACCAGTGTGACCCTGTTTATTTTTGCAAGATTTGTACTGGCAGTAGGAGAAGCAGGAAATTTTCCGGCAGCCATCAAAACGACGGCAGAATATTTCCCTAAAAAAGACAGGGCTCTGGCAACCAGTATTTTCAATGCGGGAGCAACAGTAGGAGCATTGGCGGCACCGGTTACAATTCCTTTTATTGCAAAATCAATGGGTTGGGAATGGGCGTTTATCATCATCGGGGCTTTAGGTTTTGTGTGGATGGGATTATGGGTGTTTTACTATAAAAAGCCACACGAGCATCATAAAGTTAATGAGCATGAATTAACCTATATCCAGCAGGATCAGGATGATATTCCGAATACGGATCCGGGAACTCCTGAAAAAACATTTTCTTTCAGAGAATGTTTCAGCTACAGGCAAACCTGGGCTTTTGCTTTCGGAAAATTCATGACTGATGGGATCTGGTGGTTTTTCCTTTTCTGGACACCGGCTTACTTAAGTTCCGTTTATAAAATGGATTCTACACAAAGTGCATTTCCGTTGTTTGTATTGTACATGATCACGTTGTTTTCAATTATCGGCGGTTGGCTTCCCAAATATTTTGTAGAGAAAAAGGGAATGAATGCCTACACCGGAAGAATGAAAGCCATGCTGATCTTTGCATTTTTTCCTTTACTGGCATTGCTGGCACAGCCTTTAGGCTCCATTACCTACTGGCTCCCGGTTTTGATTATAGGAATTGCAGGGGCAGCACACCAGGCATGGTCTGCCAATATTTTTTCGACGGTTGGCGATATGTTTCCTAAAAAAGCCATTGCAACGATCACGGGTATTGGTGGAATGGCAGGTGGAATCGGTTCATTTTTAATCAATAAATCTTCAGGAGTATTATTTGATCATGCTCACAAAGCCTGGTCAACAGTTGACGGAACACCTTTATTGGAAAAATATCCTCAGTACATTAGCGAAAGATTGCCGGACGGATTTTTTGAACAATTGGAAAAGTCAGGAGCAGTTGTAGTAGACGGAATTGATAAAGGGTATATGATTATATTTTCAGTGTGTGCCATTGCCTACCTGATTGCATGGACCGTAATGAAAGCATTGGTTCCAAAATATAAAGTAATAAAACAGTAAACCTCATAGCAAAAGATTTCAGGAATTTTTGCTGAGTGAAACGCCTTTGCGTTCTTAAAACAAACAATATTATTTGCAAAAAAACTTTGCGGACTTTGAGTTAAAAATAAGATCATCAAATCAAAAGATGATAAAATGAGAAAGATGGAAAATCAGATAAAACAAAAATTAAATCGTGAATTAAATGATGCTCAGGAAAAACTTCCGATCAAAATTGTACAGTTCGGAGGCGGAAATTTCATGCGGGGATTCACAGATTATATCATCGATAAATTAAATAAAGAAGCAGGATTTAATGCAGGAATTGTAAACGTTCAACCTACGGCGGGAGGCTCAGTGCATAAGCTGGAAGAGCAGGATAACCTGTACACTCTTTTTTCGAGAGGAATTAAAAAGGGAGAAGTTATTGATACCAGGCAGGTGATTTCAGCGATTCAGAAGTCAATTAATCCTTACACGGATTATGATGATTTTTTAGCATTGGCAAAAGAAGAAGAGCTTGAATTTATCTTTTCAAATACTACAGAAACGGGAATTGCTTATGACGGATCCGAAGACAATTATGCAGGGCCACATAAAAATTTCCCTGCAAAAGTAGCTGTTTTGTTATATGAAAGATTCAAACACTTTAATGGAGCAGCAGATAAAGGACTGAGAATTATTCCCTGTGAACTGATTGAAGACAATGCTTTTGCTTTAAAAGAAATCATCTTAAAATATGCCTTATTATGGGGTTTGGAAATAGAATTTGTGCAATGGATTGAACAATGTAATTATTTTCATAATACATTGGTTGACAGAATTGTTCCGGGTTACCCTAAAGACGATGCAGAAACGTACGAAGACCAGCTGGATTACGAAGATCGGATGATGGTCATTTCCGAAGCTTTTTTACTTTGGGTAATTCAGGATGCAGGAAATTTAAGAGAGAGAATTCCTTTTGATCAAATCAATGAGCAGATTCTGGTGGTTGATGATATTCAGCCTTACCGTTTAAGAAAAGTCAGAATTCTGAACGGTGGCCATAGTTTGATGTTGGCTCCGGCGATTTTATCAGGAAAAGAAACTGTAAAAGATTCTATTGATGATTCGTTTTTAGGAAAATTCTTAAGTGAAACGATTTTCAATGAGGTCAATCCGGCTTTGGGACCAGATGAAAACGAACTGAAAGATTTTGCAGAAGAAGTTTTTGATAGATTCAGAAATCCTTTTATCAAGCACCATCTGTCGAGTATTGCCTTATATTTTGTTTCCAAATTTAAAGTGAGGATCATTCCGGGTTTGTTGAAATATGTTGAAATCAATCATAAATTACCCTTAAATCTGACGTTCTCTCTGGCAGGCTTAATCAGATTCTATCAGGGAAGCTTCAGGGAAAAAGCCTTACCGTTGAATGATGAAGAAACAATTATCAGCAGATTTAAAGAGATCTGGACGAATAAAGATTATGAAAAAGTGGCCGAGTTGGCTTTAAGTGAAACTAATTTCTGGGACACTGATCTTACACAGGTAGAAGGTTTAAAATCTGCGGTGGCAAAAGCATTATGGGAAATTGATCATCACGATATTGAAACTGCCTATCAAAATTTTGTCAAATTTAATTCCTGAGATATCATGCAAAAAAAAGTATTGAAAGTAAATCCCAGAGATAATGTAGCAGTAGCATTGGTAGATCTGAAACAAGGAGAAGCTGTTACTTTGGGCAATCTTACTTATGAAATTATAAAAGAAACAAAAGCGAAACATAAATTCGTGACTGAGGATCTTTCCGTGAACGATTCTATCATTATGTATGGTGTTTTAGTTGGAAAAGCAAGTCAGCCGATCCAAAAAGGAGAGGTGATCACCACTGAAAACGTAAAACACCAAAGTGCAAAAGTAGAAGGTAAAACGGAAACAACCCTATGGACGGCTCCTGATGTAGACAAATGGAAAGACAAGACTTTCATGGGCTATCACAGGGAAGACGGACAAGTGGGAACAGAAAATGTCTGGCTGTTTTTTCCGTTGGTTTTTTGTGAAAACAGGAATGTTGAAATTTTAAAAGATGTTTTTGAAAAAGAACTGTTGTTTGAAAAAGTATCAAAGCATCAGCTGTTATTAAGATCATTAATTAATAACTCAGAAGAAGAAACAGCGTTGGAAGAAGAGAAAGATTCGAGAGTTTTCAAAAATATTGACGTAAAATTCATTACCCATCAGGGTGGTTGTGGCGGAATTCGTCAGGATGCAGAAGCATTGGGACGGTTATTGGCGGGTTATGTTAAAAATCCGAATGTAGCTGGAGCAACGGTTTTAAGCTTGGGTTGTCAGAATTTACAGGTTCAGATTTTTAAAGATGCATTGGAAAAAATCAGTCCGGATCATAAAAAACCGATTATTGTTTACGAACAGCAAAAATCCGGAACAGTAGACGAAATGCTGAACGGGATCATTAAAGACTCTTACGAAGCCATCAAAAAGGCTAATGAACTCCAAAGACAGCCGGCGCCGGTTTCAAAACTGGTTTTAGGTTTGGAATGTGGTGGCTCAGATGGTTTTTCAGGAATTTCTGCGAATCCGGTTTTGGGCCAATTGTCAGATTTGATGGCAGGAATCGGTGGCTCCACGATTCTGTCGGAATTCCCGGAATTATGTGGAGTAGAGCAGGAGCTGGTCAATCGCTGCATTAATGAAGAAGATGCCGAAAGGTTTTTACAATTAATGAAAGATTTTGAAGAATCAGTCGTTGCTGCAGGATCAGGCTTTGATATGAATCCGTCGCCGGGGAATATTAAAGACGGATTAATAACTGATGCTATGAAATCTGCAGGAGCGGCTAAAAAAGGCGGTTCGTCACCCATCAATGATGTACTTGATTTTACGGAATACATCAAAAAACCAGGCTTAAATTTATTATGTACTCCCGGAAATGATGTGGAATGTACAACGGCTTTAGTCGGTTCAGGCTCAAACATTGTTTTATTTACAACAGGTCTGGGTACTCCGACGGGAAATCCGGTCGCCCCGGTAGTGAAAATATCCTCCAATACTGCTCTTTCTGAAAAGATGCCCGATATCATCGACTTTAATACAGGAGATGTAATTACAGGTGAAAAAACAATCGATGAAAAAGCAGAAGAATTGCTGGAATTTATTATTGAAGTTGCCAGCGGAAACATAAAAACCAAAGCTGCGGTCTTGAATCAGAATGATTTTATCCCCTGGAGAAGAGGTGTTTCTCTGTAAGTTTTATTTATATAATATTAGGTTTGAAAATGCTTTCTACATGGGTAGGAGGCATTTTCTTTTGAAGTATTTTAAATATAGATTGTTAGCGCGATCTCAGGATTATATGAGATTATGACAACAAAGTCCTTTTATATTTGTAGTTTCGCAGTATTCAAAATTTATTGCGAATTTTATGAAGCTAAATTTTAGAAATAATATAGTAAAAAAAATGGTAGTTTTATTGGTTATTATCACTGCTTTGGTTTTGGTATTTGTATTTTATCAGAAAAAAGTACGCTATAATTTGGTAACGATTTCAGAAAATAAAGTCTATAATTCAGGTGCTGTTCCACCGGAAAAACTTGCGAATTTCGTCAGCAATTATAAAATAAAAACCATCATTGATTTGCGTGATGGCTTGGTGCAGACAAGATTAAATCCGGAGACAAAAAAGCAGGTCAATGCCGAAGAATATGCTGCAGACCAAATTCCGGGGCTCCATTATTTTAACTTACCAACTGATCAAATCCCTCAAGACAGTACTGTGCAGAAGTTTTTGAAAATTATGGACGATCCCAAAAACTATCCTGTTCTTATCCATTGTCATCACGGTGTCGGGCGTTCACGCCTGTTTAGCTCTATTTATAGAATTGAATATGAAAATTTCACCAATGAAAAAGCCAGAACCAATGCGCGCCTGTTTTGGGAGTTTGGGAGCAATTTTTCAAAAAATTCTGGGAAAGGTATTTATCTTACGAACTATAAAAAAAGAGAATTACAGAAATAATCAACAAAAAAATACAAAATCAATAAAAACAGGCTATAACCCGTCTCAATATGATTTTACTGATTGGCTTTAGCCGAAACTTACATGCAAAAAACTACTTCCTTTTCGAAGACTTTCGGATATAAATCTGCGGCTCAAGCACCACCTTTTTTTCAATAGAAATTCCGGAACCATTTTCCTTTATTCGTTCAATAAATACCTGACCTGCTATTTTCCCCATGGTAACGGGGGTCTGATCTACGGAACTCATCGGAAGCTCCATAAACTGTGTGAAAGGTTCATTAGAAAAGCCGATAACAGCCACTTCCTGAGGAATTCTAATTTTACGTTTTTTTAATTCCTGACAGGCACCTAATGCCGCAAAATCACTGGATGAAAAGATGGCATCCGGAACGGATTTTTGACCCCAAAGCTTTTTAATCGCCTCAATTCCGGCATCGATCGAGCTTCCGGTAGTGATGATATTTTCTTCTTTTACAGATAAATGATGATCCATTAAGGCCTGTTTGTAGCCATTCAAACGGTTCTGGTAAATTTCAAGATTTAAATCACCGGAAAAATGACAGATATTTTTATACCCTTCTTTAATCAGGTGCTCCGTCGCCATATAACCCCCGCGATAGTCATCAATCGTTACTGTACTGATGCCCGCAATGTCCTTTTTACGGTCAAAAAATATAATCGGAGTATTCGTTGTATCTAAGATATTTTGAATATGTTCCGTATCAATCGTTGTTTTTGAAACTGACATAAAAATCCCGTCAACCTGAGCATTAAGCAAAGTATTTAAGTGTCTTTTTTCAATATTTACATCTTCGTGGCTTTGGCAGATGATCACGTGATAGCCATGAGGAGAAAGCTCTTCTTCAATCCCGCGGATAACAGATGAAAAGAAATTAGTGTTGATATAGGGAACGATAATCCCTACGTTTTTTGTTTCCCCGCTTTTAAGTGCCTTGGCAAGATTGTTCTGCTTATAATTCATCTCTTTGGCCGTTTTCTTCACCAGATCTTTGGTTGCCTGACTTATTCTCGGATGATCATTAAGCGCCCTGGAAACAGTAGCCACACTTACATTAAGTTTCTTTGAAATATCGTATATCGTGGCACTTTTCTTATTCATAGATGTTATTTTCTGCTATTTTTTGAGCGGTATTATTGACGTAAATTTAATCAAATTATGTCTAATAATATGGAAATAGAAAGTATTTTATACTTAAAATAAAATTAAATTCTTCATCCTGATTCTATTGAATCAGATGATTTTACTAAAATAGTTTTTTTGTAAAAAATTCAAAAGCAGCATTTATTTTTCTGTAGCCTTTTGTCTTGTGTCAGAAACATTACGTAAATATTATATTTTCAAGTATGATTTATCCCGGTTTCTTTCAAAAATTTTATTTTTGAATTATGAATAACAGAAATCGTGGGAAAAACACAGGTGATGATACACTTTTCGGGACGGAGAAAGAGATTGATAAGTTAAAATCAGCGGCTCAGGATATGCAGTATCTGTTGAGCAGGAAGTATGCTGAAAAAGCTGCTTCTGAATTGATTGGAAACCGGTATAAATTAAAAACCAGGCAGATTCAGGCATTCCGGAGTGCTTCCGCTTCTGAAATTCAGGTTCAAAGCAGGAGAGCTAAAGAATTGAAGGTTGCTGATTTAAAAGGTAAGATGATCTATCTTGATGGTTTTAATGTGTTGATCTTACTTGAAAGTATTCTTTCCGGGGCTTATATCTTTGAAGGAGCTGATGGATGTTATCGTGACCTTTCCGGTATTCATGGAACTTATAAAAGGGTGAACCAGACATTTAAATCAATAGAATTGGTAGCCGGATTTTTCCGGAAAGCAGAACTTCAAAAGCTGCACTGGATTTTTGATCAGCCGGTTTCAAACAGTGGAAGAATCAAACAGAGTATTCTGGAATTTGCCCGGGAAAATCAGCTTAACTGGGAAGTTGATCTGCAGTATAATCCGGATAAATTTTTAGCTGACAATGCAGAAATTATAGCTTCTTCCGATGCCTGGATTTTAGATCATTGCAGGCATTGGTTCAATGTTATTAGCTATTTAGCCGGAGAAGAAAAGCTCAAGGTAAATCTCATAAAAATGTTTTAAAATGATTGAACTGAATCAATATATTTCATGGCTTTCAGATTCCTGGAAGAGCAGGTATTACGCGGTCTTGGCTGAAGAGCATTTAAAAAATATTAAAAAAAATATACTGAAATATAAGACAGGTATTTTAGATTGGAATCTTCCTTATTTTAACGAAGAAATTAAAATTCACAGAGATGACAGTTTCAGAATGTTCATCGGTATTTTAGAGTGTAATGAGCAGGAATCAATAGCAAAAAAGCTTGAAGAAATTCCTTTTGAACACTGGCTGAATGTTTTAGGACAACGGCTGACTTCCGCAAGCATTCGTGATGAAACAGCAATTCCGCCGCTTAAAAATATTTTGATCGAAAGCTGTCAGAAAATGTTTAATGATGAGATCACGCTTGCTCAAAGGGCTTGGGAAAAGCATGTAGGAAGAATAAATGATAAGTTTTGGGGCGAAGTGAAAGGAAATAATGAACAGAAACAGGAAAAAGTAATGGAAAAAGTGAATGTTATCATTGAAAATAAGACGTGGTGGAATATGTTTTACCATTACAAGCATGGAATCGTTTATGAGATCAGGGAAAAAGAAGGCCACGGAATCCGATGGAGCTCTAACGGTACTCAGCTGATCGGTTTTCTGGAAACTTTTATCAATGAATAATTTTATTGCGTAAAAACATTGCGTATCCGGTATTTATTTTTGCCGCTTAAAAATGAAAAAAATGAATACATTTATCGATATTGGGATTAATCTGACCAATAAACAGTTCAATCACGAACGAGAAGAAATCATCAACCGGGCACTTGATAACGGTGTGGAACAGATGATTCTTACCGGGACAAGCGTACGCGGAAGCAAAGAATCAGCAGAAATTGCAGAAGATTATCCGGAAATCTTATTTTCAACTGCCGGAATTCATCCCCATGATGCAAAGTCTTTTAATAATCATAGCATTGAAGAGCTGAGAAAATTATTAAAACTTTCCCATGTCGTTTCTGTAGGAGAATGCGGACTGGATTTTGACCGGGATTTTTCACCAAGACCCGTTCAGGAAAAATGTTATCGTGTACAGCTTGAACTGGCTGTTGAAATTGATAAGCCCCTTTTTCTTCATGAGCGATCTGCTTTTAGAAGATTTAATGAGATTACGGATGATTATCTTTCTAAGCTTCCCAAAGCAGTAGTTCATTGTTTTACCGGAACTTTAGAGGAGGCTAGAATATATCTGGATAAAGGATTTTATCTGGGATTTACAGGTGCAATCAGTGATGACAGGAGATTTAAGCATCTGGAAGAGGTCATTAAATATGCTCCGCTTAACCGGATGATGATTGAGACGGATGCCCCGTTTATGCTGCCGAAAAATATGCCGCGGATTCAAAACCGCCGTAATGAACCTTCTTTTCTGTCCTATGTAGCACAGACCATTGCCCATTTGAAGAAGATCAGCATTTCCGAAGTAGCAGATGAAACCTCTGAGGTTGCCAGGAAATTTTTCAGGATATAAAAAAGAGCTCTACTGTATTGGTAAAGCTCTTTTTTATAGCAAAGCGCAAAAAAGCAAATTTGTTTATCAGCCCTTTTTGCTTTTCATTTATTAAACAACTTTCAATGCAGATTCCAAAGCAAGCTCAATCATTGGTTTCAAAGCTTTTTCTCTCTGGTCAGCAGAAATGTTTTCATGGGTAGGGATAATATCTGAAACGGTAAGAATCGTAGCTGCATTTTTCCCTAAATGTTTAGCGTTGGCAAATAGACCAAACGCTTCCATTTCTACTGCCGAACAATTATATTTTGTTGCAATTGCAGGAATATTCGGATCTTTTCTATAGAAAATATCACTGCTGTGAATATTGGTTTGTTTAGCTTTCAAAGACAGTTCTTTAGCCGTTTCATTGATGATACCGAAAATATTTCCCTGAGGTGCAATAATTTCATCTTCAATTTCCCAGGCATATTTCGCATACGTACTTTCACTTGCTGCATTTTCAACATTTAAAATGTCAAAAAGTTGTAAATCCGTTGTATAAGCTCCGCAGGTTCCTATTCTGATGATGGTTTCCACATCGTATTCCGTATATAATTCAAAAGAATAAATACCGATGCTTGGAAAGCCCATTCCACTGGCCCCAACAGAGATTTCTTTACCTTTATAAAGCCCGGTGTAATAAAAAATACCTCTTGTTTTGCTTACCAGTTTTGCATTTTCAAGAAAGTTTTCGGCAATATACTGTGCACGAAGCGGATCTCCCGACTGCAATACTACTTTAGCAATTTCTCCTTTTTTTGCACTAATGTGAATACTCATAATTTTTATTTGAAATGAGCACAAAGATAATAACTTTTAAGTTGAAATATCCAGAGGTTATGGTCGGGTATAGAAAATTTCCAGAACATAAATTTCCTCCTCAGGATGATGATAAGATCAAAGATCCGGCAGGATATAAAAAAGAGAGTAATCTCTCTACAAACCTACTCTTGTCAATTTCAAAATCTGTGAGATTATTATAATCTGCTTTATCTGTCTAACCAGCGAGAGAATATAAGCAGCGTATTGTGATTGCAAATACAGGATTAAAAAGCAATAATACAGAAGAAATATTTCCAGATTCTCCTTCTTATTTTAGCAAAAGCAAAAGATAAACGATAATGAAAATTGAACACATTGCAATCTGGGTAAAAGATCTGGAAAAGACCAGAGCATTCTATCAGAAATATTTTGGAGCCGTTTCCAATGATAAATACCACAATCCCATGAAACATTTTCAGTCTTATTTTTTAAGTTTTGAAAATGGCTGCCGGCTTGAAATTATGAACAGGCCGGATATTAAGGATAACGGAAACTCTTATGATTCCCAACAATTCGGGATTATTCATCTGGCATTTTCCACAGGTAATAAAGAAAAGGTAGATGAACTGACAGAAACTTTAAGAAAAGACGGCTATACCATCGCCGGCGAACCTCGTACAACAGGTGATGGCTATTACGAAAGTGTAATTCTGGATCCTGAAAATAATATCATTGAAATAACTGACTGAAAGTAAATTTTCTGCGCGGTGTTTCGGAAGGCGGCGGCAAAGCCGCCGCCTTCCGAAACAAATCAAACCTCATAGGTTTTTTGAAGTTTTTTTGAGATTTTTTTATCACAGACAAAACCAAACCGTCACCTCAATCTGCGAAAGAAAAAAACAATATAAAAGAATCTTATCTCTAATTTAATCAGCTTTTTATCAATTACACACCGAAAATATTATTTAACTATTAATCATTCATGTAAAAATTTTATTCTCTGCGAAATAGTTTTATTTTTGTTAGATGATGCAAACCAAATCACCATTTATAGATACTCTTTTTCTGCTTCGGAAAGAAGAATGCATTACCATTTTTTCAGAGATCCAAACGATTTCAGAAAATGAAGAAGAGGAAGCTGCCGATTATTTTAATGCTGAATTTGAAAATGAAAGACTGGAGTTCTTATCGGATCAGCTGAATTGTAATAAAGAAGCTGCTGTTTGGGCGGCAAAAGTGTTGTATCATAGCGCTCAGCTGTATCTGATCAGAAAAGATACTGTGAAAAACCTGGATATGCTGATTCCCAAATATAAAGGAATGATGGATGTTTCTTCCATATTATCCGCTGATTTATCATTAAGGTTTTTACCACAGATCATTTCCGTGCTTCAATCTGCGGATCCGGAAGACCCGTTGATTAAAATGTTGGAGAACATTTTGCTACAGTTTCATTATTCAGGGATTGGGTATAACCTTGATCTGGAAAAAATAAGCTGGGAAGAAGAATTGAAAGATAAAACGTACAGAAAGCTCTATCTGGAAAGGATTGTGGAAAAGAAAGACTATAAATTGGCCGAAATTCCGTTAATCAATCAATGGCTTTTTGCAGAATTTGGATTGCATAAACAGATGTTTTGGAAAGAATTAAAAATAACTAACGAAGAAAAATAAATGACCGGAAATATCAATAAGCTTACTACAGTTCTTAACTATGTAAAGGAGACTTTTGTCGGAAAAAATGACGTTGTCGATCTGTTGGGAATCTGCCTTCTGGCAAAGGAAAATGCTTTTTTATACGGACCCCCGGGAACCGCAAAATCTGCAATCGTAAGAACCCTGTCACAAACGGTGAAAGACGGGAAAAATTTTGAATACCTGCTGACCCGATTTACAGAACCCAATGAAATTTTTGGTCCTTTTGATATCAGAAAATTAAAGGAAGGCGAGCTTCTTACCAATACGGAAGGCATGATGCCTGAAGCTTCAATGGTTTTTTTAGATGAGATTTTCAATGCCAATTCTGCAATTCTGAATTCCCTTTTAATGGCTTTGAATGAAAAGATTTTTAAACGCGGAAAAGAAACGAAACATTTGCCTGCTCTGATGTTTGTAGGAGCAAGTAATATTCTTCCGGAAGATGAAACACTAAATGCATTATTCGACCGTTTTCTGGTCAGGATTAATGTAGATTATGTACATCCCGAACTGCTTCAACAGGTACTTTTAGCGGGAAGAAAATTAGAAAATACTGTTGAAGCTGAAATTCCGGAAATTCATGCAGATGAAATCCGTGAGCTTCAGAATTTATGCAGGACAGTAGATCTGAAGCCTATTTATGAAGTATATTTAAACAGTATCATAAGCCTTAGAAATACAGGAATTGCCATCTCCGACCGTAGAGCGGTAAAGCTGCAGAACCTTATTGCTGCAAGTGCTCTGATTTGTGGACGGAAAGAAGCGATCCTTTCGGATCTTTGGGTACTAAAACATATCTGGGATACGGAAGAGCAGATTGAAATTCTGGAAGGAATTATCAACAGGACCATCGAAAAAGATGAAAGTCTGCAATCTCATCCACAGGCTTTGCAAAACAAAACACCCAATCCTGAAGAAGTAATGAAAGACGTAAAAATCTTAACTGAAAAATGGAGCAGCGGAACACTGAGTTTTGAGGAGCAGAATGTGATTAAAGATAAATTGAGATACCTGCAGACCCGTTGCGACTGGATCGGGAATTCCGAACAAAAACAATATATCCAACAAGAAATCGAAAGTCTATGGCAGAAGATTCTTCAAAGCGTATAAAAGAATTTTGGGCGGAACTTCCCCGTGCTGATGAAGATTTCCTGGGGTCGATCCGTGACTGGAAAAATGTTCAGATTGCTTTGGATGAGGAGGTGATCTGGTTGAAAGACTTTACCGAAGAACAGGCTGTTTCTCCGGAAATTCAACAACTGCCGAATTTTTTATTATATGAATTAAGAGAGGGGTTTTTATTTCGGAAAGGTGCTTTGGTTCCGAGTAAAAAGGTAAGAACCGCCTTCCTTTGGACAGCCATTCATAGAGCTTTACGATTGACTTTTCCACCTTCCAATCAGAATTTCTTTGGAATTAATGAAAAAGTTCAGGTTAAATTGAAGCCAAGCGATGAAGAGCAGCCTGCTGTCGCATTATTAAGTTCGATCTCTGAAATTAAAGATCTCATTATGGCAACACCGAAATTTAAGCTGGAAAATACAGACTGGATCATCGTTGATGAAAAAGCATTGTTTCTCGGAACTCCTTTACTGGCTTTTCCCGGGAAAACATACTGGTTCAAAGACGGGCATCTTTTACCGACGGGTTTTGATTTTGAATTTAAAAATTTAAGTTCATTGCTTCAGAGAAAATATAATGAAGAGCATGATCAATGGCTTTTATGGAATGAAAATGGAAGCTATGTTCCAATAGATAAAAATGATTTCCGGGAGTTGTCCGTAAGCTCATTCCGTCTCACTGAAAAAGCGCAGGAATGGAATTAAATGAATATTTTCAATCCTATAAAGATTATTTCTGGGAATGGATGACGGATGAAGACATTCGTGATGATTCAGGATACCATGAAAATAACCTTATATCTTTTCCGGGTATTGGGGCAGTAGCCTACAGACCTTATATTATTGAAATGCTAAAAGAGCTGCAGCCACAAGGGTTTCCGCCTTTCGGATCATTACTTTTAGCTTTATATGTTACTCAGGATGGTTATTTAGATACTGAATATCTTTTTTCACAAATTGAAAATCATCCTTACACTGATCGCAAACAGATAGGCGATTTTATAGCTGATGCCATAAGTTTTCTGGAAAAGCTGAAAGCACTGGACAGAGTTTATAAAAAAGGGCAGAACAGAATCATTCTTTTCCAGACTATATTCAAAAGCATTCATAATGGTGTTTCTTCAGCCAATGCCGAGCAGCTCCTTAAAAGCTATTATAAAAGGCCTCATAAAATTGCTGTCAGTGCACAAAAACTGGATCTTTCCCATAATTATTTTAGCAGAGATATCAGGACTCTGGCTTTTATTAATAAGAGTTTCCCTACGACACAGTCTATTATTGATGCAATGAAAAACATCGTCGATCTCTCAGATCTCGACGACGAAGTAATAGAAGAGGAAACAACGGTAGATACTGATAAAGATTTCATTCAGGAATTAATAGAAGAACCCAAAACTTTCCAGGTCGGAAGCCTGATTAAAAGAATCTGGAGCGGTTTGAAAATTCCGATGCGGCATCTTTCCCCGGGTGAGCAGCCGATTGGCGGAATTTCGGATATGGCCAACAAAGGAGAGCTTCACAGAATGCTCCTGTCTGAATTTGCCAATGA
Source organism: Chryseobacterium populi (assembly GCF_000282115.1). Lineage (GTDB taxonomy): Bacteria > Bacteroidota > Bacteroidia > Flavobacteriales > Weeksellaceae > Chryseobacterium > Chryseobacterium populi. Next base: position 114,013 of record NZ_AKJY01000063.1, read on the forward strand.
AGATGAGGTTTTTATGAGTCGCATTGCCAATAACGAAGCGCTTTACATTCAACGTGAAATACCGCCTGAAGAAAATATTTTCGAAAGAATCATATTAATCGATACCTCGCTTAAAAATTGGGGGACTCCTAAAGTTTTGGCTTTTGCATCAGCTATTGCAGTGATTAAGCATCCGAAAGCCAATTCAGAATGTAAAGTTTTTGCTTTGGGGCAAACGAATATTTTGATTTCATTGAACAGAATAGAAGAGATTATTGATAATCAGAATCAGGTAAGTTCTGCTTTAGAAGTTTCAGCTTCACTCGAAAAATTTCTTGGAGAAAAGCATCAGGAAAAAGATCTTGAAGTTTTTTTTATCACCCATCATGAAAATTTACAAAATGAAAACCTGCAACGGGTAATTCACCAAAACAGGGATCGGCTTAAATTTTTAATAACAACTTCAGCAGATGGCGAACTGAATTTCTACAAACATCATCAGGGGACAAGGAAGCATATTCAGAAAATTGTATTGCCTTTGAAAGAGCTGTGGGCCAATCCGCCAAAGCAAAAACAGAAAACAGGACAGGTTTCAGGTAATGGAAAACAAACGGATTTACCCCAAAATTATCCGATATTATTTCCTACCCCTTCCAATAAGATTGCCCGGTTTTTATACGAAGGTGAATTCTTTATTTTAAGTTCAAAAAAACAACTATTACGGACCTATTTATCCGATAATTATTACAATAAAGATTCTTATAACTATTACAAGACGTATCACGGCTGTGAAGTTTTAATAGAAAATATTTCCATAAAACCGAGAGGGCAGTTTGCTTTAGCGAAAAATAAGCAGCAACAGTTTATGATCTGTCAGTACCAGTATGATAAAAAGCTTATTTCCAAATTAAACCTGGCGACCAAAGAATATTCAGAGCTTAATGTGACCGGCCAGAATATTCCTCCGAGTTCAAAGCTGATTTACTTTAATAAGAATTTCTATCTGTATCAACAGGGGCTTCTCAATATTTTTAAAATAAATATAGAAGGAAATATCTCTGTTGAATCCGTAAAAAATGATACTGAAATAGAAAAGAGTTACCAGAAAGTATCAACAGAAATTGCTAAATTAAATCAGGGCGGGATTAAAATTCTGAGTAATTTTAATAAAATAGGGATCAATACCAAAGACAGGCTGGTTGTATCCGGAAGTGAATTGATTATGCATTATGAAAACTCATTGAATTTCTTTAAAAACAGGCATGAGATCAATATTTTTGCTGAGCAGAGTAAAAATAAATTCACTTTCCCGGATGGCAGCGAAATCATAACAGATTCCCGTGGAATGCTTACCTTCAGAAGCAGTAATAAAAGTATACACGAATTTTATATTCCTTCCACAGAACATGGCTTTCTGTCGCTGGCTACCCATACGGATTTTGGAGGTTCAGAATATTATCTGCCCGAAAATACCCTGTTGAAAGTAAAAAAAATGGAAGATATGTATTCCGGATATCTTGAGGCCTTTATCAATCAAATTTTGGAATATGGAGCTTAGAATAAAACCTTTTCCGAAAAATAATTACCCTAAAAGAGGACTTTTAATAAAAGGCTCTTCACCTTTGGTTTGGTTACATGAAATGGAAATTTCAGGAATTGATTTACACAAGGTCCGCTCTTTCCCGGTTCCTTCCAACGAACCTAATATTTTATATGGCTGCTTTTTGATTTTCGATCATCTGGCGCCAAAGGATATTGGCAGGAATTCTTACTTTCAATGTATAGACGATCAATTGTTCATCCCTGAGAATACTGTTTTTTACCCTAAAATAAACCCTGAAGACTGGCAGAATACAGATGCTGAATTTCTCATCATGCATCCTGAATTTGGACTGGTGAAATTATCAGAACAGATCAATTGGATTTCATTGCTTCAGGAATCTGAAAAAATGGATATCTCCATTAAAAAACCTTCGAAGGGTGTGAAAATCCCTCAGAGAATAGAGCGGTATACTGTGGAAATGGATGATGAAAAAGTGATGGAAGCCCTTCAAACACCTCAGACGGAAGAAGAATGGATGAAAAACCTCCCTTTCGACCTGAAGAAAGTGATGGCCGGAAATAAAAAAGAAATTGAAAAGTACTTAAAATATATAGAGCAGTACCCTGACAGGGCCATAGATCTTGGCGTTCCGCTCGACATTATGGGAACTTCCCGTGGTGATGGCTTTGGAAAATTTAAGTTTGGGAATGGCTGGCTGGGGAAATTTTTTGGTCAGAATAACTCCGGTTCAAGAGATTACCGGTGGCTGTTGCTTGCCTTCTGGATTATTTTTATTGTTGCAAGATTAAGCTTCAGTTCGGATAAAAAGGAAGCTGAGGTTATACAACAGTCTTCGGGGACTGTACTTTCCGGTGATGCCCTTAAAAATCAGCCTTCGGATGTCCTCGCTTTTGAATCGGGGCTTACAGAGATTGATATGAAAATTGATTCTTTGTACAGAAAAGAGCGTACCCGGCTGATCAACGAATATTCTACTGCAGCTTCTATCGAATCGAAAGATAAAAAGCTGGTAGATGATTATAAAAAGCAGGGTGGGAAAACAGTATCTGAAGTAGGAAAGGAGATTGAAAAATTTAAAAATAAAGAAAATAAAACCAGAGATTTCCTCAAAAAGATTTATAATCAGAAAATAAAAAAACACATTGAGAAAAAATCGGAAAGCTATCAGCGTAAGATTTCAGATTCCTTACAAAAAGCTAATCTGTGGAAACCTGTTAATAAAGGAATGGTGAAGAGTATATGGAAGAAAAAACAGGTTCTGATAGAAGATTCTTTAGGTCGTCTTTACGGGACCCTTGAAAATCCGCAGCTGTCTTTTGATAAAAAATCGAATGACGCTACGACAGGCAATTCCGGAGATGCCTCTTCCAAAAAAGAAGTTTCTTTTTCCGAAATTATCTGGCTGATTGCTTTCATTATGGGGAGCATTGGTATTTATACCTATTTCTTCCGGAAAAAATCTTTAAACATCGGAGGCGATAATGTTCCGAGCGGAATTAAGATATTCTTGGCGGTTGTATTGCTGGCTATGCTCATCTATCTTTTCTATCCGCTCATCGAAATGTTCGGCTACAACTGGTTTGTCTGGGTTCTCATTATCTGTGTTGTTCTCCTTTTGTACCGTCTTTTCAGTGAAGATAAAACCATTTTAAAATCAGGCGAAAATGAATAAGCAGAAATTTATAGACAAATTTATGGCGGCTTTTTTCATTTTGGTGATCCTTAAAATCATCGGGATACTGGCACAGCTGTTCCATGAAAGCTTTTGGAGTGTAATAGGGACCCTTATTATTTTTATCGTTATTGCAGCCATCGTTTTTCTGGTGATTACAGTTTTGAAAGATAAAGAGAGAAATGAGAAAAATTCAGGCAGGTCTAATGCAAGAGGCGGAGGGAATTTTTATCTGGAAACTTCATTATTTGATAAGATCCGGAATAAATATGAAGAGCTGGCCCAAAAATATATTGAAGAGCAAGATTATAAAAAAGCGGCAAAAGTTTATATCAATTTGCTTCAGGATCATTACCGTGGCGCAATAACATTGGAAGACGGAGGTTTTTATAATGAAGCAGCCGTGATTTATCTGAAAAAATTAAAAAACAAACCGGAAGCTGCAGCCTGCTATGAAAAGGCAAAACAATATAAGAAAGCAATTGACCTTTATAAAGAACTGGAGCAAAAAGAGAAAGTAGGTGATCTGTATAAGGAGATTAACGACATCAAAAATGCTAATGTTTATTACCAAATGGTTGCAGATGATTATACAGGCAATGACCAGATGGTGAAAGCTTCTTTGGTTTACCGTAAAAAAATGGAAATGCCCGGTGAAGCCCAGAAAATTTTGAAAAAAGGGTGGGATGAAAACAAAGATGCATTCAATTGCCTCAACAATTATTTCGCCAATATTTTTGAAATGAAAACACTGGAAAAAGAAATAAAAAACCTGTATGAAGAAACCACACCAGATCAAAAAATCATTTATCTGGAAGCCATGAAATATGAATTTAAAAAAGATCCGGAGCTGCAGCCGGTAGCAAGGAATATCGCTTATGAAATTATTGCGGAAAAAATAAATACCCGGTCTGAAATTGTAAATGAATTAAAATATTTCAATCCCGATGATGAGGTAATTTTAAAAGATATTTCAAGATATAAAACAGGAAGGAATAAGATGTTTAGGAATTAATCCATTAAAAACAGGCAATGGATAACGTGAAGTAATTGTACCTGAAGCATAAAGGTAAAAATACCTGCGAAATTGTAAATAAATTACATCAACCGGAAATTTACCTTATACACAGTGAAAAAAATAAAATGGATACTTTAGTTTCTTTCCCTGATGGAAGCAAAAGAGATTATAGCCATTACTGTAACAGTAAAATGATCAACTAATTAAGAAAAAGATTTATCTTTGCGCCAATAATATTATGACAAAACAAAGAGCACATATCAATGTAAACCTATGCGAAAGTCCTGCAATAAAAGGATTATTCGGATATGATGAGATGATATGGGATGAGGCGAAATGTGCTGACTTTGGAAATTATTTACTGTAAACCCGTAAAAAATTAATCAAAATACTGCAGAAACGCCTCGGTTAACGGGGCGTTTTTTGTGTTTTTAGAAGGGAAATTATTTAGAATGAAAAAAAATAACTATTAAAGTGAAAATTTTTTAATTAGCAATGAACAACAAATAAGATAAATAAGAGTGATTATTAACCCGGTGAGAGACAGTCATTTAGGTAATTAAGGTATCTGTAAAATATTACGGACAGGAATTTTCATTTCCAAATTTAAAAATTAATTATTTGATTTTCAGTTAGTTGTGTTTTTAAATTATTTGTGAGTTAAAAAAAATCATATTTACTTTGCAACCGAAAATTGAATGCAACATGTTTTCAGGATTCAAAAATGTTTAAAACAAAAAATATAATGAAACAATTACATCACATATCTAATCAGTATTCAGGATTACAAGGACAGGGGCCGAGAAAACAGGCTTGTATTCTTGATTGTGAATTTATGGATGAAAGGTGCTTATATATGTGGGTCAGCTAATGATCTTACGTTAGAATATATGCAGCGCCTCCCGAAAAGAGGCGCTTTTTTCATGGTTTCTTTAGCTTATTTGGTAAAGCGCCGGTCTGTGGAACCGGAGAACAGGGTTCGATCCCCGAAGATACCCCAATATAATCTCATAGCTCAATAGGTCAGAGCACCGGTCTTTTAAACCGGGGGTTGAAAGTTCAAATCTTTCTGGGATTACAATGGTTCTGTGGCTCAACCGGATAGAGCATCGGTTTTCTAAACCGAAGGTTACAGGTTCGAATCCTGTCGGGATCACAAAGGAGAGCATACAAATATTGGTTCGTTGCGGCTTATTGTTATTGAGTTCTACGACAGTAGTGAAGGTTCGATTCCTTTGCTCTCCGCAAAAATGGTCTATTGAGGTAATGGCTAACCTGCCCGACTGTCTCTTGGGCACTGCGAGTTCGATTCTCGCATAGACCGCAAAGATTTATGGAAAATTCGGCTCCGACTGTCTCTCGGAAAAGAAATTTAGAAATAAATCTTTAAAACTGGAAAGATAACGGTGGTTGTTTACCCGCCTTGGACGCGGGAGGTCATAGGTTCGAATCCTATTTTCCAGACAGAAAAATGAATAGGCGAATGGTCAATAGTGAATTTTAAAATTGACAGCAAAGCGAATTGCCCATTCACATAAAGTTAATTGTTTCAAAGAGAAAAAGAAAAGGTTTGTCAGAGCAGAAGATCTTTACGCCAAAAACACGGAAATATAGACAAGCTTTTTCTTGACTCAAAAATGATCAATCAATTATCATTTAAATTTGATGGTTCGCCGAAGTGGAAGAGTCGGGGCGGTCTGCAAAACCGTTGCGTAAGCTGAGTGGGTTTAAATCCCATAACCATCTCAAATAACTAAAATGAGATTAGTTCCGGAGAAAAAATAGAGCTTGTCGAGCGTAGAAGTTCTTATATTAAACAAAAAAATAAAGACAGGCTTTGTTTTTCTTCAAAAGAAATGGGAATTAGAAATTACTCATTGCTTATCAATCTTAAAAAGGAAGTACGTCGAAGTTGGTGGGTCGGGGCAGACTGTAAATCTGTTGCTTCATTGCTGGGTAGGTTCGAATCCTGCTATTTCCACAAAACTGCTGATAATGTAATGGCAGCATGCAGGAAATATACTCTTGTTGTTCAGGTTCGATTCCTGGTTGCGGTTTTTAATTGCTCTATTCGTTTAACGGTCAGGGCACCTGCCTTTCGGGCAGAAAATAAGAATTTGATCCCTTTATAGAGTATAAAGAATGAATGGATTAATAGTGAATTTTAAGTGCAGTTTTTATTATCTGTTACGCATTATTGATAAATCTGGAAGAGTGGTGTGTAGTCAACGAAAAATAGAAATCTGAGACTATAAACTAGAGGTTAAAAGATTGGAAGCAGAAAGACAAGTATCACTGGTAAAATCAATTATCATTTATGAATTATAAATAAAATATGTAGAAAAAATGGAAACGCAACAACAAACATGGCAGAACATGAATGGAAAAATTTTCCGGAACTCTATCACAAAGCTGGTAGAAGAGGCCATCATTCGCGAACAGGCTAATGGCCACCGACTGAAAGTTTGTGTGGGCTCAGATTCCCACGTATATGGTGACGCTATTAATTATGCTACGGCAGTAGTATTTATTCGTGAGGGAAAAGGAGCGTTTACCTTTATCAGAAAAGAAAGAGAAATACAGGATATCAGTATTAAAGAGCGAATGCTTAATGAGGTGAACAAATCCGTAGAAATTGCATATGCTATCTGTTCTGTTTTGGATGCTTATGGTGTGGAAATGGAGGTACATGCTGACATTAATACCGATCCGGATTTTAAATCCAATGTCGCATTGAAAGATGCAATGGGCTACATTCTGGGAATGGGATATGTGTTCAAAGCAAAACCTTTTGCATTCGCAAGCTCCAATTGTGCCGATATGATGGTTTAATCTTGAAAAAAATAAAAGATATTACACATAATTTGGTTTACAGATAAATATTGAATAGTAAAAATTTAAGCAAAAAACAGAATGTATTTTTATTATTGCATAGAAATTAAATATTTTGTAAATAAAATATAATTTTATAATGAATTATTTTAAAATTTTACTTAAATATTAATTTATTGTTATAATAATGTATATTTGTTTTAGAATTTAAAATATTTTTTATGAATGCTAAAAATATAATTTTATCTGTTTCGGGATTTATCATTGGACTTATTTTTAGTGCGGTGATCATTTTGATGATTGCCTATCTCGTTGGTTTTTTAACTATAAAATAAAACATGTTTAAAAAATGGTAAGAAATTATTTAAAAAAAGGGTTTATCACAGGAATAATTTTTGGAGGTATTATTGCATTTTCATTTCTTGGTTATATTTATTATATATCCAAAACGAATTTAGCAACTAATGCCGAATTTGCTAAAAATAAAAATATTAAAGATTTAAATTTACAATTAACAAATCTGGATGGTACCCCTGTTGATTTTACAAAATATTCAAATAAATACATACTAATGAATTTTTGGGCAACCTGGTGTAAGCCCTGTATGGAGGAAATGCCAATGTTTCAGAATGTTTATAAGAGTGTAAAAGACAGATATGTTTTTATAATGGTAGCTGATCATGACCTTCAAACAATAGAGAAATTTAAGAACAAAAAAGGTTATGATTTTATCTTTGTTAAGACTGATGAAAAATTATTATCAAAAGTTGGAGCTTTACCTACAACATTTGTTTTAGATAAGTCACAGAATATTATATTTTCGCAAACCGGATCGTTTGATGAAGAAAAGAAATTTAGAGACTTATTACTAAAGAAGTTAAAATAATTTACTCGGATGGCCTATAATGATATAACTTCTTGTTTTGTATCATATTATTCGATCAGCGTGGTTGATAGAAACTAAAGAAAAAATTCAGGCTGTCTCAAAAGTGAGGCAGTCTTTTTTAGCAATACAAAAAAAGAAAGCCAGAAACTTTTCAGGATAATAATATTGAAAGTGTCGCTGATGATTTTTTTGTAAAAGCTGATCGTGAAATGTTTAAAGTATATTTTGATCATATTCTATCTATCGGGAAAAGTGAAATTCCTACAAGAAATATTTACCGGGATTTCTTTTTTAATGGATTTGTAACCAAAAATACTTATTAAATAATTATTTAATGTTTCAGCCATTCTTCATAAGAAAGTACTCCCAGTTCAGGTTTTCCATCACCTTCCAAAATTGAAATAAATTCCAGTTGATTTCCATCCGGATCATTAAAGTAAATTGCTAAGGCAGGCATCCAGGAAAAAACCATGGGTTTGTCAATCCCGTCTTTCAGAAAATTATAAGGTTTTAAATGCCGGCTTTTCAAAAACTCAACAGAATAATTCAATATATCTTCCTTATCAGCAGAAAATGCAAAATGTCTTGGCTGTAAATTTTCCTTTTGTTCCCATAAGCCAAGCATAAATTCTTTATTATTTCCGATCCATAAAAATACAATCGGGCGGTTTTCATCACGATGGGCCAGTTTCAGACCTAAAACTTCCGTATAAAACTGTATAGAGTTTTCTAAATTGCTTACCTGAACATGGGTTTCATATAATCCTTTAATCATTGTTTTAATTTTAAGATAAACAAAACTAAAAAATGAATGTCTAAAAATGTCAAACAGCTGATTTCTTTATTTAAAATGAATAATAGATAGATTTTATGTATTGCTTGCTTGTTGATAGTTGGTTTAAACACCAAAAAGCAAAATTTTCCCAAATGTCTATTCTCTAAGTTAGTAAAGTCATTTTACCAGAGAAAACGAAAACAGCATGTTCGTTATTCTGAATGAAATAAAATGTAGTGAAGAATTTATTATATGAATGCAAAAGTAAATTTTGGCATTTCTAAACTCTTGTTTGAAATTTAATATCTTCATGATTCTCCAATAAAAAAACAATTTTTTTTTCGAAAATTTTAAATACGCAAAAAGGTTGCGTAATTCTGTTTTTACTTTGCATCAGAAATCAGAGAGAAGGGATAATCCTCTAAATGTTTAACTAAAAAACAGTAACTCATGAAATTTAATTTTTTAAAAAAAGAGAATAGGGAGGTCGTAAACTACGAAGGTGCAAAAGCTTATGAGATGACACCTGCAGAAGAATTATATAGTGCTGTTGTTACAACAGGATTATCCAACACATCTTATGAAAATGGAAATGACAGATTGTCGAGAATCCAGGCCCTGATTAAGAAAAATGATCCGGAATTCGTTGCAAAACTCGCAGTTTATGCAAGAAAAAATATGTATCTGCGTTCAATTCCTTTGGTTTTAACAACAGAATTAGCGCGACAAACTTCAGGAACTGACCTGGTGAGCCGAACTGTTGATGGAGTTGTTCAGAGAGCAGACGAAATTACAGAACTATTGGCTTATTACCAATTGGCAAATGAAAGAACGGATGTTAAGAAGCTGAATAAGCTGTCAAAACAGATTCAAAAAGGCCTGGTGAAATCATTCAACAAATTTGATGAATACCAGTTTGCAAAATATAATAGGAAAGCTGAGGTAACTTTAAAAGATGCATTGTTCCTGGTTCACCCAAAAGCAAAAGATGAAAATCAACAGGCAATTTTCAACAAAATCGTCAATGACTCGTTGGAGACTCCTTATACATGGGAAGTTGAGCTTTCAATCTTAGGTCAGACAAAATTTGAGGATGAAACAGAAAGAAAATCAGCCTTCAAAAGCAAATGGGAAGAACTGATTTTCAGTAACAAGCTTGGTTATATGGCAACTTTACGAAACCTGAGAAATATTCTGGAAGGCAATGTTTCTTCGGATGCAATGTATAAAGTGTGTCAGTATTTATCGGATGAAAAAGCTGTAAGAAATTCAAAACAATTGCCATTCAGATTTTTGGCTGCGTACAGAGAATTGAAAAATATTGATTCAAAATACCTGTCATCAGTTTTAGAAGCATTGGAAGATGCAGTAATGGTGAGTGCAAAAAATATCAAAGGTTTTGGCTTTGATACTTCAGTAGTTATTGCGGCAGACGTATCCGGATCGATGCAGCAGCCTGTTTCCCCGAAATCTAAGGTTTTGCTTTACGATATCGGTTTGCTGATATCAATGATTTTACATTCACAGTGCAAAAATGTGATCTCGGGTATGTTTGGTGATACATGGAAAAGAGTTCCTATGCCTAAAAACGGTATCCTGAGAAACGTGGATGCATTCTATAAAAGAGAAGGTGAGGTAGGGTATTCCACAAACGGTTATCTGGTGATTGATGATTTACTGAACAAGCGTGAAAAAGTGGATAAAGTAATGATCTTCACCGATACTCAGCTGTGGAACAGTAAAGGAACCCGGAATTCTTTTGAAGATTCATGGAATCAGTACAAAAGTCTCTATCCCAAAGCAAAATTGTATATTTTTGATTTGGCGGGTTACGGAAGGCAACCGCTGGATGTCAGAAAAAATGATGTATATCTTATTGCAGGCTGGTCAGACAAAGTTTTCGATGTATTGAACGCTTTGGAAGACCGGAAATCAGCAGTAGCAATGATAAAAAAAGTAGTGCTGTAAAAGGCACTGCTTTTAAAATAAAAATGATTTTACCTTAAGGCAAAACGAATAAAAGAATAAATAGTTTTGAGATTGTTTCGTCACTCCGTTCCTCGCAATGACGATAAAAAATAAGCCGGTGCCGTAAGAAAAGAAATCCTTCGGCTTCGAATTGAAAATGAGTCTTTTCACAATATTGCTCGGTTTTAAATAACCAATGTCGTACAATAGGAGTTTCATCGTTAAACTTCCAATTTGAACAACATTCAAAAAACTCTTATGAATTGTTACTTGGTTTTTTAATAATTTTTAACTGCGTAAAAAGAATGCGTACTATGGAGATAACTTTGCAACACTAAAAACAAATAACCATGAATAATTATAAACCATGTCTTAAATAAGCAGTGTATTGGGTATAATACTCAATGCTTACGGAAGAATAAAATCAAGTGTCGTTTTAGAATCATACTTCGAGATTTAGTATCATTGGGTCGCAGGTTCGATTCCTGCCTTTTCCCTCGAAAAGGAGAAGTAGCTCAGCAGGTAGAGCAAATGCACGGAAGATTCTGAGAATTTTACCTTGATTAAAAATAAAAGAATGCCGTAGAAAAGGCCTACTTCGGTTAATATGGGTTTGATTCCAGAATAAATCTTATAAGTCGGGTCTTGATCTAGCCTCTTTTCATACATAATAAAGCAAATAAGTGTCGTAGGTAGAGAAGCGTTCCTTTGTATTAACGGTTCTGAGGTAGCGTAATTCGGGTGACCGGACTGGTGAGGTGAAATCCAACTAGCAAAAATTTTTATCAGAAAATGAAAGTCTCTCGGAAATGCTGAATTGCCGGTTCACTTCCCGGATTGGGTAAGGACGACGCTCTTGAAAATGAGCAAACCCTTTCCGCTTGGTCCCTTATCTGCATTAAAAATAAACAGGTGCCGTAAAATAGTGTTACTTCGCTCATTACGACGGGGTCACGGGTTCGAGTCTCGTCTCTTCCACAAAAACAATATCAATAGGAAGAGTAGCTCAGCTGGTTAGAGCACGACATACACTTCTTGATTGTTGCCTTGTTTAAAATATAAAGTGTCGTAGAGAAAAGTTCATCGCCGATAGGGGAGGAGTAGCGAAGCCGGTAATTCCGGCAAGGTTATCCGGTTCGATTCCGGCCAACGAGATGCCCCATTCTTTTCTCTGATTATTTCCTTTATAAAATAGCCTGATGATTATTTCATCAGGCTATTTTTTTGAAAAAGTAAGATATTTGATAATATTGATTTTTTACTTTAATTTGAATAGAAGGAGGGCAATTTTTTGAATCATTGCCCTTCACTGCTATTCATTTCATCATTGTATTTTGCAAAAAATGATTACTTGAATATTTCTTTTTCATCATTTGTTCTTAGAAATATTCACTCAATGAGGATAAATTATTTTCTGATGCAAATAGAATAAAAATTAAGTATAAACCCAAAAAATCGGCATACCATTTTGATACTATTTTGTAAAAAAATATATTTTGTTGGGTAACAAACCGTTAGTTTTCCATTAAATCCCTGAGCCAGATGCCCATATCCCGTTCAGTTGGAATGTTAAATTTTTTGCGTAGATTTTGTTTCCTGTTCCGGATCGTGTGAACAGATTTGAAAGTATATTCCGCGATATCTTTAATGGTAAATCCCAGAAATATGTAGGCGCAAAGAATAAGTTCTGATGTTCTTAAACCTGGACATGCTTCTAATATTTTTTTTTCAAATTGGGGATAAACCTGTTGGAACCGGAAATAAAATGAAGAATCATTATTCTTGGAAAATTTTATTAATTCATTGTAAGCATCATTATTTTTTAGTTGCAACGCTTCATCGGTATTTTTTTGAGGAGTCATTTTATTTTCAGGTGTTGGCGTATTGATGACGGTGTCAGCACGCATTTCATTGTGGGCCGTTTTTTTTCGTACAGCTTTAAAAATGAATAATGCTAAAGCCAATAATACAATGATACCCCCATAAAACCATACATTCTTTTTCTTTTGTGATGTTTTATATCCTTTTTCATAGTCTTTTATGATAACATTAAGAGCGTAATCTATATTTTCATGTTTTTCTATCATGGCCTGATTTTCCATTTTAAGATAAATGCCCTCATATTGATTCTGCTTTTCTTTATCCCCTAAAATTCCATATATTTTTGATATGTCAGAATAAACATAAGTAAACGATGCCTGGTTTACAGAATAATTTTCCATATTCCGGACTGCCTTTTGGTAGAAATCCAGCGCCTTTTGATATTCCTGAAGTTTACGGTAATAATTTCCAAACTGGATGTATTCCATGAAAAGGACCGGATTATTATACTTCTGTTTCAGCTGATAACTTTTCTGATAATAATAAAAAGCGGAATCTGTACGCTGTTTCTTTAAAAAAGCATTTCCTAATTCAATATAATGATCAGATAAGTTTCTGTAGATATTCGTGTATGGCTCCGGGAATTTTTTTAAAAGTTTGTCCTTTAAATTGTAGTATATAAAAGCAGAGTCCATTTTGCTTTTATTTTGATAATTCTTCCCAATATGGCCATAAACCCGGATCAAAATTTTTGTTGAAGCGGTATCCTCTTTTTTTTGTAACAGATTGACAATGCCAAAGAGTTCTTTCTGACTCTGTGATGTAAGGCCCAAAGTCATGTAATTGTATGATTTTACTTCTTTCAGTTTAGACGCAAAGACAATATTATTTTTAGTATAGGCTTGATTATAGGCTTTTTCAATATAGAAAAGGCTTTGTTTCTGCAGTCGAAGATGGGATAAAGAAATGGCCATGCTATAGTAACTTCTTGCAATTCTTTCTGAGTTACCTGCTTTCTCGGCTAATGAACTTGCTGTTTTAGCATATTTTAAACCTTCAAAATCATTGTATTTTTTACGGCTGTTAAAGGATTGAGTTAATAAACTGTCGATTTTCCTGAATTCATAATCCTGGCAGGCCAGAAAACCTGAGGCCAAAATAGTGAACAGCAATAAACTATTCTTAATGAATCTTGTTTTAGTCATACTAACCTTATTCCTTAATTAACTGAGATCATTTTTCTTTAACGATCACAAAAATAAAAAGTTAATTCTAAAATAAATGAATAGTAATAAATTTAAGAAATTATTTGTTTATTTATGACGTTTTTATCATAAAAAGATAAAAATCAATATTTTTTTAATAAAACCTGGAAAGATGAAGAATGGAAATTAATAGTAGTAGGGCAATACAGGATGAATATATTACCCTATCTTCTACTAATTTTCATCATTGTGTGTTTTTAGAAATAAATCAGGAAATGTAAATATTTAACTGATTTCGTCATTTGTGTTCTATGAATTTCTATAGTGTAAATTGACAGAAAATTAACAAGAAATACAAAAAGCTAACATACCATTTGTATACTACCTATATGTAACTTGTTGATTTATAAGATTTATTTTAGCTGTTTTTTTTGGTTTTAATTAAATTTATTAACCAAAATTCTGCATCTTGATCAGACTGAATATTGAACTTTTTACGAATATTTTGCTTTCTGTTCCGGATAGTATGAACGGATTTGAAGGTATATTTTGCAATATCTTTGGTGTTGAAACCCAGAAAAAGGTAAGCACAAAAAGTAAGTTCAGAAACTCTTAAACCAGGATTGTATTCAAGAAGCTTTTTCTGAAATTCAGGGTAAGCTTCCTGAAACCGGAAATAAAATGAAGCATCATTATTTTTAGCAAGTTCCATTACTTCATGATAGGCAGGATTAGCTGTAATTTGAAGCTCATCAATTTCAGGAGTTTTGTTATATAGAATAGGATTGTTTTCTTGGGAAACGTCGGCTGTTTCAGTGTCAGGAATTTTCTTTTCTGAATTTTTTCTCAGCAACTTATATCCTAAAAAAGCCATAATAAGTAATATGCCGGTTCCTATCAAAATATACATATTGTCTCTTCTTTCAGAGTCTTTATATTGATCTTGTTTGTCATTCAGGATGATATGAAGAGCATAATTTATATTTTTAGTTCTTTCCGAAATCAATTTTTTCTGGAGTCCGAAATAGATTTGTTCATATTCGGCCTGCTTTTGTTTTTCTCCTGTTTTTCCGTACAGGTCTGATATTTTTTTATAAAGATCATTATTAGCTGAAAGCTCAGGGGTTGCAGATTGTTCTTTAATATTTTGAATTGCCTTTTGATAATAACTGATTGCTTCCTTATATTCTTTTTGCTCAGAATAATAGTCTCCAAAAGCAATATAATCCAATAAAAGGACAGGATGATGATATTTCTTATTAACTTCCAGGCTTTTGTTAAAGTAATAAAAAGAAGAATCTTTATTGTTCTTCAGAAACTGTGTTCCTAAACCTCTATATAAATCAGATAATTCCAGATATACCTCTTTTTCAGGTAATTGCTTCAGTTTGTTAAAACATAATTGGGCATAATACCGTGCAGAATCTGTTTTGTAAAGGCCTATAACCAGGTATGTTTTTTGTAAAAGAAGGATGGCTTTTTTACTTTTGTCATCTTTGAGGAGATTAACGATATCTGTTAATTCTTTTTTAGCCTGAGTATGTAATCCTAAATGATAGTAATTGTAGACTTTTATATCTTTCAACTGAGCTTGAATAAGAGTGCTTTTTTTAGAATAGGGTTGTTCGGATGCTTTACTGATGTAAATAAAACTTTCTTTTTGCATCTCAAGAAAAGACAGGGAACGGGCCATAGAAAAATAACTTTCGGTTATTCTTTGTGAATTATTAATTTTTCTTGCCAGTACGTTAGCCTGTTTGGCATATCTTAATTGATCCAGGTCATTAAGATTCCTGAAACTATTCTCAGACTTCTGCAATAGCTCATCAATCTTTTTAATTTCATTATTCTGTGCCCGACAAACAGAAAGGTTTGACAATAGTAGCAAAATGAAAAATAAAAAGCTGTTTTTTACAGAATTGAATACTTTAACCATTTTTAAAGATAATCATTATAGATTAAAATTTCAATAGGTCAGTATATATAATTAAAAGCCGGTAAACAAATTGCGTTTACCGGCTTTGAGATGCTAAACTAACCAATTTCTTCCTCAAATGTTTTTTTCCAATTAGAAATAGTGGTTCTGCTTATTTTATATTTTTTAGACATATAGCTTGTAGAAAAACCATGTTTTTTTTGGTATTGCAAAAGCTTAAGCATTGTTTTTTTATCGTAGGTCTTTAATTTCTGATTATTTTTTAAGCTTTCTTTTGACTGCTTGAAAAGCTTATCATTAAAATTTAATACTTCTTCAGTAGTATTCAGCTTTTTCAGCAGTTCCCTGATCTTTGGGTCCTCTAATTTATCAGGATGCTCAAGCTGAAGCATATCCTGAAATATTTTTCTGTAATTAGGCCTCATTATTATTTTGTGTATTACTTGGTGCTATTTATTTTTTGAAACCAACGGTGGAGTGTGCTTTTGGGAATAGAATATTCTTTTATTACCTCAGCATGCGTCATTTCACCAGATTGAATTCTTTTGATGATAAATTCTTTAATTTCCTGGGTATAAATATTCTTCCTGAAATAAGGAATCTTTTCAGATTTCTCCGGATTTTTATTAGCGCCGGAAGGGGGGGCATATAAAATAAGATGGGAGCTGTAAAGTCTGAAAAAGTCATATTCCAATAGCTTTGACCATCTTAGTAGAAGTTCCGTATCCATTGATTTGCTGTTGTACATTCTTTTTACAACTTCTTCATCTGTGTTTAAAAAATTACAAATTCTTTCTATTGTAATTTCTTTATCTTCAACTCTTTCCTTTATAAATTTTCCTATATGAATTTCCTTGTATAGCATCTTGTATAAACCTTTTGTTAAACAATTTCATGTGCTAAAACGAGTAATAAATGTCTCGCAGGTTGATTTTTGAATTAATAGATCAGAAAGGTAGCGTATTGCCAAAATAGGATATAGATCATGCAATGTTTAATAAATAATGATCTACATACATTATACAGTTAAGTAATAAATACATTATTTTTTTTTTATATATTACCTTCTTCAATGCTTTTGACGATCATGTGTTTCCTGTCTCATTTGCCTGCTGAAATTCAAACTTCAATTATTATTACGTCTTAAGCTCTTTCATGCAATTTTCTTTATATAATTTAGCTGTTATTATATAGTTGGAAACTAATTTTAAATCGCATTAATAATCAGTTTCTTTGTTTTCAAATATAGAAAAAATACAAAGTAAACCAAAGGATAAATTAATTAATATTAGTTTATGGCTGATTTTAATAAAAAATAATATAATATGTAGTAAAATATGTTAATTGTATTTGTCTTTTTTTGATAGATCAGGTTCGGAAATTTATTAATTTAAATAATGCAGAACGAAGGATTGTATACAATTTTTCAAGTACATACCTTTGTGGCTCAATGAAAAATTCCATCACTTTATCCGGTTTTTCGAAAAAACTCAGCTATAAAAATGAAATACTGGCTGGGCTTACTGTAGCGATGACTATGATTCCCGAATCTCTTTCATTTGCTATTTTAGCAGGTCTTTCTCCTTTAACCGGTCTGTATGCCGCTTTTTTGATGGGTTTGGTAACGGCTGTTCTGGGGGGCCGTCCCGGAATGGTTTCAGGGGGAGCAGGGGCAACAATTGTCGTGCTTATTGCCTTAATACAGTCTCACGGAATAGAATATCTTTTTGCAACAGTAATTCTGGCCGGAATTTTTCAAATATCGGTAGGTGTTTTTAAACTCGGGAAATTTGTACGCCTGATTCCACAACCTGTCATGTATGGCTTTTTAAATGGCCTTGCTGTCATTATTTTCATGGCACAGATCGAACAGTTCAAAATGAAAGATATTCAGGGTACAATTGGATGGATGCACGGAACTTCTTTATATATTATGGGCGGTTTGACAGCGTTAACGATTGCTATTGTGTATTTTTTTCCTAAAATCACCAAAGTGATCCCAGCTTCTCTGGTTGCCATTTTAGTTGTCTTTGGAATTGTTGCAGGATTTAATATCAATACTAAAACTGTTGCAGATATTGCCGGCATCAGTGGCAGCCTTCCGGAATTTCATATTCCTAAAATTCCTTTTTCACTGGAAACACTAAAGATTATTTTCCCTTATGCACTCGTGATGGCAGGAGTGGGATTGATAGAGTCTCTTCTTACCCTATCGATGGTGGATGAAATTACCGATTCAAAAGGAAGTGCCAACCGTGAATCTGTTGCACAGGGGCTTGCCAATATGACCAATGGTTTCTTCGGCGGGATGGGCGGCTGTGCGATGGTTGCGCAGACTTTGGTGAATCTTAATGCAGGTTCAAGAGCTAGGCTTTCCGGGATTATTGCTTCTGTTACCATTTTAATCATCATTTTATTCGGGGCTCCTCTTATCGGGAAAATTCCGATGGCTGCTTTGGCAGGCGTGATGATGATGGTTGCTATAAGTACATTTCAATGGGTTTCTATAAGGATCATCAATAAAATGCCGGGGTCTGATATATTTGTAGGCATTACTGTTGCTCTGATCACGATTGTTCTTCACAACCTGGCTTTAGCTGTTCTTATTGGAGTCATTATTTCTGCTTTGGTTTTTGCATGGGATAATGCGAAAAGGATCAGGGCGAGAAAATATGTTGATGAAAACGGAATAAAGCATTACGAAATATACGGGCCTTTGTTTTTCGGGTCTGTAATGGCTTTTACCGACAAATTTGATCCAATGAATGATCCTGATGAAGTAGTGGTCGATTTTAAAGAAAGCCGGATTGTAGATATGAGTGCAATTGATGCTTTAGATAAATTATCAAAACGTTATCATCAACAAAATAAAACACTGCATCTGCGACATTTAAGTGAAGACTGCCGCACAATGCTGAAAAATGTTGAGGCTGTTATTGAAGTGAATATTCAGAATGATCCTACCTATAAAGTAATGCCTGAGAAATAAAAGAATGGCAGAATGAAAGGTCATTGCGAGGAGCGAAGCGACGAAGCAATCTCAGAACCTGCATAATTTTGCTGAATTCAAGGAAATAAGTGCAGTTTCATTATATGTAATAAGGTTTTTTAATGATAATTTGAGGTCTCAAATATGTCGACCGGGGTTCTGAATACATATTTTGTGGTCTTGAAGTACTCTTTTGAGGTCTATAAGACCTTTCGACAGGTCTCCGACATCAAATTTGCGGTTGTATAACCTCAACCGATAGGTAAAATACATCTCCAGATCAGTATGGAACCCCCGACGGACCATTTCAGAACCCCGTTGGATGATTTCAGAATCCCGTGGAAGAAATAAAAAAGCCCAGAACATTTGTTCAGGGCTTTATAGTATATGCATTTTATTTTTTATTTAGTTTCATTTGGAATATCATCAATTGTTTTAGCTGATTTCCCAAAAAACTGTTTCAATTCATTATGCTTTACTTCATATCCCGGAGCAGCTGTCCCTGCTTTAAAAGCTGTAAAAGCATAATCGATGAGAGCAGCTTGGTAGTTATCATAATCATGCAAAGTTTTTGCACTTTTCAGTCTTGTGATAAGGCTTTCCAGCCTTGTAATGAAACTTTCATAATTCTGCCGTGAGGTAAGGTCTCTGTCAAACTCTGCCCAGTCTACATCTGTAGCACTGAGAGTTCCCTGACCTTTCCTGTAATCAGATACCTTATTTACAAAAAGCTTATTTTGCTCATTGATGCTACCATATTTTTGGCGGTCTTCCGGTGTAAGGGTTACCGTAATAGGTGCTAATGCCGTTTCCAGTGCGGTAATGGCTGTCTGTGCTGCTGTAAGTTGAGCAGCGGTGAGGTGAGTGTTGTTTAAATTTGTTAATGCCATCGTGTTTGTGTTATGGGTTAGTTTAGTTTATTTCTTTAATAAACTTTCAATTAGTTTACTTTGTATTTCAATCAGTTTTGCAATTTGTTCCTGATTCTTCAATATACTTTGTGCTATTTCGGGAGATTGCATATTAAATACTGGATTATATTGATTAATTGTTCCTGCACTAGATAAATCGCTGAACTGATTATTCGAGATATTTACTTGAATTCCTTCATTTAATAATTCATTAATATCTACCTCTAATTCCTTTGCAATTTTGCTTAGTAATAATGAGTTAGGTATATTTTTGTCAGACTCAATACTTGAAATGGTACTTTGTGCTACATCAATACGTAATGCTAAATCGTCTTGGGAAAGACCTTTAGCTTCTCTGAATCTTTTTACTCTGGTTCCTATACTCATAATATCGATATTTTGTTCAAAAATAACAAAATATCGATGATGTTGAAAGAAAAATTAATTTAGTTTTGTCAAAAATCACCTTGAGGTGATATGAAAAAAATTATATATTTAGCAACTTAAAAAAACAAACAATTGATGAAAAACAAAATTATTTTGTGGTTATCTTTCCTGATAACCTTGAGTATTGTCTTATACTCTTGCCGGAATGAGGATTTCTCCCATACCGAGACTAATACCCAAAGGAAAAACTCAGACTTCTTTAAACATGCTTTGAAAAACGGGGCTTCTGCAAAATCGGGAGTAGATTACATCAATATACTTGATGTCTATAATCAGGAAACTGGTTTTCTTTCGAAAATGCCTGATCAGAAGGGTATGCCTATATGGGATAAAATGCAGGTATTTGATGCTCCAGATGCAACAGGACTTATGATACCTTTGTCTTATGATAACGAAACTTTAAGCTCAGTACTTTTTGCTACATTAGATAGCCATGATAGAATAACAGGTGTTCGTGATTTTGATAACAGCACACTTGAAGGGATTGTATATAATGATAGAATAAGCAAAGATTTCCGGGAACAGATGTTCTACACATTTATGATGGTTGATAATCATACTTTTGGGAATGAATATTTTACCAATATTCCCAAAGATTTATTTTTGGGAAAGAAATACGATGAGGAATATGGCAGGATGAAGATAAAGGATTTTAGCACTTCCCCTACAATAACAAGTCACTATGCAGGAAAATTAATTTACATAGAAAACTGCGGAAGTACATGGAACTGTAAAAATCATGAAAGTTGGGATAAGTGTGATCATTGTGGAGCATGTTATAATACTTCCTGTAGTACTACTGTTATTTGGGTACCGGACGAACCATTTCCGGGTGCATCTGGCGGAGGCGGAGGCGGAGGTGGAGGAGGTGGGACTTCTACACCTCAACCTCCAAAAGACCCTTGTACTGTATCGGCAGAAGCTTTTTACAGAATAAAACCCGGGTGTGATGGAAATAATGGGGGAACAACTAATCTTAACGATCCATGTATAACATTACAAGCCCAAAGCGAAAATGCTGAATTTATAAATGGAATACAAAAGTTAAAAAATAATTTAACTTTAAAGAAGGAGACAGGATACATAGAAAAAAATACTGGAAGCTTTACTTATCAAGAAAATGCAAATGCAACGGAAGATGCGAACACCCTATCATTACCTGATCCTGATTATTACAAAGATATAAGAGGCTTTATGCACACACACCCTAATAATTTTGAGGATTCTAACGGAAATATGAGGATAGGCTTTAAAATATTTTCTCCCGCCGATGTTATTTATTTAAATGAGTTGGTAAGAAATGCGAATGAAAATGGCACACCTCTAGGAGAGGTTTATGCAATAATGGTTTCAGAAAAGGGAACTTATCAAATTCGCTTTACGGGAAATGTTCATCAGATTAAAACAGTGTATGCAAATACAAAAGAACAATATAATGACATGTATAAAGAATACTTCAAAGAAAATTCTAAAAGATCAGACGAATTAAATTCCTTTAAATTTATGGATGAACATATGGTAGACTTCCCTGTTTTTCAGACAAATTAAAATTATTAAATTTAGTTTGTTAA